>JAEUKH010000048.1 GCA_016792845.1 Myxococcales bacterium | reverse complement strand
TCAGAAGGGCCTGCCGCAGGTTCAGTATGCCTTCCTCGAATTGCCGAAGTATGAAGCGGGCGATGCGCCCGAGACCGTGGTCGATCGGTGGGCTTACTTCTTTCGAGAGGCGAAGAACCTCAATGTGGTTCCGCCTCCGCTTGCAGAGGCGCCCTTTCGTGATGCGCTCGAGATCGCGCGTACCACAACCTTCTCAGCAGAAGAGTGGGAAGTGTACGAGCGCGCCAAGATGGCAGAGCAAGACGCGCGCGGGGCGCTCACCGTGGCCAGGCAGGAGGGCAGGCAACAGGGCGAGCTGGAAGGTCGGCAAAAAGGGAGGCTGGAGGGTAAGCGTGAGGGTTTGCTTCGCCTTCTCGACCGTCGAGGTCTCTCGTTGACCGACGAAGGCCGCGCCTTGATCGCGGCGTGTGAAGACGCGACAACGCTCGACCGCTGGTTCGACCAGGCCCTCGGGGCGAAGACCCTCGGCGATGTGTTCGCGTGAGCGCGCTGAACACATCCGCGCTGAACACACCAGCGCCGCGCGACAGAACGCTGCGTGTCGTCGGTGCGTGACCCGAGCGGGCCCCTTCGTCGGTGACCCTTTGAGGCCGCGCCGACCCGGGTGAGCCCTCCGCGAGGCGGCGAGGCCCTCGCGACGCCACCCCGCCCGACGCGCGTTCTCGCCGCGGTGGCCGTATCCATGCGGGGCAGAATCTGGCAAAGCTCCGGGCACTGCGATGGATGCACCGAGCCATGAGAAGCCGACCGATGACGCGGCACTGGTTGACAAGAATGACCCTGAAGTTCGCTGGTTGCGTGAGGTTTACCAAGGAGACCACGCGCGGCAGCTGACGCCCCGGGCGGTGATCGCGGGGATGCTCCTCGGCGGCGTGATGTCGCTGTCGAATCTCTACATCGCGCTGAAGACCGGGTGGAGCTTCGGCGTGACCATCACCGCGGGCATCCTCGCGTACGTGATCTTCGGTGTGCTCAAGAAGATCAAGCTCGTCAAAGACGAGTTCGGGATGCTCGAAAATAACGCGATGCAATCCGTGGCCAGCGCCGCAGGGTACATGACCGGCGGCGGCACCGCAGCGGCCATTCCCGCGTTGATGCTGGCCACGCACATGGCGCCGCCTTGGTACGTGATCTTCTTGTGGATCACCTCGGTCGCCATGATGGGCGTCTTTATGGCCATTCCGATGAAGCGACAGATGATCAATCAAGAGGGGCTCGCCTTCCCCTCGGGGATCGCTGCCGCGGCGACGCTGAAGGGCCTTCACCCCGAAGAGGCCGAGGCCATGGAGCGCCAGAAGCGCGAAGCCATGGAGAAGTACGGCGTGCATGACACCCATGAGGGCGCCGCTGCGGTGTCTTCGCATGAGAGCGCGCCGCCCGACGGTCGCCTCGCGGGCCGCGCCCTGCTCTGGAGCGCTCTCGTCGGGGCCGTCTTCACCTGGTGGCGCGAGGCCCGGGCGCGGTGGCTGCCGTACCCTAACATGCCTGAACACCTCGACTTTCCGTGGTTGAAGATTCAGGGCATCCCGGCCACGCGGTGGACCATCAACTTCGACACCTCGCTCTTGCTCCTCGCGGCGGGCGGCATCATGGGCTGGCGCTCTGCGTGGAGCATGTTGCTCGGGGCGAGCCTGAACTACTTCTTCCTTGCGCCGTACGGTGTTCGCATCGGCGCCATCGCCGAGGTGAAATACCGCGCCATCGTCAACTGGACGGTGTGGCTCGGCAGCCCCTTCCTCCTCACCTCGGGGCTTCTCGCCTTCGCCTTCTCGTGGCGCCAGGTGGCCCGGGCCTTCGCCGACCTCGCCAAGCTCATCGGCGCGCGCAGCAACAGCGTCGACCCGCTGGCCAGCGTCGAGGTGCCGATGCGCTGGTTCGCCTTCGGGATGCTGGCCTTTACGCCCTTGGTGAGCCTCTTCGGCTGGTTGTTCTTTGGAATGAAGCTCTGGATGAGCCTCCTCTGCATCGCGATGAGCTTCTTCATCGCGGTGGTGGCGAGCCGGGCGACGGGCGAGACCGACACCACCCCCACCGGCGCGCTCGGCAAAATCACCCAGCTCACCTTCGGCGTGTTGGCGCCCGGCAGCGTGCCGATCAACCTGATGAGCGCGAGCCTCTCGGCGGGTGTCGCCATTCACTCGGCCGACCTCTTGACCGACCTCAAGAGCGGTTATCTCTTGGGCGCGCGCCCGCGGCAGCAGTTTTTGGCGCAGTTCTTCGGCGTCTTGGCGGGCAGCACCTTTGTGGTGTGGGCCTTTCGGATCTTGGTGCCTGACCACACGGTGATCGGCACCGACCGCGTGCCCGCGCCGGGAGCCTTGGGGTGGTACTCGGTGGCCCGCGTCCTCGCGGGGGGGCTTGAGCAGCTCTCGCCGAGCGCGCGCACGCTCATCGCGGTGGGCGCCACGGCGGGCGTGGTCTTCGTGCTGCTTGAGCGGGCGCTGCCTCAGTATAAAAAGTACATCCCCTCGGCGGTGGGCCTGGGCCTCGGGTTTACGCTCAACTTTTCAAACTGTCTCTCGATGTTCATCGGCGCGGTGATCGCGCTGGTGCTTCAGCGTGTGCGCCCCAAGGTGGCTGAAGACTACATCGTTCCGGTCTCGTCGGGCATCATCGCGGGCGAATCGCTGATCGGCATTCTCATCAAAGTGTTGCAGGCGCTGCACATCCTTACGGGTTGAGCGTCTCGGCTCAGCGCGACGCGGCGGCCCAGTGGGCCACGGTCTCGGTGAAGATGGTGGCGTAATCGTCGCCGCCGTCGAGCCCCCAGAACATGTCAGCGGGGCTGTTGTCTCTCACACGCTGGCGCCCGTGGTCGGGGTAGAGCACCGCGTCGGCCACGGTGTCACCCGGGCGAACGCCGGTCATGGCGTGCTGATGGCAGCCCACGCAGTTCGAGCGCACGAGCCCCGGGCCCGCGTCGATGTAGGGGTTTGAGCACCACGAGGCGGCCCCTCGCCCCTCGTTGACGGCGCGCAGGGCGGCCCCGAGGCTCGGCAGGTCGCGGTCATACCCGCCATCGGGTTCTGGGTCGTTCTCTTGATAGTCGATCGCGACGCACATTTTGTAATGCGACCACACGGTGCTCGAGAGCGCCGCGGGGCGGTCGGCGCCGAAGTCTTCGTTCGGCCGGTCAGAGTACCAGAGTGTGATGTTCAACCATTGAGAGAGCTCGCGGGTGCGGAGGTGCATTGCGGCGAGGCGGTAGCGAGCGCCGCCTTCGTTCTCGACCGTGAGGGTGTCGCCGTCGGCGGGGTTCACCCGTCGGTCGCCCGCGCCCCAGGTCGCGTCGGCGTTCGGCGCGAGGCGGCGTGCGAGGGCGGCGGCGTCGGTGTCGTAGGCCACGAAGGGGTCGCCCGCGTCGGCCCGGCGCCACTCGATCGCTACCGTGGCGGCCTCGGGCGGAAAGGCTCCGTTCAGGCACCCAGGCCCGGCCCCTGAGGGGCGCTGAAACTGCACCGTCGCGTGGGTCGACACCGCCGCGTCGGCGCTCTCGAGCTCGACCCAGAAGACCCCCGGGCCCGTGCGCTCGCACCGCGACGGGTGCTCGCATCGGGTCGAGGCCAGGGCCGCGTTCACCCCTTCGAGGACGCGCATTCGCAACCCCGGCGCGGGGTCGACGGCGCTCACCAGGGTGCCCCCCGCGGCGAGCGCGAAGGGGCCGCGCAGCGCCCGCGTACACGGCGCCAAGGTGATCGTCTCGTGCTGGGTGGTCGGGGCCTCGGGGGCTCCCGCGAGGGCAGGCGGAGACCCCTCGGCGAGGCAGCGCAAGACCGCGGGGTAGCTCTGCACGAGGTGACGGGCCGCGGCGGGGCTCACGGCCATGCGGCGCATGCCGCCGAGGCCCACCCATCGGGCCGGGTCGTCGAAGGTGTCGAGGTAGCGCTGCCAGCGCGCGGCGTCCCACAGGGGGAGGCCTTCGACGCGCTGCGGTTCGCGCGAAAACGCTTGATCGAGCAGGGCCTCGTCGAAGGTCGCGTGCGCGCTTCGTGCCGCGGGGCTGAGCTGTTCGTAGAGGGCCTGGAAGACCCGCGTGAGGTCTTCGCGGTCGTACCAGGTGCGAAACCTCGGCAGGGTGCCTTGGCGCCCCGCGCGACCCGGCACCGCGACGGGCTCGACCACCCGACGCACGGCGTCCCATGCGGCGGCGCGGCGGGCGCGTTGCGAGGCCAGGAGCGTCGCTTCGGCTTGTGCGAGCTGTCGATCGGCGGGGTAGCCTTGGGCCGCGCCGAGCAGATGTCGATCGGCCACGGTGGCCGCCGAGACCGCGCGGCTGACGCGGCACGCTGCGGGCGCGGGGGGGGTCGCTTCGCCGTCAGAGCATGCCACGAGCGACATGGCCGTGAGCGCCGCGAGGCCCGCTACGCCGCAGCGCGCGTTCACGGGTTGGCCATCGCGAGGCGGAGCGGCGCATCGCTCGCGACGACGTACTCGACGCGGGTGCCGGCGTTGCGCACCATGAAGTACAGCCACCCGTCGGCGCGAAAGTGTGGCGAGTGGGCGTACTGCCCGGGGCGCATGTTGGTGAGCCGCGTGCGTTGACCGCTCAAGAGGTCGACGAGGTAGACGTTCGAGCCGCCGCGGGTGCGATACTCTGCGAAGTTGGGGTCGTCTGCGCCGGTGAATCCGAGCTCGGCGGCGTCTTCGTCGGTGATGTAGTGGTGCAAGACCATGAAGCGCTCATCGTACGAGAAGGTGGCCTTCGAGCCGGTCATGCAGTAGCGCGCGACTTCGGGCAGGGTGATGCTGTATTGCCCGCCTTCTTGGGTGATGTTGACGCGGCGCAAGACGTATCCGAGCTGCGTCGACGACGGGCCCGCGACGCGGGTCGCCACGAGGAGGCCCGAGGGTGACATGGTGGCGTCGCCCTCGAAGGGCATGGGCACGTTGATGGTCTGGCGCTGGGTGAAGCCCGAGCCGGTGTTGCCCATGAGGTTGAACTTCGCGCGGGCGGCCGAGGTGAAGGGCGCGCGGGGGTTTCGCAGGGTCGCGCTGTGCCCGCCGTCGTCGCTCTCGAACTGCGAGTCGATGGTCCAGTAGTCGTTGCCTTCGAGGCTGGCGGCGACGTGCTCGTAGAGGCCGATGCTGTTGGCCCGACGGCACTGCGACTCTTGAAAGGTGATGGCGCTGAGGTTCGTCATGGTCAAGAGGCTGTGCTCGCACGCGTAGGCCGCTTGATCGAAGAAGACGAAGCCGCTGTTGTCGGGGAAGAAGGCCGGGTCGTACTGCCCGGCGGCGGTGATCACGGTGTTGCGCGCGAGGTCGATGAAGCGCCCGGCGGGGGCCGAGGTGCGCGCGCCGTGGGCGACGAAGCGCCCGTCGGCCGAGCTGCGCGTCCAGTAGGCTGACGAGTAGTTGGTGGTGAAGAGGACGCGGAGGGTGGTGTTGGCGACGACGTCCCAGGTGCGGCCGAAGTCGGTCTCGCGCGCGGGCTGCACGGTGCTGAGACACCCGAGCGTGTTGCTCGCCCCGGCGCACCCGTGCATGAGCAGGTTGCGCTCGCGGTTGAGGGTGGCCCAACTGCGGGTCTGCATCGCGCGAACATGGGCCGCCACATCGGCCGAGACGCCCGCGGTGCAGGTCTCGGGGCGCGGGTCTTCGGGCAAGATCTCATCGAGGTGCGGCACGCCCCGGGCGAACCACTCGGCCATCAGGTCGAACTGCGCCTGCGTGACCTGCGGCTCGACCGACACCGGCGGCATCACCACCCGGTTGACCAGGGCCGTGTGCGCGGCGCTCGTGTTGGCCCCCCCGGCCCGCCCATACAACGCGCGGAACCACGCCAGATTCGCCGCCGTCGAGTAGATGCCGAGCCGCGACGGCTCGTAGTTGCCCGTGTCGTTGCCGCCCCGCAGACAGCGCACCACGTCTTGCGCCACGGTCGCGCTCTCAAGGCGTTGATTGCTCTGCGAGAGGCAGGTCGCGAGGGCGTTGTCGCTGAGCGCGCGCCACTGGCGGATGGTCTGGCGGGTGATGCCGTGACACTGACCGCAGTAGGTCGACCCGTCGCTGGTGGGGCTCTGGATCACCGCCAAGGCCGCCTCGGCCAGCGCACGGTCGTCGAGCGTCACCGGGTTTCGCAGCAACGGAACCGCCCCCGCGTCGCCGCCCCCCTGCCCCGCGTCACCCGTGTTGTTGCTCGGCTCCGCGTCTGAGCACCCCTGAAGCGCAGGGATCACCGCCACCAACGCCGTGACCCAAGCCCAGCGCCGCACCGAAGACAATGCCTGAAAGCTCATGCGCGCACGCCATGCGTAGACCGGGCCAACCCCTCGCGAGAACCCCAGCGGCGCTGACACCGCGCCCCCAGCTCGTAGGATTGTAGGCTCTTCGCACGCCCAGCGCGCTGCCGCGACCACACTGTGCGCATCGCGCCCTTAGGCAGAATTTGCGTTCATTTGTGCAACCACTGCGTGCACCCGTGCAAACCGCCCCAACGACAACGCACGTTTGTCGCACCCCGATCGGGCGCCGCGTCGACTTGACACAAATCATATGTTTTTGCGCAGGCCTTCATGACCTTTGTCAGAAAAGGAGACGTTGCCGGCGCCTTGACCTAGACATCCGGTCACCATGCAAAGACGTCTCGCGGTGAGGGGCGGCGCTCGCCTCTCGCTGATGGTTTCGCTTGTGTCTTTTGGTTGCGCGGGCGGCGGTTCGGGCGCGCCCGATGCGGCCCCTGAGGCGGTTCGCGAGGCGCCGGCGGTGGCGTTGGGCGCGGCGACGGGGGTCGAAATGCCGGTCACCCTCGAAGTGCCCGCGAGCTTGCTGGCCGCGCGTTCGGTGATGGTGAGCCCCTTGGCGATGGGGCGCGTCGAGGCGGTGCTGGTCGAGCGCGGGCAGCATGTGGCCGAAGGCGCGGTGCTCGTACGGCTGCGCGACATCGACCCCCGGCGCCAGGTGGCCGCCGCAGAGGCCGCTCTCGCCTCGGCGCGGGCGCGTTTGGGCGGGCAGAGCGGCCTCGACCAGGTGCCCGAGGTGCGCGCCGCCGAGAGCGCCCTCGTCTCAGCCGAAGACGCCTTGGGCCGCGCCGAACGGGTGGCTCCTGAGGGGGCGCTGAGCGCACAAGACCTCTCGCGGTTGCGCGAGGCGCGCGATGCGGCGCGGGCCCAACGCGATGCGGCGCGGGCGGGGGCGCGGGCCTTGGTGGCGAGCGTCGAGCAGGCGCGGGTGAGCGTCGAGCAGGCGCGGCAGGGGCTCACCGACGTGACCGTGCGGGCGCCCTTCGAGGGCGACGTGATCGACAGGCACTGCGAGGTCGGGCAGTGGGTCTCGCCCGATCGGGGCGTGATCGAGCTCGCGGCCTCGACGCGGCTGCGGGTGCTGTTCTGGCTGTCTCCTGACGAGGTCTCGCGGGTGGCCGTGGGGGCGCGGGTCGAGGTGTGGCTCGACCCCGCGGGGCAGCGCCGTACGGGCGCCACGGTGTCGCTGGTGGGGCGGGCGGTCGACGCCGAGCGGCGCGCCGTGCGGGTCGAGGCGTGGCTTGAGAACACCCCCGGGGCGAGCGTGTTGCCGGGCACCCGCGGGGTCGTTCGGGTCGAGACCGGTCGGCGCGAGGCGCGGGTGGAGGTGCCCGCTTCGGCCCTCATCGAGCGAGCGGGCGTGTGGCGGGTGTTTGTTCCGCGCAACGGGCGCTTCGAAGAGCGCGTGGTCTCGGTGCTCGATCGGCACCAGGGCCGGGCCTGGCTCGAACGCGGCGTCGCGGCGGGTGAGCAGGTGGCGCTTCAGCCGCAAGGGCTCGCCGATGGCATGCAGGTGCATCGGTGAGGGCGCGGGGGTTGGTGTGGGCGCTCGGGCTCGGGCTCGGGGCGCCGTGGGGGCTCTCAGGGGCTGCGACGGCGTGGGCCCAGAGCGCTCTGTCGGAAGAGGCCGCCACGCGGGCCGCGCTCGGGTGCAGCGCCTCGCTCGCGGCGGCCGAGGCGCAGGTGCGGGCGGCCCAAGCGGAGCGCACGGCGGCGCGGTGGGGGCTCGCGCCGGAGCTCGCGGTGAGCGGGCGGTATACGCGCTTGTCGAGCGTTCCGGCGTCGTTTCGGAGCTTGAATTTTAGCTTGCCCGGGGCGCCCATGGGCTCGGGCGAGGCGGTGGTCTTTCCGCAGCTGTTAGACCAGTTTGCGGGGCGCTTGACGCTCACCTTGCCGCTCAGCGACCTCGTGCTCCGGGCGTGGCACGCCGCCGAAGCCGCGGGTGCGCGCGAAGAGGCGCGCCGTTGGGAGGCCACCGCGGCCCTCGCCCAAGTGGAGTTCGAGACCCGGGTGGCCTGGCACGAGTGGCGTCGGGCGCGCAACGCCCAAGAGACCCTCGACGCGGCCGTCGAAGCGATGGAGTCGCAGCGTCGCGCCGCCGCCGCGCGGCTCGCACAAGGCATCGTGGCGCCGACGCAGCTCCAGGTGCTCGAGGTCGAGGTGTCGTCGCTCCGACGGCAGCGCCTCACGGCCTCGGGGAGCGCCACCGCGGCGGGCCTCCGGGTGCAGCGCCTGACCTGCCTTGAGGTGCTGCCGTCGCCGGGCGACGCGCAGCCGCTGGGGTCGCCCGCAGACTCTCAGCAAAGACCTGAAATTGCAGCACTTTTAGCCGAGTCGCGGCAGCTCCAGGCGCAGTCTCGGGTGGCCGCGGCGGCGTTGTTCCCATCGTTGGCGGTGGTGGCCGGGGCTGACCTCGCGGCGCCGAACCCGCGGGCCTTCGCGCAGACCGAGCTCCGCTGGCTGGCCACCTGGGATGTGAGCGTCCAGCTCTCGTGGTCGTTGACGGGCGCGATGCAGAGCCGGGCCACGGCGCGGGGTCTCGACGCGGCCCGCGAGGCGGTGGCGGCGCGGCAGCTCGAGCTCGCGCGTGCGATTCGCGAAGAGCGCAGCGCGGCGGCGGCCTCGATCGAGGTGGCCCAGGCGCGGCGCGGCGAGGCCGAGTCAGCGTTGGCCCTCGCGACACGCCTCGAACAAGCACGACGGGCCGAATTTTCAGCCGGGACGGCCACCGCGGTGGAGGTCTCTGCGGCCGCCTCTCAGCGCCTCCGCGCGGCCCTCGACCTTCAAGACGCCGAGGTCGAGACGGCCCTCGGCACCCTGCGGCTTCGCTACGCCGCGGGGCTCCTCGGCCGCGCGCCGACACGCTGAACGAGAGGCGAGAGAGACCATGCAGAAGCTTGCAGAGGCGTGTGTGCGGCGGCCCGTCTTCACCTGGGTGTTGGCCCTCGCGATGGTGGTGTTGGGCGCGGTGAGCGTGCGCGGGTTGGGGGTCGATCGCTTCCCGAACATTCAGTTTCCCTTCGTGGCGGTGACGACGGTGGTGCCTGGGTCGTCGCCCTCGCAGATCGAGCGCGAGGTCACCGACCGCGTCGAAGAGGCCGTCAACACGGTCTCGGGCATCGAGCGCCTCGACTCGATCACCAGCGAAGGGGTGAGCATCGTCTTCGCGCAGTTCGTGCTCGAAAAAGACGTCAACCTCGCGGCCCAAGAGGTCAGAGACCGGGTCAACCGGGTGCTCAACGTGCTGCCGCCCACCGCGCGCACGCCGCAGGTTGAAGCGTTTCGCCCCAACGACGCGCCGATCATGCTGCTCTCGCTCGAAGGCGGCAGCTCGCTCGAAGCGCTGAGCGAGACGGCCCGCACGGTGGTGCGACGGCGCCTCGAAGGGCTCAGCGGCATCGGCGAGGTCACCCTCTTCGGAGACCGCGCCCGGCGCGTCAGGGTCATCGCCGACCTCGCGCGGATGGAGACCGCCGACGTCACCGCCTCAGAGCTCATGGCGGCCCTCGCGAGCGAGAGCGTCGAGGCCCCGGCGGGCTCGCTCGTTCAGGGCGATCGCACGGTGGCCTTGCGGGTGCGCGCCCACGCCGACACGGTGCGCGCGCTCGGCGACGTGGTGGTGGCGCGGCGGGGCGATCGCACGGTGCGCGTCCACGACCTCGCGACGGTCGTCGACGGGGTGGCCGACCCGAGCTCGGCGGCGCGCATCCACGACCGCGACGTGGTGGTGTTGTCGATCCGCAAGCGCGCGGGCGCCAACACCGTGGCGGTGGTCGACCTCTTGCGCGAGCGGGTGCCCGAGATCGAAGCCGCGCTGCCGCAGGGCGTTCATCTTCGGGTGGTGCGCGACGAGAGCGAGTATGTCCGCAACGCGCTCCACGCGGTGGTCGAGCACCTGGTCTTGGGGGCCGTCTTTGCGGCCCTCGCGGTGCTGCTGTTCTTGCGCAACGGGCGCTCGACGGTGATCGCGGCCTTGGCCATCCCGACCTCGGTGGTGGCGACCTTCGCGATGCTCAAGCTCGCCGACCTGACCCTCGACACCATCACGCTCCTCGGCTTGACGCTCTCGGTGGGCATCGTGATCGACGACGCCATCGTGGTGCTCGAGAACGTCGTGCGATACCTCGAATCGCGCGACCTCGACCCGGCCGCTGCGGCGCTCGAAGCGACCCGCGAGATCGGCCTCGCGGTGCTCGCCACCACGCTCTCGCTCGTGGCGGTGTTTCTCCCGGTGGCCTTCATGCAAGGCATCGTGGGGCGCTTCTTTCGCTCGTTCGGCCTCACCATGTCGTTCGCGATCATGGTGTCGCTCTTTGTGGCCTTCTCGCTCACGCCCATGCTCTCGGCGCGGTGGTTGAAGCGCGACCCGGGGCACGGCGCGGCGGCCGCGGGCCACCACGAGGGCGGGGCGCTCGAGCGCGGGTATGTGCGAGTGCTCGCGTGGGCCATGCGCCATCGGGCCGTGGTGATGGTGGCCCTCGGGCTCACCTTTCTCTCCATCGTGCCGCTCGGCGGCGCGGTGAATAAGAACTTTCTGCCCGTCGAAGACGAGTCGCGCTTCGAGGTCACGCTGCGCTTTACGCCGGGCACTTCGTTGGCGCAGAGCACCCTCGTGGCCGACCGCCTCGCGCGCTCGATCCGCGGGCTCGAAGGCGTCGAGCGCACCGTCGTCACCGCGGGCTCGCCCCTCGGAGACGCCTCGGGTCGCGGCCCCCACGACGCGAGCATCTACGTGGGTTTGCACCCGCCGTCGGCGCGCGCGAAGACCCAAAACGACATCATGGACGCGGCCCGTCGCGTGGTGCTCGCGCGCCCCGAGGGCTACGAGGCCTTCGTGGCGCCGGTCGACGTGTTCGGCGGCGGCGGCGTCGACGCGGCGACGATTCAGTTCGTCGTGCGCGGCCCGAACCTCAGCGAGGTGCGCGGGTACGCCGAGCGCCTCCAGGCCCTGGCTCGCGGCATCGCGGGCACCACCGACCACAGCCTCACGGCGCTGCCGCCGATGCCCGAGCTCTCGCTGGTGCCCGACCGCGAGGCCATCGGAGGCCGCGGGCTGCGGGTCGCCTCGGTGGTCGAGACGGTGCAAGCGCTCAGCACAGAACCCCGCGTAGGCACAATGGAAATTGGCGGCGAAGCCATCGCCGTCCACCTGGCTTTGGGCGAGGCCTGGCGGCGCGACCCTGCGCGGGTGTTGCAGGCCCGTGTGCGCGACCTCGGCGGCGGCTCGGTGCTCTTGCGCGAGCTCGTGACGGTGCAGCGCGGCGAGGGCCCGAGCACCATCCGTCGGCTGAACCGACAGCGCCAGATCACCGTCGGCTTCAACATCGCCCAAGGGTCGTCAGAGCAGACAGCGATCGACACCATGCGCCGCCTCTCAGAGCAGATCAGGGTCGCGCCGGGGTACACCATCGAGCCCGCGGGCAACTCGAAGGAGCTCGAGAAGGCCGGCATCGCCTTTATGATCGCGGTGTTTCTCTCGCTGATGTTCATGTACCTGGTGCTCGCCGCGCAGTTCGAGAGCTGGCTGCACCCGGTGACCATCCTCGCGTCGTTGCCGCTTACGGTGCCCTTCGCGCTCTTGTCGCTCTTGCTCACCCGCGACTCGCTGAACGTGTACTCGGCCTTGGGGCTCCTGGTGCTCTTCGGCATCGTGAAGAAGAACTCGATCTTGCAGGTCGAGCGCATGCGCCAGCTCCGCGACGCGGGGGTGCCTCAGCTTGACGCCGTGCTCCAGGGCAACCGCGAGCGGCTGCGGCCCATCTTGATGACCACCCTCGCGTTTGTGGCCGGCATGTTGCCCCTGGTGCTCTCGAAGGGCGCGGGCTCGGCCACCAACCGCACCATCGCCGTCACCGTGATGGGCGGCCAGACCCTCTGCCTCGTGCTGACCCTGGTGGCCACCCCGGTGCTCTACACGCTCTTCGAAGACCTGCGCGGCTGGCGCGCCCGGCGCCGCGCGACAAAGAATGTTTCTGACATCTCTGGGGCGTAGCCGCCGCGCGGTGTGCGACCCTCGCGGGTGATGAACCTCCCCTCGCCCACGGTGAAGCGCACGCGCCTCGCGCTGCTGCTCGGCTTCCTCGGTCTGCTCGTGCTGCCGTTGATCTCGTTCTCGGCTGCCATCAAGCTGCAATCGACGCCCTCGCAGGCCACCGCGGTGGGCCTCGGTTTCGGCCTCGCGGGGCTCCTCACCTCGCTCGCCGCGATGGTGCTCGGGGCCATGGCCATCGCGAGCGCGCGCCGCGAGTCGGCCCCCTTCGGGCTCGCGATCGTGGGCATCGTGATGGGCCTCCTCGGGCTCGGGTCGAGCGCCTTCTCGTCGTTTGTGAGCCTCATCGCGGGCCTCGGCGGCGGACACGGCCGCCCCTTTCGACGCGAGGGTCTGGCCCAGATCGCGGGCACCGCGCGCAACGACGGCTGGTTGACCCCGCGCGAAGCGCTCGCGGGCGACGACACGTTGGCCGACGCGTGGCGACGCGACGCGCAGCTCGAACACGCCTCGGTGGCGGCCTTCTCGCGGCTCTCGCTTGAGCTCCTCGCGATGGGCGCGCCGGCGGCGCTGGTGAGCGCCACGCACCGCGCCGCCCTCGACGAGGTTGACCACGCGACGCGGCTCTTCTCGCTCGCCCACGCGATCGACGGGCGCGCCTTGGGGCCCCAGCCCTTCGCGGCCGCGGTGGGCCCGCTCGGCCCCGTCGATTGGGCGCGGTGGGCGCGAGACTGCATCATCGACGGCTGCATCGACGAGGCCGCCTCGGCCATGATCGCCGAGGCCGCGGCGCGGTCTGCCGAGGCGCCTGCGGTGCGCGACACCCTGGCGGTGCTGGCCCGCGACGAGGCCCGACACGCCGCGCTCTCGTGGTCGCTGGTCGAATGGGCCGCGGGCGCGCGTCCTGAGGTGGTGCGCGAGGCCCTCGAAGCGATGCTCGCCGAGGCCGAGCCTGCGGTGTCGGGGGCGGTGCGCTGCGACGCCGACGGGCGCGCCGTCGAGGGCGCTTGGGCGGCGGCGCGGGCCGAGGCGCGGGCGGCGCTGCGGCCGTCGATGGTGGCGCTCTGCGAGGGCCTCAGGCTGCCACGCGCGGCCTGAGGGCTCAGGGCGCGGCGTCGAGGCGCGCGGTGTCTTCGAGCTCGCGCCCGCGGGTCTCGGGCAGTTGGGTCACGATGATCGCCAAGGCCACCAGCGGAAAGATCGCCGTCGAGGCCACCGAGGGGCCCCAACCATAGCGCTCAGAGGCCGCGCCGACGGCCAGAGGCGCGAGCACGTACCCCACGCGCCCGAGGATGTTGTTGGCCCACGCGAACGCGTCGCTGCGCACCTCGGTCGGGAAGAGCTCAGCTGTAAACGCGTTGAGCACCGGCAAGACGGCGCTGGTGCCGAAGATGCCCACCGCGAGCGCCGCCGTGAGGGCCCACGGGGCCCGCAGGGTGTATGCGAGGGCGATGCCCACCGAGGTGGCCACGAAGATGAGCACCGCGCCCATGCGGCGGCCCATCTTGTCGATCAGGCGCCCCGAGAAGAACACCAGGGGCATCGAGCCGAGGGCCGCCAGGGTGAGCGCGCCGGCCACCGCCTTGTCGCTGAAGCCGCGCTCGGCGACGGCGAATTCCTTCCAAAACGTGATGGCGGTTTGGGTGCAGAGGTAGGTCGAGGCCCAACACGCGGCCACCACCAGGAGGCGCGCGCCGTAGGGGCCGTTCATCAGCGTGAAGAGCCCCGCGGGGGCCGGTGCGTTGGCGCGCGACTTCTCAAACCGCTCAGACTCGCGGAGCCCGCGCCGCGCCACAGCCATCAGCGCGAGCGGCAGCGCGCCCACCACGTAGACCGTGCGCCACCCAAGCGGCGCCTTCAACAGCAAGGGCACGAGGCCCGCGCACACCACGCTCCCGAGCGAGGCGCAGGCTTGGATCACACCGATCACCATGCCGCGCCGATCTGCGGGAAACTCCTCCGCCGCGTAGACCATCGCCACGGCCCACTCGCCGATCAGAAACACCCGCGCGATCAGCTGCGCGACGGCGAAGCTGTAGACCTCGGGCGCCGCGGCGCTCAAGAGCGACGCGAGGGTGTAGCCCACGATGGTGATCGACAAGATCTGCTTGCGCCCCCACCGGTCGGCCAGGCGCACGAGCACCGCCGCGAGCATCGTGCCCACGTTGATGAACGACACCAGCGCGCCGCCGCCGCCCTGGTTCAAGCCGAAATCAGCGCGCAGCCGAGGCAGAATCTGCGCGAGGGCGATGAAGTCGTACCCCTCGAAGAAGGTCGCCACCGACAAGAACGCGATCAGCTTCTTCTGATACGAGGTGAGCGGAGTGAGCATGACGCCGCGCGAGTCTACTGCTTCAGCTCGCGCTGCGAGACCTTCTGGATCAACAATCGCAAGTCGTCGATTTCAAAAGGTTTTTCGAGTCTTGGGTTGGGCACCGCGGCGAGAAACTCTGCGGCCCGTTGGGTGAAGGCGCCCCCCGTGAGGAACACCGTGCGCGGCAAGAGCTCGGGGGCCTCGTGTTCGAGGGCGCGGTAGAGATCGACGCCGCTCATGTCGGGCATCATCACGTCGCAGAGCACGACGTCCCAGCGGCAGCCCGCGCGCACCTTTTCGAGCGCCATGCGCGCTGATTCGAGCGCCTCGACCTCGTGCTCGATGCTCAAGATCTGCGCGAGGCTCGTGCGGAGGTTGGGCTCGTCGTCGACCACCAAGACCCGCACCGTGCGCGCGGGCCCCACCGGCGGCGTCGAGATCTTCTTCGGCTGACTGCCCGTCTTCGCCGCGGGCAAGAGCACCCGAAACGCGCTGCCCTTGCCGGGCTCGCTCTCGACCTCCATGTCGCCCTTGAGCGAGCGCACGATGCCGTGGCAGATCGCGAGGCCGAGCCCGGTGCCCTCGCCCACGGGCTTGGTGGTGAAGAAGGGGTCGAAGACGCGCCCGAGGAGCTCGCGGGCGATGCCCCGCCCGGTGTCGCGCACCTCGATCACCACACGCTCGCGGGTGGAGTCCCACCAGGTCGAGACGACGATCTCGTGGGCGTCAGCGGGGGCGTCTTCGGGGATGGCCTGCGCCGCGTTCACCAAGAGGTTCAAGAACACCTGGCCGAGCCGCGCTTCGTTGGCCTCGACCGGCGGCACCGACTGGTAGGCCCGGCGCAGGGTGGCCCGGTGGCGAATCTGGTTCCACGCGATCTCGATGCTGGTGTCGATCACCTGGGGCACCACCAGGGCGCCCCGGCGCTCGTCGTCGCCGCGCGAAAACGTGCGGAGGCTCCGCACGATCTGCCGCACCCGCTCGACCCCCTCGCGGGCCTGCGAGAGCGAGCGCACGACCCGCCCGTGGCCCTCGGCGTCGGCGCGCTCGAGCCCCGACACGGCCAGCTGTCGCCCGACAAACTCGAGGTTCGAGATCACCCACATCAGCGGGTTGTTGATCTCGTGCGCGACGCCCGCCGCGAGGGTGCCGAGCGACACCAACCGATCGGCCATCACGAGCTGCGTCTGGAGCCGCATGCGCTCGGTGATGTCTTCGAGCACGAAGCAGAACCGCGGGTGCCCGCTCGGCGAGACCCCGTCGACCTGGTTGGCCGCCACGGCCAGCCACACCCCCGCGCGGCTGCTCTCGATCTCGCGGTGCACGGGCATCGCCGTGGCCGTCACCGACCGCAAGACGCTCACGTACCGCGCCCGCGCCTCGGTGTGCAGCCCCACCCCTGCGAGGCCGCGGTTGCGCAGCTGCCCCGGGTCGTCGAAGCCGAACCACGTCGCCGTGGCGCGGTTGCACGAGATCACCACCAGGTCGGGCACCGTCTCGCCCGGCGGCGGCGGCGCGAGCTCGACGAGGCCCATCATCATCGGCACGGCGTCGAAGAGGCTGCGCAAGAGCGACTCGCTGGCCGAGAGCGCGGCCTGGGTCACGTCGCGCTCGCGGCGCAGGGTCTCGTCGGTCTTGCGTCGAAGGGCCACCCGCAGTCGGGTGGTGAGCCGCGGGCCATCAACCGGCAGGGCCTCGCAGTCGTCGGCCCCCGCATCGAGGAGCGCGCTCGGGTCGCTCACCCGCGCGAGGTCGTACACCGCCACGATCTTTGGGGTCGCCCCAAGCCGCGGCTGAAAATGCCGCACGCAGCCCGACACCCGTGCCACCGCGAGCACGCCGCCGCTCACTACCACGGCGTCAGGCCAGCCGTCGCCGAGGGCCTCTTCGAGCGCCGCAGGGGCGCACCACCGCACCGCCGTCTCGGCCAACGCCCCCAAGAGAGACGAAGCCAAGGCCGCGTCGGCTTCGACCACGAGCACATCCATCTGTACCGCCGAGCTTGACAGTAGCCGTTTCGAAGGCGCCAGCGATAGCACTCTCACACCCGAAGAAATGTGTAGACCCTCAGCCCCCAGAGCTTAGGAAGTAATCGACACTCCTATGGAATCAGGCTGCTGTCGAGACGCCGCATGACCGCCGCCAGCGGCGCCATCGACGCAGCGCATGTGCAGAAATTGAGGCCCTCGCTTCGTGACGAGGAGGCGCCGGGCTGCGGTGTGAGAGGGCGCGAGAGAGGCCGCGCAGGCGCGAAGAGAGGGCTCAGCTGAAGGCTTCGTCGAGGAGGCGCTGCTGCTCGATTTTGTGCGAGGCGGGCGAGCCGGTGGCGGGCGAGGCGCTCTCGTCGCGGGCCACGCACGAGAGCGGCAGGCGGGCGCCGAGGAGCTTCGGCAAGCGGGCCGCGAGGAAGTACCACCCGCCCATGTTCCACGGGTCTTCTTGGACCCAGACGAGGGGGGTGCCGTCGCGGTAGGGAGCGAGGGCGGCGCTGAGCTCGTCTTTCGAGAGCGGGTAGAGTTCTTCGAGGCGCACGATGGCCACGTCGGTGATGCCCTTCTTCGCGCGCTCGTTGTCGAGGTCGAAGTACACCTTGCCCGAGCAGAGCAGCACCTTGCGGGCCCTCTCGGGCGCCACCGTGCCGTCTGCGATGACGCGCTGAAAGCGCCCGGCCGAGAGGTCTTCCATCTTACTGATGGCCTCTTTCGAGCGGAGGTGGCTCTTGGGGGTCATCACCACCATGGGCTTGCGCACGGGGCGCAGCACCTGCCGCCGCAGCGCGTGAAAGATCTGCGCCGGGGTGGTCAGGTTCATCACCTGGATGTTGTCTTCAGCCGCGAGCTGAAGAAAGCGCTCAAGCCGCGCCGACGAGTGCTCGGGGCCGCCGCCCTCGAAGCCGTGGGGCAAGAGCAGCACGAGGCCCGAGAGGCGGTTCCATTTGTCTTCGCCCGAGGTCAAAAACTGGTCGATGATGACTTGGGCGCCGTTGGCGAAATCACCAAACTGGGCCTCCCAGATCACGAGCCCGTCGGGGTAGTCGAGGCTGTACCCGTAATCGAACCCGAGCACCCCGGTCTCGCTGAGGGCTGAGTCGTACACGTCGAAGCGCGCGGGCGCCCGGGCCACCTTCGAGAGCGGCGCGAAGCGCTGCCCGGTGACCGAGTCTGTCCATACGGCGTGGCGGTGCGAGAAGGTGCCGCGGCGGGCGTCTTGCCCTGAGAGCCGAATGGGAGTGCCTTCGGCCAAGAGCGAGCCGAACGCGAGGGCCTCGGCGGTGCCCCAGTCGAGGGGCTTGCCGTTGAGCCGCTCGCGGCGATCTTGCACGATGCCCCTCAGCTTCGCGTTGATGTTGAAGCCCTCGGGCACCGTGGTGATCACATCGAGCAGGTGCCGCAGCTGCGCGTCGCGGAGGGCCGTCTCGACCTCGGGCACCGCCGCGTCGGAGCCGCCCTTGTAGCGCGACCACAGGCCCGCCATGGCGCTCACGGCGGCCTCGTGGTTGTTCTGCTTGGTCTCTGCGAGGGTGGCGTCGAGGGAGGCCTTGCGCTGCGCGATGAGCGCGTCGACCTCGGCCTGTGAGATGGCCCCGAGCTCGAGCAAGCGGCGCACATACTCGGCCCGCACCGAGGGCTTCTTGTCGATGGCGGCGTACATGAGCGGCTGCGTGTAGCGCGGCTCGTCGCCCTCGTTGTGACCCCACTTGCGGTAGCAGTACATGTCGATCACGACGTCGCGGCGAAACTTCTGGCGCCAGTCGGCCGCGAGCCGCGCCACGTGGGCCACCGCCTCGGGGTCTTCGCCGTTGACGTGAAAGATCGGGATGCCGAGCAGCTTGGCGAGGTCGGTGGCGTAGCGCGTCGAGCGCGCGTCGCGCCACTCGGTGGTGAAGCCGACCTGGTTGTTCACCACGACGTGCACCGTGCCGCCGGTGGCGTAGCCTTCGAGCGAGGCGAGGTTGAAGGTCTCGGCCACCACGCCTTGACCGATGAAGGCCGCGTCGCCGTGGATGAGCAAGGGCACCACCCGGGTGCGCGCCGTGTCGCCGCGGCGGTCTTGCTTCGCGCGCACGCGCCCCTCGACCACGGGGTTGACGAACTCAAGGTGCGAGGGGTTGAACGCCAGCGAGAGGTGCACCGTCTGCCCCGAAGGCATGGTGCGATCGCACGAGTACCCGAGGTGGTACTTCACATCGCCACGGCCGAGGTAATGGTCGGGGTGCTTGTCGAGGAAGTGCGCGAAGATGTCTTGAAAGGGCTTCTGCACGATGTTGCAGAGCACGTTGAGGCGGCCGCGGTGGGCCATGCCCAGCACCACCTCTTCGGCGCCGCTCTGCGCGAGCCGGTCGATCAAGAGATCGACCATGGGGATCATGGCCTCGGCGCCCTCAAGCGAGAAGCGCTTGGCCCCGATGAAGTTGGTATGCAGAAACTGCTCGAAGCCCTCAGCGTCGATGAGCCGCCCCAAGATCGTGAGCTGCTCTTTGGCCGTGAGGAGCGTGCGATTCTGCGACGACTCCATGCGCTCGCGGAGCCACCCGCGGGCCTCGTCGTCGTCGATGTGCATGTACTCGACGCCGATGGTGCGGCAGTAGGTGTCTTCGAGCCGGGTGAGGAGGTTGCGCACGGTGTCTTGCGCGGGCGCCCCGGTGAAATCACCCTGCGGCACCACGGTGTCGAGGTCGCTCGGGCGGATGCCGAAATGCTCGGGCGTGAGCTCGCGCGGCGGCAGGGTGGCGAGGCCCAAGGGGTCGAGGTCGGCCCAAAGGTGCCCGCGGAGCCGAAAGGCCGAAATCATCTGGTGGGCGCGCTGCGCGAGGCTCTGGGCCTCGACGCTGGTGGCGCTCGCAGCGTGACCGTTGGCGCTCGCGGGGGCCGCGCCCTGGGTCGCCCCGTTGCGCGCGGTGAGGCCCTCAGCGGCCGCGCCGGCCTGATCAAAATAACGGCGCCAGCGCTCACTGACCGCCGCCGGGTTCTCCTGATAACGAAGCCACTGCTCTTCAATAAAGGCCTGGTTGATGCCAAACTCTTGTGCCATCTCAAAAGACTCCAGCGAAGGCTCGACGCCCCGCGCGATCGCCACCTAGGGGGCGCTTTCGGGGCTGCGGATACTAAGGTCAGCCCCCTCGAAATGCCAGTGTTGGCCGCGCGAATGCCCCGCCGCGTCGCTAGGGCTCGGGGTCTGAGCCGTCGTCAGCGTCGGCCGCCGAGAGCACCGCGGCGACGGCGTGGCGCACCGCATCGAAGTCGAAGCCTTGCCGCGCGAGGTAGGCCCAGAGCTTCTTCTTCTGCTGTTCGGGGGGCTCAGCCCTGAGGCTCCTGAGCTTCTTCTCGGCGGCCCGCACCGCGTTCTGCTTCTCGTCGACGCCGGCCTCGGCCTGGGCCTCTGCCACCGCCGCGGCGGCCACCGAGGGGTCGACGCCTCGGCGGGTGAGCGCCGCGGTCACCGCACGCTTCGCCCGCGCTTGATGGGCGAGCTTCTGGCGGGCCACGCCCTCGGCGAAGCGCGCATCGTCGACGAGGCCCTCGGCGCGGAGCCGGGCCAAGGCCCACGCGACCGCGTCGTCGTCGAAGCCCTTCTCGCGGAGCCGCTGCGAGAGCTCGTCGCACGAGAGGTCGCGCGCGCCGAGGAGCCCCAGCGCCCGCGCCCACACCGCGCGTCGCGGCGCCGGGATGGGCGCGCCATTGGCGAGGCTCGGGTCGTCGCTCATAGGCCGATGGTGGCGAGCACGCCGAAGTGATCGCTCGGCCAGACGCCGTCTGCGTCGGGGGTGTCGAAGATCAGCTCGCACGCGATGGGGTAGCCCTCGTAGCGGCTGTTGGGGCCCTTGACGAAGACGTAATCGAGGCGGCGGTCGGGCTCGCGGCACACGGCGGCGTAGGGGTTTCGGCGCGAGAAGGTGGCCCCTTCGAGGGCGCCGTTGACGGTGCGCCAGCAGTCGTTGAAATAGGTCGAGCGCCCGTTGAGGGTGCGCAGCCCGCGGAGGTAGCGCATCTCGTCGCTGTCGGGCTCGGCGTTGAAGTCGCCCGCGAGGAGCGCGGGCAGATCGGCCTCGCCGCAGTGGGCGTCGAGCACCGAGACGACGTGCGCGACCTGAGCCTCGCGGACGTAGCCCTGGTCGAGCCTCCAGTTGAGGTGGGTGACGGCGCAGGGGAGGCGGCCCCAAGGCGTGGCGACGTGGGCGACGGTGACCGAGCGGTTCTCGTCGGTGCCCACCCGCGGCAAGGGGCTCACCTCGGCGAGGGTCACGGGCCAGCGCGAGAGCACCGCGTTGCCGAAGGGGTACGGGCTCTCACCGTGGGCGCCGAAGGCGAGCTCGAAGCCCCGCGGCGCGGCGAGCTCGGCGGCCTGGTCGAAGCCCTCGAAGCGCAGGCACTCTTGCACGAACAAGACGTCGACGTCGTGGCGGGTGAGCGCGGCGTCGATGAGGGCGCGGCGGGCGGGCCAGGGGTCTGAGATGTTCCACAAATTCAGGGTGGCGACGGTGAGGGTGCGTGGGCTCATGGTGGGGTCGGCTCGATCTGTTCTAACACCAACGACGTACCCTCAGCACCGATGCGCCCCTTCGCCCTCTTCGTCTCGCTCGTCTTGGCGTGCAGCGCCGCGCCGCGCAGCACCCCAGCGCCCCCGGCCGACGCGGCCGCCCCCGCAGCGCCCGTTCGCTTCGTCAGTCTGGGCGACTCTTTCACCATCGGCACGGGCTCGTCACCCGCCGAGGCCTGGCCCGCGCAGCTCGTCGCGCGTTGGGGCCAGCGCGGGTGCCGCGTCGCGCTCGAAAACCCCTCGGTGAACGGCTACGCCACCGACGACCTCGTGCGCGACGAGCTGCCCGTGGTGGCGCGCCTCCGCCCCGCCGTGGTGAGCCTCGCCGTGGGGGCCAACGACTACGTGCGCGGCAGCACCCCCGAGCGCTACCGGGCCCAGCTCAGGGTGATCTTCCAGGGGCTCGCCGACGCGGGGGTCGCGCCGCGCCAGGTGTTCGTGCTCCCGCAGCCCGACTGGTCGACCGCGCCGGCCGCCCGAGGCTTCGGCTCACCCGCCGAAATCTTGAATGGAATCAACACCTTCAACAGCATCCTCGAAGACGAGACCCGTCGCTTCGGCGGGCACTTCGCGCCCCTCTTCGCGCTCATGCAGCGCCAGGCCGCCGCGGCGATGTTCGCCCCCGACGGGCTCCACCCCAACGCCGCCGCGCACGCCGCCTGGGCCGCGCAGCTCGTCGACGCGCTCGCCGACCCGTGTCGGCCCTGACAGAGCGTGTTTAGCGGCAGTTGTAGAGCGCCGCGATGCGACGCACGTTGCCCGCGCGGAGGGTGTCACACGCCGCGCCCGCGAAGCGCACATTGCGGCTGCCGGCGCCCGAGAGCGACCAGCCGTTTGACCCGCGGGGCACATCGACGCCATCGAAGGTGATGCGCAGAAGGCTCTGGTCTGCGATGGGCGCAGGCGGCGAGGGGATTTCGTACTCGCAGTTGGCCACCGCGGCGGTGATCTGCCGCAAGGCCTGGGCGAGCTGCGCGGTGTTGTTGGCCTCGTAGAAGGCCGTGCCGCCCGACAGGGGCCGACCGCCCGCCTGGGCCATCTGGTTTAGCGCGTCGCGCGGGCCGGGGATGCCGAGCACGAAGGTGTCGATTTGCATCCCGCGGAGGGCCGAGAGCTCGCTCACCACCTGGCCCACACCCGAGCCGCAGTTGGGCGCGCCGTCGGTGGCGAGGAGCACAAAGCGCGGCGTCGTCGAGGGGTTGGCCGCGTACCAGCCGCGCACCCCGCGCAGGGCCGCCTCGGTGGGCGTCGCGCCGCCGGGCCGCCAGATGTTCAAGAACTCGCGGATGATCGTGCCGCCGCCCCGGAGCGGCGGGTAGTTGAGCCCCGTCGGCGCCGTGCCGCAGGTGTCACCCACGGGGAAGATCGCCGCCCCGATTTCGAACGAGCCGTCGAGCCGCGGCAGCACCGCGTTGACCGCCGTACGGAGGGCCCCCCAGCGCGTCGAGCCGTCGCTCGTGCGGGCCTCCATGCTGCCCGAGCGATCGGCCACGATGACGATCTGCGCCTCGTGCGGCGTGACCTCGCCGATGGCGCCCATGCGGCACCCCGGGATGCAATTGGGCGCGCCGCGACAGTCTTGATCGTCGCAGTCGCGGGTGCCGTTGCAGTCGTTGTCGATGTTGTCGTCGCAGATTTCGGCCGTGGGCAGCACCTCGCCCGAGCACGCGCTGAAGGCCGCCCCGCCGGTGTCGAGGGGCGAGCAGAGCTGACGCCCCGGGCGGCAGGCGCCCACCATCGCCGAGGCGCTCGGCCCGGTGAAGCACGAGATCATGTCGCCGACGTTGCACGAGCAGCCGTTCATCACGTTGCCGTCGCAGTCGCGGTCTTGGCCGTCGCAGCGCTCGGCGTCGGGGGTCACCTCGCCCGAACACCCGCCCCACACGCCGCCCGTGCCGCAGAGCTGGGTGCCCCCGCGACAGAGGCCGCGGCCGAGGGTGCCGCTCGGGCCTGAGTAGCAGCTCCGCGTGGCGCCCGGCGCGCACGGGCAGCTCTCGTCGATGGCCCCGTTGCAGTTGTCGTCTTGCTGGTTGCAGCTCTCGGTGCGCGGCGCCACCGAGCCCGTGCACGGGCCCCACTCGCCGTCGACCTGAACGCCGCTGCAGCTCTGGGTGCCCCACCCGCAGATGCCGCGGCCCGCGTTGGCGGGGTTGCCGAGGTAGCACCGCTGCGTGCGCCCGGGGAGGCACCAACAGCCCTCGTCGACCTGGCCGTTCATGTTGTTGTCGAGGCCGTCGCCGCAGCGCTCGCCGCCGGGCGTCGTCGCGTCAGGGTCAGTCACCGGGTCAGCGACGTCTTCAAACGGGTTCGGCAGGTCTTCAAACCCGCCCCCCGCGTCGCTCTCACCCCCGCCCGGAATCACCGCCCCGTCAGGCAGGCGCACCGCCCCATCGGGCAAGAGCTCGCCCCCCGGGATGATCGCCCCGTCAGGCAAACGCACGCCGCCCTCGATCATCGTGGCGCGCCCCGCGTCGAGGTCGCCCCCGCCGCCGCTGTCGGCCCCGAGGCCCGCGTCGATGCCGCCGCCGCCGCTGTCAAAGCCGCCGCCGCCGAGGTCGAAGCTCGGCCCCCGGTCGACGCTCACCGCCGCGTCAGAGAAGGGGTCTTCACCGGTAGGGCCCGCGTCGTTGCTGCCGCTGCACCCGGCCGAAACAAAGGCGGTCGCAAGGGTCGCCCGCAGGAGCCATCGTCGTGCGTTGTCGCTCATCGTTTGTCTCCGCGCTGGCCCACCGCAAGGAGTCTCTCACCGCCAGCCACTGGTAGCCCGCACTCTACACCCGAAGCCCCGCCCGCTCCAATCACCGAACCCTCGCAAATCAGCTTATTTTGCTGGGCCTCAGATGGGGCTCCGGTGACCACCCGGGGCGGATTTCTCGCCACCCCCTTGGCCCCCGACTTTGGTACCGTCGCGGGCGATGAGCGACACGGTGTTCGGCAAGATTCTGCGCGGCGAGCTGCCCTGTCACAAGGTCTACGAAGACGAGCGGGTGCTCGCGTTTCTTGATGTGTTTCCGCTCTCGCGGGGGCATGTGTTGGTGATCCCGAAGGAGCCCGCGGCGACCCTCGACGCGCTCTCAGACGACAGCGCGGCGGCCATCGGGCGGGTGCTCCCGCGGCTCTGCCGTGCGCTCCGAGCGGTCACCGGCGTGGCCGACTACAACGTCTTGCAGAACAACGGCGCGGCGGCCCACCAGGCCGTGTTTCACGTTCATTTTCACATCATCCCGAAGCCCAACGACGCGGCTGGGTTGGGCGTCGTGTGGCCCGCATCGCGGCTCGACCCGGGCGACGCGCCGGGGCTCGCGAAGGCCCTGACCGACGCGCTGAGCGCCCCCGCCTGAGGCTCCCACCGGCCGGGTGACAGAGAACGTCACAAAGCCTCGAACTCGGGGCTCGACAGGGGCCCTGGGGCGTCGCATCGTCGTGGGCCCGCGTCGGGCGGGTGCTTGCGTCAACGAGGAGCGATCGCGTGAAGATTCCGAGTTTGCCTGAAGACTGGCAGCGTGCGCTGAAGGCTGATTTTGAGGCTCCGTATTTCAAGAAGCTCGAA
>JAEUKH010000047.1 GCA_016792845.1 Myxococcales bacterium | reverse complement strand
TTCGAGCTTCTTGAAATACGGAGCCTCAAAATCAGCCTTCAGCGCACGCTGCCAGTCTTCAGGCAAACTCGGAATCTTCACGCGATCGCTCCTCGTTGACGCAAGCACCCGCCCGACGCGGGCCCACGACGATGCGACGCCGAAGTCGTTGATGCGAGCTCCAAATGTCGCTTTAAAAGGGTAAGTGATGGGGTGAGGAGTTTAGTCCGCGTGGTCGCCTGGGCACAACGTTTTGGTTGACTCATTTGAAGGTTTTTAGGAGAATTCGAAGGTGAGGAATCGACCGTTGGCCGCCGCACTTCCTGCCCCGAGGGTGCCTCCGGAAGGAGCTCATGGGCATCGGAAAGGCGAGTACTCTGGGCACGAGACTTTTCAACTCCGCTACGGTTGGCTGAAGAAGGGTGTCGACGAGGTTGCTCGGGGGAAAGAGGCTTTTGACGACGCTTCGATGGTGCGTCTCGGCGTCGGCAAAAATATGGTGAAGGCCATTCGCCATTGGGGCCTCGTAGCGAGGGTGATCGAAGAGGTGCCCGGCTCGCGTGGCCAGTGTCTTCGCGTGACCCCTCTTGGCCAGCTTCTCTTTGCGGACGAGGGCTTCGACCCGTACCTCGAAGATCCGCGCTCGCTCTGGCTTGTGCATTGGCAGCTCTGTACACATCCCGACAAAGCGAGCACCTGGCGCTGGGTGTTTGGCGAGTGGGGCCGCGCCTCGTTTTCACGCGATGAGCTTCGCGCCGTACTCCTCTCGCGGGCCGAAGGGCAGCGGGCGAGTGAGGCCACCATCAGCCGCGACGTCGAGGTGTTTCTTCGCACGTACATCCCGGCGCGAGCGACGCGCGTCGTTCAACTCGAAGACACCCTCGACTCGCCGCTCGTCGAGCTGAGGCTCCTGCGCGAAGACCCCGTTGAAGGCCGCGTCGAGGTGCTGCGCGAGGCACGTCCGAGCCTCGACGACCTCGTTCTCGGGTACGCCGTGCTTGACCACTGGGGTCGCACGGCGCCGCAGCGGGAGACGTATCACCTTGACGGGCTTCTTCTTGGCGCAGGCGCGCCGTGCCGGGTGCTAGGGCTCGATGAGCGGGCCTTCATCGAGCGGCTCGAAGGGGCCGAGCACTGGTCACGAGGGGCGCTCCTCTACGACCACACCGCAGGGATGCGACAGCTTCTGCGGCGCAAGCGCGTCGAGGCTGATGCGTGGCTCACTGAAGCGCTACACGGGTGAGGAAAGGGAGCTGGACGTGACGGTGATGGGGCATGCGTTTGCCGTGCAAAGGCGGTTCTTTCGCGCGGTCCATCTCGGGGCCGACGCGACGCGGGAGGATGCCTGCGACGGATATGTGGTGACCGCGGTGGCGCGCGCGAGCCTCGTTCGCATCGTCGAAGGGAGCGCGCCTTCGCACCACCAGCGCGCTTGGTCGATCACGGGGCCGTACGGCGTCGGCAAGTCGGCCTTCGCGGTGTTTCTCGCGCAGTACCTCGGTCGTGCAAGAGGCGGCGCCGTCGGGCTACCGGCGGTGGCAGTGCCGTGGGTGACGGCACTCGCGACGGCGACGTTTGGTTCGCTCGTCGACACGCTTCTCACCGCGCTCGAAGGGGCCGCCGCGGGGCTCAATGGGGCAGAGCGGTTTGTCGCGAGTGTGGCGCGTCTTCGCAAGCGTTCGGCGAAAGGCGAGGCGGTGCAGCGCGAGGTGCTTGGGCTCGTCGAGTCGCTCGTCTCGCTCGCCGCGGAGGCGGGCCGTGGGGGTGTGCTTCTCGTGCTCGACGAGCTTGGCAAGATGCTCGATTTCGCAGCGCGAGGTCAGCACCCGACCGACGAGGTGTTTCTCCTCCAAGAGCTCGCGGAGTTTGCCGCGCGAAGTGGCAATTGTCCGCTGGTGATCGTGACGCTCCTTCACCAATCGTTCGACCGCTATGCCAAGCGCATCGGCGCCGAGGCGCGGGCCGAGTGGGCAAAGGTGCAGGGGCGCTTCGAGGACGTGGCCTTCGTCGATGCACCGAGCGAGCTGCTTCGCCTCGCGGCTGCGTCGCTCGCGCGCGGCACCGAGCCAACACCCGGCTTTTTCACCCACTACGACGACCTCGCCCGTGAAGCGGTTTCGATGGGCCTCGCCGAGTCCGAGCTTGAGCCCACTCTGGCCTTGCTCGCGCCGATTCATCCGTCCGTTGCGTTGGTGCTGCCCGCGCTCTTTCGGGGGCCGCTCGTGCAGAATGAGCGCTCACTTTTCGACTTCCTCACCTCAAGTGCGGAGGGTGCGATGGGCGCTTTTCTCGCATCAGAAGAGTCCGAAGCGCGCAAGAGCTACACCCTCGATCGGCTCTACGACTTCGTCACCGCGACGCTCGGGCTCTCGCAGTTTGCGGGCGCGGAGGGGCGTCGATGGGCGACCCTCGATGAAGCCCTCGGGCGGCTCGGGGTGGGGGCTTCGGCGCTTTCCGTTCGACTTGTGAAAACCATCGGGATGCTAACGCTCCTCGGGTCGCGCTCGCTCTGCGCCTCAAGGGCAGTGCTGCGGTTTGCGCTTGGTGGTGCGGAGGTCGACGCGGCACTCGATGCGTTGGTGACCTCGTCGCAGGTGGTTTTCCGCCGTCACAGCGATTCGTATGTGCTTTGGGAGGGCAGCGACATCGACCTCGATGCGCGATTTGACGAAGCACGACAACGTGCGCCGGGCGTCGAGGCGCTGGCCGAGGCGATGCGGGCGAAGATGCTGCTCCGTCCTCGCGTCGCGCGAAGGCACTTCTACGAGACTGGCACGCTGCGCCACTTCGAAGTGACGCTCTCGACGCCCGACGATGCGACTCGTGCGCTTGTGGACCCCCCCGAGCGAGCGGATGGGCGCATGGTATATCTCCTGCCCGCCGGCGATGAATCTGCCGAAGATCTCCTCACCTTCGCCATCCGACGAACGGTGTCACCGCAGGTAGTGGTTGGGGTTCCAACCGATGTGCGCACGCTGATGGAAGGGGCGCGGACGTGGCACGCGTGGGAGGCCGTTCGTGCGCGTGGTGGAGACTTGAGCGGTGACGCGGTGGCGCGTCGTGAGCTTGCGGCACGGCTGCGAATCGCAGAGGGCGAGCTCGACGCCTCGGTCGAGCAGTGCTTCGGCCGGTTTGATCTTGGGGGTACCGCGTGGGTGCGGGCAGGGCATCGTGAGTCGTGGCGCGGGGCACGCGGGGTAATGGGGGGGCTCTCGGCCGTGTGCGACGAGGTGTACGCGTTGAGCCCGCGGTTGCGAAACGAGCTCTTGAACCGCCATGCGTTGTCGGCCGCGGCGGCCGCGGCGCGACGTGCGCTTCTCGATGCGATGGTGGGCGCAGGCGACAAGGTCGACCTCGGCCTTGAAGGTACGCCACCCGAGCGCGGGATGTACGAGAGCCTCCTCAAGGCTGGCGGTCTTCACCGTGTTCGCGATGGGTGCTGGGGTTTTGGCGCGCCGACAAAAGACGACCCGTTGCGGCTTCGTCCGACGTGGGAGGCCATCGAAGCGTTTCTCGATGGCGGAGATGGCGAAGCGCTGCCTGTCGATCTGCTCGTGTCGCAACTCGCAATGCGGCCGTACGGGGTGCGTGGCGCGGTGGTGCCAGTATTGCTTCTTGCGGTGGTGCTCTCGGCGCCGGGTGCGGTGGCGTTCTTCGAAGATGGCACCTTTGTGCCTGAGCTGACGAGTGCGGTGGTCGAGCGGCTCTTGCGTCGTGTCGATCACTTCACCGTCGCGCGCTATCGGGTGAGCGGCGCGCGGTCCGAGATGCTCGCGCGTCTCGCGCCATCGCTTGGTGTGGAAACGACACAGCCCATCGACCTCGTGCGGGCGCTCGTTCGAAAGGTGGCGACGCTGCCGCGGTTCGTACGGACGACGCGGGCGCTCGGGCCGCTCGCGTTGGCGGTGCGCGAGACGGTGCTCGCCGCACGCGATCCGCTCAAGCTCTTGTTTGTCGACCTGCCAAGGGCACTCGGAGAAGACTCGCTCGACGCTTCGACCGAGGCGGGGGGCGAGGTCGTGATGCGGGTGGTGTCGTCACTCGCGGAGGCGCTACGCGAGCTCTCGGGCGCGTACCGCGTGCTCTTGAAAAAGGTGGAAACGCGCCTCGCCGATGCGTTTCAGATTGAAGCGCGTGGGGAAGCTCTGAGAGCGAGCGTGACGCCCCATGCGGCGCGATGCTTGACCGTGGCTGTCGACCTCCGTTTGCGGGCCTTCCTCGGGCGCGCCGCGGCCACCGAGCCGGGCGACCTCGAATGGATCGAGGGTGTCGCCATGGTGGTGGGCAACCGGCCCCCGAGCGAGTGGTCGGACAGCGAGTTTGGCCGCTTTGCGCAGGGGCTCGAAGAGGTGAAGGCCCTTCTGCGGCGGGCCGAGTCGCTCTTGGAAAGCGCGCCCACGGCGACGGGTGTCGCGCCGGAAGACCAGGCTGCGGTCGACGAGGCTGAGCGTGAGATTTTGATGCTCTTAGAGTCGCGTCTTAGCGGCCGACCTGACACCTGGAGGGCTGCCTTGGGGCGCACCCTTCAGCGTCTCAATGCGCCCCCCGGTGAAGACCAAGCGGTGCGTCGATGACTTCTGTGACGCCAAAGCGGACTCGCCATGTGCTCGGGCTCTCGGGAGGAAAAGACTCGTCGGCGCTGGCCATCTACTTGCGCGACCGAGTGCCTGAGATGGAGTACGTCTTTTGTGACACGGGCAAAGAGCTACCCGAGACGTACGAGTTTCTCACGTTGATGGAGGCCTACCTCGGTAAGCCCATCTTGCGCCTGACGAGCGAGCGCGATTTCGACCACTACCTCAGCGTCTTCAATGGATACCTGCCATCGAGCCGCATGCGGTGGTGCACGCGACTTTTGAAACTCAAGCCCTTTGAGGAGTACGTCGGCGCTGACGAGGTGATCAACTACGTCGGGATTCGCGCCGATGAGCAGCGCGAGGGGTATATCTCGACGAAGCCCAACATCAAGTCGGTCTTCCCCTTCCGCGAAGACGGGATCACCAAGGCTGATGTTCTTCGAATTTTGGAGGAGAGCGGCGTCGGTATACCCGGGTATTACCGCTGGCGGACGCGGTCGGGCTGCTTCTTCTGCTTCTTTCAACGGAAAGAAGAGTGGGTGGGTCTCGCGCGCGAGCATCCGCAGTTTTTTGAAGAAGCCAAAGCCTACGAAAAAACCGATGACGAATCGGGCGAGCGGTTTACCTGGCGACAGGGCGAGACGCTCGACGAACTGATCGAAAAGGAGCGGCTGCGCGGGGAGCGTGGCGAGGATGCAAAGACGGCGCGGGGGCCGCGGCGCAACCTGCCGCTCGTGAGTGTGTTTGCCGAAGATGACGAGGACGACGATGGCGAGCGCCCTTGTTTGATTTGCGAGCTCTAACGGAGAGTCGACATGAGTGGGTATGTGAGAAACACATGGGTGACCTTCCTGCGACAGTACGGCCCCGTGGCCGACAATGACGCGAAGTTCGACGAGCATGTGCTGGCTTCGGCGAAGCGCAACGGGGTTGAGGCACTGCGCCTCGACAGCGGCGGACTCCTGGAGGCCATCGTCAAGAATTTTCGGTCTTCGTCGCCACGCTCGGTAATCCTGACTGGCACCGCGGGCGATGGAAAAACATGGCTGTGTCGGGAAGTGTGGAAGGCCCTTGGCGGAGAGTCACTTCGATGGACCCACAGCGATGAACGTACCCTCTCGCTACCGGGCGGGGCCACGCTGGTGGTCATCAAAGACCTAAGCGAGATTCGCGCCGAGCAAAGCGATCTTCTCCCCGACATGGCCGACGCGCTCTTCGCCGTGCGGCCCGAGTGGGTGTATCTCGTGGCCGCCAATGACGGGCAGCTTCGACTTGCGTGGGAACGCGCTTCGCGCACAAGACCCACGGTCGAGCGCGCTGCGAAGGTGATTGAAGACCTCCTTGTGCAGGGCGAGCTTCGCGCTGAGGCAGATGGTGTGGTGCTCTACAACCTCAGCAGACAAGACTCCGCCGGGCTGATGAAGCGTCTTCTTACCGCGCTTCAAGCCCATGAAGGATGGTCGCGCTGCAACGGGTGCCCGGGGCAGACCGAAGGTTGCTCAATCTGGGCTAACCATGAGCGACTCGACGATGTCTTGTTGCAATCGAGACTCACCGACCTTCTGACGCTGTGTGATCAAAACGGCAATCACCTCCCGGTTCGTCAGCTGTTGATGCTCGCGAGCAACATGCTTCTTGGGCACCCAGACGGAAAGGACCGAATGTTGAAGTGCCAGGAGGTTGAAGGCGTGGTGCGGAAGGGGCGCACTTCGCTCGGGTCGATCTACCGCAATGCGTTCGGTGAAAATCTCTCTGCGACGTTGCGCGATCGGACAGCCGTATTTGAAGTGCTGCGTCGGTTTGGCATCGGCGAGGAGACCAACAACGCCATCGACAATCTCCTCGTGTACGGCACCGACGACCCCGAGCTTCGCCCCGCGTTTGACGAGCTGTTCGGCGGCGACGCGCGGTACGGCGTGCACCCTGGCTTTCAAGAGAGCCTCGATGCGTACCTCGAAGGCCGCGACGCCGAGCACCTTGAGCCCTTTACCGATCTCGCTGTGGCACAGCGGCAACGGCTCTTCTTCACCACGCCCGCAGCCAAGGCCGAGACGTTTGGCTTGTGGGAGCTGACCGTCTTTCGTCACGCAGGGGCGTTTCTCAACGGGGTGCTTCGACCGCTTCAGACGCGCGAAGAAGTCACCGACGGGACGCTCGTTCGGCAGCTCGTCTTGGGGCTCAACCGGGTGTTTACCGGGCGTCTCACCAACGACAGCGACAGGCTTTGGCTTGCCTCCTCGGGGAGCCACTCACAGGCGCGCGTCTGCCGCATCTACGAGGGCGATCTTGACGTCGAGGTGCGACGCGGGAGGGGCATCTCGATCAAGAAGCACGAAGGCAAACCAGCCCTCGTGGTGGCGTTGGAGCGTGGCGTTGAAGAGGCGCTCCCGCTTCATCTCGTGCGGTTTGAGTTTCTTTGCCGGGTGGCAGATGGGGCGCTGCCCTCCAACTTCTCACGCGAGAGCTATGAGGACATTCTCTCCTTCAAGAGTCGGCTTTTGCGACGTTGGAAGGTGCTCGATGGTGATGGAGACGCGAGGTTTAGCCTCAAGCTTCTTCTCCTCAACGAGAAGGGTGGACTCGAAGACCGGGCGGTGCGCTTTGAGCTGGAGGTGTCGCGATGAGGCCCGAGCGACTGCCTTTCCCAATCAAGATTGAGTCCGAGCTCTGGCTCGATGAAGCCATCTGGGGACACCGTCTCTACAACGAGCAGACGCCGTGGATGACGCTCCTCGAAATGCTAGGCATTGCCGCGACGCAGGCAGGCCCGCGCCGTTTCGAGGAGCCCGAAGGCTACCCCGGTGTTGACTACCAACCAGTGCGGCGCATGGCCCTGCGGAGCATTCTTTTTAACGCCCCCTTCCTCGACGACACGCTCCGCCGCCACACTGACGACGATGCGCGCTGGGACGCTTGGCTCTCTTCCATGAAGAAGGCTACCGATGAACTGCCGGGGGAGTTTGACTTCACCTACCTACGGACGCTCTTTCCGAAGCGGCCTGGTGGTGGAGACGGGTCCTTTGTGGACTTCGTCGAAGTGGTCAAACTGCTTCGCACCACGGCCATCGAGGGGGACAGCAACAAACGCTGGACCTCGAAGTTTGTCTTCCCCTACGGCCCCGCGTGCCTCTTCCCTGATTTGCGTCTTGTGAAGAAGGGCGAGCTCAACGCCGACCGGCGCTTCTTCGCGCGCAACGGCGAGCTCGTCTACCTCATGCTCTGTCGAAGCGGGCGTGGGCCTGCGCTCGACGAAGCCCTCCGCACCGTCGCGCTCAACCCCACCGCGTCGTGGAATCGCCTCGTCGAGCGTCTCCAACCCCCCGCCGAGCAGAGTCCCTCGGTCGGCCCCGTGCAGCACACCGGGTATCTGCCCTATCCAACGTTGCCCGACTATGGCGCCTTTGCAGACGACCTCCTTGTGCTCATGCGACTTGGGTTGCCGGGGTACGATGTGCTCCCGCACCTTGTTGACATGATTGGCCTCCACCTCGTGCTCTACCTCCTCCGACGTGCGGCCGAGTGGACGCCCAACGAAGGGCACGTTCGGCTGGTGATGGAGATTGTCGCGCCCAAGAAGACCACCGTGCGCGACCTCGCGGTGGAATGCTTTACGGCCAACACCCAGCGCACGAGCAAGGCCGTCGACGCGTACATCTCCGACGTGGTGGTGCGCTCGCCTATGTGGGAACGCGCACTCGCGCAAGAGGACAGCACCGAGCGGTGGGAAATGATGCGAGCGGCGCTCTCGGACGCCATCCGTCTTGATGCCGAGAAGCACGGCTTGCCGACGGCGCCGGATGCCTGCCTCGATGAGGTTCGCGCCAAGGCCAAACGGCGCCACGGCGAGCACCTCGGTGAGGCCCATACGGCTTATGCCCAGGCGATTGGTCTGGCCTCGCGCCGCGGGACGCGACGGATGCGATACGCGCCGAGCGATCAGCTCTTGAAGACCTTGGTCTTCACGGTGGTTGGTGAACGAATGGAGTTTCAGCACTTTCTCGCTGCGCTCTTCGAGCGGTACGGCATGGTGATTGGCCCTCGTCAGGCTGAGTACCTCATTCGTGATGGCAGTGCCGACCGTGCGGCCTTTGATGACAACGCCTACCGACTGGAGATGCGCCTCGCGAGCCTGGGGCTTCTGCGCCGTCTCTCGGATGCTTGCGCCTATGTCGAAAACCCCATGAAGGCCCCGAAATGAACGAGCAACAACTCCTCGGCGCCACCGCAGCGGCGCTTGTCCGAAAGACCATTGGCACCTCCGAGAGCACCTCTCGGATAATGCTTGAGCAGTTTCCGCCGTATCAATTGCTGGCCATCGTCGAAGCGGTTCGAGGCGATGTGACACTTGCGAGTACGTGCGCGTTGCGTGTGCCGCGGTCGCTCGACACGCTGTCGCAACTACCGCCGCCTGTGCTCACCGATGCCAAGGCGGTCTTCTGGCGCAATGTGCCTGTTGACGAGTCGGTCCGGGCGGTGCTGATCGGCTATGACGACGACGAGCAGCGTCAGTCGCTTCACGATCTTCCCACCGTTGGCAGCGCCCAACTCCTCGCCGACCCTGCGCTGTGGGTGGAGAGCGCGAAGGTCGACCTCGACCCCACCGACCGCAAGACATGGACGGTTGCGCTCCGTGCACTGCAGCAGAGCAAGAGCGTGAGCCTGGATCGCTTTGCGGCCTATGTCAGCGCCGTCCGTAGCGCGCTCGTCGATGAGGGGATGCCCATCGAAACCGCCCTCGGGTACGCGCTTCCTGCCCTGCAACTGCCGCGCGATCGGTCGTACTTTGCGGGGGTCGCGGCCTCGTCCAAGGGTCAGCTTCCGAAGTGGCTCTCGTACTACAAGAAGCTCTTTCGTCAGCGAGCTCCGTACCTCCTCAAGCGCCACGCCACCGAGCAGCCCATCGAAGCGAGCGAGCTTCGCGCTAACCTCGCCAAGGTGCGTGACACGCTCGACCCGCGCATCGCGTCGGTGGTCGAAGCCTTCGTCGAGGCGCCGCCCGTGTGGAGCGACGCGGTCAAAGCCTTCGCCGAGCTCGATTGGGAGCAGGACAACGCCCGCACCCTCTTTGAAAACCTCCGCAAGAAGAAGCAGAAAGTGGGGGCCGCGACGGTCGATCTTTTCGAGACGCGCTTTCCGACGAGCCTCACCGCGGAGGAGAGCCGCTACCTCGAAGGCTTTGACGCCCGCGGCAGTCGCGACCCCGACGAGGAAGACCAGGCCTTCTACGAGCAACATCGGTTTGAACTGGAGATTGATCCGCGGCTCAAGATCCAATGGGATCGCTTCGTCTACGGCAAATCGATCGACACTGACGACCTGCGCGTAGGGCTCTTGAAGGCGGTCGAGCGCCTCTTCAACCAGATCGAGGCTGCCCCCTACGGACGCGTGCTCACCATCGAGTGCGACCGTCAAAATGCCAAGCGCTGGGCCGAGGTTAACAAGCATGCGGCGCACTACTTTGCGCTTCGGTACCGCGGCCTCAAGAGCCTCTTCGGCCACGACGTGGTGTGGAAGCCCGACACCCTCTTTGACGACGCGATCGCCGAGATCGAGGTGGTCGCGGGGAAGAAGGTGAACGCCCGTGACTCCGTCGCGAAGGCTGCCAATCAGGTGAAGTTCACCGTGTCGCTCGCGCCGCGTGGCAAAGAGGACGATGCCGCGTCGATTCAGGTGAGCTGGCAGTTTGATCCGCGCACCATCGAGGTCGCCTTTGCAAGCGACTGGAAGCGCCTTCGCGAGCACCCCTTCGCCACCAACACGGTCACGCGCGAGACGGTGAGTGCGAAGGGGCGGATGCAGACCATCGATCTTCGCGATGTTCAGACGCTCATGCCGTCGGGGCAGCAGCTTCGCGGCGGGCTCGTCTACCGCACGAAGACCGACGACCTCGACAAGCGCTTCGTCGGTGCGCTCGCGGAAGGGCTTCACGAGCAGTGGTTTTCGCAAGACGCCCACGACGCCATCCTTGCCGACTTTACGAGCTTCGCAGGCGCCTATCGGCAGGCCATCAAGGACTACCAAGTGCAGGGCACCGCGGCGCGCTCGGTGTTTGAGCTTGGGCGTCGGTACAGCGAGCTCCTCGACGCGCTCGTGACCGATGCTCGCAGTGACAAGGCGCGCAGGAGGCTGTGGCGTTTGGTCTCTGAGATTGGCGTGGCAGATGTGAAGGAGAGTGAAGGCGCGGCCATCGTGGCGCCGTGGCACCCCTTGCGACTCGTGGCGGCTGCGACCTCCGATCGACGGCTCGGTGGACTCGTTCGGTACGTTCTCCGTGAGCCCGAGGTGGAGTTTGGCGACATTCGGCTGTTCTTCCGTGATCTTGAAAGCGAACTCGAAAAGCCTTTCTACCCCGAGGTCTGTGTGGGGTATCGGCGAGACGAGGCGGTGCTCCTCGCGGCCACCGACCATGTTGGCGACTACTCTCTCATGGAGCCCGCCACCCGAGAGGCTCATGGGCGAAACGCGGGGCGTGAAGAGACCCACGATGACCCGCGGGTGCCGGCGAGGGTGCTGCGCGACGTGGTGCGGCAGTTTCTTGAGCTCTACCCCCACGAGGCCGCCAACCTCTCGGTGGTGCTCTTCAACTGTGACTCCGCGGGTCTCCCCGAAGCGACAGTGTCGATGCTCAGTGAAATGCACGGCGAGGACGATGAGCAACCGGTGCGGTGCCACGTTCAGCTCCGGCACGAGTGGCGTGAGCGGTTGCAGGCGCTCTATGAGTCGCTCTTGGAGTCGAGTGCGCGCGACACCGAGTCTGCGGTGGCGAGTGAGGCTTCGCGCGACTTCATGGCGCGGCTTCGCGTCGGCATCATGGCGGGGCCCTCGGGGCCTGTGGCGAAACTCGATGGTCCCGCTGCGGACATTGTGTTTCTCCACGACGTGGTGGCGCGACTCTGCACCGTCCACTGGAGCAATCAGCCTGACACCATGGTCGCCGAAGACGGGCTCCGTCATGTGCCGGGGCAGTGGTCGCGGCGTCGTCCGCCGATGCCCAACGACCTTCACTCGGCCACCGACCTCACGTGCCCGATGCAGACCCCATCAGGGTGGAGCTACCTCCGCCTCGTGCGCGGTCTCACCGACGTGGCGGTGCCAAACGGTGATGCGAAGCCCTTGCCGTCACGGCATGTTCGCTTCGACAGCGGCGAGGCGAAGGCTGTGCTCGAAGACGCACACCGCACGGGGCTGTGGGTGGTCAACTACGACCCCATTCTCACGCGACAGCACCTCCACAACCTCGACATCCGTGTGATTCGGCATCGTCGCGCTGTGGGCGAGTCGCGCGGTGTGATCGTTTCGTCGACCGCCTCGCTCAACATGCTTCACACACTCGTGAGGCGAAACCTAGAGCGCATCGCCCTCGACCTCCCGTCCGAAGACCTCGTGCGGTTGGCTGAGAAGCTCGTGAGGTATGCGAGCGAGGTGTCGGGTGACATCGTGCTCCGTGCGGCGCGTCGCAGCGCGTTTGCCCACGAGTTGATTGGCGTGGCGCTCAGCCGCTACCTCCTCGAAGACGAGCTCGCCCGAGGCGGTGATGAGCTCGCCCAGGGCTGGTACTTCCTCGACGACTATGCTGAGTGGCTTGGGGCACGCGAGGGCCACCTTGCTGACATTCTTGCGCTGCGGGTCGAGCGTACTGCCGAGGGCAAAACCCAGCTCGTCGCGCTTGTCAGCGAGGCGAAATACGTCACCGCAGAGATCGTCCACGAGCAGCGCGCCCACTCTGGCAAGCAGACCGAGCAGACCCTGCTTCGGATGGAGAGCGCGCTCTTCAGCACGCCGCAGCGGCTCGATCGTGACCAGTGGCTCGGTCGTCTCTCCGACCTTCTTGCGGCGAGCGTGGTGTCACCGCAGGTCGGACTCGACGCGCTTCAGACCGTGCAGCGTGATGTGGCTGCGGGGCAGGTGGAGATTCTCCTGCGTGGGTATTCGCATGTCTTCGTGTACGCCAAGAGTCCCGAGTACGAGGTGAGTGCGGGGCGCGAGCGGCTCTCGCGGGTCGAGCATGGGTGGCAGGAGACGTACGGTCCAGACCTGGTTCGGCTTCTTCTAAAGGCGTTTCATCGCTGGGAGTCTCCGCGCGCGGTGAGGGCTCGACTCGATGACGAGCGGCCCTGGGACGAGGGGCGTGCGAAGCCCACGGCCGAGGGCGCCAACTGGGCGACGAGCCTCGCGACGATGGCGTTTGAGCCGCCTCCTGTGGCGGTGCCAGTCCCGCCGCCCGCCTTGCCAACGCCGCCTACGAAGGCGCCGAAGGGCACGAAGGCTGCGGCCCCAAAGGCAGAGCCTACAGTGGTTGTGCCGCCTGCAGATGACCCCTTTGCGTGGGCGACGCCGCGTGTCGCTGAGGTGCTTCGTACTGCGTCGTCCGAGCGCGCCGAGGATGGTCTCGATGACAAGGCCTGGCTGGAGTCCACGGTCACGCAGCTCACGGGGGCGCTGCGTGGGTACAAACTTCAGGCGAAGCTCATCGACGCGCGGCTCACGCCCAACGCGGCGCTCGTGCGGTACCAAGGGTCTGACCTTCTCACTGTGCAAGCGGTGGAGCAGAAGCTTGGCGCCCTTCTTACGACGCACGCGCTTCGTGTGCTCACGCCGCAGGCCGAGCCGGGGGCCATCGTGCTTCTGGTTGAGCGTCCCTCGCGGCAGAAGCTGTCGTTTGCGTCTGTGCTCGCGGGTAGGCGCGTGAGTGACCCGGGCTCGACGCTCAACACGCAGCTCGTTGTGGGAGTGCGCGAGCGCGATGGAGAGACGCTCTACCTCGACCCCGCCAACCGTCACAACCCGCACACCCTCATCGCGGGCACCACGGGGAGCGGCAAGTCGGTGCTTCTCCAAAACCTCATCCTCGACATCGCGATGACCAACGCGCCGGCAGAGGCCACCATCACGCTCATCGACCCCAAGCAGGGCGTGGACTACCAAGGGCTCGACACGCTCCCTCATCTGGAGTCGGGCATCATCACGCAACAGGATGAGGCGCGGGCACGTCTCGAAGCCCTCGTCGAAGAGATGGACGAGCGGTATCGCCTCTTTGCGTCAGCGGGTCGCGGGGTCAACAAGCTCTCGCTCTACAACCGCAAGGTCGCAGCCGCGGACAGGCTTCCGGTGCGGTGGGTGATTCATGACGAGTTTGCTGACTGGATGCTCGTCGATGCTTACAAAGACGCCGTCTCCAAGCTTGTGCAGCGGCTTGGGGTGAAGGCGCGCGCGGCGGGCATCTACTTGGTGTTTGCGGCGCAGCGCCCGGACAATCAGGTGATGCCGATGCAGCTTCGCAACAACCTTGGCAACCGTCTCATTCTGCGCGTCGCCGATGAAGGCACGTCAATGATTGCGCTCAAGGAGAAAGGTGCCGAACGTCTCCTCGGGCGTGGCCACCTCGCTGCCAGCCTGGAGGGCGAGGGCGGTCTTCAGTTGGGGCAGGTGCCCATCTTGGAGGCGGACACGATGGCCGCCCTCATCGACGCGATCTCGCTGGACGTCCACCAGCCACAAGCGTGAGCCCCGGCGGCACTTGGAGCGCTTCCAACGCGTCGCCGAGTGCCTCCAACGCGGGCCCGTAGCCCTCCTCCGTCCACCCCGCCAAACCTCGCACCGCCTCATCAAACTGACGCTGCGCCTCGTAGCCCTCCAGGCTCGGGTGCATGTACCGCGACTTCCCATACAGGGGCTGCGGTGGGTGTTCGTCACCGTACTGAAAGTCGTCCACCCGCTGCCTTCGCAGGTCGACTTTCACACGCTCAATCAGGTGCGGAATCGCCGCGCCCTCATAATCATCGTACCGAAAGAGGCTCGCCTTCCCCGATGACTCGTGCACCTTCACCACGTCGGCGTCGCGTGCCTCCCCCAGCAGCTTTCCCGCGCACCCGAGGTACACACGCAGCACCGGTGGCAGTGCGTTCACCAGCCGTGCATCGAGGTGCAGCGCATCGCCCTCGACGTGGTAGCCAAGGCCCGCGCGCGCGGCCTGCGCACACCCCTCTGCGATGACACGTACCTCTCGCAACGAGAAGAGGAGCGTGCGCGCCTCGGCCTCAGCCTTGTCGAGCGTGCCAAAGAAGGTACGAACGTCGGTGCGCAACCGCGGCGATCGAAGCGAAACCGAGCGACGACGCTCAAACAGATTGAGGGCGAAGAAGACGAGCAGATCACCGTGACGACGTGCGGCCGCAGTCTTCATCGCCGCGTCGCCGTCACGCTCGATCAGTTTGCGGAGCGCGCGGGTCGGTGATCCGACTGCCGCGAGGAGCGCGTCGGCGCCGTCGAAATCATCGGAGTGGGGGGCGCGTCCGAGTTCGAGGCACGCGCTCCAGAACGTGTCGTATGCGGCGGGCCATTCGTCCTTGCGGACACGCGTTGTTGCCCTTTGTTTGCGCTCGCGGGGCTGCGCTTCTGTCTGAACGCGTGCCGGTGGTGTGGGGGCGAGGAGGGGGGACGAGCGCTCACGACGTTCGAGAAAGTCCTCCTCGGCAGCGTCGTCACGGAAGACGAAATAGAGCCCGGGGCCGACCGAGACGCCCTCGCGTCCGAGCGTGTCGGCGAGGTACTGACCAAGCTCGGCGTGGGCGAAGTATTTCTGAAACGTGTTGCGCGCCGTAAGCACTCCGTCGCGAAACAGTCGAAAGCGCTCAATCGCCGTACGTCCACCGACGAGCACCGATACCGCGAGCACCTTGCGGGTCAGTGCAAAGGCTTTTCGCAGCGCTTCACTGCGCTCACCGATGTCTTCAATCACATTGAGCACAAAGCCGAGATTCACCACGTCGGCTTCGCAGTGCGGTGCTTCGGGGCGAAAGTGCGGGTCCCACCCGCTCGCACGGAGGCCAATCGATTGGAGCGCCGCGAGGTCGTCGCCGCGCCCGCAGCCATAGTCGAAAAGGGTGTGTTCGGGCACGAGGTAGCCGTGTCGCCAAAGGGCCTGCATCGGGGTCGAGAGCGCGCGTCGTGCCATCGCGGTGCGATGACGCATCACCGGCGCTTCGTCCGTCGTCACGGCCGCGACGAGCGTGTGACCGACGAGCGAGAGGCCGCGGGCGCGAAGCTCCTCAAGCCATTGATCGCGGTGGCCGATGATGGTCGTGTCGCGAAAGAGCCCGTGCGCCTCGGCCGCTTGGGTGAGCGCCGCGAAGGCTTCGCGACGCGGGTCGCTCTCGGCCAGCATCTCTTCTTTGCGGTGCAAGATGGGTGGGTTGCCGTTGGCGCGGTACTGCCGCTTCTCGCAACATGCGCGATCGAGGTCGAGGCGCCATGAGGCCACGAGCGCGGGGAAGGGGTCGTCGAAGAATCGCGGGTAGGAGAGCAGTGAAACACGCACGAGTTTGCGCGACACCTTGATCACGTCGACCGAAGATGGCTCGCACCCTGCCATCGCGACGAGATGCGCGAGCATTGGGCGTTGGGCTGCGGAGAGCGCCGAGACGTGGAGGTAACGGTCGTCACCGACGAGTTTGCCGCCCGAGAGCGACTCGACAAGGTCGCGCCAGAGTGCCATTCCGTCGTCGGGAGAAGGAGTTGCGTTTGCCATTCAACCTCGGTGCACCGTGTGGCCAAAACCTTACATTTGCGAGCTTTGTCGAATGCGGGGAGACCTTCGCACGTTTGCGGGCGGAGGGCGCTGGGGTGAGAAATGTCCCAGTGAGGGATGAAACTTGGGAAGGGTTGGTGGGGTTGGCGGAGACCGTTGTTGACCCGGTGTGGGCTCGCTTCGGTGCTGTAGCGCTCTCGTACGGGTTTGCGAGCCCTGCACTCACGCGACACGTGAAGGGGCGCATCGCGCCGAGCCTCGATCAGCACGCGGGGGTTGAGCGCAACGCGAAGGGCGCGAGGGTGTGCGACCGGGGCGGTCAGGCATGCGACTTCTGCGTAGAGGGGGTGTCGAGCCTCGTAGTAGCCGCGTTTCTGCGCGAGACCGCTGACTTCGACCGCATGTACCTCTACGGCCCCGAGCGACCCGTTCACGTCAGCGTCGGGCCTGCGTCGTCGAGGAAGGTGTACGCGATGGTGTCGGGCGGGCGGAGCCTTGTGCCGCGTGAGGTAAGCCGCGAGTCACTCGAAGGGTGGGCCTCGCGCTGGTGACTCAGAGGTCGGCGATCTGCCAATCGATGGGGCTCTTGCCTTGGGCGGCGAGGGCGGCGTTGATCTGGCTGAAGGGCTTCGAGCCGAACCAGAGCTTGGCCGAGAGGGGCGACGGGTGAGCGCCTTCGATCACGGTGTGGCGCTTCTTGTCGACGACTTTGCCCTTCTTCTTCGCGTAGTTACCCCAGAGCGCGAACACCGCAGGCTCGGCCCGCGCGCTCACGGCCTTCACCACCGCGTCGGTGAACTGCTCCCACCCCTGATCTTTGTGTGAGTTTGGGGTGTGGGCGCGCACGGTC
>JAEUKH010000046.1 GCA_016792845.1 Myxococcales bacterium | reverse complement strand
ACCTGTGCCGTCATAGCCGATGGCACCGTGTGGTGCTGGGGGCCGCGCCGCTACGGGCTTCTCGGTGATGCGGTCAACATCGAACACCCAGACCTCGATCTACCGAACGCCTACGCGCTTGAGCCCGTGCAGATCGAGGGCCTCACCGACGCCATCGAGGTTGCTCAGGGCGCTGGCGTGAACTGCGCATTGAGGCGCGACAACGCCGTGTGGTGCTGGGGGCGCGACACCAACTACCAGCTCCCTTGGCCACAGGGTCAGCTTCAGCGTGCGCGTGAGGTGCTCGCGCCGTGGTGAGCGGGTGACCTTAGAGCGACACGCACTCAAGCACCATCTCGATGTCGTCAGGCCCGAGCGGGCGGCCGCTGAAATCGCCCCACCGCTTCACCATCTTCAGCCCCCCAAGGGCCAAGAGCGCGCGCAACTCGTTGGGGAAGATTTGACGCTGCGTCAACAAGACCTCAAACGGCCCCTGCGCGCCCTCGGGCTCGAAGCGCATGGTCACGTATTGCACTTGTTTGATCGGGTCGTAGAAGAATCGCTCGTAGTAGGCGACCTTCACCCCGAGCCGCGGGTGCACGAAGCCGCGGCACTTGTACCAACGCTCCGGGTTGCGCGCCAACTCAGCCGGCGAGGGCACCCGAACGTCAAAGACGAAGCGCCCGCCGGGCGCCAGATGTGCGCGCACCGACTCGAAGCATCGCCTGAAATCATCGGGCTCGTAGAGGTGAAGCAGCGCGTTGAAGGGCGCGATCACCAGGCCGAAGCGGCGCCCCAAGGCGAGCGAGCGCATGTCGCCTTGACAGAGTGTCAAATTTTCAACGCCGAGGCTTTGGGCGCGCTCCTTGGCGCGGGTCAGCATCGGCGCGCTCGGGTCGACGCCGACCACCTCGGCGCCGGTCTGGGCGATGGCGATGCCCACACGGCCTGAGCCGATGCCGAGCTCGAGCACGGGGCCCCGGTGTTGTCGCGCGAGGCGGGTGTAGAAGGCCACGTCGTCGCGACGCTGACGGTAGGTGTAGTCGTAGTACACCGCGTCTTCGTAGTGCTCGCGGGCCCCGCGCAGCATCGGGTCGTCGTCGGGGTCGCGCGGCGTCATCGGGTGCTCGCTCACCGGGGGGCCTCGCCGACCTGGATGCGGGGCTCGCCGGCGGCGGGGCTCCATCGGCTCACCTTCCAGCCGCCGTCGCGGAGCACCATCACGAGGGTCTGGCCGCGGCGTGACGCGACCCTGCGCCCGTCGGGGCTGGGCCCGTGCGCGTACAAGATGCCCACCACCTCGCGAGTCGCCACCGCGCCCGCGTCGACCTCGGTGACCACCGCGCGTTCGAGGTCAAACTCTGCGGCCTCTGAGATGAGCTGAACCTGCCGAAGCTCTTCGCGCTGGTCGGGGCTCAGCGTCGCGAGCTGCTGCAAATTGCGTCGGCACCGCGCCTCGATCTCGTCGGTCGCGAGCTCCGCCGCCTGATCGTAGTGGGCGCGAAACCAGAGCCGCAGAAACTGCTCGGCCACCGCCGCCGCAGAGCCCGGCGCGTAGTGACCCGTGGTGTCGCGCGCGGCCGGAGGGTCGCTCGCCTGCCGCTGCACCGCCGTCGGCGAAGGCCGCGACGCGCTCGCCCCGGGCTGGCGGGCCGCGAGGAGCCCCACCACCACCACGATCACCACGCTCACGCCCGCCATCACCGCGTTCTTGTTGAGCCCTCGCGGAGGGGCCTTCGGCTCGGCCTTGCTCACAACGCCCCTCGCTCGGCGAGTAACTTTGACACGACGTCAACAAACCCTCTGCCGCCCTCATGGGGAGCGACGTACCTCGGCAGCGCGTCGATGCGGCCGACCCATCGGGCGACATTGGCGACGCCGACGCTTCGGTCGATGGCCGCGAAGGCCGCGGCGTCGTTGGGGCTGTCGCCGAGGTAGATCCAGCGGGTGCTGAGGGCCTCGGGGTCGAGGCCCAGGCGCGCGAGCACCCGTCGCAGCCCGGCGGGCTTGTCGGCGCGGTACCGGCTCGCGTGGAGGTGCACCGTGCTGGCCACCGCGGCGCACCCGTCGGCTTCGAGCATGGCCCGCGCCTCGGCGACGATCGCGTCGGGCACGGTGACGGCCTCGCCGATGTCGAGGGCGACGTCGGTCTCGCGCCGGGTGTAATCAACGACCTCGTTCAACATCGGAAGGTGTGCCTTGACCCGCGCCACCGCGGCCCGCACCGCGGCCATGTCTCGGGCCCTCACGGCGTCGTCGGCCTCGGTGAACGATGCGACGAGGCGCCCACCTTCCCACAAGAGGGCGGCGGCGCCATTTTCGGCCACCGCGGCCCGCACCGGGAGGGTCTTCATCAGCACCTCGGCCCACCCGAGCGGTCGCCCCGTGGCGATGACCAAGGGCACCCCCGCGGCCGCGAGGCGGTGCATCGCCGCGACGGTCTCGGGCAAGAGCCCCTGGCCGTGGGTCGAGAGCGTGTCGTCGAAGTCGCTCGCCACCCCTAGAACGCCTCGCCAGAAGGCCTCGGGCGCCTCGTCGAGGGGCCTCACGCCCGCACCGTCAGCACGGCGCACTTGAGGTACCGCCCCTCTTCAAACGCCGCGGGCGTAAGGTGATCGCCCGCCGCCCCGCGCAGGCTCACGAGGCTCGCGTCGCGCCCCGCGTCACGCACCCCGGCGGCCACGGCGCGCACAAACTCGTCGGCCTTCACCATGCCCGAGCAGCTGCAGGTCACCAGCACGCCCCCGGGCTCGACCCGGGCCGCCGCGGCGGCGTTGAGCTTGCGATAGTGCCCGAGGGCCTCTTCGACCTCGCGGCCGTGATGCGCCAACTTGGGCGGGTCGAGCACCACCACGTCGAAGCGGGTCTTGTGCTTGAGCATCCAGGCCTTGGCGTCGCTGCGCTCGAAGCGCACGGTGTCGAGCTTGTTCGCTTCGGCGAGACGCGCGCCGGTGGCCACCGCGGCGGCCCCGCTGTCGACGGCCACGACCTCGGCGGCCCCGGCCTTCGCTGCGGCGAGGGCGAAGCCCCCCACGAACGAGCACGCGTCGAGCACCCGCTTGCCTCGGGCCATCGCGGCCACGAGGGCGCGGTTGTCGCGCTGGTCGAAATAGTACCCGGTCTTCTGGCCTCCGCCCTCGGCGCCGGGCGCGGGCAGCTCGTAGCGAACCCCGTGCTCGACGAAGGTGAGCGGCCCCGGCGCGTCGCCCCAGAGGAGCCCGTCTTCCGCGGTGATGGCTTCGAGCTTCTGGTGCCGCGGCGAGGTCGCCTCGTACACCCGCGCGACCCCGAGGAGCTCGACCAGGAGCGGCACGAGGGTGGTCTCGCGGCGCTTCATGCCCGCGGTCAGAAACTGCACCACCGCGCTGTCGCCGAAGACGTCGACGATGAGCCCCGAGAGGGCGTCGCCCTCGCTGTTGACGGCGCGGTACCCGCTCTCAGGGCTCAGCCCGAGGCCCAACACCGTGCGGCGCAGGGCGAGCGCGCTCTCGATCCGCGCGCGGAGGAATTTCGCATCGAGCGGGCGCCCCCCCTCGCGGGTGAGGAGCCTCACGGGGATGGCGCTCGACGGCGAGTAATACCCCGCCCCGAGCACGTTGCCGCGGGGGTCGCAGACGGTCACCTCGTCGCCCGCGGCGGCCTCGCCCTCGATGCGCGCGATGGCCTGGGCGTAGACCCACGGATGGCCCATAAACACCGGCCGTACGTGGCCCGGCCGGAGGTGCACCGTCGCGCGTTCGGGAGTCGTCACAGCGCCGACGCCTACACGCCCACGGCGGTGCCTCGCAAGGGGTTGAGCGCCCGGGCGACCTCGTGGCAATCACCCAACCCGTGACGAACGCTGTGAGGGTGCGACCGCCGCTGGGCGCCTGGCGACGCGGGTTCATCGCGCGAATTGCGCTGATGAGCCTTCTGTTTCAGTCATTTGCCATCGCCGCCTGCGCCCTGTGGCTCATGCGCGCGGCGGGGCTCGGGGCCGTGACCGCGGGGCTCCTGGCGGCGGGGCTCCACGCCGCGGGCTTCTCGATTTTTCTGCACCGCCTCGTCTGGTGGATCGACGACGTCAAGACGCCTCCCTGGTACGCGTGGTGCGTCGAGGTGCTCTACGCGGCGTACGGCACGGGCTGCTTCGTGGCGGCGTTCATGGCCCTGCCCGCGATGGCGATCTGGGCGGCCCTGAGGCTCAGCGTGGGCACGACCTGGTCGGCCCTCGACGTGCTCGCGGGGCCGCTCTTTCTCGGTTGGGCGCTGGGCCTCTACGGCAGCACCGCGGGGCGCCTCTGGGCCCGGGTGCGGCGGGTCGAGGTCTTCATCGACGACCTGCCTGAGGCGTTCGACGGCTTTCGCATCGCGCAGTGGAGCGACGTTCACTGCGGCCCGTACCTTCCGCGGTGGGTGCTGTCGCGGTGGGTCGAGGCCACCCGCGCGCTCGCGCCCGACGTGGTGTGCCTCACGGGCGACCTCATCACCACGGGCGAGGGCTACGTCGACGACGTAGGCTGGTTCGCCGCGCAGCTCAAGGCCCCCCACGGCGTCTTCGCATGTATGGGGAATCACGACTATTTTCAGACCGAGACGGCGGTCGTCGACGCCCTCCTGGGGGCGGGCGTCCGGCTCCAGCGTAACCGCGGCGAGACCCTCACCCGCGGCGACGCGGCCCTCTGGATCGGCGGCCTCGACGACCATTTTAGCAAGCGCGACCGCCTCGACGAGGCCCTCGCCACGGCGCCCGCGGGCGCCACCCGGGTGCTCCTCTCGCACGACCCTCGCCACTGGCAGAGCCTCTGCGACGCGGGGGTCGAGCTCTCGCTCTCGGGGCACACCCACGCGGGCCAGATCGGCCTCCCTTGGCCGCTCGAACGGCTGAACCTCTACCGCGTGGTGCACCGCTGGTCAGACGGGCTCTACACCGAAGGCGGGCGGGCGCTCTATGTGAGCCGCGGCCTCGGCATCACCGGCGTGCCGTCGCGCATCTTCATGTGGCCCGAGATCGCGCTGATCGTCTTGCGGCGCCGGGTCAGCACTCGATGATGTTGAGCGCGAGGCCCCCGCGCGCGGTCTCTTTGTACTTCGTGCTCATGTCGGCGCCGGTCTGACGCATCGTCGCGATCACCTTGTCGAGCGAGACCTTGTGCTTGCCGTCGCCCACGAGGGCGAGCCGCGCGGCGTTGATGGCCTTCACGCTCCCCATCGCGTTGCGTTCGATGCACGGCACCTGGACGAGCCCGCCCACGGGGTCGCAGGTGAGCCCGAGGTTGTGCTCCATGCCGATCTCTGCTGCGTTTTCGACCTGTTCGGCGGAGCCCCCGAGCACCTCGGCCAGGGCCCCTGCGGCCATCGAGCAGGCCACCCCGACCTCGCCCTGGCAGCCCACCTCGGCGCCCGAGATCGACGCGTTCTTCTTGTACAAAATGCCGATGGCCCCGGCGGTCAAGATGAAGCGCAGCGCCCCCTCGTCGTCGGCATTGGGGATGAAGCGTTTGTAGTAATGCAGCACCGCGGGGATGATGCCCGCCGCCCCGTTGGTGGGCGCCGTCACCACCCGGCCGCCCGCGGCGTTCTCTTCGTTCACCGCGAGGGCCCAGAGGTTGACCCAATCCATCGTCGAGAGCGGGTCGCTGGCCCCGCGGGTGTCGGCCCTGAGCTTGCGATAGAGGCTCGCGGCGCGACGCTTGACCTTGAGCCCGCCCGGCAAGATGCCCTCGCGCTCGCAGCCGCGACGCACACAGGCCTCCATCGCGCTCACGATCTCTGCGACGCGGCCCCGCACCTCAGACTCGGGCCGCAGGGCGCACTCGTTCTCGAGCATCAGCGTGCTGATCGAGAGCCCCCCCGCGGTGGCCGCCGCGAGGAGCCCCTCGGCGGTCTCAAACGGGTGCGGCAGCGCACGGGCCGCCCGCTCGCCGCTCGGGGCCGCGTCGGGCACCCCGTCGCCGTGCACCACGAAGCCGCCCCCGACCGAGTAGTACTCCTTCGAGAGCAGGCACACCCCCTCGGCATCGAAGGCCGTGAAGCGCATGCCATTGGGGTGCAGCGGCATGGTCTCGCGGCGGTGAAACACCAGGTCGCGCGGCAGGGCGAAGTTGACAGTGTGAACATTGAGCAGCGAGAGGGTCTGCTCTTGCGCGAGGCGTTGCATCCGGGCGGGCACGGCGTCGGTGTCGACGCTCTCGGGCCGCGCGCCTTCGAGGCCGAGCACCACGGCCACATCGCTGCCGTGGCCCTTGCCGGTGGCGCCGAGGCTGCCGAAGAGCTCGACGGCGACGCGGCCCGCGCGCCCGAGCACGGCCTCCGACGAGAGGGCCTCGACGAAGCGCCGGGCCGCGCGCATGGGCCCCACGGTGTGCGAGCTCGAGGGGCCGATGCCAATGCTGAACATGTCAAACACGCTGAGGGTCATCGCGGCGCGGCAGAGACTGAACGAGCTTGCTCGCGGCGTCTATCGGCCTTCGTTGACGCTCGCGACGACACGGCGCGTTGATCACCGCAGGGGCAATGCGCGCAGGGTGTCGGCGATGGCCTCGAAGAGCGCGCGGCGGGCGTCATCGGCGCGAAAGACGAGGCGAAAGTGGTCTTCGTTGGCGCGCACCGAGGGCAAGAGTTCGACGAGCTGTTTGCGCGCGAGGCTGCGGGCGACGAGGTACTCGGGCAAGACGGCGACGCCGCGCCCCTCGCGCACGGCCCAGGCGATGGCCTCGATGGTGCCGAGGTACCAGTGGTCGGCGAAGGTGAGGGCCTCGGCGCTCCCGGGGGCGTCGCGCCAATAGCGGTAGAGGGGCAGGTCGGGGGCGGCGTCGATGAGGGTGTGGCGCGCGGCGTGGGCGCGGCGCGAGAAGGGCTCGCGGGCCAGGAGGCTCCGCGCGGCGACGAAGACGTAGCGCTCGGGGTGCAGCACCACGGCGTCGAGGCGCGGGTCGGCGAGGCGGGTCGAGGTCACCGCGAGGTCGATCTCGCGGGTGCGGAGCCGCACGAGGAGGTCTTCGCCCGAGCCGAAGTAGAGGTTGAGCTTTTGCCGTGTGAAGCGGGCCTTGAGGGTGTCGAGGGCGGGCACGATCCAGCTCATTCCGAGCTCGTGGCGGGTGCCGACGACGAGCTCCATGGGCAGGGCCTCGAGCTCGCCCTTGACGACCCTGAGGCAGGCCTCGCTCGCCGCGACGGCGGCCCGGGCCTGGGGCACCAGCGCGACCCCGGCGGGGGTGAGGCTGATGCTGCGCGTCGAGCGGGCGAAGAGGGGCGCTTCGAGCTGCGCCTCAAGCTGCGCGATGCGCTGCCCGAAGGCCGCCGGAGAGAGGTGCACGGTCTTCGCGGCGGTGCGAAAATTCAGGCTCGTCGCCGCCGCGAGGAAGCACCGAAGGTTGTCGACGCTGGGCGCATTCACCCCGACGACGATACCGCCATCTCGCCCTCTCGGCGCGACTCTCGGAGCCGCCCCGCGTAGGCCCGCTGTGCGTCGAAGCCCATCGCTTCGAGCCGCGGCACCACCACCGTCTCGACGGTCTCGTAGAAGATCGCGCGGGCGTCATCGGCCTCGCAGAGCCCCACCGCCTCGCGGGTCTCGCGGAGCTCGCGCGAGGGGTCGGCCCACACCGGCAGGAAGGCCAGCTCGCTCGCTTCGAGGGCCCCGAAGGCGAGGCGCAGCCAGCGGTTGATGCCCTCGCGCTCGGTCACCGAGAGGCTCGGCGCGGCGTCGCTCACGAACTGCCAGCCGAAGCGCGCGTGCGAGATCTCGTCGCCGAGGATCTGGTCGAGCGTCGCGCGCACGAGGGGCTCCGTCGCGAGGCTCCGCTCGTTCGACACCAGCGCCACCGCCGCGGTCTCGGCGAGGCAGCCGATGAACATCACGTTGCGCACCGCGCGGTCGAGCGGGCTCACGTCGCCGTGGCGCGGCAGCGCGGCCAGGGTCGGCTCGGCCTCGGCCGAGGGGGCCTCACCGAAGGCCTCGACCAGCGCGCCGCAGAGCCCCGCGTGGTGGATCTCGTCGAGGGCCATGCGCAGCGTCACGGTCTGCACCGCGAAGGGCGTCGAGGCCTCGATGAGCTGGCGTTGCAGCGCCGCGAAGACCCCCGACGAGCGGTGCTCGTTGATCATGCGCAGCCGCCAGGTGGTGGCCGCCACGGCGCGTACGGCCTCGGGGTAGACCTCGCCGAGCCCTCGAGCCTCGGCGCCCTCTCGGCGGCGGTCGAGGTAGCCCAGGAGCCGTCGGTGCTCGGTGCCGAAGATGCCCGAAGCGCCGAGCGATGCGTTGACGGTGCGGTGCGCGCCCATAGGCCCTCAGACCTCGAAGGCCGGAGGGTTGAAGGGCCCCCACGCTGCGCAGCCCCATTGGCATTGTTCGCCCGTGCGCGCGGCCACCTCGCGCAGGCAGGTGAGGTACTCGCTCGTGCACCCGGGCCACTCGCCCGGCTCAAGGAGCTCGTTGCAGGCCGCGCACGCCGACGGCGGCCCGGCGTCGACGGTGGCGCCGTCGCGGGCGACTCCGCCGTCGTTGGCCGGAGGGTGCGCCTCGACCCTTCGCGCGACGTCAACCGCCGCCCCGACATCGCCGACCGCGGCGACATCGACGAGGACCCCGGCGTCATCACCCGTCGGCAATTCGGCGCGGGTCGGCAGCCCCTCGACGGTGCTCGCGCAGCCCCCGAAGACACCCACCACGGCCACCGCGGCGGCGGCCCTCAGCGCCCGACGACGGGCCTCGCGCCGCACAAGAATCTGTTCGTCGTTGATCATCGTGAACCCTCCCGCAGCGCGGCGCACCCCGAGGCGCCCCTCAGCTCCGCGCTTGACGAGGTGAGTCTTCGCACGGGTCGATTGCATCGTCGATCGCGATGTTTCACACGATATTGTATGGCAAGACGATACAATGACGGCGCGCGGCTTGTGTAAGGTCAGGCCGAGAGCACATGGGATCAGAGCTTGTTCGCTTCGGGGTTGCGATGGACGCTGAGCTGCTCGCGCGTTTCGACGAGCGGGTCTCGGCGAAGGGCTATGCGACGCGGAGCGAGGCGCTGCGCGACCTCGTGCGGGCCGAGCTCGTTCAGGCGCATTTGCAAGAGAACGGCGCGGCGGTGGGCACGCTGACCCTGGTGTACGACCACCATGTGCGCGAGCTGAGCGAGCGGCTGACCGAGATGCAGCACGAGCTCGGCGAGCACGTCGTCTCGACGCTGCACGTTCACCTCGACCACGATCATTGCCTTGAGGTGATTGTGATGAAGGGCCCCGCGGGGCTCATTCAGCGCGCGGCCGACCAGCTGTTGGCGACCAAGGGGGTCGAGCACGGGCGCCTCGTGGCGACGGCGCTCCCGGGGCCAGGCCAGGGTCACGCGCACGGCCATCACCCGCGCTGAGGCCGAAGGTCGTGCGTTTCAGCGCCCTCGCGCCGCCGATCGGGGGCGGCTGAAGAGGGGCCGCCCTGCCGCGGGGCGGGTCGGCTTCGGGCGGCGAGGGCTTGTGTTTTCGGCGAGGCTGAGATATGGGCTCCGTCCCGTTTTAGGAGAGGATTCCATGAGCGAGCTCGCTGGCCTTCTGCAGTCTGCCGACAACAAGTTTGCGGCCTACCTCAAAGAGCACAAGATCGACCCGATTCGGGTTGTGTACGCCTCGACCCAGATCGAGAAGCTGACCCCGACCGATCGCAAGGCGCTCCTCGCCAAGCGTCAGACCCGCGGCAAAGAGGGCGACGAGGCCAAGGCCGCCCGCTCGGTCGAAGTGCGCAGCGGCCGCCCCGTGACGGCGCAGCTCCTCACCCGCGTGCTCAAGGGCGAGAAGGTCGCCGGCCCGCAGAAGAGCCGCCTCGTGCGCGCGATGAACCGCATCGCCGAGCAGAAGAAGCTCTCGGCGATCGACCTGTCGAACCTCTTCTGAGCCGCCATCGGGCTTCAACCCGAGGCCCGATACGCCCCCTCCGCGAGAGATGCCCGCGCGGCGCCGCTTCAACGGCCCCAGGCGAGCGTCTCTCGTGGCGTTTGGGGCCCGAGACCGCGTCTCTAGCGCACCCGCACCCGCATGCCCGGGTCGCGCTCGGTGGGGAAGACCGCCGTCCACCCGCGCGGCACCGCGGGCGGCGCCCATTGGTAGAGCCACGCGGCGTCTCGGGGCGCGAGGTTCACACACCCGTGCGAGTGCACCCGGCCGAAGAGGTCGTGCCAGAACGCGGCATGCAAGCCCTGCTCGCCGTGGAAGAACATCACCCACGGAACCCGCGCCACGGTGTAGAGCGCGGTCGCCGAAACCACTGTGTTATCACCAACATTTGACATGTCGGTGTAGGCGAGCTTGATCCACACGCGGTGCTCGCCCGGCGCGGTCGGGCTGCCCGGGCGGCCCGTCGAGACGAGGCCCGCGAACACCGGCGCGCGCCCCTCGTAGGCCACCAAGGTCTGCCGCGCCCTGTCGATGTCGACCCAGCGCTCATGCGGGCCGAGGTTGCCCGGAGGCGTCGCCGCCGTCACCCGCTGCACCGCCGCCGCGGCCACCCAGCCCGCGTCGAGGCGGAGGTACCGACGCCCCCGCAGCGTGCGCTCTTCGCGAATGTGAACGCCCTCGCGACGGCGCAGCTCTTGGGTGCTGCCGGGCGGCGCGACCCCGCGCTGCGCGGCCTCGGGACTCGGCCAGGCCCGCACATCGACGCTCGCGAACCCCACCGCCTCGCTCGCCTCGCCCGGGTCGTAGAACACCCCCGCCCGCTCTGACGGGCGCGCGAAGGCCAGGTCGCGCATGGCCACCCAACGCGACGAGGCCGTCAGCACATAGCTCCCCTGGTCGGTGCGCGTCGTACGGAGCACCGCCACGCTCATCCCGCGCTCGAGCTCTTCGGCGAAATTGTCGTCGGCGATGTCTTCGAGGCGCCGATACGCGCGCACCCCCGCGTGGGTCGCGAAGGCGTAGGTGTACGGCACCACCTGCCCCTCGGGCACCACCGGCAGCTCGCGCGCCTCGGGCGCATCGGCGCTGAGTTGGGCCCCGTCGGCGCAAACCCAGGCGTCGACCCCGACGCGCACCCAAACGCTGCGACAGCCGTGACCCTGGGTGGCTTCGAGGGCGGGCAGGCGCACCCCCCGCGAGGCCGTGCCCCGGCGGTTCGACTCGCTGTCGGGCGCCGAGCGGATCACCTCGCCCTCGCGCTCGATGCGCACGCTGCGGGCGTTGGCGGGCACCGCGATGCCGTCGGCCAGGTCGGCCGCGCGCGAGGCCCCCGCGGGCTCTGGAGCCCTCCGCCGCGGCGGAATCTGAGCCTCGACGGGCGGCCGCGAGAGCCCCACGAACCCACACCCGAGCATGGCACCGACGAGCACGCGACGCATCGCCGCGGGCGCTAGCACCCCCACGCCGAGAACGCCAACTTCGTGCACCCGCGCCCCACCCAACGGGGCGCATCGGCGGGCCCCGCGGTTCTGTGGTAGCACTTCGGGCCATGGCCGTAGCTTCGCGTCTCTTGCTGGTGTCGACGGCGCTCTCGCTCAGCCTTTTGGGCGCTCGCGCTTGGGCTGACCCGCTCCCTCCTGACGCCGCCGAGGCGCCCCCCGGGGCCTCACCCGAGGCCCGCGCCGCGGTCGATCAGGGGGCCTTCCTCGGGCTCGGGGTGCCCGCCCGCAACGACGCCCAGCGCGCGTTCGCGTACTTCCAGGGCGGATACGACGGCGCCGCCAGGTCGGCCACGGTGCAGGGGGTGGCGCAGCTCCGGTTTGCGGGCCCGGTCTCGCTCCGTGCGGGCTTCGGCTACCACGGCGGCGCGGGCGACGCGCGCCCCACGGTGGCCCTCGCGGTCGACCTCTTGCGGCAGCCCGCCCACGGGCTCAACCTCGCCGTTTACGCGGGCTACGAGGCCTTCGGCTTCAACACCGTGGCCGCGCTCTCGGCCCGGGTGGCCCTCAGCCGTCAGGCGGGCGCCGCAACCTTCATCGCCAACCTCGGGTACGGCCTCGGGCTCGCCGAAGGAGAGCACTACGGCGAGCTCCGCCTCGGGGCCCTCTACCGTGTTCACCCGCGGCTCCAGCTCGGCCTCGACGCCCGCGCCCGGCTCGACCTCGAACGCGACGCCGACGAGCCCGAGAACGAGCCCGACGTCGACCTCATCGCCGGCCCCGTGGCCAACCTCAGCATCGACCGCTTCGTCATCGGCGCCACGGCGGGCGTCTCGACGGTGAAGTACCGCCTGACCCCCGAGGTCTACACCGGCGCGCTGGCCCTCGTCACCGTCGGCTCGGTGTTCTAGGCTGACGTTTCACTGTGTTTCACAGTGTTTCAGGCACGGGCGCTGCAAGGCGGCCCCGACGCCATGAGACCGCAATGGATTGTCGCCCTCGTCGCGGGCGCGTTGCTCGGGTCGTGTCACAGGGCCGAGGCGCCTCGGTCGAGGGCCTCGGGCGGCCCGACGGCGCAGCTTCGGCGCTGTGAAGACAACGTAACAGAAGACGATTCTGCCCCCTCGCTCGCCCCCAGCGGAGCCCCCGAGGTTGATGTTCGTTGGCTCGCCGCGCACCGCTGCGGCGTGCGGGTCATCGACGTGCGCGAGGCCGACGAATACGACGGCCCGGGCGGCCACATCGACGTCGCCGAGCGTGTTTCACCCGAGGCCCTGGCGACCCGCGCCGAGCCCTGGCCGCGGGGCGCGCCCGTCGTGCTCGTGTGCCGCTCCGGGAGGCGCAGCGCCAGAGCCGTAGAGACGCTGCAAGGCATGGGCTTCACGCGCGTGGCGTCGCTCACCGGCGGCATGCTGAGCTGGCAGCGCGAGGGCCTCGCCACGACCGCGACGGTGCATGTTTCATCGGGTGAAACACCCCCGCGCACGCGCGCCCCGGAGCTCGGCCCTGAGGTGGCCCCGGAGCTCGCCGAGAGCCTCGCCGCGCCGGGCGCGCTGCGTTGGGTGCAGGCGGCGTCGCTGCTCGGCGGCGCGACGGTGTCGTGCATCGACGGCCGCGCCGAGACGCCGGTGTTGGGCACGCCCGGCGGCGACCTCGGTGAGCTCGTGCTCTCGCTCGCGGCCCTCGAAGACACGCTGCATCGCGGGCTCACGGCGGCCGAGGTCGAGGCCCTGGTGGGAGCCTACGGCGAAGCCTTCGGTCGGCTCTACCTGCACACCGATCGGCACGCGCTCGAGCGGCTCATGCAGTGGTTTCACGATCACCCTGAAACGTTTCAGGGTGTTTCACCGCCTCGCGACCTCGACGCCCTCGGGGCCCTCGTCAGGCACCCGCCCGCGGGCCTTGAGGCGCCGCTCCGGGCCGCGCTCACGGCGCCCGCCCACATCGGCTGCGGACACCTCAGGCTCATGACCGAGCATCCCGCGCGCTACGGCCTGCGACCGGGCCTGGTGGGCGAGGTCCTCGGGGCGACGCTCACCCGCGCGTGGCGACACCCCGAGGGGCTCGAGTTCGCCGTCCTCGAAGGCGAGCATCGCGAGCGCGGGGTGCTCGAGGTCAGGCTCGACGCCCCTGTTCACGCGCACTCCTGGGTGCCGATGGTGACGCCGCACCGGGGCGCCCGCGAGGTCTTCGTGATGCACCCGCAGGTGGCGAGCTTCCTGCGCGCCGAGACGGCGTGGTTCCTCATCGAGCACCTCGACCCCGCCGAGGCCCGTCGGATCGACCCGCAGCGGCTCACCCGGCACATCGAGGCCCTCGGCGAGCGCCAACGCGACGCCACCATCGCCGCCTTGGCCCCGCACTTGCCGCACCACCGTCTCTTGGTCTCAGCCCGCGCCCATCAGCTGGTCAGGGTGGCGCGAGACTGACACACGATGGCACAACTCAGCCCGCGCTTCGCCCGCGGCGGAGGTTCAGGCCGTACTCTTCCATCCGGCGGTAGAGGGTGCGGCGCGGGATGCCGAGCGACTCTGCGACCACCACGGCGTTCTGCCCGTGGTCGGCGAAGACGCGCTCGAGGTGGGCGCGCCAATGGGCGACGGCCTTGTCGAGCTCATCGGCCGCGGTCACCCGACGGAGCGACGCCACCGACGGGATCTTCGCCGGCGCGCGGTGCCGCGACGACCCGCCGTGGAGCGCCGCCACCCCGACGCCTTCGAGCCACCGCGCCGCCTCGCTGAGGGCTCGGGTCTGGGCGCGCCTCAGGCCCTCGACCACCCGCAGCGCCGCCTCGCCGCCGAGGAAGGTGGCCAGCTTCAGCGCGTCGTCGAAGCGCAGCACCCCATCGGGCCCGTAGCCCTGCAACGCGAAGCGCTCGACCCCGAGGCGCGTCGCGCTCCGCTGAACGAGCTCTGCCGAGAAGGCCGCCGAGAGCCCCGCCGCGCCGGTGAGCGCCTTGAGCCCCTCGCCCTCGTCGACGAGGCTCACCGGGTCGCCCTCGACATCGACGTCGAGCCGAACGGCCCAGGCGCTCGGCGCGGGCGAGACCGGCCACCGCGCGGGGCGCGCCTGCTTCTTCTTCTCGAGCTTCGTCGACTTCACAGCAGGTTTGGGCCGACGCGACTTGGTGTTGGGGTTCGCCATGGTGCACCCGAGTCTGCCCCAAGGCGCCCCCAGCCGGAAGGAGCTTTTTTGTGCCAGACATGACGCATGTTGGCCCATCGAACGAGCCGGATGTCTTTTGGAAAAGACAATGCGCTTCGCGGTGTGGTGTGCGATGCGAGGCGCGACACATCATGGCACGCGCCGAGCGGCGCTAGAAGGCCACCACCCGGAGCCCCGCCCCTGGCACGCGCTGCCCCGCGGCGTCGACGATGGCGAGCGGAGCCACCGACCACGAGGCGATCGCCGGGCGCTGGGGAGGGCGCGTCGCGCGGTAGAGGATGAGGCCCAGGTCGGCGGCGCCGAGGGCGAGGTGGGCGACGCCGAGGCCGACGTCGCGGCCGTCGTTTGCGCCGACGAGGTAGAGCGGGCCGAGGCCGAGGTTGAGCGCCGAGCCGGCGATGGCGAGGGTGCGGGCGGCGGCTCCGGGGCGCCCCGCGTCGCTGTCGCTGAGCACCGCCGCGACGGCCCCGCCGAGCCCGATCCCTCCGGCGATCACCGTCGGAACGATCAACAGCTCGGTGCCCAACGGCAGGCCCCCGCTGGCCTCTGCGGTGCGGCTCTCAGCCCCAATGGCGAGGCCCACCGCGACCGCCGCGAGGCCCCGCGCGACAGGCCAGACGCGCCGCGGCGCGGGTGCGAGGGGGACGTAGGCCGTGGGCTCGGTGCGAGGCGTGGCGTGTTGCATGGCGAGCGCGCAGAGCAGCCCCTGTGCCGCCGCGATTTTGCTTATCACTGCTGTATTCTGCGCGCGAGGCGCTGCGACGGCGCCACGGTGCGATGCGCGGGCGTCTCGCTCGACCGGGGGCCCCGAGGGCCGCGGGCTCAGGCCGCTTCGAGGCGCTCGCAGAGGGCGCGGAGGTCTGCGGCGGTGGCCGTGTGCGAGCCCTCAGCAGACCAGAGCACGGCGCCCGGCGCGAGGCCGCGGTAGAGCGCCAGCGCCCTTTGCACCACGGCGTCTCGCTCGAAGGGCCAGTCGTGGGCCCTGGCGAGGGCGTCGAGGCCCGAGCGCCGGGCGTCGAGGTGGGCGAGCCAGCGGGTCAAGGGCGCCTCGCCGAGGAGGAGGTCACGCTTGCGTGTGTTGGTCTGCCGATCGGTCATCAGAAAATTGCCGAGCGTGCTGACCCTCACCCGGGCCCACGGGAGCACATGGTCAACCGGCGCATCGTCGCGGAGCGGGCGCCCGGTGTAGAGGCACCGGCCGTCTTGCATCTCGGCCATCGCCTTGCGCATGGCGGCGCCTGGCATTTCGCGCGTGGCGCCGAAGAGGTGAGCGCGGAGCTGAGGCTCGATGGCTTCGCGCCTCCACGCCGGGTTCGCGGTCACGACGTGCTGAACGAAGCGCGCCTCGACGAGCTCTCGGAGCACGGGGCCGAAGCGCGTGAGGGTCTCGGCGACGCCCGGGTTCAGCCTCACGACGCGCCCCTCGACGGTGTAGAGGAACGCGTGCTGCACGCGGTCGAGGGTCTGCAAGAGGGCGATTGGGTTGCGTGCCGTGTCGCGCGCGACGGCGGCCACCGCGTCGGCCCAGGCCTGTGACGAGAGCTGCGCCCGCGCCCGCACAAAGGGCCAGTGCGCCTTCTCCGGCGGCAGCGTCGCCCGAAGCGCTCGCACCACCCGCAGCACCGTGAGCTCACGGTTCTGGCTGGTGACTTGCCGCGGGGCCGACGCTCTGAAGGGCGTCACATGCTCCCAGTGCAGCGCGATGAGCGTCGCGGCGAGGGTCTCGAACGAGAGCCCGCGGTCTGCGCCCACCGTCGGCGCGAGCTCGATGAGCGCCAGGAGGAGGCCGAACTTGTTGGTGCCCGTGCTGCTCGCGCGGTCGAGGACGGCGAGGATTCCTTCGATGGGGTCGAGCACGCCCTCGTGTTGCGCGCCCCCGCCGTCGCCGTCAACTCCGTACCGCGGCCCATGCCCCACGGCGAGGCCGCGGCGCGCTGCGCCATCATGCGCCATATTCTGCACGACTGCGCGCATCTCAACTCTAGAACAGCTATAAATAACGATACTAACGCGAATCAACATCGTTGCCACGGCGCTGCAAGACACACCATGACACAACTTATGCTGCCTCGATGACGCAGCCCGCGCGCGAGGGTGCAAGGTCGTGCGCAGCGCGCAATCACACGATTTGGCGGAACAATCTGGCCAAGACCGCGTTCGTCGGGCCGGAGGCGTTGCACAGCGATGATGAGGTTGATGGGTGCTCTTGCGTTCGCGAGCTTGGCCGGGTGCGCTGAGCACGTTGTGGGCGGGGGCGCCGATGGCGCGGTCGGCGTCGACGCTGCGGCAGATCGTTCAGAGGTCGCCGCACACGATGTCAGCGCGCAAGACGTCGCCCCTGACGGTCGGGTGCGCGCGCGACTCGGCGCCGATTGCACACGCGACGACGACTGCGAGAGCGGCCGGTGCCTCTCGATCACCGACTTTGACGACGGATGCGCGGGCCGGTTCTGCTCTCAGCCTTGCGTGACGGCGCCCTCCTGCGCGGGTGACCCGTCGCTCGGCACCGCCGATTGCGAGACGGTGCGTAACGCGGGCGGCTCGTTCTGCCTTTGGTCTTCGCTGGAAGCGCGGTTCTGCCGCTGAGCGACCCGGCGCAGCGACGCGGCTTGACAAACGCCCCGCAGCCGCGATGGGCTCGAACTCACCCGTGGACCTCCTCGCATACTGGCGTTGGGACAATTTCCTCTCAGACCTCGACGAGGGCGCGGGGTTCAATTTCAACTCGAACCAGCCGCGCCTCCACAGCGCGATCGACGTCGGCGAGAGCCTCTGGCTCGTAACCGGGCGGCCCTCGCCGCACGGCACCGCGTATGTGCTCGCGGCGCGGCTCGTCATCACCGCCAAGACCCACAACGCCGCAGGCTACCGATACGGTCGCTTTCGGCTCTGGGGCGACCTCGCGAAGTCGCGCTACTTTACGCACCAGGGCCCCGACGCGAGCGCGCTCCTTCGCGGCCTCAGGTTCGACGCCGACAGGCCTATCGCTGCGGCGCATATCGGGCAGGCCCTTCAGACCTTGCGCGCGCTGTCTTCGGCCGACGCGCGCTGCCTCGAAGCGTGGGCCAGCGCCCTCACCGACGAGCCCCGGGCCTACGCCCTCGTCGACGAGATGGCCCTCGAAGAGACCCTGCGCGAGCGTCCTCCGGAGTTGGGGCCGATGCTCACGCGCACCCATCGCGGCGTCTCGGATGCGACGCGGGCGCGCCTCACGAGCGCGGTCTCGCGCAACCGCGACCTCGTGCTCGAGCTCCGCGCGCTCTACCAGGGTCGCTGCCAGCTCTGCGCCTTCGACCCGGGCACGCTCTACGCGGTCGATCTCTGCGAGGCCCACCACATCGTCTACCTCTCACGGGGCGGCGAAGACGCGCTCGCGAACATGATGCTCCTCTGCCCGAACCACCACAGCACCGTGCACGCGACCGGAGCGATCTTCGACCACGCGGGGCTCAGCTACATCTTCCCCAAGGGCCGACGCGACCCGCTCGTGCTCAACAAGCACCTCACCGCGGCCTGAGCCGACACGCGGCGACCCGTGGGAGGGCTTGTGTTCAGCGAGATTGAGTGGAAAGAGGGGCGACGCTGCCTCTTCTCAAAAACGCTGTTTTTCGGAGCCGACCATGGGGATTGAACCCACGACCTGCGGTTTACGAAACCGCTGCTCTGCCACTGAGCTAGATCGGCGTTGGGAGGGCCCTTCTACCACACCGCATCGCGCACGCAAGATCTCACGTTTGCGATACAACACTTTCTCGTGACCATCGACCTCCGCTCAGACACCGTGACCCGCCCGACCCCCGCCATGCGCGAAGCCATCGCGCGCGCCGAGGTGGGCGACGACGTCTACGGCGAAGACCCCAGCGTGGCCGCCCTCGAAGCCCGCGTCGCAGCGCTCACCGGCAAGGCCCGCGCGCTCTTCGTCTCGTCAGGCACCATGGCCAATCAGCTCGCGCTGCTCGCGCACTGCCGCCGCGGCGACGACGTCTTCGTGAGCGAAGGCGCGCACTGCGCGTGGTACGAGAGCGGCGCCGCAGCAGCCCTCGCGGGGGTGCAGTGCGTCACCGTCGGCCAGGGCGCGCTCTTCAGCCCCGAGGCATTGGTCGCCGCGGTCAAACCGACGGCGTATTACACCCCACGGGCGCGGCTCGTGGCCCTCGAGAACACCCACAACCGCGGCGGGGGTCGGGTGCTCGATCAAGCCCAGGTCGAGGCCGTCGCAGAGACCGCGCGGGGGCTCGGGTTGGCGCTCCACCTCGACGGGGCGCGGCTCTTCAACGCCGCGGTGGCCTCGGGCGCGCGCGTCGCCACCCTCGCGGCGCCCTTCGACACCGTGTCGGTGTGTCTCAGCAAAGGGCTCGGGGCCCCGGTGGGCTCGCTCCTCTGCGGGCCCGAGGCGCTCATCACCGAGGCCCATCGGTACCGCAAGATGCTGGGCGGGGGCATGCGCCAATCGGGGCTCCTCGCCGCCGCCGGGAGCTTCGCCCTCGAACACCACGTCGCCCGCCTCGCGGTCGACCACGCCCACGCCCGCGAGCTCGCCGCGGGCCTCGGGGCGCTCACGGGCCTCTCGGTCGAGACCCCCGAGACCAACATCGTGATGGTCGACCTGCCCGCGCCGACAGCCTCGCAATTCGTTGAAAGAGCAAAAGAACAAGGCGTTCTCATCTCGGCCTTCGGGCCCGCGCGGCTGCGGCTTGTGACCCACCTCGACGTCGACGCGGCGGGGGTGGCGCAGGCCCTCGGGGTGCTGCGCGCGGTGCTCGGAGCGCGCCCGTGAGAGGGGTCGCGGTCGCGTTGGGCCTGGTGCTCGGCTGCGCCCCCGCGCGACCGCTCGCCTACGAGCAGAACCTCGCGGCGGGTGATCGCGCGTTTTCGAGCGGGCGGTACCGCGAGGCCGCGCGCTTCTACGAGGCCGCCGGGGCCGCCACGGCGCGGGCGCGCGACCGCGATCAGGGCGCCTTTCTGGCCGCCATGGCCCTCGTGCGGGCGGGCGATCGCGACGCGGCCATCGCGCGGCTCGACGCCCTCGGCGCGCGCTCGCCCACCTGGGAGCACGGGCCCCGCGCGGCCTACGAGGCCGCCACGCTGCGCGCCGAGAGCGACGACCCCGCGCTCCGCGACGAGGGCTTCAGGCGGCTCGACGCGCTCGTGCGGAGCGACCCGCGCACAGGCCCCGCGCGGCGCGCCGTGAGCCTCATCGCGCACAGGCTTGACAGCGAAGACCCGAGCTTCGCGCGCACCCTCGCGTGGCTGACGACGCTGCGGGCCCTCGACGCGGTGCGGGGGTGCTGGATGTACGAGACCGTCGAGGCGATGCGGGCCGTGAGGCTCACGCGGCGCGGGGCGCTCGCCGAGGCCGAGGCGGTGTGGCGGGCGCTGCTGGCGGCGGTTCCGTACCCGCAGAACAGCCACTGGGATGATGGGCATCTTGCGCTCGCGCGGTTGGAGCGTCAGCGCGGTGACGCGCGGGCCGCCGTGGCGACCCTCGACCGGATGCTCGCCCCCCACGAAGAGGCCTATTCGAGCGGCTCCTACGAGGCGCCTCGCTTCGCCGACGGGGCGATGCTCCGGGCCGAGATCTACCGCGACGACCTCCGCGACCCCGAGGCCGCGGCGGCGGCCTTTCACCGGGTCTATGCCGAGTTTCGGCGCTCGCTCCTGCGCGACAACGCCCTCGCCGAAGAGGCCCGGGTGCGTGAGGGCGCGCGAGACCCGCGGGCTTGCGAGGTCTGGCAGCGGCTCGTCGAGGAGTTTCCGTGCGGGCACCCTGCGCGTCAGGCGCGCGAGGGCCTCGGCCGTTGCGGTCGTACCGCGGCCCCCCGCGACGACGCCGCGTGCCGCGCCCGCTGAGCCCGCGTCACCCCAACGAAAACGGGAGCGACGCGTCGCCACGTCACCCCCGCCGCGGAGCCCACCAGAGCCCACTCAAGGCGCCTCAGTCGTCGTCGTCTTCTTCGATCGGCTCGTCGTCGTCGCCGAGGTCGTCGTCGTCGTCGTCGAAGTCAGCGTCGCTGTCTTCGTCTTCGCTCGCCCCCTCGGCCGACTCGAACTTCAGCTCGACCCCGACGTCAGCGAGCTGTGACTCCAGGAGGTCAAAGAGCTCGTCGACATCTTCACCCGCCCACTCTTCGAGGGTCTCGCCCAAGAAGTCGTAGAAGTCGGTGTCGATGCGTCGCTCGATCTCTTCGACCTGGTCTTCGCTAAAGGTGTCGAGGATGTCATCGCGGAGGGTCTCGGTGTCACCCTCCTCCATCGCATCGATCGCCGAGAGCCTGATCTGTTTGACCGCTCGCTTGTCGAGAAGGATCTCCATCGCGCCTCTTCGTGGGGGCTGCTAACCCGACGCCGCAGAGCTTGTCAACCATCGCGACAACGGCCTGCGATCTGCGCTTGATGCGTGCCGCATCCACCGTACACTCGGCGCGTGAAAAGGTTGGCGCTTCGCACCCCGCCCTGGCCCGCGCTGGCCCTCGCCGCGCTGGCGTCTGGGGCGGGCGCCAACGCGCAGGCGCGCGCCGGAGTCGAGGCCGAGACTCCGTGGCGGCCCTTCTCGTTCGTGATGGGCGGCCTGTCGACCTCGTCGGTGTTGCGCGCCGACTCGATCTGCCCGAGCGCGGCGACGGTGTGCCCGCTCGGCGGCGGCGGCGGCATCTACGTCGCGTACGGCCGACGCTACCGCGCCAACCGCGAGTGGGCCGCGGGGTACGACCTCTCGGTGCGCAACGCGCGCAACCTGTTCGCCTCGGCGACGCTCCAGCAGGCGCGCTTCGACTACCGCTGGGTGGCCTGGTCGCCGCGCTCGAATCTTGAGGGCTTTCTAGGGGTCGGCGCGGGCCTCGCGTTCTACGGCGAGACCTTCACTGTGACGACCTTCGGCCCGTTGCTGAACGTCTCGGCGGGGGCCCACTACAACCTCTCGGCGTTCTTCTCGATCGGCCTCCTTGTGCGCGTCGAGGCGCTGCGCTTCCTGGTTCCGTTCGACTCGGGCGACGGCGTCACGCGGAGCGACGGCGGCATCGCCTCGGTGCTCGCGACCTCGTACCTCACGGCGACCTGGCGCGGGCCCTGAGCGCCCGCCGCCGCCCCGCACGTCGGCTGCACAGTCTGAAATCGCTGCGCGCGCGACCGCCCTCGCGCAGAGGGCGTCGGGCGATTGACGCAGGGCGCTGCGACGCAGGCTTGACGCTCAGGGCGCAAACAGTGTGCAATCGCCGCCGCAATGCTCTGCAGCAACTGTGGGCGCACGAACCCAAACGGGGCGATTTATTGCCTCGATTGTGGGCAAAAGCTTCGCGACACTTCGCACAACCTCGCGGCCCTCGGTCATGCGGCCCCCGGGTCGGCGCAGGCGGCCCCGTTCGCCGCGCCGACGGCGGCTCCCGAGGTGTCGGCGCCCCCCGCCGCGCCGCCGCTTGAGCGCTGCCCGCAGTGCGCCGTCGAGAACCCTCCGTCGCTGCGCTTCTGTCGCATGTGCGGCTTCGCCCTTCACGGCGGGGCGGCCGCGCTGCCCGCGACGCAGCCCTCGACGCCGAACGTGCCCGCGCCCGCTGCGCCCGCGCCAGCCCCGGCCCCTGCGCCGGCCCCTGCAACGGTGGCGACCCCGATGGTGCAGAGCCCGCCGTCGCCCTCGCCCGTGGCCTCGCCCGCTGCGGTGGCTCCGGTGCCGTGGGCCTCGGCCGCGCAGAGCCCCGCGTCGACGGTGTTGGCCGCGGCCGAGCCCGCGCGGCAAGACGTGCGCACCGACAACTTCGGCGCCGTGTCGGTGCAGAGCGCGCCGCAGCTTGTCACCATCCTCAAAGACGGCTCTGAGGGCCCCTCGCATCGGCTCACCAACGCGGTGACCGACATCGGGCGCTACGAGGGCAACATCACCCTCCCCGACGACCCGTATCTCTCGCCGCGGCACGCACGGATTCAGCGCAAGAACGACCGGTATTACCTCCGCGACCTCGGGAGCGTGAACGGTGTGTTTCACCGCATCCGTGAGCCGGTCGAGCTCTCGCACGGCGACGTGGTGCTCATCGGCCAGCAGGTGCTGCGGGTCGAGGTCTTGACCGACGCCGAGGTCTCGCTCGGCCCGGTGATGCACTACGGGGTGATGCTCTTTGGCACGCCCGAGCAGCCGAGGCTCGCGCGCCTCGTTCAGCAGACGAGCGAGGGCATCCCGCGCGATGTGTTTCACCTCTACCGCGACGAGACCGTGGTGGGGCGAGAGTCGGGCGACGTGGTGTTCACCGACGACGTGTTTCTCTCGCGTCGGCATGTCGCGTTTCGCCTCGACCGCAACCAGCGGCGCGTGATCGTGAGAGACCTCGGCAGCTCGAACGGCACGCTGGTGCTCTTCCGCGGTGAGCGCGAAATTGTCGACGGTGACATCTTTCGCATTGGGCATCATTTGTTTCGATTCGACGCCGGTCCTCGGGTGGCTGCGGCTCCTCCCAACGGCGCGGGAGCTTCCACGCGATGAGCGCAGCGGTGTCTGACGATGCAACGAAGCCCGGCGAGGCTTCGACCGAACCTGTGTCGACGGCGACCCCGGGCGCCGACGCGCCGGTCACGCCCGGGTCGACCGAGGGCCCCGCGGCAGAGGCGACGCCGCCCCCCGCCGACGCGCCCGCCCAAGCGACCGAGGCTGAGAAGCCCGCCGCGACCGAGCCCGCCGCGACCGAGCCCGCCGTAGCGCAAGCCGCGGCAGCGACCGCCGTAGAGCCCGCCGCGGCAGAGGCCCCCGCGACAGAGGCCCCGAAGGCCGCAGAGACCGAGGCCTCGACCGACACGGTCGAAGCGCCCGCGAGCGAGACCAAGACCGAGCCCCAAACCGAGACAAAGGCCGAGACCAAAGCCGAGACCGAGGCCCCCGCGGCAGAGGCCGCCGAGGCGGGCGCGAAGAAGGGCGACAAGGCCCCCGAGCCCGGCCCCAAGGTGATCGTTCAGCTCGCCGGGGCGACCGACGTGGGGCGGATCCGCGAGCACAACGAAGACAACTTCCTGTTGGCCAATCTGTCGACCCACGCCCGCGGCGACGACGTCAAGAGCCGGGTCGAGATCGAGTCTGAGGGGCTCCTCTTCGCGGTGTGCGACGGCATGGGCGGCGCGCTCGCTGGCGAGGTCGCGAGCCAGATGGCCGTCGATGTGATCCACGGCATCGTGCAAGACGGCCCGAGCGCCCGCGACCGCGATCATTTCGCGCAGAAGCTCGTGGCCTCGGTGCAAGAGGCCGGGGCGCGCATCTTTCTCGCCGCGAAGACCAACCGCGATCGCCACGGCATGGGCACCACGTCGACGGTGGCGGGGGTTCACGGCACGACGCTCTTTGTGGGGCAGGTCGGCGACAGCCGCGCGTACCTCTACCGTCGCGGGCGCCTCAAGCAGATCACCAAAGACCAGTCGCTGGTGTCGAAGCTCATCGAGGCCGGGCAGCTCACCGAAGAGCAGGCCGAGAGCTACGAGCACGCCCACATCATTTTGCAGGCCCTCGGCACCGCCGACACCGTATCGGTCGATCTGTCGTACGTCGATCTGCGCCAGGGCGACACCGTGATGCTCTGCTCTGACGGTCTGTCGGGCCTCGCGACGCACGAGCAGATTCGAGAGATCCTCGCCGACGAGCGAGACCCCGCCACGGCGTGTCAGAAGCTCATCGACGCGGCGTGTGATGCCGGGGGCCATGACAACGTGACGGTGATCGTGGCCCGCTTCGAAGGCGAGCTCCCCGAGGCCAACGACGAAGACGAGGGCCTGGGGTACCAGGCGTATGTGCTCGCCGAGTCGGTCGAGGCGCTGGTCGCGGGGCGCGCGTCGTCGTCGCTCAAGATGCCCGACCTCCCGCCCCCAGGGAGCGACGTGAAGAACGCCCGCTCGCTGCCCCCCGACCTGTCGCTCAACGGCAGCATCGCGGCGCTCTTCGAGGCCATCCCGGGTGATGACGCCGGGGCCGCGAAGAAGCCGGCCGAGAAGCCCGGGCCGCGCAGCACCCCCGAGGCGCCGATGAGCGTGCCGATGCAGGGCGGCGGCAACGGCATGAGCTGGGTGATCATCGCGGCGGTGATCATCGGGGTCATCATCGCGGTGATCATGCTGGCGCGGAAGCCCGACCCGAGCACCACCCAGGTGCGCACCATCACCATCGACCCGACCACCCTCGGTGACGCCGCGCCGGTGACCACCGTCGACCCGAGCGAGCCCGTCGCGCCCACGCGCCTCCCCGCCCCCGCATGGGACGACGGAGGCGCCGCGAGCGACGCCCGATGATTCGCCTGAGCCAGGAGTTTGGCGCCCACGCCGGGCGGCAGCTTTCGTTCGATCAAGAGACCGTGCGCATCGGGCGCTCGCCCGAGTGCGACGTGGCCTTTGACCCCAACATCGACCTCGATGCCTCGGGCCGTCACTGCGAGATCCTCCGCGAGGCCGAGGGCTGGGCCGTGGCTGACCTCGGGAGCCGCAACGGCACCTTCGTCAACAGCAAGCGCATCACCTCTCGGCTGACGCTGAAATCAGGCGACATCGTCGAGTGCGGGCGCGGCGGGCCGCGGCTGCGGGTTCAGTTCGACTCGCCCGTCGCCAAGACCGGCGTGGGCCCCGCGGTGTCGCCCTTCGGCGGCGGCGTCGCGGTGAGCCCGGCGGCGGCCTTCGGCGGGCCCGTGGCGGCGCCTCCGAGCCCCGCGGCGGGGGTGAGCCCCTTCGCGCCCGCGTCGCCGCTCCCGGGGCCCTTCGCGCTGCCGCCGGGGGCCGCGGCCGAGGGTCGCGGGGCCACCGTGGCGATGCCCGTGTCGGCCTTGCCGATGGGCGCGGCGTCGAGCCCGGTTGTTCAACCTGTGGTTCAGCCTGTCGTTCAGCTCGGGGCGAGCGCCTCGGCGCCCCCCGCGGTGGGGTCTTCGCCGTCACCGGGCATCGGCAAAAAGACCATGGCCCTGATGATCGATCAGGCCCTTGAGAAGCAGTCGAAGAAGACCCGCGGGCTGAAGTGGCTCGTGGCCTTCTTGACGCTCACCATGCTCGGGGCCGCGGGCACAGTCGGGTGGCTCTACTACGACGGCCAGATCGGGGGTCGGCGCGCCGAGGCCCCGCGCGGCACGTCGGTCGGCAGCGACCCCACCAACGCCGGGGCGCGCATCGCCGAGGCCAACGCGTCGAATCTGTATCTCCTCGCCCTGGTGGCCGCGGGGCAGAACGTCGCCCGAGGCTTTTGCACGGGCTTCGCAGTGAGCGACACCCTGGTGGCGACGAACGCGCACTGCGTGCTCCGGGCCAACACCGAGGTGCGCCGCGGGGCTCGGCTGATTCTCTTGCGAAATCGGGCACCTGGGGTGCAGATCGCGGCCACCCCGCGGTACGCCGACGCGCGCTTTCAGAACACCCGCTTCTCGCGCGGGGGCTCGGGATACGACGTCGGGCTCGTGCAGGCGAGCGAGCGGCTGCCGGGGCACGTCAGGCTCGCGACGCAGGCCGAGCTTGAGGCTCTTCACGAGGGCGACGGGGTGTTCGTGTACGGCTTCCCGGGGTTGACGATGAACGAGGCCTCGCCGGTGGCCACGATCACCTTGGGGCTCCTCAACCGTCTCACCGATTTCTTCGACAACGCCGCGGCGGCCCCGCAGACGATGAAGTTCCTTCACTCGGCGCAGACCTCAGGCGGGTCGAGCGGGAGCCCGATGTTTCTCCCCAACGGCGCGGTGATCGGCCTGAACGCGGGCTCGCTCGCCGATGAAGAGACGCAGATCGTGACCGACCCGTCGAACGGTCAGCGTCGCGAGGTCGAGGTCAACCGCGGGTCGAATTTCAAGTACGGCATGCGCGCCGACCTGATCCGTCAGGCGGCGGCCTCGCTCGGGGCGCAGCTCCCGTGAGGTGGTGCTCGCAATCTGCCGAGGGGTTGACTATGCTGCGGCGGCAACCCCGGTCGCGCGGCGCATAGGGGGCGAGGCAGACGATGGCGAGGCTGCTGATCACGGGCCCCGACGGCCAACAAGAGCGCGAGCTTCAAGCGCACAACTCCCTCGGTCGTCACCCCGAGAATTCTATTCAGCTCCTCGACCGCATCGTGTCGAAGCAGCATTGCTTTGTCGACCTCCGGGGCAACCGTTGGGTGCTCCGCGACCTCGGCTCGCTCAACGGCACATACATCAACGACCAGCGGGTGAACGGCGAGCAGCTGCTCAACCACGGCGACCAGATCTCGCTCGGCAACACCCGGGCGGTCTTCCACGACGTGGCCGACGGGCGCGGGGTGGGGGCGAGCTTTGTGCCGCCGCAGCCGGTGTTTCCGCCGATGAGCGCGGGGGCCTCGTCGACGCCGTTTTCGCCTGCGCCGCCGACGGCGCCGTCGGTTCAAGCGCTCGGTGCTCCGCCGCGGCCGCCCTTGGGTGCGGGGCCGGTGAGCGGCATGACGCCGACCCCCGCCCCGCCGCAGGCGCAGCGGCCCAACATCGTGCGCAACGTCACCATCGGCGGCGCGATGATGGAGTCGCACGTTCGCACGAAGATCGCCGCCGAGCTTCAGCAGTTTTTGCCCGAGAAGTCTGTGACCGACGTCGAGGTGTTGCGCCGCGACTACGAGAAGCTCCGCATCGCGTATGAGCTTCAGCGCGCGGTGGGCAGCGAGCTCGACCTCGACATCTTGCTCGAAAAGATCCTCGAGCGCAGCTTCGACCTGCTCTCGGCCGACCGCGGGGTGATCCTCTTGCTCGAAGAGGGTGAGCTCAAGGCCCGCTGCTCGCGGGCGCGGCGGGCGGGCCCCGAAGAGCTCGTGGTGAGCCGGGCCGTGGTGGGTCAGGTGATGAAAGAGAAGGTCGCGGTGTTGTCGAGCGACGCCAAGGTCGACCCGCGCTTCTCAGAGTCAAAATCGATCATCATGACGGGCATCCGCAGCTCGATGGCGGTGCCCTTGCTGCACAAGCAAGAGCTGCTCGGCATCATGATGGTCGACTCGCAGAACCCCAATGCCTTCGGCGAGAAAGACCTCCAGCTTTTTACGAACATCGCCAACCAGGCGGCGCTCAACATCGCCAACGCGGCCCTCGCGCTGCGCATTGAGCGCGAGGCGCTGGCGCGGGTTCGCTTTCAGCGGCTGCTCTCTCCGGCCATCGCCGAGCTCGTGGTGAGCGGCAAGGTCGAGGTGAAGCAGGGCGGCGAGCCGCGCCCGACGACGATGCTCTTCTCAGACATTCGCGGCTTCACCTCGCGCAGCGAGACCATGCCCGCTGAAGAGATCGTGGCCATGCTCAACGACTATTTCGAGCGCATGGTCGAGATCGTGTTTCGGCACGAGGGCACCCTCGACAAGTTCGTGGGCGATGAGATCATGGCCCTCTTCGGCGCCCCGGTGTCGCACCCCGACGACGCGCTGCGGGCGGTGCGGGTCTCGCTCGAAATGCTCGAAGCCTTGCGGGTCTTCAACGAAGAGCGCGAGGCCCGCGGGCAGCCCACCTTCGAGATCGGCATCGGGGTCAACACGGGCGAGGTGGTCGCGGGCTACATCGGCAGCTCGAAGGCCATGCAGTACACCGTGATCGGCGCCCCGGTGAACCTCGCCGCGCGGCTCTGTAGCGCCGCCAAGGGCATGCAGATCATCATCTCTGAGAGCACCTGGCAGGCGGTGCGCGACCACTTCGAGGTGCGCGAGCTCGAAGCGATCAAGCCGAAGGGCATCGCCCAACCCGTGAGGGTGTTCGAGGTGCTCGGCGCCCGGTGACGCGGGCGCTTCGCAGAGTGTGGTACCCTGCCCGGGCCGCGTCGCGCGCCGTCGCGCGGGCAGAAAGTCAGCGCTCGCATGGCAGATCTGTTCTTCGTTCCGTGTGAAGGGTGTCACCGTCACGTCAGGGCCACGGATGGGGTGTGCCCGTTTTGCAAGACCGCGCGCAGCGTGAGCGCCGCCGCGCCGCCGTTGCCCGATCGATCGCTCTCTCGGGCCGCGCTCTTCGCCTTCGCGACGGCCACCGCGGCCTGCGCGTCGAACCCGCCGCCGCAGCCCGCGCCGCAGCCGCAGCAGCAGGTCGAGGCGCCCCCCGCTCCGACCCCCGCCCCGACGCCCGCCAGCGCCGACGCAGGGGCCGCGACCGCTCCGCCTGAGCCGGTGGCCGTGGTGGCCATGTACGGCGCCCCCGCGGTGCCCTCTGAGCCCGCGGCCGCGACCGACGCCGGCAGCGCCCCCGCCACCCCCGCGAGGCCGCCGCGACGCCCGGGGAGCATCCAGGTTCGCTACGGCGCGCCGCCGCCGCCTGACGCCGACGCGTGGTGTTGAGGGCTCACGGTTGCGCGGGCGAGGGTGCGAGAAAATCGCAGTCGTTGCGCGCCGCGCAGGCGTGGCCCTCGGGCCGGCTGCGGTAGAGCACGTCGCGCCCGTTGGTTGAGAAGAATCGCCCGACGACGTTCAAGAGATAGGTCGCATGATCCCACCCGAGGGTCGGGTCTGGGATGCTGAAGCTGTGCGCGCCTTCGGGGCGGAGGTACGCGTTCAAGAGCGCGAGCACCGGCGCGCCCTGGCCGGTGTAGGCCCCGAGGGTCGGCGACCACGCGGCGTCGAGGGCGGCGCGGGTCGTGATGGGGCTCGCGTAGCGCACCAGCCGAAGCGGCGGCGAGAGCGCTTGCTCGCCGAAGCGGCTGGCGCCCTCGTCGAGGTCGTCGACATCAAAGAGAATGGCCTCACGCCCCATCACCGGAAAGCGGTTGAGCGAGGCCAGACCTTCGAGCACGCCGCGGTCGATCAGCACCGCATTGGGCGTGCGGCCGTACCGCTCAAAGAGGGCGCTCGGCGTGGCGAGGTCGGCGTACTCAGGGTACCGCGTCGCAGCGTCGACGCCGAAGAAGGGCAGCACCCCCGCGGCCCGCGCGAAGGCGTTGCCGGTGTTGACAGGCACCGCCTGGTCGCCCGCCGTGTTGAGCACCATCAGCGCGTGAGGCCCGTGCCCTGCCGCGCGCTGCCGGGCATAGAGGGGCGCAAAATTGATGGGGTCGCCGGGGTCGAGGGCGGCCTGCGCGAGCAGCAAGAAGCGACGCATCGCCGGGGTCTGTCGCGCGAGGCCGAGGCCCTCGGCGGGAGCCCGCAAGGTCGCGCCGCGCTCGCTCACCCGCGTCACCTGGCTCGCGGGGGTGGCCTCGGGCGCGATGTGGCCGCAGTGGACGTCGCAGTCGCCCTCGACCACTTCGTAGCGCGTGACGGTGCTCTTGACCTGGGCATCGTCGCGCAGCGCGCAGGTGCCGTAGTCGCGCATCGCGGCGCCGCGGTAGGTCACCAGCGCCATGGGGTCGTTGACGTTGCTCGGCACCGCGAGGCGAAAGCGCCCGTCGGCGCCCGCGCGTGCGCAGCGCGTCTCGCCGTTGCGGAGGTTGGCCAGGAGCACGTCGTCGCCCGGCGCCACGGTGGGCGGAGGCGGCCCCCCAGGCACGCTCGGCGAGCCCGGCGTGTCGGCCACGGTGGCGCAGGCGAACTCGAGCTCGCCCGTGCCGTTGTTGTCGGGCACGATGAAGCGCAAGCTGTTCTGCCCCGTCGCGCACGCGGTGCGGCTTCGGCCGTTGCGCGGGCCGTAGTCGGTCGCGGGCACGCTCACCACCAGCGGGCCCATCACCCGAAGCATCACCGCCTCTTTGATGCCGCCCTGGGTCGAGCGGAGGCCAATGTCGGTCAATCCGCCGCCGCCCGAGACCGGGGCCGCGGCGCGGAGGTTCGGGTCGAGGGCGCCGACCACCATGGCCATGATGCCGCCGAGCGAGCCGCCGGTCGCGTAGAAGGCTTGCTCAGGGCCGCCGATGTCGGGCACCCCGTCGCCGTCGAAGTCGCCCGCGAGGTCGTCGAGGGCGCCGTCGCCGTCGAAGTCGTCGAGGGCGCGCCGACGGCCGTCAAACCCGCGCAACGCGCGAATCACCTGGAGGTGATCGAGGGCGAGCTGGCGCACGTTGTCGCGGGTGTGAAAGACGTACGAGCTCCAGAAGTCGCCGCCCGAGTCTGCGATGCCGTCGCCGTTGAGGTCGCGGGCGCGGGTGCTCAAGAGCGGGCCGACGAGGCCGCCGAGGCAGCTCCCGCGGAGGAGGGCCTCGACCGCGCCGCGGGCGCCCTGCGGCAAGACCAGTCCGTGCCCCGGCGCGTTGATGCCGAGGGTGGCGAGGCCCTGCGCCGCGAAGTTGGGGCCGAAGCCCAACGAGTCGACAAAATTGCCAGTATACCCGTGCCCTTGCAGCACCACCGGGAAGGGCTGCCGCTGCCCCTCGCCTGGCTTCGGCACCACCAGCGCGAACTGCACCGTGTCAGTGCCGAGGTGATCGATCTGCCCGGTCTGCGTGTTGAGGCTCCAGCGGGCGTTGAGGTCGCCGCTCTGGGGGTTGCCCATCAAAAACGGCACCCGCAAGGTACCCATCACCACATGACTGACGTGGCGATACTGTTCGATGATGCGGGCCCGCGCGGGGCCCTCGACGCCCACCGCGGCGGCGAGGTTTTCGACCAGGTTCGAGAGCGCCTCGCCGCGCACGACGAAGGGCCGTTCTCGCTGTGATGTCGAGCAGTTACCCGTGGTTCCGACGGCGGCCGCGCGGAGCTCTGGGGTGATCGCAGAGAGGGGCGCGGCGAAGGGCCCTTCGCCATAGAGCCCGGCCCTGAGGGCGAGCATCTCCTGGGTGGTGCTCTGCGTGGTGAAGCGCCACGCGAAGACCACTCGGTCGGCGTCCGCCTCGTCGGCGCGGGGCCGGTACACGAGGTCGCCGTAGTACGCCCGAGAGGCCCTCACGATGGCGTCGAGGGCGTCGAGCTGCGCGGCCTGGCTCGGGTGCGCGATGGTGCGAAAGGGCCCGCGCACGGGCCGTCGGCCGGGGCCCACGAGGCGCGACGTGAGCACCACGGCGTAGCGGCTCCGCTCGGCGAGGGGCAAGAGCGGGCGCAAAATCAGGGTGCGGGTGTCGGGCTCCCAGAAGGGCGTGAGGTGATCTTCGGGGCGCCCGCCGCGCGGCCACACCGCGGCTTGATTGAGCACGCCATCGAAGTTGGTGTCTTCGCCGGGGTCGAGCGCGCCGTTGCGGTTTGTATCCTCGTCGACGGTCTCGAACATGAGGTTTGATTGACCGCCCCGCGGGTCATTGGGGTAGTACCCGTCGCGGTTTCGGGCCGTGTAGACGAAGTTGCCCTCGCCCAGGTCGAGCGGCACGGGCACCCCGGTGTCGAGGTTGATGAGATAGACCGGGTCGTCGTCGAAGCGGTGCTGGTCGCCGCGCATCTGGGCGATGAGCGGGGCGAGGTCGAGGGGCTCGTCGAAGGCCACGGTGAGGGGCATGAAGGTGCCCCAGCCGTCGAGGGCGGCGAAGCCTTCGCGGAGCCGCGATTCGAGCCCCGTCGGCGCGATCAGGCTCGCGTTGAGGCGCAGGCCCGTGGGCGCGCTCGGGTCGACAAAGGTGGCCACGTCGTTGGGCAGGGGGATGTTGGGCAAGGGGCGCTCGGCGAGCTCCCACACGACCCGCGGGCCTTGGTGGGCCGAAGGCGCCGCCGTCGAGGGCGGGGCCGTTTCGACCGGGGCGCCGCCCTCGCAGGCCATCAAGAGCGTCAACACCGCGAGGCCAGGACGTTTCATCGAACGCATCGGCGACCTTCAATTCTGAGTCTAAAACGAGAGGCCCACGCGCGCCGTCAGGAGGCCCATCCGAGGCATGGGTTGCCCCATCGCCGCGTCGAGGGCTCTGCCCGGAAAGAGCACCGCGCCTTGCACGCCGCCCTGCACCACGAGGCCCTGTTCGAGCGGGTAGCGCGCCTCAAGGCCGAGGTCGACTTCGAGCCCGAGGTCGCGCCGCGAGGCGTCGCCGCCGCGGTAGTTCCGCGCTTCGCCGTAGCGTTGGACTGCGCTGGGGTCGACGACGTCGCTCGACGAGACGCCGATCACCATCGCGGCGCGGAGGTCGAGGTAGGGCCCGAGCTGCACCTGGCCTTGCGGGTAGAGATAGGCCGCGTTGGCCACGCCGCCTTGGGTCGTGAGCAGCGAGGCGCCGTTCGCCGGGCGGGCCGCGAGCTCGGGGTCGCGCGCGATCTCGGCGCTCCGCGCGACCTGCCACTGCAACACTTCAGGGAACAACAAGAGCCCCACCCGGTGCGAGGGGTTGAACGTGAAGCGCCCCTGGCGCCCGTCGAGGGGGTTGCGATCGCCCGAGCTGTATCCGCCTTCGAGCACCACCCGGTAGCGCCCCGGGCGCGCGATGCCGAGCTCTGCCAGGGCGCCGAACTGAAGCACCTCGTGGGTGCGCTGGAGGCTCGTCTCGGCCGCGTCGGTGCGCCCTGCGACGAGGGCCGCTTCGACCCCGGCGAAGACCTCTCCGCTGCCGTCGGGGGTGGGCCAGCGCCACCGCGCGGCGAGGTCGGCCGCCCACACGCGCAGCATGCGACCGTTGCCGAAGGAGAGGTCGCGGTAGCTCAAGAGCGCCCCCACGCGACGCTCTTCGCAGCGCTCGACGCACGCGTGATGTTGATAGAAGAGCGACAAAACCCCCTGCACCGCGACGTCGCCTCGGTCGAGCCGCGTGACGCGGTCGCGGTACACGAGGTCGCCCGCGACGGCGGTCACGATGCTGCTGTGGGGGCCCATGGGGCGGGTCGCGAAGGCCACCCGCTCGACCAGGTCGCCGTGGCGATAGTCGCCGAAGAGCGGGCGCTGCTCGCCGTCGTTGGCGAGCATCCCCAGGCCCCAAGTGAAGCCCTGCTGCCCGACCCGGAAGAGGCCCACCGGAGCGTCCCATTCGAGGTAGCCGGTGCGGAGGTCGAGGGCGCCATAGGGCAGGGTCTCGGTGCGCGGCTCTCGCTCGATCGAGACCCCCGCGGCGGGCTGATCAGCAATCACCGCCCGCGCCAGATCGAACGAGAACTGCACCCGAAACCGAGGGCCGATGCTCAGCCTCGGTCGCATCCTGATCCATGACTCGAACCAGAGGTTCTGCCCGAGCGAGGGCGGCATCGTACGGCTGCCCGGCGTCACCTCAAGCGGCAGGGTGGTCATCGCGCTCTGACGCAGCGCGAGCTCGCCCGGGAGCCGGAGCTGCAACAGCGCGCCCTCGGGTTCGGCCTGGGCGCCCCCCGAGCGCGGCTGAGCCCCCGCCCGAGTCACAGCCAAGAGCGTGAAACTACAGATAAAAATGCCGACCCACGGCCTCGTCACGGTGCGCGCTCCCACAGCCCCTGGGGTTGTATCGCTCGATGGCCCTGGGTTTCAACGAGGGTGCAGCGGGGCCGCGGGCGGTGTACGACCCGGGGGCTGTGATCGACCCCGCGTTTGTACCGCCTGAGGTAGACTTTTCGCGCTTCGCCTTCGCGCCCGTGATGCACCCCACCGAGCCCTGGGAGGTCTTCGATTTTACCCGAGGGTACGACCCCGACCGCGCCCTCAGCTCGGCCTTCGGCGTGGGCCGCTACGACGAGCACCGCCCGACGATGTACAGCGCGGCGCTCTTCGGCGGCGAGGCGCGCCGCGAGGTGCACATGGGCATCGACCTCGGGGCCCCCGTCGAGACCCCGGTGTACGCCTTCGCGGCGGGCGAAATCGTGCACCAGGGGTACAACCCCGCCCCGGGCGACTACGGCCACGTCAGGGTCACCGCACACGCGCTCGGGCCGCACACGCTCTACGCGCTTTGGGGGCACCTCTCGGCGCGCTCGCTCGGGCTCCACGCGGTCGGCGCGCGCTTCGAGGCGGGGGCGCGGCTCGGCACCGTCGGCGACCGTCACGAGAACGGAGGGTGGAACCCGCATCTCCATCTTCAGCTCTCGTGGGTCCGGCCTGAGACCCACGACCTCCCGGGGGTGGTCACCCTCGCCGACCGAGCGGCGGCGCGGCGCCTCTTCCCCGACCCGCGGCTTGTTTTGGGGCCGCTTTATTAACGTAACGCCTCAATCGTCTTTAAAGTATGCGCCGTCACTTTAGAGACAACGCTCACTCTTGGGTCGCCTCGGTCTCGCGACGCCAGCGCCCGTCGGCCAGGAGCCTCACCCGCAGGGTCGCGTCGCCGTCGGCGGCGTGCTCGGTGACCCGCAGCGACATCGCCGCGCAGCGCGGATCGTCGCTCGCTTCGTTCTGAAAGCCCTCGAGGGCGACCTCGACGGTGAGCCCCGAGGGGATGCCCTCGCCGGGTCGAATTTCGAGGCGCGCGGGCCAGCGACGCGGGCCGTGCTGGGTGACGTCGAGGTGCACCGCGAGGGCGCCGCTCCCCGGGCGCAGGGGCAGCGCGAGGGTCTGCTCGGCCCGGCCGGTGACGGGCCCCCAGGCGCTCGGCGGCACAAAGCGCGCGTCGAGGTAGCGGCCGCTCGGCCCGGCCCCGTGGAGGGCGTCGTGCCAGACCGCGAGGCCCCAGCCCCCGAGGCTCACCGCCGCGGCGAAGAGCACAAACGCGAGGGGGCCGCGCCAAGGCGTACGACCGTGACCCGGCGGGGCGCGCGGCGGCTCAGCGGCCACGCTCAGAGGCCCATGCCGACGTCTTGGAGCACCCTCCGCAGGAGGCTCTCGACCGCCGGCGAGGCCTCGACCGCGGCCCGCATGTCGGCCAGGAGCTGTTGCAGCCGCGCCTCCATCGAGGCCCGGTCGTTGTAGTCGACATTGAGCGCGCGGTACCGAAGGTCGGCCCCCTGAAAGGTCATCTGGAGCTTCTTGGGCACATCGCTGCGCTTGGTCGCCGAGAGCGCCGTCGAGAGAAAGATCGCGTCGGCGAGGTAACGGCCGATCACCGCGGGCTGCACGGGCAGCGGGGTGTTGGGGTTGTCGTCGCGGAGCGAGGGCACGTTGCGCAGGAGCTCGGCCCACGCTTCGAGCCACGGTTGCCCGGGCGTGCGGCTGCGGAAGAGCTGCTCTAGGCTCGAACGGAGGTCGTCGACGTGGCGCGGCCACACCCGGGTCGAGGCCATCACCGTGAGCGTTGACACATCGCCCGGCGGCAGCACCACCTGGAAGCGCTCACAGTTGATCTGAAGAAAGCCCTCGGTGAGTCGCGTGAGGTCTTCAAAGGTCGGCGCGGGGAGGTCGATTCGCACCACCGAGAGGGCGTTGTAGAGGCACTCGGTGATCGACGCCGGGGGGATCCGGGGGTCGCGCTCGCACGACGCGATGATGCGCACCTGGCCGTGCCGCTCCTTGCCCTCGCCGACGCGCAGAAAGACGCCGGTGCTGAGGTAGCGCTCGAGCGCCTCTTGGGCTTCGGGCGGCAGCGCGTCGACGCCTTCGAGGTAGAGCGTGCCGTCTTGGGCCGACTCAAGGTAGCCCGGGCCGGGGCGCACTTCGCGGGGGCCCATGCCCACGAGCAGGCCGAGAGCGAGCTCGGGCCGCAAGGTCGCGCACTGCACCGTCTGAAAGGGCCCCCGGGCGGCGGTGCTGTGCTCGTGGATGTCTTGCGCGAGGAGGCTCTTGCCCACCCCCACGGGCCCGATCAAGAGCACCGGCAGCGACGACGGGGCCACCCGCGCGGCCTCTTCTTTCGCGCGGCGGCGGCCGAGCGAGTGGGCCCCGAAGCGCCACTCGACCGCGCTGCGACGGACGGCCTGCGCGGCGTTCCACGTATTGAGAAGGACTTGCACCCAGGTGCCGTCTTCGACATCGACGGTGCGGTTGCGCGTCTCGGGGCGCACCACGAGGTGCCGCGGATCGCCCGTGAGGGTGTAGCTCCCGAGGGTGGCGTCACCCAGCTCGACCTTCAGCCCGCGGCCTCGCAACCGATCTTGGATGAGGTCACGCAACGACTCGGCCGAGAGCGCCTCAAGGGCCTCGGGCATCAACCATCGGTCGCCCTCGACGCGCACCGCGAGGTCGACCCCGAGCCAGCTCGTACGGTCGCGGAGGGGCTTCTTGAGCCCCGCCTCAAGGCGCAGGTAGGTGCCGTTGCGCGATTGCAGGTCTTCGACCCAAACCTCGCCTTGTTGAACAAACACCTTCGCGTGCGGCGACGACAAAGAGGGCAGATCGACCTGCATCTCGAAGCGCTGCGGGCCCACCTCTTGGAGCGTCGGTTCAGCCACGCCCGAAACCCTGGTAATCACCACTTCGCATGGATCAGGCAAGACCACACGCGAAGTCTTGCCGCTCGCAATCGACAGAAATGACAACGTTACCATCACGCCCCTCGCCCGCCCGACACCCGGCTCTCGTTGCTCATTCTGACGCCTACCCTTCTAACGCAATTCGACAGCCTGACTCCAGCCCCGACCGCGCCTCTGGGCCCGCACCCCGTAAGAACGAGGCAAAGCGACCATCGGCACGCTACAGTCTGGCCGTGGTGACGACCCACCGGCTCGGGCTCTCTCTGACCATGGCCCTCGCCGTCGGCCTCGGATGCGGGAGCGAAGCCCCCCCTGCGCCGCCGCGGGTGGATGCCTCGACCACGGTTGACGTCGGTCCGCGCGATGTTCTGACACGGCCTGAGGTGCCCCCGGTCGATCTGTGCGCGCCGGGGCCTTGCGGCCAGGTCGAGCGCTGCGGCGCCCCCACCGAGGACGGCGGCCTCGGCAGCGGCAACGGCCTCGACGACGACTGCGACGGCCGCGTCGACGAGGGCTGTCCGTGTCGCCCGGGGGAGCTCCGACGGTGCTTCTCGGGGCCTCCTGACCGTCGGGGTGTGGGCCGCTGCACCGACGGCGAGGCCCGCTGCTCTGAGCTCGCCGCGTGGATCGGCAACGAGTGTGTGGGCGACCAGCTGCCCGAGCCCGAGCGCTGCAACGGCGTCGACGACGACTGCAACGGCCGGGTCGATGAGGTCGACAGCGCGGCCGACGGGGGCGCCGACGGCGGGCGCTGCGTGGGCGCCCTCGCGTGCCCGAGCAGCCTCGCGGTGGCCCCGCTCGCGCCGCTCCGCATTGACGGTCGCGCGATCGACCCCACGGCCCGGAGCATCACCTGGCAGCTGAGCTGCCCCGAGGGGGTCTCACCCTGCCCTGCGATCGACGACCCGCGCGCGACGACCTTGTCGGCGACGCTCTCTCGCCCGGGGCGCTACACCGTCGAGGCGACCCTCGAGCGCGGCGACGGCACCGAGGGGCGGTGTCGCTTCCCGGTGTATGTGCAGGGCCGCGGGCTGAGGGTCGAGCTCGATTGGGATCGCAAAGGCGGCCAAGGCCAGAGCGCGGGCGCCGACCTCGATCTGCATCTCAGCGTGATCGACCGGCGACGGCCCCTGACGGCCCAATGGTTCACCCAGGATGATTGCTACTTTCAGACCTGTAAAGCCCCAGGCGGCACCGTGAATTGGAACGTGTCGCCCAGCGACACCCGCTTCGCGCCCACCCCCGGCAGCGGCCTCTGCGAGAACAGCCCCAGCCCCTTCGGCGACCGCTGGCGCGACGCCAACCGATGTTGGAACCCTCGCCTCGACGTCGACACCATCACCTGCGACCCGAGCGAGCGCGACGGCGCCTCGGCGGCCTTCTGCTTCGCCGAAAACGTGACCCTCGACGACCCGCCCGAGTCGGTCATCTACCGCGTCATGGTGAACTATTACCGCGACTACGGGCTCTGCGCCGACGGTGACCCCCGCAACGACGTCACCCACCCGGTGCTGGCCATCCACTGCGGCGGCATCACCCGCGCCGCCGTGGGCTCCGTCGACGACGGGCTCGTCAACATGCCGTGTCAGCAAAACCCCTCGCTCGGGAGCAGCAATTTCTCATGGCTCGCCGCCGACATTCGCGTCCGCACCAACGCCTGCGGGGTGCGCGACTGTGACGTGACGCCGCTCCGCGCCCAGGGGAGCTTCTACCCCGCGTGCGAGGGCCTCGACGCCGAGCGCGACGTCTGCCAGGACGGCACCGGCCGGGTGTTCGTGCGGCGCACCGGCGCGCGCCCCGTCAACGTCGAGTTCTCAGCGAGCCCCTGAGGCCTTCGCACGCACCGCCGAGGCGGGCAGATGCTCCCACCGGGCGAGGGCCTCGGCCACGTCGGGCCCCTCACCGCGGAGCCGCGCTTCAAGCGCCGCGAGGCTGTCGAAGCCCCAGAAGAGATCGCCCTCGACGCACATCGTCGGCACCCCGAAGGCCCCCGCCGCGAGGGCCCCGTCGGTGTTCGCCTTCACCACGGCCTTGGCCGGCGTCTCGTGCGCCGCGGCCACCAGCGATGCGCCGTCGAAGCCCGCCGCGTCGAGGTGTTGTCGCACCCCCTCGGCCTCAGTGATGCCCTCGCCGCGACCCCAAGCGGCCTGAAAGAGGCAGCCCACCACGGCCTCGCGCGCAGCCTCGGGCGCCGCGGCCACCACGCGCAAGCCCAGGAGCGGGTTGAAGGGGTGCGACGGAGGCGGCACCAGCGGCACCCCCAAAAGGTGCGCCTTGCGCATCACATCGAGGAAGACGTAGCGCCGCTTGGCGGGCACCTCGGCCGGGCCGAGGGTGCCGTGGGCATCGAGCAAGGCCGCGAAAAGAATGGGCTTATAGCAGATCGTCGCGCCGCACTGCGCCGCCAGCGCGGGCAGCCTGAGCGCCGCGAGGTAGGCGTAGGGCGAGATGAAGTCGAAATAGAAATCGAGGGTGCTCATCGGCGTGCGCCCATCGATGGTGCCTGATGAAACAAAAAGAAACACCCTGACGGGGTCTCGTCAGGCCCGCGCCCGACGCCCGCCAGGGTGTTCGACCCGCGGGTGCGCTCAGGCGATGGCTTCGAAGAGGCCCGCCGCGCCCATGCCGCCGCCGATGCACATCGTCACGATGCCGTAGCGCCCGCCGCGACGGCGGAGCTCGTGCAGGAGCGTCGCGGTGAGCTTGGCGCCGGTGCAGCCGAGCGGGTGCCCGAGGGCGATGGCGCCGCCGTTGACGTTGAGCTTCGAGGCGTCGATGCCGAGCTCGCGCTTGCAGTAGGTGGCCTGCGACGCGAAGGCCTCATTCATTTCGATGAGGTCGATGTCGTTGAGGCTCAGGCCGGTCTTGGCGAGGAGCTTCCGCACCGCGGGGACCGGGCCGATGCCCATGATTTCGGGCGGCACCCCGGCCACTTGAAAGGCGCGAAAATACCCGAGGGGCTTGATGCCCAGCGCGTCGGCCCGGGCCTTCGACATCACCACCGAGGCGGCGGCGCCGTCTGAGAGCGGCGAGCTGTTGCCCGCGGTGACGCTGCCCTTGGCGTTGAACACGGGCTTGAGCGCCGAGAGCTTCTCGGCCGTCGTGTCAGCGCGCACAAACTCGTCGCGGCTGAAGGTGAAGTCGGCGCGCACCCGGCGCTCGGGGTCGAAGCGCACCGCCTGCACGGGCACGATCTCGTCGTCGAAGCGCCCCGCGGCCACCGCCTGGGCGGCCTTGTGGTGCGACTCGGCGGCGAAAATGTCTTGGTCTTCTCGCGAGATACCAAAACGCTGGGCCACAAGCTCGGCGGTGATCCCCATGGGGGTGTACGCCGTCGGGAAGCGCTCCATCACCTCGGCCGAGACCGAGATTTTGTTGCCCGTCATGGGCACCGAGGTCATCGACTCGACGCCCCCGGCGATCACCGTGTCGACGCTCCCGAAGGCCACCCGCTCGGCCGCCTGCGCGATGGCCTGGAGCCCCGACGCGCAGAACCGGTTGATGGTCATGCCGCTGCTCTCGACCGAGAGCCCGCCGAGGAGGCCCACCACCCGCGCCATGTTGAGCCCCTGCTCGCCCTCGGGCATCGCGCACCCGAGGATGAGGTCGTCGATCTCGCTCGGGTTGAGCTGCGGCACCTTCGCGAGGAGACCGCGGATCACCTGACCGGCGAGGTCGTCAGGGCGGGTCAACGCGAGGGCACCCTTATGGGCACGGCCTACGGCGCTCCGCACCGAGGCTGCAATCACTACGTCTGCCATGGTCAACCTCTTGCCTTAGTTACGAAGGGGCTTGTTGGTCATCAAAAAGTGCTGCATCCGCGCCTGGGTCTTCTCGGTGCCGCAGAGCGATAGGAAGGCTTCGACCTCGAGCTCGAGCATCCGCGCTTCGCTGACCGGGCCGACGGCGCCGTCGAGGCCGCCGCAGAGCACCTCGGCGAGCTTCATCGCCACGGTGCCGTCGTGCTCGGTGGCCTGACCGCCTTGGATGAGCGACAGCACCATCATCTTCAGGGTGCCAATGCCGTTCTCGCCCGGGAGCTTGTAGGCCCGCGGCGCCGGCGCGTGGTAGCCCGCCCCGGCGAGCCCGAGGGCGCGCTTCTTGGCGTCGTGCAGGAGCCGCGCCTTGTCGAAGCTGACCCCGTCGCTGTGCCTGAAGAACCCGAGCTCTTTGGCCTCTTGCGCGCTGGTCGCGACCTTGGCGAGGGCGATGTTCTTGAACACCTGGGTCACCAACGCGTAGTTGTCAAACTGGGTGCCCTCGGCGATGCCCTCGAAGGCGCGCCAGAGGAGGTTCAGACAACCGCCGCCGCCGGGGATGAGGCCCATGCCGACCTCGACGAGGCCCGCGTAGGTCTCGAGCGCGGCCTGCACCGCGTCGGCGCCGAGGCACATCTCAAGGCCGCCGCCGAGGGTCATGCCGTGGGCCGCCGCCACCACCGGGATCTTGGCGTACTTCACCCGCTGGTTCGACGCCTGGAAGCGTGCCGCCAGCGAGCGAATCGACTCGAAATCGCCGCTCGCCGCGGCCATCGCCACGAGCCCGAGGTTGGCGCCGAGCGAGAAGTTGTCGCCCTCATTGAAGAGCACCATCGCGTCGTATTGCGACTCGGCGATGTCGAGGGCCCGCTCGAAGCCTTCGATGGTCTCGGGGTCGACGGTGTTCATCTTCGAGCGCAGGGTGAGGGCCACCGCGCCGTCGCCGATGTCGTAGAGCACGGCCCCGTTGTTTTCAAACAAGGGCGCGTCTTTACGCACGGCCTTGTACGGCAGCGTGCGCGGGTCTTTCGGGCGGGCGACGTACTCGCCGAGCTTCACGTCGTAGACGGCGCCGTCTTCGCGGTACCACCGCGCGACGCCCTTCTCGCGCATCGCCACCACCCCCGCCGGGAGGCTCACGCCGTCGGCGAGCATCCGGTCGACGGTGGCGGCGAAGCCGAGGGCGTCCCACGTCTCGAAGGGGCCGAGCTCCCAGTTGTAGCCCCAGCGCATGGCGTCATCGATGGCGGCGACGTCGTCGCTGATTTCACCGATGCGGCGCGCCGAGTACGAGAGCCCGCGGGCCAGCACCTTCCACGCGAATTGGCCTGCGGGGCCGGTGTCTGCGACGAGGGCCCGGAGCCGCTCGCCGAGGTCTTCGACCCCGCGCAACGACTTGATGAAGCTCGCCACCTCTTTGGTGGTCTTCTTCTCGCGGTAATCGCCCGTGGCGGGGTCGAGGGTGAGCACCCCCTCGCCTGCCTTCTTGTAGAAGCCGCCCTTGGTCTTGTCGCCGAGCTGCTTCTTTTCAATCATCGTACGGATGTACGCGGGCACCTCGAAGACGCCGCGGTCTTCGTCGCTCGTGAGGGCCTTGAAGCAGTTGTCGGCGACGTGGGCGAAGGTGTCGAGGCCCACCATGTCAGCGGTGCGGAACGCCGCGCTCTTGGGCCGCCCCATGGGCGTACCCACGATGCTGTCGACGTCTTCGGGGGTGAGGCCGCTCGCGAGCATCTGGTGGATCGCGGCCATCATGGCGTGCGCGCCGATGCGGTTGCCGATGAAGTTGGTGGTGTCTTTGGCCACCACGATGCCCTTGCCGAGCACGTCTTGGCCGAAGGCCCGCACCCGCGCGAAGGCCACCGGGTCGGTCTCAACCCCGGGCACCAGCTCGAGGAGCTTCATGTACCGCGGCGGGTTGAAGAAATGGATCACCATGAAGCGCTTCTTGAAGCTCTCGCTGCGGCCTTCGAGCATCGCGGCGATGCGCAGCCCCGAGGTGTTCGACGCCACCAGGGTGTGCTCGCCGATCTGGGCTTCGAGCCGGGCGAAGAGCTTCTGCTTGATCTCAAGGTTCTCGACCACGGCCTCGATGATGAGGTCGACGTCGCGCACCTTGCCGAGGTCGTCGTCGAAGTTGCCCACCGAGACCAGCAGCGCCCGCGAGGGGTGCGAGTACGCCGCAGGGCGGCTCTTGAGAAGCTTGTCGTAACCGCCTTGCGAGAAGCGATTGCGCGCGGCCGGATCGGCCTTCTCAGCCTCAGTGAGGTTCGGAGGGACGATGTCGAGGAGAAGGACCTCGACACCCGCGTTGGCGAGATGAGCGGCGATGCCTGCCCCCATCACACCCGCGCCGAGCACGGCTACCCGTCGGATCGGTCGGTTCATTCAAACACTCCTTCAAACGCAAGCGAGAGACGGCGCACGGCGCCACCCCACCCGTATTGCGGGGCCCGGAGTCTTGCGCCCTCAGCGCCCCAACGGCAAGGGGGTCTCACGCGCTGAATGGCGATTCAGTTTTGGCGCCTGCGCGCCGTCGTAGGCCGCCACGCGCGCGTCGGCGTGACCGCGGCGACGGGGCGCCCTGCGGCGGCCCAGCGGGTCAGTCGACGACCTCGGTGCCTTCGAATTCGAGACTGTCGAAGAGCCTCACCAGCGCGAAGAGACCGAGGCCCGCGCTGCCCGGCAAGGTCTCGGCGTGGGTGTTGTGCCGCGCCGCGGATCACCCGTCTCAACGGCCTGGGGCGCAAGCGCCACGGCGGTCTGTTCGGCCACCCAATGACTGTTTTCGAGGGCCCCGTCGCCCTCCGCATCGGCGTCGAAGAGAACGACCTTCATGCGGTCTTCTCTTCATGACCGGCCTTGAGCCGCAGCGAAGCGAGCGCCGCGGCGTGCATGTCACGCACAAACTCAAGGGCCACGGGGTCATCGTCGTCGAGCCGCCGCAGCATCTCTTGGGTGCCGATGGCCGCGCCGTCGACCGCGCGAAACACGACCTCTTCACCGAACTGCTTCAACGCGTGCATCAAGAGCAGCTTCGCGGGGCCGGGCTCATCGAGATGGTCGCGGTAGATCTCGTGGAGCGGGCGCCGCACGACGCGGGTCGCGCCGTCTTCGAGGCTGACATCCCAGTACCCCGCGGGGTCGAGGTCGAAGAGATTCGAGTGGGTCGTGATGAAGAGCTGACGCACGAGCTTCGGCTCGGTACCCGCGGGTTCGACGAGCGCCTTCAGGAGCGCGCGGAGGCTCCTCCCGGTGGTCGGCGCGTGGAGGTGCGCCTCGGGCTCTTCGACCGCGACCACGCTGCACTGCGCGAAGACGATCGACGCGACGATGGCGACGAGCTGCTCGACCCCGAGGCCCGCGCTTCGCATCGAAATGTCACGATACTCGGCCGAGGCGCCGAGCGCTTGTCTGAGGTCGATGAGCCCCGTTCGAGGGTCGCGCCCCACATCGAGCGGCGGCAGACCGAGGGTCGACGCGATCAAGACGCGGAGCAGCTCGAAGCGGCTGCGCATCGCGGCGTCGAGCTCATTCTTCGCGTGAAAGATCGCCGTCTGGAGCTTGCCCTCGCGCAGCGCTGCGATGACGCTCGACGCGGGCTCAAGGCCTTCAGCGTTGGCGAGGGAGCCCTCGGGCGGGTCCAACGCGAGGCGCTCATCTCGGAGCGTGCGGTCGGCGCCCACCATCCAAAACAACGAGGCCACCAGGCGGGCCAACATCGCGCGGAGCTCGTTCGCGCTCGCATCCGACTCGACCTGCGCCCACGCGAGGCCGTCGAGGGTTGCTTCGAGGGCCGCCGCGAAGGCGTGGGGGCCGCTCCAATCAATCGTCAGTTCAAGCCGAACGCGGCGGAACACCCTACGACCCACGGCGAGCTGAAGCTCGATCGGGTCGTCTTCGGCGACGGCTTCAAGCCCGAGCACCGTACGCAGCGTCGGGGCCCCTGCGTGACGGTGACGGTCATCGGCGTGGAGCACCCGTCCGCGCATGAGCGCCGATGCGAAGCGCGTGTCACCGGGTCGCTCGTACCCCGCCCAAAGCGCTGCGGCCCTGAGGAGCGTCTCGATGGCCCGAAGCAGGTTGCTCTTGCCGCTCCCGTTCGGCCCGTAAAAGACGTTGAAGGCCCCCAACGGGTCGAGCTCAACATCACGGAGGCTCCGGTAGCCGCGCGCCCAAAGCTTCGCGATCTTCACCGCGCGCCCTTACCCGCGCCCATGACGGGCATCAAGCGAACACGGGCCTGTCAGCGGTCACCGCGCCCCGCGTCCGAAGGCCCCGAAGCGCCGCCTTCGCCGCTACCCTCGGGCGACCCACGGAGGCCCATGAAAACTCTCTCACGGATGTACCTCGTCTTCGCCGCCCTCGGCCTCGCGACGGCGCTCTACTACGCCGGGCCCTACTGGCTGAGCCCGGGCGCGAGCCTCGCCAACTTCCGGGCCCTCGCGTACGCCAACGCCCCCGCCGCGACGCTCAGCGTCGACGTGACGGTGCTCTACTTCCTCGCCAACGTCTTCATTCTGTACGAGGGCCGGCAGCGCGGGATGCGCCACCTTTGGGTGTACGTGCTCTGCAACACCTTCGTCGCCGTGGCCTTCGGGTTGTCGCTCTTTCTCTGGCGCCGCGAGCACGCCCGCGACGGCGCCTCGGCGCGCTAGCGCGGCACCATCACCAGGTCTTCGAGGCGCCAGCGACCCGGCATCTGCGCCGTGTCGAGCATCGCGCAGCCGCTGCTCGCGCCGCCGAAACGAACGACGCGGTACTGGGTCAGCGACTCCTCGCAGATCGCGGCCCCGGCGCCGGGGTCGTCGGGCGCTGCGGCCGCGCGGGTCACCTTCGGACACACCAGCCCGCTGCACCGCAGGGTGGTCAGATACGCGTTGGTCACCGTCGACGATGACACCCCCGAGGCCGTGTGGAGCGAGACGTAGGGGGTCATCCCGTCGGCCCCGAGGGCCATCGCGTAGTGCCCGATCCGGTCGGCGGTGCGGTAGGCGTACATCGACCGCGCGAAGTTGCGATCGGCGATGATGGCCGTCGAGTTCAAGCTGTGGGCGCCGCTGAACGGCGAGGTCACGAAGGCCGAGTAGGTGTTGTTCGACATGGGCGAACGCAGCGTCAGATACTGCCCCTGATTGCCCGGAAAGGCCGTCATCGAGACCACGTTTTGACCGAAGGTCGAGCCCCGCATCCAGGTCTGTTCGAGCCTTAGATTTTGACGGTGATTGAAGACCCGAACGAGGCCCACTTGCCCGGGATTGCCGGTGTCTCCGGTGAACGAATAGCTCACCGCGAAGGTGCCGCTCCCGTTTGACACCAGGTCAAAGATCGACCGCGGCGTGCCCTCGGCGCTGACCATGTTGCGCAGGCTGCCGTCTTCAACATTCAGCTGATACACGGCGTTCGCGTTGGCGACGATGAGCTGCGGCCCGGTCACCTGATCGAGGTTGTCGAACGCGAGCCCCATCGCGATCGGGTGCGAGACGTCGATCGGCAGGTTCGCGCACGGGCCCGACTGCCCGGCGGCGTAGCTCCATCGCAGGAGCTCGGCCCGCCCGTTGTCGAGGTTGTGCGCGAGCACCACCAGGTACGGGGCGGCGCAGCGCGTCGGCACCACGACGCCCGTGTCGGTAGGCGCGTTGCCCGTGTCGGTGGGCGCGTTGCCCGTGTCGGTGGGCACGTTGCCCGTGTCGGTGGGCACGTTGCCCGTGTCGGTGGGCGCGTTGCCCGTGTCGGTGGGTGCGTTGCCGAGGTCGGTCGGAGGCTGCCCGGCGTCGCGCGGCCCCTCGCCCGCGTCGAGGTCGTTGCGGAGAAAGCCGTCAAAATCAATGCTGCACGAGGCCGTGAGGAGCGCAAAGACGAGGGCGTATCGGGTCATCGGGGCGTCGCATCGCCTTAGCCGAAGTCGCGCGCGGCGTCACCTTTACACCGTGACAAAGAATGTCACTCTTTCACGGCGGTGGCGCGATCGGGGCGCTCAAGGCAGCGTGCGAGCCAGGGCGCGAGGTTGGGGTACGCGGCCTCGTCGACGAGCTTGAAGTGCTGGGCGACCGAGAGCTTCGACGAGAGGGCGATGTCGACCAGGGTGAAGCGCCCCGCGGCGGCCCACGGCCGGTCGGCGAGGTGTGCGTCGAGCATGGCCAAGAGGCGCCCGAGCTCGGGGCGCGCTTCGGGCTCTTGGGCCGCGCGAAAGATCGCGGGCGAGAGGGTGACGGCGCTCCACACAGACCACGAGAGGGCCACGGGGTAGTCGGGGCTCGCGTGTTCGGGCCAGAGGTTGCGGGCCACGCCGAAGCGTTCGCCGAGGTAGTGCAGCATGGCCAGCGACTCGAACATGGCCACGCCGTCGACGACCAGAGCGGGCACCTTGCCGTTCGGGTTGAGCGCAAGAAAATCGGGGCGCTTCTGCTCGCCCGCCGCGAGATCGATGCGATGCCGCTCGTAGGGGAGCCCCAACTCTTCGAGGGCCCAGTGAACCATCGTCGACGACGACCGCGGCGTAAAATACAGGGTGATGCTCATGGCGCCGTGCGAGGGCACCATAGCCGTCGGCGCTTTGTCAAAGCAGCGCGAGCGCGCGGCGCGGGGTCGCGTCACTTGTGCGCCCCGCCATGCGGAGGCATGGTCGCACCGATGCGATGGAGAGGCTTGGCTTGGGGGCTCGCGGTGCTCGGGTGTTCGTCGTCTCAGGCGCCTACCGATGCGGGCGCGCACGACGTCGCGGCGCGCGACCTCGGCCCCGACGCGGGGTGTTCGCTGAGCGCCGCCGAGTCGGTGCTCACGATGCACGGCGACCCCGGTCGAACGGGCCTCTTCGCCGCGAGTCATGCGCTCTCGGCCGAGGCCATCGCGGCGCGCGGGCTCGCCCTCCGTTGGCGCACCGACCCGCTCGATCGCGCCGAGATCAACGGGCGGAGCTACGCCGCGCAGCTCTACGCCTCGCCGCTCTATGTCGACGACCTCAGGCTGAGCGCGGGGCCCTTCGCGGGGCGCACCGTCGGCGCGGTGATCGCCGCGACGAGCAACGGGTGGGTGTACGCCATCTACGCGGGCTGGCGTCAGTGCGGGCGCGCGACCCTCGCGCCGGGCACGATCCTGTGGCGCACCCAAGTGGCCACCCCGGGCATCACCCGCAGCGACGGCGGCGTGCCCATGGGCGTGCTCTCGACCCCCGTCATCGCCCGCGACGCCCGCGGCGCGACCCTCTACGTCTCTGCGATGGACGCCGCCCGCGGATGGCTCGTCTCAGCCATCGACCTCGAGACCGGCCGCGTCAAGCCCGGCTGGCCCCTCGCCATCACCCCCGAGACCCTCGCGGGGGTCACCGCCAACGGGCCCGCGCGCTTCGCCTCGGCGCCCGAGATGTCGCAGCGCGGCGCCCTCGCCCTCTCGCCCGATCACAGCCGACTCTACATCGCCTTCGGCACCTACGCCTGGGCGGGCCCGGGGTGGCTCGTGGCCGTCGACACCGCCCGCGCCGCGATCGCCCGCGCCTTCGCCGGAGCCCCCTCGACCCAGGCCACCAGCAACGCGGGCATGTGGTCGTCGAACGGGCCCGCCGTGGCGCCCGACGGCACGGTGCTCATCACCACCGGAAACAGCCCCGCCGACAGCCTTGAGAGCCCTGGCGTGTGGGGCAATTCGCTCCTCGCGTTTGACCCTCAGCTCGGGCTCCGGGGGGCCTACACGCCCTTCAACTACTGCCTCCTCGACGCCCACAACATCGACCTCGGCGGGGCCGGGGTGAGCCTCCTCCCGGCGGCGTCGACGGGCCGCGGGAGCACCCCCTCGCTCGCCGTCTTCGGGGGCAAGCAGGGCGTGGTGTACCTCGTCGACCGCGCCGCCCTGATGGCCGCCGAGCGCCCGCCCACGCAGCGCCCCGGGTGCCTCACCGCGCGGCGCGACGCGGCCCAAGACCGCTCGCTCTTTTCGAGCGCGGTTCAGCCCGCCTACGGCGCCCCGGGGCCCTTGGTGGTCTTCGGCGAGTACACCGACGACAACGCCCAGGTCGACCACGCCCGGATGCGCAGCACCCCCGCGTACTTTCGCGACGACGCGGGGCGCGAGTTTCTCTACGTCACGGGCGCTGCGCGGGCGCCCGCGAGCGACCCCACGCCCCGGGCGCCGAGCCTCGTGCGGCTCGCCCTCAACGCCCCCGAGAACGGCCGCGCCGCGCTCGAACGGTCAGGCCAGAATCCAGAAACGGTGTTGATCAATCCGGGCTCACCCATCGTCTCGGCGCATGGGTCGCACGGGCCCGTGGTGTGGGTGCTCGACGCCGCCCTGCCCCGCTCGGCGCCCCTCGTGCGCGACGACGGCACGACGGTGCCGGGGCCGGTGCTGCGGGCCTTCGATGGTGAGAGCATGGCGCTCCTCTGGGCCTCTCCGCCGGGGCTCTTCGGGGTCGGCGGCAAGTACAACGAGCCCATCGTCGCCCACGACACGGTCTACGTCGGCGCCGACCGGGTGTACGCCTTCGGGGTGCCCGAATCGGCCTCCGTCGACGCGGGCCTCGCCGACGACGTGCCGCACTCGCACTGCGCGAATTTTACCGGCTACAGCGAGCATTTCGACGCCCTCGCCGCGGGCGCAGCGCTGCCCCTGGGGTGGGACGCCGAGGGCACCAGCGCGCGGGGCCTGGTGCGGCTCAACACCGACGACGAGGGCTTCGGGGCGGCGGGCTCGCGGCGCTGGGCGATCGCGCTGAACAACGCCGTCTCGGGTCGCGCCCTGCTCACCATGAGCACCCCCGCGTTCGACCTCTCGGGCTGCGCCGAGGCGCGCTTTCGTGTCGACGCCATCGCCTTCTCGATGGAGCGCGGCGAGCTCGACCGCGCCTGGCTAGAGCTGCGCAGCGCGGGCACGCCCTGGCAGCGGGTGATCGACCTCTACCCCTCGATGAGCTTCACCGAGAACGTGACCTGTCGCCCGGGGCTTCAGTCGACGGGCTGCACCGCGTGGCACACCTTCGAGGTCGCGGTGCCCGGGGCGATGCTCGAACCCGGCGTGCGCCTCCGCATGGTGAGCGACACGCTCACCAGCCACAGCGACGCCATGGGCCTCGACGCGGTGCGACTCGACGCGCAATGAGGGCTCAGTAGGCGACGTACGGGGCGCGCTCGCGCGCGACGAAATCGCGCACCGAGGGCCGCGCCCAGACCCGCCGGGCGTAGCGCGCGACCGCCTCGGGCACGGGGTCGCCGTTCAGCACGAGACGCATGAGGAGGAAGCCGAGGTCGGCGTCGACCACCGTGAAGCGCTCGCCGAACAAGAACGCGTCGCGCCCTTCGACGAGGCGCTCGGCCACCGCGATGATCTTCGCCGCGCAGGCCGCACCGGCCGCGTCGAGGGGCGCCGCGGCGGGCGCGTAGAACATCGTCGTCGTGGGGCGCTGCTGGCGGATCGCGAGGGTGTCGTCGCTGCGGATCCACGCCATCACCTGGCGCGCCCGGGCCATCGCGTGTCGCCCATCGGGGAGCACCGGCACGGCGCTGTACACCGTGTCGAGGTACTCGACGATGGCGCTCGACTCGGCCAAGACGAAGCCATCGTGGGCGAGGGCAGGCACGCGCCCGGTGATGGTCTCGCGCGCGTACCCCGGCTCGCGCTGCGCGCCGCGCTCGAGGGCCACCGGCACGGTCTCGAAATCGAGGTTCTTCTCGCGCAGGGCGACATAGACCGAATAGACGTAGGGGCTGATCCAGAACGAGTCACGGTAGAGCGTCAGGGCCATCGCGCCGCGAGGATGATCTCGATGACGCGAGAGTCAAGCCCCTCAGACCGCACCTTGCGGCGCGCCGCGCTTGCGACTACATCACCCTCCGACACAGCGGCGTGTCACCCGACGAGGCGCGTCGTACCGGGGCCCTGCAAAGACGACGCGAGACAACGGTGCCATGTCGCGTCCTTGGTTGCTTCTCGTGTTGGCGGGCTTGCTCGAAGTGTGTTGGGCCATCGGGCTCAAGAAATCTGAAGGCTTCTCGCGGCCTCTCGCGAGCGCGGCGACGCTGGCCGCCATGGCCCTCAGCATGTGGCTCCTCGCGGCTGCCACCCGCGCGCTCCCCATCGGCACCGCCTACGCGGTCTGGGTGGGCATCGGCGCGCTCGGCGCCGCGGTGTTGGGCGTGCTGGTCTTGGGCGAGCCGCTCTCGGGCCCGAGGGCCCTCTTCCTCGGCCTCCTGGTGGTCTCGATCGTCGGCCTGAAGCTCACCAGCCCCGAGGCCCCGGCGGGCATCGCGCGCCCCGCCCCGCACGACCCTGGGGGCCGCTAGCGGGCCCGCAGGTGGGCGCCGCGGCGGTACACCTCGGGAGGCGCCTCGCCGCGCTGGAGGCTCACCGTCAGCGCGGGCACGAGCACACGGCCCACCACCCCCGAGGTGGGGCTCCCGGGCGCCGGCGGCGGCACGAGCTCGGCCACCCGCTGCCCCGCCGCAGGGAAGTCAAAGCGCACCGACACCGCGCCGCCCTCGCCCGCGAGCGGCGCGAGGCGCGACTCGACCTGCACCTTGAGCAGCAAGAAGTACCCCGCCTGAGCCTCGACGATCTGCTTGCGGAGCCGCTCATTCTGCACAAACGCCTGCTCAAGCTGCTTCTGCAAATCGCCGAGGAGCCGCAGCGCCTGCCCCACCCCCGGCACCCGCCGCGCGCGCTCGGCGAACTCGCGCAAGCCCTCGGGCATCTCAGCCGCCGACGGGGCCCCGACGCCCATCATCCACGCGGCGAGGGGCAACACCCGGTCGGCGAGCACCACAAACCAATCGGGCTCGGCGCCGTCTTCGAGGGCCGCACCCTGACACGCCCGCGCCACCGCGAGACCGAGCGCGTCGAAGGCCTCGCCGAGCCGCTCGGTGAGCTCGCGCACGTTCGCCGGCGGCTGCACCTCGGCGAAGCCCGACGGCGCGAAGGGCAGCTCGGCCCGTAAATGCTGGAGCCACAGCTCGCTCGGAGCGTCGTTCATCATGGCCTCGGGGCGCGGCAAGAGAATGTTGACACTGTGAACATCGAGCGGCGCGCCGAGCGCCCGCGGGCGCCGGGCGACCCACCGCAACCGGCGCATCCAACTGAAGAGCCCAGAGAGCCAGCGCATCGCACCTCGGGCCTCACTCGCGGTCGATCTCTTCGGGGTCGATGACCCCGTTGCGTCGGAAGTCGAACTCGAGCCTTTGGGCTTCGAAGTGCGCGGTGAGCCCGGCCGCGGTGAGCGAGGCCACGGTCTCATCGGGGGCCGCGAGGCTCTCGTGCACCTCGCCGTTCTTCTCGACGCGCAGCCCCGCGAGCACGACGTCGCTGGCGGTGCGCTGCACGAAGCCCATCATCACCCGGTCGATGCCGAGGCGCTCGCGCTCGATGATCGAGGTCGGGCTGAAGCGCACCTGGGCGAAGGGGATGGGCGGGTCGACGGCCCCTTGGGTCGCGCCGCCGTCACCGACCGGGCGCGGGCCGCGAAAGTTTTGCCCCAGGACGGCGCGGGCCGCGAAGGGTTGTTCGTCGATCCAGACGATGCGCTCGGGGTCGACGGCCTTGCCGTCGCCGCGCACCACGAGGCGCTCGTCGGGCATCACGAACTGAACGCCGCGCCCCTCTTGGCGCAAGACGCCGACGTAGCGGCTCCGCTTGTGTTCATCGACGGGCTTGACCACCAGGCGTCGGCCTTCGCCGGTCTTGGTGGTGAGCACGTAGCCGTGGGCGAGCCCGATGGCGACGCCGAGCTTCGAGAGGTCGGGCCGCGCGGTGCCGCGTTGGGCCGCGTGGAGGTCGAGGATGCCGAAGCCTTGCTCGCTCCCGGCGAGCTCGCGGGGGGTGAGAAAGTGCTGGGCCCGCACGGGTCGCGGGGCCTTCGCGCAGGCCGCCCGCAGCCGATCTTGGATGCCCGGCAGCTGCGACGACCTGCCGCTCGCGAGCACCATCTGCACGGGCGCGTCGGCCCGCGAGAGCCATCGCTCGGCGGTCTCGAGGGCCGGCGCGAGCACCGTCGCGACGCACTCTTCGAGCCAGGCCCGCGAGGGCAGCGCGGCGAGCACCTTGGTGAGCTCGAACTCGGGCAAGAACTGCTGAGCCCGCGAGCGCAACGCGTCGCGCAGGGCGGGCTCTTCGAGGGGCGTCGCCGCGGCGAGGGCGAACTTCAGCGACTCGCAGAAATAGTAGAACCCGAGGGTGCGCTTTTGCCGCAAGCGGTCGCTCTCGGTGCGCGGCCCGTCTTCGACCGCGAAGCGCGTGCGGAGCTTGTCGGCCTGGTCTTTGGGCAGGGTGGCCCGCAGCCGGCGCTTGAGTTCGCGGCCGAGGCGGCGGGTGATCTCGACCCCCGCGAAGGGCAGACCGTAGAAGTCTTCGATCTCAGAGACGATGCGAGGGCCGTCTTCGTGCAGGCGCAACAGCACGAGGTCGGTGGTGCCGCCGCCGCAGTCGAAGGTGAGGATGCGCACGCTCCGCGGGTCGCCGCGGGTCTCGTCAAAGCCCATGGGCGCGAAGGCGTCGAGGAGGCGGTCGAGGGAGAGCGCGCCGAAGCGGTGGTAGAGCACCCCGAGGGTGGCCGCGGTGGCCTCGTCGAGGAAGGTCATGGGCGGGTCCGGCGTGTCGCCGCAGAGGCCCAGAAGGGCGCTCTCTGCGAGGGCTTCGCGGGCCACCCGTTGGAGTGTCTCGCGGTCTTGCGCGAGGAAGGCCACGGGGTACGAGAGCAAGATGGGCCCGACGCCGCCGAGGGCGCTGTCGCCGCCCCGCACGATCTCTCGGGCCGCGAGCTCGTCGAAGAGACCGTCGAGGAATTCCATCGCGTGCCGGGGATTTCGCCCGAGCTGCAATTTCGGCGCGGGCTCGAGCGCGTCGACCTCGACGAAGACCTCGCGGGGCCGCTCCCGCGCATCGCCCTCGGGCGCCACCAGGGCGACGTCGGCGTCGGGGTTCGGCGCGGGCTCATCACCGCGCTCGATGCTCCGCGCGATGAGGCTGAGCGCGCGATGCCCGATGAGCTGGTCGGTGAGCATCTCGAAGGGGTGCCCTTGGATGCCCGGCGGGTGCGCCCCCCGGGGGATGAGCGCGCTCGGGATGCCCGCCTCGGCGCCGCGCCGTTGGGTGGCCTCGCGGCGCGCCAGCACGCTCCACCGCTCGACGATGGGGGCGGGCATCACCAGGTTGCCCACGGTGGTGCGCTCTTCGAACGCGCGGGGCGGGCCTACGAGCTCGGCGTGCCATTGGGCGCCGTGGAGGCTCACCGCGAGCACATGAAACGACCAGGGCGCGAGGGGCCCGGCGACGCTCATGTCGCGCTGCCCTTCGCGCTGGGTCACGATGCTTGTCTCGTGGGTGCCAAAATCAATGGCGACGGTGGTGCCGGTCTCGCCGCTCCGTCGCGGGGGCTTCTCGGCGAGAATCACCAAGGGCGCATCGGGCGCCGGCACGAGCCCGAGCCGCGCCGACGAGGCCCCGAGGACGTTGTCCCACGGCGGGGTGTCGTTGTCGTATTTGTGCTCGGTGATCACAAACCGATGGGGGTCAATGACGAGGGTCTCGGCCACCTCGGCGCGCTGGGCGAGGTGTCGCACCCTGCGTTCGGCGGCGCCCGCGGTGCCGATCACCAGCGCCGCGCCGGGCCTCGGCGGCAGCCACGCCAGGGTCATCGTGACCTCGAAGTTGGCCGGGTTCTTGAACAACCTGAACGCGAGGTAGAGGTGCTTCAGCCCGGCGCGATCGTGGGCCGAAACGGTGCTCGCGCCCTTCGCGTCGGTGCGGCCGACGGCGTGGGCCAGCTCGGTGGCCGAGAGCCACGCGAGGGCGTCGACGTCGCGCCGCAGCCAGGCCTTCTCGGCCACCTCGGTGGGGTAGGTCTTGGCGTAGAGCGCGAAGCGCTCGAGATCGCCGGCGCGGGCGAAGAGCTTGCGACGCGCCGTGGCCCCGAGCGGCACCGTGATCAGCACGGGGTTGAGCCCCGCGCGCACCCGCAAGACTCCGTTCTCAATCAACATGCGCGACCTCGTCGACCGGCGGCGCCGCGAGCTCTTGGAGGAGGGTGTCGAGGCGAATTCGGGCTTCGTTCATCAAAGTGTCGAGCGCATCAGGGAGCGCGAGCTCGCCGATGCCGCGCCGCAGCCTGCGGTACGCCTCGGTCTTGCGCGCGTCGATGCCGAGGGTGCGCGCGGCGTACTCTTCGCGCTCGGCGTCACTCGCGTGCATGAGCCAGTCGAGGGCCGCGCCCAGCCGCGCGAGGAGGAAGTGCGCGCAATGCACCACGATCGAAGGCTCGTCGGCGAGGAAGCGCTCCTCGTCGTGACGGAGCCGCCGGGTGGGCCCATCGGCGTCGAGCATCCGTTCGAGCACCGGGCGAAGCTGGGCCACGAGTTCGGGGCTCCGCGAGGCGAGCTTGACGGTCTCGCAGGCCGCGCGAAGACACTCCGAGACGAGGGTGTCCCAGGTGGGTGCGGGGCTCTGGTGGGGCCGCAGCGCGAAGGCCCTGAGCTGCGCCGGGAAGGCGATGGCCACCCCCTGCCGCGGCAGCGAGGCGCGGAGCTGGGTCACCAGCGCGTCCATCGCGTCGAGGGCTGCGCGGTCGGCCCTCGGCTCTCGCACGAGCCGCTCGTGCAAATCGCGCATCGCCGCGGTCGCCCCTGCGGCCAGATCGACCAGTTCGACGCACTTCGCGCGGCGCAGCTCACCCCTGTGCGCGAGGTGCAGCATCAACCGCGTGAGCGTCTCGTGCCCGCGGTCTTCGGGGTTCGCCACCGCGAGCGAGACGTCGACCATCCATTCGAGGAAGCGCCGCCGCAGGGCGGGCTCGGCGGCCCGCACCCTGGCCACATCATCGACCCAGCTGCGCGCGAAGAAGTGCAACACCCGCCACGCGAAGGGCGCCTCGGCGGGCATTTCGTTCTCGTCGAGGGCCGCCACGATGGCCGCCCGGGCCGCGGGCACCTCGGCCGCGGGCACCTCCAGCGAGGGGTCGACGTGGCGATTCTCGATGAGCACGAAGGGCGGCCAGGCCGAGAGGTCGTTGGGCTCAAGCGCCCCGGTGTAGGGCGCCTCAAGCGAGCCCCTGAGGGGCTGAATCACCGACCCGAACACCGACTGCGGGAGCGACTGCAACGTGTTCAGCTGCCGCTCGCTCTCGGGGCGCGAGAGCTCTTTGAAGCGCTCGGCGCACTGGCGCAGGGCCTCTCCGGCGTAGGTGAGCGCGAGCACCACGCGGCCGCGCATGCGCCCTTCGCAGCGCGAGACCCACTGCCGCCAGGGCCCGTGCAAGAGCTGGTACCCGGGCCGAATGGCGCTGGCTTGCGACGAGCAGACCAAGAGCAAGAGATCGAGCTCTCGGATGGCCTGTTGGAACACCAGGTGATTCTTCACGGCCTTGAGGTGCCGCGACGAGTCGGTCTCGATCTGGGGGTCGGCCCCGGGGCAATCGACGAGGTCGAGCACCTCGAAGATGCGCGCCGCGCGGCTCTCGGGCGTCGGCCGCACCCGCAGCGTGAGCTCGCAGGCCCGCAGCTGCAACGAGCGCAGGCGCAGCTCGCCGGTCTGGAGCCGCACCACGCGATACTCGCCGCGGCGGCTCTCTTCGAGCTCATAGTTCGCGTCGTCTGCGAGCGGGAAGCGGCACACCCGCAGCGCCCGCGCATACTCGTCACGGTTGCCGGGCTCGAAGGCCACATACAAGCTCGACGGAAACTCATCGAGCGTGGCCGCATCTTCGGCCGCCGCGGGCTCATCTTCGAACGCCTCGTTGTCGAGCGTGCGCACCCGCACCGCGTTGTCGAGCCGCGCCCCGCCGCGTCGGGTGAGCCGCGTGAGGCAGCCCGTCGTGTCGGCGTCGCCCACCGGCAGCTCGCGCAGCTCTTCGAGGTCGCCGTACCACCGCGAGAGCATTAGCGTCTTGCCCGCATTCACCTTGCCCATGGTGGCCGCGGTGGGCTGCCGCTCGACGGCCTCGGCGAAGCGCTTGATGGCCTCGCGCGCGCGCCGCTCAAACTCGGCCCACTCGCGCTCGATGATGGCCTGGTCTTCGGGCGGCCCCTGACGCGCCTCGGCGATGCGCCCCGAGGCGTCTTGGAACCACTCGTTGCAGACCCGCGCGAGCCCCGCGAGCACCTCCTCGAAGGGTCGCTGCGCCGGCGTAGGTTGCGGCAGGCCGCGGCCGTACCGCGCCAGATCAAAGACGTCGATCATCGCTTCAGCCGCAGAGTGTGCACGACATCGCCGCGCCCTTCACCCCACAACGCCCGCCGCCGCCCGCTTCTCACCCGCGACGGCGCAGGACGTGCTCACCGAGCGAGACGAACCACTTCATGCGGCAGTGATAGCCCCACCAGCTCGCGAGCTGCTGCACACCCGCCATCAAGAGCACCACCGCGGCGCCCGCGCGCCACTCGGTGAACACCGTCGCGAGCCCCAAGAGCGCCGTCGGCGCCCACCCGGCGAGCGCCCAACCGAGCCCCGCGCCGAGGGTGCGATGGGGTCGCCGCGCGAAGGCCCCGAGCGCGTCGCCCGCGGCCTCAAGGGCCCGCCGCCCGTCGCCGGTCACGAAGGCCACGGCCACGTCGCGCCAGCACCGCACCAGCGCGAAGAGCACCGCCGCGCCGAGCACCACCGCGCCGTGCCGCAGGTCGGCCCGCTGCGCGTCGACGAGCCCCGCGTCGACCCGGTCGAGGTAGCGCCAGCCGTACCACCCGAGCCCCACCGAGAGGCCCATCGCGAGCACCGTCACAAGCTCGATGGCGAGCAGGCTCTTGAAGCGACGCGCCGCCTCGACCACCGCGCGATGCACCGTCGGCGCCACCGCCGCGGTGCCCATCGCCGCGAAGGCTCCGCCCAGAAAGAGCCACGCGAGCCACCACGCCGCCACCATCAACGCCGTCGCTTCGCCGTACAAGCGCAGGGTGTTTTGTTGCAGCGCAGCATAATCCATCGCGAGGCGCCCGCCCTCGCCGAGAAGCGCGAGCGCCCCTTCGGGCCGCGTTTCGAGCGGAGCCCCCAACGTGCGGAGCCCCACCCAGGCCCACAGCCAGGCGAAAATTTGTGCGCTGCACCATGCCGCGAGCACGCCCCCGCCGCGGCCGCCGGTGCTGAACCATCGTGACGGGCTTTGGGCGACGATCACGGCCCCACTCCGCGCAAGAGGTTGCCCATCCACCAGGCGAAGCGCGCGAAGAGCGGGCTCGTGTCGCCCGACGCGCCGTCACCGCGGCCCACCGCGCGGCGGGCGTTGTTGAGCCGGTTGGCGTCGAGCGCGAAGCGCCCCTCGGGGTCGACGCTCACCGACGCGAGGGCCGCGCCGCCCGCATAGGTCAGCACCTTCACGGGCTCGACCGCAGGATCCCACACGACGCGGTCTTCGTGCCCGTCTTCGCGGCGCACCCGCACCTCGACCGGGAGCGTGGGCCCGCCGCTCGCTTCGAGCACGGCGCGGCCTTCGAAGCGGCCGTTCGCGAGGCGTCGGCTCTCGGCCTCGGTCACCGCGAGGTCGACCCTGAAGGGCGTACGAAGCGCAGGGCCGAAGAAGCGGGTCACGCTCTCTTCGCCGAGGGTGTCAGACATCGCGGTGAAGAAGGTCTCGGGGGTCGGGTGCCGAAAGCGCGCGCGGTCGGCGTAGACCCGGAGCGCGTACCCGAAGCGGTTCGGGCCGTAGCTCAGCTCGGCCGTGCGGAGCACCGTCGCCGTGCGCGAGTACACCACCCGACCGTATCGACCATACGAAGGGAAGGCGTCGGCCGCGGTGGTCACCGGCACCGGGTGCGCGATCGAGGCCGACTCGAAGCTCTCGCCCGCCCACGCGTCGATCGGAGGGCCCAAGAGCGGCAGATCGAACAGGCTCCGGCCCGGGCCGTAGAGGTCTTCGAGCACCCGCGCGGTGGCGTACTCGCAGAAGCCCTCATCGAGGAAGGGGTGATCGTGCTCGTTGCTCGCGAAGAGGCCGTAAAAGTACTGGTGCCCGAACTCGTGGAGGGTCACATATTCGAGGTACCGGTCGCGACGCGGCCGCCACCACGCGCCGTCGGTGGTGATGAAGGTGGGGTACTCCATGCCGCCGGCCTCTTGGGCGCCGGGGGGCGGCAAGAGCACCGTGAGGGTCGCATACGGATAGGCCCCGAAGCGCTGGGCGAAGCGCGGGAGGCCGTCGCGCAAGACGCTCACCACGCGCTCGGCCTGGGCGTGATCGCCCGGCGCGTAGAGCACCCGAAGGCGCACGTCGCCCGCGTCGCCGCGGAGCTCACGGAACTGATCCCACGCGGTGAAGGCGAAATCGTGGACGCGGTCTTGAACGAAGTGAAACCGCCGCCCCTCGCGGGTCGACTGCGCGGGCTCGACCTCGCCGCCGGTGCCGCCTACGAGGTAGCCCTCGGGCACCGTGACCCGCACGTCGTAGCGACCGAAATCAGCGTAGAACTCAGAGTAGGCGTGAAACCCGAAGCGCGCCCAACGCCCGTCTTCTTCGCGCACCGCCACCTTCGGGAACCACTGCGCCACCATGTGAAAACGGTCGTGGTACCCCGTGCGCGAGATGAGCTCGGGCAGCCTCACCTCGAAGCTCACATCGAGGCTGACGCTCTCACCCGGCGCCACCGGCGTCGGCAGCGGGAGGCGCATCTGCGTGCGATCTCCTGGCAAGCTCGGCTCGTACCCGAGCCGCGTCACCAGCTCGTCGCCGCCCTCGTGCAACCGCAGGCTCCGCACCGTGATGGCACCCCAATGCGTATGGGTAGGGTACCAGTGGGTGCCCCGGGCGCTCTGCATGAACAGCGTGTCGGCGTTCTCAAAGCCGTTCATGTAGAGGTGAAACCAGAGGTCGTCGGCGGGCACCCGCGAGGTGTTGCGCCAGGTGATCACGCCCCGCGCGACCGCCGTGTGCGCGACCGGGTCGAGCCGCACATCGAAGCTATAATCTGCGACCCGTGTAGGGTCGAAGGCGCCAGGCCGCGGCGGCTCGTCACCGGGTTCGTCGCCCCCCGCCTCGGCCTCCGCGCTCACCCCCGCTTCGGCGGGCGGCCCGGCCTCGGCGGAGCCCGCGTCGCGCGCGCCCCCGTCGGCGGTCAAGCCCGGCCCGCGCACCGCAGCGTCGAGCCCGGCATCGCGCCCCGCGTCGGGCGCCGCGCCGCCGTCGGGGTCGGCCTGAGCCGCCGTGCCGAGCGCGCAGAGCGCCAACCCAAGGCCCAAGGCCCTCACGTTTCGTGTCGCGTCACTCACCGCGGATGTCGTCGATGATGCACCCGGCGCGCGCCCCGAGCGACCTCGTTCTCAGCGCCGCCCGCGTCGAGCGCCGCCGCGAGCGCGTCGCCCGCAGCCACCGCCGCGGCCTCGGCCTCGGCTTCGGCCCCCGCGTCCGCGTCGCGCGGCGTGGGCGTATGTGCGGGTGCAGCAATTGCGGCCGCCTGAACCTGTACCGAGGGCGGCGAAACAGGCGGTTGCGTCACCTGTGCGGGTGCAGCAATTTCGAGCCCTCGACGCGGCCGAAGGCGGGCCATGAGGCCGAGGCCCAGCACCGCCGCGAGGCCCGCTGAGACGGCCACCGTGAGCACCGGGTTGCGACGCGCGGGGGCGCCCACCGTCGCGGCCTCGCCGGCCCTCACCACGGCCCGAGGCGGCGCCGCCGTGGGCCGCGACGTCGACGGCTGCGGAATCTGTGACGACACCGCGGCCCCCGAGAGGGTGGTGTCTTCGGGGCGCTGCGAGGCCGGCTCTCGCGGCGCCTTGGGCGGCGAGCGCGGGTCGCTCTGTCGCGCGCGATCGGCGGCCTCGACGCTCTCTTCGAGCGCATCGAGCAAGGCCCCCGCCTGCGGGTAACGGTCGCTCGGCGAGAGGGCCATGGCGCGGGTGAGCACATCCTCCCACGGGCCGACGTCGACGCCGACGCGGCCCGGGGTGGGGCGCAAGAACGCCATCGACTGGGTGAGACGCTCAGCCAGGGTGGTGCCCGCATAGGGCGGCCGGTCGGTGAGAAGCTCGCTCAGCATCAACCCGAGGGCGTGCACGTCGGTCCACGGGCCGGTGCGGGTGTTGCTGAACTGCTCGGGGGCCGCATACCGCGGCGAAAACGCCTGGAGCGCGCTCGACGTGCGGGTCGCCCCGGTGCCCGCTTGTTCGCCCGCGCCCATGGTCTTGGCGATGCCAAAATCGAGGAGCTTCAGCGTCTGCCCCCGCCGATGGTGCACCACCATCACGTTGGCGGGCTTGAGATCGCGGTGGGCCACGCCCTCATCGTGCGCCGACGCGAGGGCCTCGATCACGGGCCGAAGGAGCGCCAGGGCCTCGCTCGGCCGCCGCCCCCCGCGCCCGCGCCGCGCGCGCAGATCGCGTTCGAGGGTGTTGCCCGAGACCCATTCGAGCACCATCCACGGGGCCACCTCGCCGTCGTGGGTCTCGACGGCGCCGAAATCGATCACCCCGACGATCGACGGGTGGTGCAGCCTCGCGAGGGTGCGCGCCTCGGCGGTGAAGCGCTCGACGAACTCGGCCTGCGCCTTGGGCGCGAGGCCCTCGATGGCCTTGAGGATCTTCACCGCGATGGGCTTCTCGAGCCGCAGATGGGTGCCCGCGTACACCACCGCGAAGCCCCCCTCGGCCACCACGCGGTCGACGCGGTATTTGCCCTCGATGACAAACCCCACCAGACCGAAGTGATCGACGGCCCGCGACGGGTCGTCTTCGATCTCTTCTTCGTCGTGCTCGGTCGAGGCCGAAGTGTCAGTCAGCATTGAAGCCCGGCGCAGTCTAGCACCGACTCGCCCCTACGGGTGAAGCACCCGGTACAACGAATGTCGACCGCCGCCGGCCTCGGCGATTCGTGCGAAATGCGCAGGGTGTTGAGCCATCCAGCGTTGTTCGAGGGGCGCCGGGTGCAGCGCCGCGACGTACTCGACCCGCAGCGCTTCGAGCCGCCCGCGCCAGGCGTCGTAGTCGGCCTCTCGGGCGAGCCGGTCGGCTTCACGGGCGTCGATCACCGCCCCCGAGCGGGTGTTCGCGACCCACAGCACGGTGTTCTGAAAATGCCGTCCGAAGAAGGGGTATCGGTAGCCGTTGTGGCCGACGCCGTCCCACCCGAGGGTGAGGGCGATGCGATGCCCAGGGCCGTCGTCGACCCGCTCCCAAAGCGGGGCCGCGTCGGCGTAGGTCTCTTCATTGGGGTGGAGCTCATAGGTCTCAAGCCGGTGCTCGAAGGCGTCGCGGTAGAGCGGGTGGCGCCAGCTCCGTCGCACGCCTTCGATGGGCACCGTGAGCACCGCCGCGGCCCCGACGACGCCCACCACGAAGCCCCGGAGCGCGCGCCCGCGGCGCCACCCGAGCACCGTCACCAGGCCCACCCCCGCGCAGCCCGCGACCACCAAGGGCCACATCGCCGCCACCGCCGCGGTCACCCTCGGCCCGCGCCCCGTCGGCAGCGAGGTCAACACCTCGACCGTCGCCGCGAGGCCCAGGAGCCACCCCGTAGCCCGCCCCTCGGCCCGGGCCCCGAGCACCCAGAGCGCCGCCGGGAGGGCCAGCACGAGCCGCGCCATGTTGGGCGCCCAGATCGCACGCAACCCTGCGAAATCGCTGCTCATCACGGCCACCATGGGCACCGCCGCGCAGAGCAGCACGCCCACCGCCACGAGGCGCCGCGCGGGCTCGCGCCAGAGCGCCGAGAGGCCCGCGACGCCGAGGCCCAAGGCGACCGGCGTGAAGAAGCCCCATCGCATCGGGTCGAAGGGCTCATCGGGGCGGGCCGAGAGCACCTCGCTGACGAGCCAGAGGGGCCGGGCCCGCTCGGGGTCGAGGGGCAAGAGGCGCCCCGCGTAGAGGGCCGCGAGCTCGGGGTTTCCCTCGAAGATGACCCGGCCGCCGAGGCGGAGCGGGAGCGGCCAGGTGGGGCTCCCGGTGAGATGCCAGCGCCACGCGGTGTGCCAGAGCACCAAGGCCGCCCCGGGCATGAGGGCCGCGAGGGTGCGCCCGAACGGTCGGCGGTAGATGTTGCAGTGCAACAAAGCGAACACCGCCGCGCCCACGGCGAAGGTCGGCAGGCCGCTCTGTTTGGCGCACCCGTGGAGCCCGAGGCTCAACCCCGCGAAGGCCAGCCCGGCGGCCGACTCGCCCATGGCCGGTGCGATCGCGAGGAGCAGCGTCGCGAGCACGAAGGGGTCGGTGTACGCGCTCGTGCTGGTGTTCACGCACGCGGGGATGAACGCCACCACCACGCCCGCGAGGAGGGCCCGCGACCGCGTGGCGCCGAGGCTCCTGGCCGCGCTCGCCGCCCCGACGAGCACCCCCGACCAGATCAGCATCGCCGCGGGCGCCACCGGCGCGTCGCTCGTGGCCCATCGCATCGCCCACGCCCAGACGACGTCTCCGGCCCGCGGGAACCAGTTCAGATAGCCCCACTGATCGGGCTCCCAATGGGGGCGGTCTGCGCCCTCGACGATCCACCGGGCGGGGAGCGCGAGGTGATAGGTCAGGGCGTCCCACGCGAGGGGTGGCACCGCGAGGCCCCGGGTGAGCCGGTAGACGCTCACCCCGATCACCGCGCCCCCGACGAGCCACGCCCCGGGCCGCCCCTTCAGCGAAGCCGCCGCGTCGCCGAGCGCCAGGACATCATGGGCCAGGCTCTCGCGCACGACCCGCTGGCTGTGCATCCACACCGCCCCAAGGCCCGCCCCGGCGAGCATCACCGAGCCCCCAACGAGGTCGAAGCGGCCGAGCGCGCTCAGCACCTCGAAGGCAACATGTTGCAGCGCAACAAAGGCCACCATCGCGGCCGCCACCCGGCGATGGGTCGGCGCCTCGGGGGTCGCCAAAGCCCGCCCCGCGAGCCCGTACCCGAGCGCGCCGAGGGCGACGATCCAGAGGCACCAGAGGAACACCGCGGGCGCTCACTCAGGGCGCAGGGCGCCCAGTGAATCGCAGCGCGCCCTCGCGACGCCACCACTCAAGGTACCGCTGATGGGCCCGCTCGCGCTCTTTGCGCGGGAGGTTGAAATAGTACCCAAAGAACTGCCCCGTGACCTTCTTCAGCTCTTCGCTCGCGTCGTGGCGCAGCCCCGCCTCGGAGTGCAAGAGCGCCTCGATGAGCCACTCGACCCGGTGCCGCGCGCGCATGCGCTCGTGCCAGTGGCGCCAGCCCTCGGGCGCGGGGCCGTGATCTTGCCGGGTCAAGAGCACCAAGGCCCGGTGCGCCGCCTCGACGAGGCCAGGGTCGTTGTCGACCAACGCGTCGATGAGGGTCTCGACCGAAGGCACGTCGCGAAACTCGCCGAGGCTCGCTGCCGCCACCCGGCGCGCCTCAGGCTGAGAGCGCGTGTCACGTACGAGGGTGCGCAGCGTGCGCAGCACCGACTCAAACTCGGTGAAGCGCTGGTACGGCTTCAACACCTCGATCGCGAGGGCCCGGGTCGCAGGCTCGGCGTCAAGCACCAGGGTCGACAGGCGCGCGATCGCCGCGGGGTGGAGCACCTCGCCGAGGCACACCATGGCACAAAGCCGCACATCGGCGTCGGCGCTGTCGAGGGCGCGCAGGAGCCAGGGCACGGCGGCCTGACGGAAGCGCAACGTGAGCCGCAGGATGGGCCCGAGCTCTTCGACCGCGGGGCCGCGACTGGCCTGCTCGCCGAGGGGCATGTGCACCCCGGGGAAGTACCGAAACACCGCTTCGAGGGCGCGATCGCCCATCGCGACCAGCGTCGCCGCGGTCTCGTCTGAGAGGATCCCCGTGCGCGCCACCTCGCCCACGAGCCGCTCGGCCTCGCTGAGCGTGCCCACCCGCGGACCGACCGGCCCCGGCACCGCGAGCCCCGCGGCCCCGCCGGTGATCGGGCGCGGCGTGCGCGGGCGCGGCGTCGCCGGGCGGGGCGTGCTGCGCGCCGAGGGCGTGCTGCGCGCCGAGGGCGTGCGCGACCCATCACCCGTGGCCACCGGCCCGGGGGGCACGCTGCGCCGCGGCGCCGGTTGCCCCAGCACCGCCGCGCGCAACGCCGCCATGCGCTGCTCGGGTGAGGGCTGCCAAGGGCGCTCGCTCTCTGACACCGCAGGCGGCGTCGAGGGCCCCGGGCGGCCCGAGCCCTGCCCGTCGCCCCTTTGGGCCACCGGCGCGAGGCTGGGGCCCTGCTTGCGCGTCACCAGGAGCCGCGCGAAGGCCGCGCCGCAGAGGTCGACGAAGCGCTCGAGTTCGACGAGGTTGGGCGCCCCCGCGGGCCGCGACCCGAGGTCGGCCCAGAGCAAGAGCGCCGCACGACCGCGCAATTTGACCGGGGCCAGCACCGCCATGGGCACCCCCTCGCGCCCCAAGGCCGCGCGCAGCACCCCGTCGGCCCCGCTGTGGGCGATGGGCTGGTACGAGACCCCCGCGAGGTCGCGAAGGGCCCCGAGCCCCGGGCACGCATCGACCGCGATCTGGTGGGTACGAATCGAGGTGGTGGGGGTCTCTGGCCCGCGCACCGCGAGGCCCTCAAGGCGATCACCGCGCCAGACCCACAGCGCCGCGAACTGATACTCGGTGATGAGATGCTCGAGCATCGCGGCCACCACCGCGTCGCGGTCTTGGGCCGTCGACAGGCGCAGCTCGGCCTCTTCGAGGCTGATGCCCTGGCGAGGCTCCGCGGGCGGCCCAGGGCGGCCGCTCGGCGCGGGCGCCGGCACGCTGTCAAACTTCGGCACCGAGGGCGGCGCCAGCGCGCCGCGGGTGCCCGGAATGCTCGCCGGATCAGCGGCCTTCACCGACTGAACCGGCGGCAGCGGCCGCGTCGACGGGGGCGTGCGCGCCACCACCGGCGGGTGCACCGAGGCGGGCACACGCATCGCGGGGTCTGACTGCCCCGACGGGCGCACCGGCGGGCCGAGCTGCGGCGCGTTCGACACCCGCGACGGCTCGGCCGAAGGCTTCACAGAGCGCACCCGCGGCACGGGCTCTTCGGGGATCGCCGTCGTGCGCGAGTGGGGGTCGGGATCGAGCCACGCCTCGGGGGGCCGCTCGCTCGCCCGCGGCTCAGCCGACACCCGCCGAGGGGGCGCCACCGAGCCCGTCGTGCGCGCCACCGGCGGCGGGAGCGAGCCCCGCGCGTGCACGCTCGGCCGGGGGTTCACCAAGAGCACCGGCGGCGGGTCTGAGGGCAAGGGCTCAGGCTCGTCGTCTTCGTCTTCGTCGTCGAGGAGCGCCGCGAGGGCCCGCGAGGCAGGTCGCACGCTCTGCGACCCCGCGGCGGTCATCGCATGCAACGACCCGAGCTGCGGCAGCGGGCCCGGCGGGGTCGTGCTGAGCTGCTCGCCCAAGCGCACGAGGCGCGCGTCGAGCGGGCTCTGATAGTAACGCCACATCGCCCAGCGGAGCCTGAAGGGCAGCACCGCGACGAGCTCGATAGGCTGCCGGAAGAGCGCCCTCAGCGCATCGCGGAGCACCTCGGTGGGCGCCTCGGCGACCGCGACCTGAAGCACCCCATCGGGGTCGAAGAACAGCGGCACGGCGCCGAAGAGCTCGGCCTGCGCCCGCGCCAGCTTCGACAGCGCGCTCAGGTCTGCGTCGAGGAGGTCGGCCCGCGAGCACGGCGCCACCCCGAGGCTCGCGGCGTGATAGGCCGTGAGGGTGTCTTCACCGAGGGCCCCCACTTCGAGGAGGCACGTCGCGAGGTCGCCCCCCATCTGCGCGAGACGCTCGTGGGCCTCGTCGAGCTTGTGAGCCGACACCACCCGATCGTGAAGGAGCAGAGACGAGAGCTGGGTCATGGTGCGGGTTCGACGGCCCGTTGGCCAGCGGGGCGGTACCATCGCAAAGGCCCCCGAAGAGTGTCAACGCGGTACCGCCGACGCGCCGAAGGTTCGCCCGCTTTGTTCGGCCGACGCCGCGGCCTATTGCCGACGATACCGAGAGAGAAAGCCCCACGCGTCGGTGGCGAAGCGGCTCGGCAAGACGTGCCCGTCGCCGCTCCGGAGCACCGTGCTGACGGTGTACCCGAGGCTCTGCATGCGGGCCTCAAGGGCGCAGGTGTAATACACCGACACCAGCGGGTCTTGGGTGCCGTGAGCGAAGTACCCCGGCGGCCGCCGCCCGCTCGTCGCGATGGGCCCGGGCTTCTCGGCCCCGGTGCAGTTGCACCACCCGCTCTGGCCCCGGAGCTGCGCGCAGGTCGACCCCGTGCCTTCGAAGCGGCAACTCTGGGTGGTGTTGCACTGCACGAGCCCGCCCGACGAGTTCGCGAAAGCCGCGATGCGGTCGCTGAGGGTCATCGCCGCGAGGGTCGCAAAGAAGGCCCCGTTCGAGTGCCCGATGGCGTACACCCGATCGGCGTCGACGTTGTACCGACGTTGGGCCTCGGCGATGATGGCGCGGGTGAGCATCAGGTCGGCGTTCGCCGTGGGGCTCACATTGGGGTAGGTCTCCCAGTAGGTCTCTTCGGTGGCGTGATCCCAGTCGCCGCGGCTCATGTACCGCGAGGTGGGCGCCGCGACGATGACCCCTTGGCTGTTGGCCAGGGTCACCGCCCCTGACTCATCGAGCATCACGTCACCCGAGCCGTTGGTGCCGTGAAACGCGAGCACCAGCGCGGGGTTCGTCGGTCGCGTCGTGGGCACATAGAGCACCACCTGTCGGCTGAGCCCCGCCACCGTCAGCGTGGCCGTGAAGCGCCCCGTTCGCACCGCGAAGCTGCCCGAATAGGCGATGGTGTCGACCCCCGGCGGGCCCCCCGCATCGACGGGCCCGTTGCCCGTGTCGACGGGCCCGTTGCCCGTGTCGACGGGCCCGTTGCCCGTGTCGACGCGGTTGCCCGTGTCGACGGGCCCGTTGCCCGTGTCGCGGGCCCCCGCATCGGGCGCGGCCCCGCACATCGGGACGTACCCCGCTTCGGCGTAGCAATCGTTGTCGCGGTCGCAGAAGCACCGCAGCTCGCCCGGCCAGCAGTACCGAATGTGGCCGTCGGCGTTTCGCGGGTCACCGTTGCGATCGGGCGTCGTGGGCTCGCGCACGCACCCCGCGTCGGGGCTCACCGCGCCGCTGTCGAAGCCCGCATCGCGCACGGGGTTGCCCGCATCGAGCGCGACCGGCACATCGACGCGGTTGCCGGTGTCGACGGGCCCGTTGCCCGTATCGACGCGGTTGCCGGTGTCGACGGGCCCGTTGCCGGTGTCGATGCGGTTGCCCGTGTCGACGGGTGCGCCCGCGTCTCGCCCGGCGTCGACGGAGCTGGTGTTCGGCGTACACGGCCGATACCCCGCTTGGGCATAACAGTCGTTGTCGCTGTCGCAATAACAGCGCGCCTCGCCGGGCCAGCAGTACCGAATCTGCCCGAGCGCGTTGCGGGGCTGGTTGCGGGCGTCGCGGGTCACCCGCTCGGGGCACACCCTGGCCTCTTGCAGGTCGGTGTCGCCTGCCCCCGAGTCTGAACACGCGGCCAAGGCCCCGCCCAGGAGCCCCGCCATCAGCCAAAGCAACACCCGGCTTCGCATACCCTTGAAGCTCTACCCCGCCTTGCCCACGCTGAACAGGTCAGCCCGCGCGAAACGTCAGGTCGCCCATCAGCGCCGAGACGATGCCCAGCACCGCCGGCGCGGCGGTCTCGGTGCGCCAGACCCGCGGGCCGAGCGAGACCCGCACAAAACCCGCGGCCTCACAGCACACGAGCTCGTCTTCGCTGAGACCGCCCTCGGGCCCCACCAAGACCGTGAGCGGCCCCGCGGCCCCCGACACGACCTCGGTGAGCGCGCGCGACGCGCCCGGCGCGCAGACCACCCGCAGCGCGCCCGCAGCCTGCGCCCCGAGGCCCGCGAGCGCCTGCGCCAGCGTGCAGGCCTCCAACACCTCAGGCACGTCAGCCCGACCGCACTGCCGCGCCGCCTCTTCGGCCACGCGCTGCCACCGCACGAGCCGCGCCTCTGCGCGCTCGGCCCGCGGCTGCACCACCGCGCGCTCGGTGAAGACCGGCCCCACCCGCGCGACCCCGAGCTCGGTCGCCTGGCGGATCACCGTCTCCCACTTGTCACCCTTCGGAAAGCCCTGCCACCACGTCACCGCGGCCCTGTCGGCGCACGGCCCTTGGCGCGGCGCCTCGACGAGCGCGAAGGTCACCCCGCCCCCGTCGACCCGCTGCACCGCCCCGAGGGCCACCCAGCCTTCGCCATCGAAGAGCTCGAATTCAGCGCCGACCTTGACCCTGAGCACCCGCGCGAGGTGATGGGCGCCCTCGCCCTCGACGCGCACGACGGCCCCGTGTGCGCGGAGGCTTTCGGCTGCGACGCGCACCCGATCGGTCACCGTGCGACCTCGACCTCAGGCCTTCCGAAACTCGGGGCAGATCCATTCGCCCTCGACCTCGGCCCGCTCAAGACTGAACCCGAGCGCCTCGTACGCGGCCACCACCTCGGCCCGCTGCTCGACCAAGATGCCCGAGAGGATCAACGCCCCGCCCGCCTCGACCCGCGCTCCCACCGTCGCCGCGAAGGGCACGAGCACCTTGGCCTCGATGTTCGCCACGACCAGCGCGCTGGTCTCGGGCACCGCCTCGAAGCCTCCGATACGGAGATCGAATTGCGATGCAAAACCGAGGGCTTCTGCGTTCTCTCGGGCGTTGATGATCGAGTCCTCGTCGATGTCATTGCCGACCACGCGGCCGCACCCGTGCATCAGCGCCACGAAGCCCAAGATGCCCGAGCCGCACCCGAGGTCGAGCAAGAGCCCGTGGGCGGCCCCGGTGAGCCGCCGCTCGATGGCGCGCGACGCGAGGGCCGTCGAGGGGTGCTGCCCCGTACCGAAGGCCCGCCCCGGGTCGAGGCGCAGCACGCGGTCGCCGGGCTCGGGGTCGTAGCTCAGCCAGTTGGGCACCACCACCACGGTGGGCGTGATGCGGGTGGGCTTCCAGTGGGCCTTCCAGCCGTCGCGCCAGCTGTCGCCGACCACCGCGTCGAGGGTGACCTTGTGGGCGTCACCGAGCGCTTCGAGGGCGGCCGCGGCGCTCGCATCGTCGTCAAAGCTGGCGATGAGCGTGACCAGCCCCGAGGTGTTCTTCACCAGGGTCGAAGCGTCACGCTCTTCGATGCCCTCGGCCCCGAGGAGGGTGAGCTTGCCGATCAACAGGTCAACATCATCGCGCGGCGCTTCGAGCACCAACACCGGGTAGCGGGGTTCAGTCATGGCAGCGTAGGGGGGGTCTCAGAGATGGTGAGTTAACAGGTTGAAAAGAATGGCGATTTCGCAACACGGCTCAGTCGCCGGTCACCTGGATGCGCAGCTGCGCGGGGTCGGCGCTGTCGCCCGAGAAGATGAAGTACGAGCCCACGGCCACGCCTGCGACGAGGGCCGCGGCGCCCGCCCAGAACCACCACCGCGACGTGATGGCGGTGCGACGGGCTTCGGGCACGACCACCCGCAGGGGCGCGTACGCGTCGCCGCGAGAGGCCACCGCGATGCCATTCGGATCGACCGCTTCGAAGTAGTACTCAAGCACCGGCGGCCGCACCTCGGCGCCCGGCACCGACGAGGCGTAACGGCCACCCGAGCGCTGCCCCACCTGGCGATGAAAGAGCCCCGTCGAGCCTGCGCGCCACGCGAGCACGAGCTGCGCCGCGCGCCGGTCGGGGTCGACCATCGAGGCGTCGAGGGTCAGCTCGGTCAAGCGCGGGTGCTCGGGCGGAGAGCGATGCTCGATGCTCACCGGACGCAGCTCGCGCGGCGCCTCGGTGGGCTGCGCGGCCCCGGGGCGACCGTCGCGCTCCCAGTGCTGCCGGGCCTGCTCGAAGAACTCGCGCACTCGAGGCGCGATCGAGCCGTCGAGGCGGTGCTGCGGGGCGCGCGCGAAGAGCAACCGAAAGGCCCCTTCGGCCTCTTCGTTGCGCGAGAGGGCGAGGTACGCGAGCCCGAGCGACTCGTAGATCTGCGCCTCTTGGGCGGGGGTGTTGCCGCGACGAATGAGCGCCGCCGAGAGCGTCTGGATGGCCTCTTCGTAGCGCAGGTCTTCGTACTGCTGGCGCCCCGTGTTGATGAGGTTCGCGTTCTGCGCCGAGGCGGTCGCGCTCGCAAAACAGAGCGCGGCAGAGAGGGCCCAGAGCAGAGTTCGATGCGTACGCGGCACGGTAACCCCAGACTCTAGCCGCCCCTCTCTACCGATGGAAGGGCTTTGCGCCCCTGCTTCATGCGCCACAAAATGAAGAGATAGAAGCCGTCGACCACGAGGTTGCCCGCGTAGAGAAACCAGGTGAAGCCCCAGTGCCGAGGGGCCGCGACCTCGGGGTGCGTGCGGAGGTGCCCGTCGACAAACTGAGCCGGCCACCAGGTGTAGAGAAAGACCGAGCCGGCGGCGGTTCCGATCATTTTGAGCCACGCGGCGGGGGCGCTCATGCCACGGTCGTCGGGCCGCTGAAGGTGCATGAAGATGTAGAGCACCCCCATGCTGAGGTTCATGAACATGCTGCTCACGACCCCTTTGCGGTCTTCAAAATAAAAGATGAAGGTGTAGAGCCCGACCGCCGAGAAGACCAGGCTGGCCAAGGCGAACACGAGAAAGTACTCGCGCACCACCTTGTGCGGCTGCGCCTCGCGGCCGTACCGAAAAAACTGATAGACGATCGCGACGTCGAAGACGAGCCAGAGCCGGTTGCCCCACAAAAAGAAGGGGTGCAGCCGCGCGTCGGTGAGCTCGAAGGAGAACAGCGCCTCCCACACGATGTTGAGCATCAGCGAGGCCCAGGGCACGCCGTAGCTCTTGTCGCGAAAGCCTTTGACGATGATGAAGAAGTAGGCCGCCGTCCACGCGAGGTACATGATCGCGGCGATCACGAGTTGGGCGGGCGAGAAGCCTGGTTGCCTGAGCAGCGCGTCGACGAATCGCATGGGTCTTGGCCCCGAGGGTACGCAATGATCGCGCCGTGCGGCTCCACCATCTCGCCTTTCGTACCCACCAGCGCGACGCCCTGGTAGACTTTTACACGCGCGTCTTCGCGCTCACCGTGCGCGCGACGCACCCGCACGCCACCTGGCTCGGCCTCGGCGACGCCGTGCTGATGCTCGAAGACGCCGCCCCCGACGAGGCCCCCTACCCTCATCAGGCGCGCGAATTCGTGGCCTTCACCCTCGACACCACCCTCGCCGAGTTCGAAGCGCGCTGCGCGGCCCTCGGCGTTCGCATCGAGGCCGCCACCGCCGCGACCCGCTACCTCCGCGACCCCGATCAGCGCCGGGTCGGCGTGTCAACCTACCGGTTCTGACGCCGCGTCGAGGTACCATCCCTCGGCGAGCGAGTGCGGCCCGCTGACCTCGCGCACAGCCCGGCGACCCCGCGCCCGGTAGAGGTCTTCGTACAACCGCAGGAAGCTGTACGCCCCGAGGCGCAGGCCCTGCTCGATCTGGTCGCGGGCCCGCGGGTGGCGCTCGTACGCCGACGCGATGATCGCGTAGAACCCTTCGGCGTGCGCGACGTCGAGCACCTCGTGGGTGGCGTAGTGCACCAGCGACCCTTCTGCGAGCCAGCCGTTCTGCACGATGCCGCGCCCGAGAGCGTCTGAGATCTCAGCGAAGAGGTCTTCGATGATGCCCAGCGCCGCGACCCCGGTGTACACGTCGTCGAGGGTGCAGAGCCCCGCGAGCACGGTGTTGAAGGCCCGCACCTCGGCCCAGAGCGCCCGCCGCTCGATCTCGGCAGGGGCCACGCCGAAGCGCGACAGGAGCGTCAAGAACGTGCGCTCGTGGCTCAGCGAGAGCTCGCCCTCGCCGTGCTCCTCGGAGACGTTTTTCAACAACGCGAGGCGCTGCTCGGGCCGCGGGAGCCGCGCCGCCAACACGCCCATCGGCCGCGAGAAGAACACCACCGCGAAGAGAAACTGAACCTGCGTCTCGACGAAGTCTTCGCGCGCGAAGGCGCCCGACCGCAGCGCGGCGAAGTACGGGTTGTCTCGCACCGCGAGCTCGGCCTTCAGCGCCGCAACAAACGATCGAAGTGTCTTCATGGTCAGGCTCAGATTTCAGACGTCGCGAGGTTGACCCAGGCGGGCCGCGAGGGCAGCCACCCGAGAGCGTACACGGTGCACACCGCACCCGCTCTGACACCCTGCGAGGCAAGCCATTGGTGGGCGTCGACGCAGCGCAGGTCGAGGGCGAAGCAGCCCACCTCGTCGTCGCCGAGGCCGAGCCCCAGGCGCACCAAGGCCTCGGCATAGTCGGGCGTCTCGGGCCTCACCACGAGGTGACGGAGCGGCCACGAGGCCCCCGTCGAGCGCAGCCGGTATGACTTCACCCCCTCGGTCGAGACGAGGCCCTCGGGCGCGTCGGGCGAGAGATCGAGGCCCGGCCCCGCCGCGCAGGTCAACGCCCGCGGGCGCACCCGCGACCACGCCGCCCGGCCCACAAAGAACAGGCTCAGCGTGGCCCACGGCGCGAAGAGCCGCGCGGGGTGAGCGCCCACCGCCGAGCGCATCACGTCGCCCCGAGCGCCCCGCATCGCCGCCCCAAAGAGAAGGCGCGTCTGACGGAGCCGACGGTCGAACACCAGCTCACGCAACGCCCGCGCCACCAGCGGACGCGTACCCACGCCGCCCCGGTGTGTGGGCGCCGCCTTGAAGTCTCCGAGGTAGAGCGCCCGCACCGGCGGGTGCCCCGTCAAGACCACGCGCTTCTCGACCGCCGCGAGGCTCGCCACCACGCGCCCCGCGTCGAGGGTGAGCCCGAAATGGCTCTCGCCCATGGCCGAAAAGAAGCCGTGATAGCTCTGACCGTGGTCGAGCGTGAAGCGATCGTTGCCGTCGTCGAGGGGGTACTCGATCGCCGCCTCAAGCGCACGGAGCTGAGGCACCCAGGGCGCCAGCGAGGCCGCGTCACAGCGCACCGTGCGGAGGCTCACTGCCCCTCGCGCCGCACGACCACCATGCGCTCGTAGAAGAGCGATCGATCGGCCGCCAGCAAGCGCCGCCCGGCCGCGTCGTCGATCACCAGACCGCGCGGCAAGAGCGGGCCGAGGTCGCGGCGGTTGTTCAACTGACGGATCAACACCGTCACCCGCCGATGCCCCTCGCGCGCGAGCCGCGAGAGCCAGGCGTGCGCCAGCGCGTCGTCGCTCCAATCGAAGATGTTCGACAGGCTCACGAGGCCGTACTGCGCGAGCTCGGGCACCGCGTCGAGGCCGCCCTCGACCATGTTCACACTGTCAACATTGCCGGGCCCTGGCATGAGGTAATCGGGTCGCGCGCGGCCGAGGTAGTGCCCCAAGAGCAAGTGGTGCAGAAAGGGGTTCGTGTCGGCGTCTGCGCGCCCGAGCCCTTCGCCGATCTGTCGCTCGAAGTACCTCGGGTACGAGCCCGGCGCGGCGTGCTGGGTGGCGGCGGGGCCGAACATGGCCCCGAGCATCGCGTCTGAGAAGGCGAGCTCGAAGGCCACGCTCCAGAAGGGCGACCCGCGCCATCGGGCCAAGGTGGCGCGCCGCGCGTCGTGCGCGAGGTCGAAGAAGCCCCTCAGCGCAGCGCGGGGCGCGACAAACTCTGAGAGGGTGGCCGACAGCACCCGGAAGAGCCCCTCGAAGGCCCCGCACGCGTTGAGCCCGCGGGGGTCGGGGTCGTCGAGGTTCAAGCGATCGAGGGCCATGGCCGAGACCGCGCGCCGCTTGGCCTCGACGTGGGCGAGCTGCGCCGGGTTGGCGTCAAAGGCCGTCACGCGCACGGTCGGAGCGTGCCGCGCCAGGGCCAGCGCGGTGCAGCCCCCTGAGGCCACCACGAGGGCCGCCTCGGCGCCGGTCTCGGCCACGAGCGTCGCCTCGCTGCGCGGGTCTTCGCGCACCACCGCGAACTGCGGCCGCGTCACCGGCACCCCCCGATCAGAGCGCGACCGGCGCGACGGGCTCAGGGGTCGCGCCGAAGGAGCCGCGCCCGAGCTGACCGTTGCCGTTGCCGCCCCAGCAAAGCGCGGTGCCGTTGCCTTGCACCACGCACGAGAAATTCTGCCCGGCCGCGACGGCCACCGCGTTCGAGACGCCCATCACCGGCGTCGGCGCGGTGCGCGTCATCGTGCTCGCGTCGCCGAGCTGACCGTTCATGTTCAAGCCCCAACAGAGCACGCTGCCGCCACGGCGGAGCGCGCAGGTGTGCTGGGCCCCGCAGGCGACCTTCACGGCGTCGGTGATGCCCGGCACTGGCGTGGGCGCCATACGGTCGCTCATGCTGCCGTCGCCGAGCTGGCCGTTGGTGTTGGCCCCCCAGCACACCACCGTGCCACCCTGACGCACGGCGCACGAATGATTGCCCCCCGCCGAGAGGGCCACCGCGTCGGCGAGCCCCGAGACCTGAACGCTCGACGGCGAGTTGTTGCGCGCCCCGTTGCCGAGCTGCCCCGCCGTGCCCTGCCCCCAACACACCACGCCGCCGTTGTCGCGCAGCGCGCAGGTGTGGTTGTTGCCCGCGTCGAGGGTCACAAGATCGGTCATCACCGAGCTGCCCACCACCATGGTCGGAAACGCCCGGTTGCCCGCCGCCGAACCGTCGCCCACCTGGCCGAGGCTGTTGTCGCCCCAACACGACGCCGAGCCGTTGCGGCGGACCACACACGAGTGGCTCAAACCTACTGTGATTTCGCGGGCATCCGTCAAGCCGCTGACGGCCACGGGGTTCTGCGGCTGGGTCATCTCCATGCCGAAGCCGAGCTGCCCGTTGCGGTTGGTGCCCCAACACTGGGCCGTGCCGTCGGCCAAGACCGCGCAGGCGTGAAAGCCCCCGACGGCCACGTCGCGCACCGCCCCGACGCCCATCACGGCCACGGGGCTGCTGCGATCGGTGGTCGAACCGTCGCCGAGCTGCTGCCCGTTGTTGCCCCCCCAGCACACCGGCGAGCCGTCGGTCTTGCGCGCGCACGCCGAGGTGCCCGCGATCGAGACCCTGACCCCCGCGCCGTCGCCCATGACCGTGCCGCCCGCGTCGGCGCCGCTCGAATCGTCACCGCAGCCGACCGCGAACAAGGCCACCAGAAGGGCCCAACCAGTGTGTCGAGAGAAGCTCAGGGTCATACCAACCTCGCCCGAGGCTGTAGCGCAACGGGCGGGGTCGTGTGAAGCGCGAAGGAGGCCGAATCAGTAGGTGTAATGCAGCGTCGTGCCGTTGGCGCCGACCGCCCAGACGTCGTTCGCGCCGAGCCCGTACACCGCGCGGAGGTTCACCCGCGTGTTGCTCGCGATGGTCGACCAGGCCGTGCCGTTGTAGTGAAGAATGGTGCCGTTGTCGCCGACGGCCCAGACGTCGTTCGCGGCGCTGCCCCAGGCCGCGCGGAGGGGCTCGGTGGTGCCGGTCAAGACGCGCTCCCACTCGCGGCCATTCCAGTGGCGGGCGGCGCCGTTGCCGAGCACCCAGACGTCGCTCGCCGACGAGCCCCAGATCGCGAAGTAATAGCTCGACCCGGGGAATTCGACCTCGACCCAGCTCCCGCCTTCGAGGTGATAGACCCGCGCGCCCGACACATACATGTTGTCAGCGCTGGTGCCCCAGACGGCGTAGAGGTCGCTCCCGGCGGCGAGGCCCGTGGCCGAGAAGCGGCTCCAGCTAGAGCCCCCCCAGCGCAGCACGCGCTCGCCCCCGACGGCCCAGACCTCATTCGCCGCGCGGCCCCAAACCGCCGTCATGGTGGTGGCGGTGTCGGGCGAGAGGGCGCTGTATTGCGCCCCGCGCACCCTGAGAATCTGATTGAGCCCCGCGTCGCCCGAGCCGTCTTCAGGCACCGTGGTGCCCGCGACGAAGTAGTTGCCCGCTTCGAACCCGCCGATCGCCGTGAGGTTGAACGCGGGCACCGGGCCGTTCATCCCCTCGGCGGTGAGCCCGAGCTCGGGCCCCGCGACCCACGCCGTGCCGTTGAAGCGACGGATCACGTCAGCGCCGATGGCGAACACGTTGTTGCCCGCGGTGCCCCAGACGCCCTTCAGCTCTGACATCGTGCCCGAGCTCACCGTGCGCCATGTGCCGCGCGGAGCCCCGCCGCCGCCGCCGCCGGCCGAGCCGTCATCGCCGCAGCCGGTGAAGGCCGCCGCCACCGCCACGAGCCCTGCGAGGGCCCCAAGGTACCCGCGCATCACGCCGCCCTCTTCGCGTTGCGGCGACGGCGAAGCACGAGGCCGAGGCCCACGCTAAGCCCCAGCGCCATCAGCTTCGACGAGCCCGACGTGCGCGCCCCCACCGTGCTGCACGTGCAGGTCGAGCGATCGTTCACCGTGAGGAAGCCGCCATCCGAGCGCCCCGCGTCGGTGCGAACCCCCGTGTCGGTGCGAACCCCCGAGTCGGTGCGAACCCCCGTATCCGGGAGCGGCCCCACATCGACCCGGCTCGACGCGTCGGTGGTCGCCGTACCGCCGTCTCGCACCGGCGTCGCGCCGGGCGTGCACTGGCCCATCAAGCACGCCTCGCCGCTCGGGCAGATGCGCTGATCGGGGCCCACCTCGCACGCGTCGCGGCACGTACCGTTGTTGCAGTACTGCCCCGTCGGGCAGGTCACGCCCACGCACGCGTCGGCCACGCAGCGGCCGTCGGGCTGACAGGTCTGACCCTGCGCGCAGGGGCGGCACTGGCAAGCTGGCACACAACGGCCCACGTTGGTGGTCGGGTCGTTCTCGCAGATCTCGCGCTCGCCGCAGGTGATGCCCGCGCAGGGGTCGACGCAGCGCCCGCCGCGGCAGGTCTGCCCATTGGGGCACGAGAAGCCGTCGCAGACGCCCACGCACATGCCGCCCGAGCAGCGCTGCCCGCTGGGGCACATCACGTTGAGGCAGCTCGTCTCGATGCAGGTGCCGCGGTCGGTGCAGGTGCGGCCGGTCAGACACCCGAGCTCGCCCTGGCAACGCTCGACGCAGGAGCCGCGGTCACAGACCTGGTTGCGCTGGCAGAGCGAGTCGTCTTCGTCGACGGTGCCGTCGCAGTCGTTGTCGTAGCCGTTGCAGCGGCGCGCCCCGGGCATGTTCACCTGACGACAGGTGGTGCCCATGCCCGCGCAGACCTGCACGCCCTGCGCACAAATGCCGCGCTGGTTCGGCACCGTGCAGGCCACCCCGGCGCCGGTGCAGCCGCCCGTGACCTCACCCCCCGCGACCTGAAAGCGCCAGAGGCCCGGCTGGCCGCCCGCCACGTTGGTCTGCCGACACACGTCGAGGATGCTCGCCATGCGCGACATCGGGAGCGAGACGAAGTTCATGCGGTTGCCCGCGTCGAAGCCCACCTGGGCGGGGGTGCCGCCGCGGCCGTTGGTGCCGCCCGAGGCGTCGCCGGTCGTCCATTCGCAGCGGTTGTAGCGAAACTCGACGTCGAAGTTGCCCGTGTTCGAGCAGGTGCTGCTTGAGGTCAAGACGAGCTGAAAGTCGTTCAGAAAGTTATGGTGCGAGTTGTAGTAACCCACATTGTTCCACGTCACGACGATGCGGTTCGGCTCGACGTGGAAGCAGATGTTGTTGTTCGTCGGGGGGTTGCCGCCGCGGGTGTCAACATCGGCCCACCACGGCGCGATCATCGGCTGGTTCGCGATCGGGAAGGCTGACGGCGTATACGTCGGCACCGCCCCGCGAAACGTGATGTTGCCGTTCGTGTTCACGTACATCGTGCGGTAGTTACCGCCGTAAAAGTTCAGCCCATTGGGGAAGGCCGTCGTAATCGGGATCGCCACGGGCGTGCCCAGGGTCGCGTTCGGCCCCCCGGCGTACGACCCGTCATCGTTCGGGTGAACGCAGTTTTGCGCGAGCCCGTAGCCCGACGGGCCGCCGAAGCCGTTGAGCAGTGGGATCGCCTCGGCCGACGGGATCGCCACGCCGACCAGCACCATTGCGGCCGCAAAGCCCGCAGAAATACGACGGATGTTCAATGTCATCGAGATGACCTCAGGGTAAGTACGCGCGCCACGGCGAGAGGGTCAAACTGAGAGTTTAGGAATTCTGCAACGATCAAGCCATCTTACGACGACGGCGGCGCACGAGCACCGCGCCGAACGCGAGGCCGAGGAGCCCCATCCGTGAGCGCGCCGCGGTGACGCCCACGACGTCGCAGCTGCACCCCGAACGCTCGTTGGCAGACCCGAAGATGCCGACATCGTTGCCGGGTTGCCCGACATCGACCCGCTGCCCCACGTCGACCCGCACACCGCGGTCGGTCGCGATGCCCGTGTCGGCGCTCACGCTGGCGTCGTTGGTGCCCGAGTCAACCCGCGGGGTGCCCGCATCGGGGCGCTGCCCCGGCACACACTCGCCGCGCTCACACACCTCGCCGCTCGGGCAGAGGATCTGGTCAGGGCCCGCGATGCAGCTGTCGACGCAGCGGCCCTCATTGCAGCTCTGGCCCGTGTCACACACCACGCCCACGCAGGGGTCGCTCACGCAGCGCCCGTCGGGCTGGCAGCTCTGCCCGGGGCCGCAGGGGCGGCACTGACACGCCGGCACGCAGCGCCCGAGGTTGGTGGCCGGGTCGTTCTCGCAGATCTCGCGCTCGCCGCAGGTGACGCCCGCGCAGGGGTCGACGCAACGCCCGCCGCGGCAGACGCGGCTCGTCGGGCACGAGAAGCCGTCGCAGACGCCCGTGCACTGGCCGCCCGAGCACCGCTGCCCCTCGGGGCACATCACGTTGATGCACGCCGTCTCGATGCAGGTGCCGCGGTCGGTGCAGGTGCGGCCCGTCAGACACCCGAGCTCGCCCATGCAACGGTCAACGCAGGCGCCGCGGTCGCAGACCTGGTTGCGGGTACAGAGCGAGTCGTCTTCGTCGACGGTGCCGTCGCAGTCGTTGTCGTAGCCGTTGCAGCGGCGCGGGCCCGGCTGGTTGATCTGCCGACACACCGTGCCCATGCCCTCGCACACCTGGACGCCCTGGCCGCAGAGCCCGCGCTGACCCGGGACGGTGCAGGGCTGACCCGCGCCGGTGCAGCCGAGGATGTCGCCGTCGCCCACGATCTGGAAGCGCCAGAGGCCCGGCTGGCCGCCCGGCACGTTGGTCTGCCGACACACGTCGAGGATGCTCGCCATGCGCGACATCGGGAGGGCCACGAAGTTACGTCGGTTGCCCGCGTCGAAGCCCACCTGGGCGGGGGTGCCGCCGGTGCCGCCCATGCCGCCCGAGGCGTCGCCCGTCGTCCATTGGCAGCGGTTGTAGCGGAACTCGACGTCGAAGTTGCCGTTGTTCGAGCAGGTGTTGCTCGACGTGAGGATCAACTGAAAATCGTTGAGGAGGTTATGGTGCGAGGCGAAATACCCCACCATGTTCCACGTCACGACGACGCGGTTGGGCTCGACATAGAAGCAGATGTTGTTGTTCGTCGGGGGGCTGCCGCCGCGGGTGTCGACGTCGGCCCACCACGGCGCGATCATCGGCTGCTCGGCGATGGGGAAGGGCATCGGCGTGAAGGTGCCGAGCCCCCCGCGGAAGGTGATGTTGCCGTTCGTGTTCACGAACATCGTGCGGTAATTGCCGCCGTAAAAGTTGATCCCGTTGGGGAAGGCCGTGGTGATCGGGATGGCCATCGCGGCGCCGGTGGCGTTCGGCCCGCCGGCCCACGACCCGTCGTCGTTCGGGTGCACGCAGTTCATCGCGGGGCCGTATCCTGACGGGCCGCCGAAGCCGTTGAGCAGCGGGATGGCCTCTGCCGCGGGCATCATCGCCCCGAGAAGCGCACTCGCGGCCACCAGGCCCGCAGAGAATCGTCGAAGGAAAACAGTCATCGCCGGTGCCTCTTGCCTTAAGGGTCAACTCTCGCGCCGTGCGGGTACCACCCGCGACGCCAATGCTACGCAGCGACGCACTGCACAGCGTGCGCCGACCACATTCCGCGGGACCATACTCCACCGACTCGCGGCGCGTCGAGGGTCACCCTGTCACATCGTGTCTCACCCCTCGAACTTTGGTCACCTGCGCTTCGATGGTTTCGGGTGTTGTGGTGCCCGCCTTGGGTGGGTCACACTCGGCCCACGAGGAGTGACCATGCGTGGGTTGGCGAAGCTCTCGGTCTTGATTTCTTCAATCTTTCTCGCCCATTGTGGCGGCGAAGCCCTCTCGGGGCAGGGCGGCGACGCCGGCGCCGACGGTGCCACCGCGGTTGACACCCCCGCGACATCGGATGCACCGATGGACGCAGGTTCGGTCGACCCTGGCGACACGGGCCCGGTGGTGGGCGAAGACGCGGGCCCGGGGTGGGTGCCCGACGCGCGCTCGCCCGACACCCCCATCGAGGCGCCCGCCGACACCTGGACGTGGGTGCCCTTCGCAGACTCGGCCTGCGGCAACGGCACCCCCGCGGGCATCGGCGTCAACCTCCACCCAGGCTCGCGACAGCTCATGGTGTTCTTCATGGGCGGCGGCGGCTGTTGGGACGCCGCGACCTGTTACGGCCTCGGCACCGCCGAGCACATCCAAGACACCTACAACGACGCCCTCTTTCGGCGCGAGATCGGCAGCATCGGGCAGGCCTTCGTGTTCAACCGCACGAGCCAGCTCAACCCGCTCCGCGAGGCCAACTGGGTGTTTGTGCCCTATTGCACGGGCGACATCCACGGCGGCGACCGCGTCGCACAATACCAATGGAACGGCCGCACCGTGCCCACCTACCACGTCGGCGCGCGCAACGTAGACGCCTACCTCCGACGGCTCGTGCGCACGCTCCCGACGGTGAACCGGGTGCTGGTGACGGGGATCAGCGCGGGCGGATACGGCGCGGGGGTCCACTGGTCGCGCATCGCCGACGCCTTCCCCGGGGCGCGGGTCGACCTCGTCGACGACTCGGGGCCCCCCATGGCGCCCCCCAACAACCGTTGGAACCAATGGCGACGCGCGTGGAATCTCCAGCTCCCCGAGGGCTGCACCACCTGCACGACGCAGCTCGAAACCTTGATCGATTTCTACAGCCGCCGCTTCCCCTCGCCGGCCCGCATGGCGCTCCTCTCGTACACCCAGGATCGCACCATCTCGGGCTTCTACGGCATCCTCCCGGCGGCCTTCGAGTCGGGGCTCCGCAACCTCGCCACGACCCAGTTCGAGGGCCGCGCGAACATGAAGTATTTCTTCCTCGCGGGTTCGAACCATGTGCTGCTCGGCAACCCCCTCGCCCGGGGCGCCAACGGCACGACCCTCGCGGCCTTCCTCGGCCAGATGCTCTCTGACGACCCGAACTGGCAGAGCGTCTCGCCCTGAGCCCTCGGGGCGCCCCTCAGTTTTCGCGTTTCACCTTCACTTTCAGCCCCGTTGCGAAATCATCGTCGGGCCAATGCAGGCCCCGCGGCGCACCCGCGACGGCCTCGTCGGGCCGATGCGAGCCCCGCGGCGCGCCCGTGACGGCCTCGTCGGGTCAACGCACCCCCCGCGGCGCGCCCGTGACGGCCTCGTCGCGTCGATGCGGGGCCTGCGCCGACCCGGTGATGCGCGGGTCGCCGCGGTACACAGCCTGAAGCGCCGCCGATGCGAGGCCCGCGCCGGGGCTCAGAAGCGACCCGAGAGGGCGACCCCCTGCGGCAGGGCCCCGAGGCTGACCGAGCCCACCCGCACATGGAGCGCCGCCGTCGCGAAGCCGAGGCCGAAGCCCAAGGCGAAGCCCACGCCGGTGTCGACCCACGAGTGCGCCCCGGCCTCGACCCGAAGGATGAGGTTGGCCCCGGCCAGCGCGAGGCTCGACCCGAAGAGCAGGGCGTAGGCGCTGTCGTGACGGTGCGGGAGCCGCCAGAGCGCCAGCGAGGCCCCGGCCAGGGCCGCGAGCGGCGCCGTGTGCCCGGAAGGGAAGGCCCGCAGGTCGTCGTCGCTGGCGGGCGCGCATTGGGCGAGGGCGTCGCTCCAGGCCCGGGGGCGACAGACGCCGCCGAGGTTCTTCACCATCGAGACGACGCCGAGCGAGAGGGCGGCGGCCTCGGTGAAGATCAACGGGGTGCGCAAGAGCCCCAACCCGCGGCGCCCGCGGCGCTGTTCGAGCCAGAAGCCCGCCCCTACGGTGGCCGCCGCGCCGACGCCGAAGACCAGGTCTGAAGCGAGCGCCGTCGAGGCGACCCGGTCGCGGTGACCGAGCCCGTCGAGGGGCGCTCGCCCCGCACGAGACGGGTCGATCGCGAGGGTGCCCGCGGCGATCATGCCCGCGGCGCCGACCAGGAGCGAGACGTCGGTGACGGCTCCGCCCGGGAGGGTGCTCTGGATCTCTCTCGGAGGCGGTTCGAGCGCCCAGGCGAAGCCCGGCGAGAGGAGGAGGGCCGCCGTGACGCGCGCGCGAATCACGACCAGTCAGCGTCGTTCGGCGGGGGCGGAGCGCCGTAGCGGGTCATGCCCATGCCCGGGTTGAGCGGGCGCGTCGGCGGCGCCGGGGGCGCGGGAGGCGCGGGCGGCGGGGCGCCGTAAGCGGGCGCGGGCGCGAGCGGCGGCTGAGCCTGCGACGGCTGATGCGGCTGCGGCGGCTTGTTCGGGTTGGGGGCGTTGTTGGGCCCGAGGAGCACCTGGGGCGGCGGAGCTCCGTACGCGGCGGCCATGCCCTGGTGCTGCTCGATGGGCGCGGGGCTCGGGGTCGGGTTCGGCGGCGGGTTGTACTCGCCGTTGTTGTGCTGCGGGCTCGGGCCGGGAGGCGGCGGCGACGCGGGGTCGCAGGCCGCGGCGGCCACGCTGGTGGCAAAGGCGAAGAGGGCGGCGCGGCCGAGGCGCATCGCGGGCAGCTCGCTCTCGCTGCGGGGTTGTGAGAGGGCGCCGCCGCAGAAGGGGCACGCGGGCTCGCTCGCCCGCACATGACGCTGACACGAGGCACAGGGCACAAACGACGGCTGATTCATTCGACACTCCTCGCGCGGCACGCGGCGCGCTGACCTTGAACCCTTACCTCTGGGTGAAACCTTTGGGAACCTCGCGCGATCGCGACGCCCCTCGACGCCGCCCCAGCGACACGGTACCCCTCGTCGCACCCCTATGGAATTGCGCCCTCTCGGCCGTTCAGGTCTCCGCGTCAGCGCCCTCAGCCTCGGAGCCATGACCTTTGGCGAGTCGCGCACCTTCATGCGCGGCGTGACCTCACCCGACGACGAGGCCCGCCGGGTCTTTGACCGCGCCATCGACGCGGGGGTCAACCTCGTCGACACGGCCAACGTGTACAGCGAGGGGCGCAGCGAGGTGCTCACCGGCGAATGGATCGCCGGCAAGCGCGACCGGGTCTTGCTCGCGACGAAGTGCCGCTTCCCCATGGGGATGAGCACCCGCGGCGTCGGCCCCCACGCCTACGGCCTCTCGCGCAAGCACATCGTCGAAGCCTGCGAGGCCTCGCTCAAGCGGCTCAACACCGACCGCATCGACCTCTACCAGGTGCACATGCAAGACCGCCTCGTGCCCATCGCCGAGACCCTGCGGGCCCTCGACGACCTCCAGCGCGCAGGCAAGATCGTGTACGCGGGGTGCTCGAACTACGCGGGGTACCGCCTCGTCGAGTCGCTCTGGCAGAGCGAGGTGAAGGGCACCCTCCGCTTCGAGTCGGTGCAGTTTCAGTGGTCGCTCGCGTGCCGCGACGCCGAGCGCGAGGTGGTGCCCGCGTGCCGCGAGTTCGGCCTCGGCGCGCTGGTGTGGTCGCCCCTCGCCCGGGGCTTCCTCACGGGCAAATATCAGCGCAACCAGCCGCCTCCGGCGGGCACCCGGCTCGACGCCTGGCGCGACAGCTTCCGCGCGTACGACAACGACAAGATGTGGGCCTTGGTCGACGTGCTCCGGGCGGTGGCGGCGCGGCACGAGACCACCCCCGGCGCGGTGGCGCTGGCGTGGCTTTTGGCGCAGCCGGTCACCACCAGCGTCATCGTCGGCGCGCGCGACGAGAAGCAGCTCGATGACAACCTCGTGGGGGCCTCGTTGAAGCTCTCGCCCGAGTCGCTGAGCGAGCTCAACGCCGCGAGCCAGCTCGATTGGGGCTACCCCTACAGCTTCATCGCCGTGCGTGAGCCGTGGTGAGCGAGGCCGCGCCGGCGGGCACGACCCCGCGCCTCGACCCTCGGCTCGCGGCGCTGTTTGTGCTCTCTGGCGCGAGCGGCCTCGTGTTCGAGGTCATCTGGGTTCGGCAGCTCGGCAACTGGGTGGGGCACAGCACCGTCGCGGTGAGCCTCGTGGTGGCGGCCTTCCTCACGGGCTTGCTCATCGGGTCGTATTTCGGGGGGCGGAGCGCCGATCGGTGCCCGCGGCCGCTCATGCGGTACGCCCAGCTCGAAGCCCTGACCGGCCTCGCCGCCCTGGCCGTGAGCCTCGCCCTCACCCGCACCCACGCCCTCTCGATGGCCCTCGGCGGGAGCGCCCCCGCCTGGCTGTTCTCTCAATGGTTTCGACAGGTTTCTGCATTTCTCGTCCTGCTCCCGCCGACGGCCCTGATGGGCGCGACCTTGCCGACCCTGGTGCGCCATGTAGCCTCCCGTCGCGCCGACGTGGCCCCCTCGCTCGGGCGCCTCTACGCCCTCAACACCCTCGGCGCGGCGCTCGGGTGCGGCTTCGCGGGCTACTACGCCCTCGGTCATTTCGGCCTGCGCAACACGGCCATCGGCGCGTCGTTGGGCAACCTCGCGGTGGCCCTCCTGGCGGCGCAGCGCGCGGGTCACGAGGGCCCCGTCGCGGCCTCGGTCGAGGGTGAGCCCGGGCCCGCGGCGACGCCCGTCGAGGGGCTCGGGAGGGCGCAGCCGGGGCTCATCGCGGCGCTCTCGGGGGCCTCGGCGATCGGCTGTGAACTCTTGTGGTTTCGCGGGCTTCACGCCTTTGTGAAGTCGAGCACCTACGCCTTCTCGCTCTTGCTGGTGGTCTACCTGGCCGGGCTGGTGCTCGGGGGCTGGCGCTTCGCCCGGGTGGTGGGTCGGCGGCGCGAGGGGTGGCGCTGGTTGGCCGAGCTTCAGCTCCTCGTGGCGGCGGCGACCTTGGGCTCGGTGGCGCTCTTGGGGCGCGCGGGCACCTTGGTGGCGCTCTTCGGGCGGGCGCTGGGCGCCCACGGAGACACCGACAGCGACCTCTTGCACGCCCTCTTGGGGCTGGTGATCGTGGCGCCTCCGGCCACCCTCATGGGGATGAGCTACCCCCTGGTGTCGAGCCTCGCGACGGAGCGGCGTTCGCTCGGGTCTTTGGGCGCGGCGCTCGGCTCGGTGGGCGCGCTCAACACCCTCGGCGGCGCGCTCGGCTCGGTGCTCACGACGCTGGTGCTGGTGCCGCGCTTGGGGCTCCAGGGGGCTTTCACGGTGATGGTGGGCCTGAGCCTCGCGGCGGCCCTCGTGGCGGCCTGGCGAGGGGGCGCGTTGCCGGCGACGGCGCGCATGGCGGCGGCGATCGCGGCGGGGCTCTTTCTCTTGCCGCGTGACTATTTGTTGCGGGCGACGACGACCTTTCCGCGGGCCTCGGTGGTGGCGGTGCGCGAGGGGCGCGACGGCACGGCGGCGGTGCTCTCGTACACCAGGGCCTCGGTGTGCGCGGCCTCGCCGAACCGTTGTGTTCAGCACTGTCGCCGTGACTTCAAGTACGACCAGCTCCTCTTCGGCACGATCTCGTACGCGAGCACCATCCCCCCGGCGCGGCGCTACATGCGCGCGCTGGCGCACCTGCCGATGCTCCTCGCGCCCCGGGGCGCCCCCCTCGACGTGCTCGAAATCTGCTTCGGCACCGGCACCACCGCGGGCGCCTTCACGACGCACCCGCAGCTCCGCTCGCTCACGGTGGTCGACATCAACGCCGACGTCTTCGCGCTCTCGCGTTACTTCGCAGAGAGCAACCTCGGCGTGGCCTCTCGCCCGCGGGTTCGCCTCGTGGCCGAAGACGGTCGCCACCACCTCGTGACGCGGCGCCAGCGCTACGACGTGGTCTCGCTCGAACCGCCGCCGCCCACCGCCGAGGGCGCGGCGTCGCTCTACACCACCGAATTCTACGAGGCCGTGCGACGTGCCGCGGGGGCGCGCTGGGTGGCGCAGTGGATCCCCCTCGACCAGCAGTCGGTCGCGGTGAACCGCGCGATGCTCGCCTCGATGCGGGCGGTGTACCCGTATGTTGAGCTGTACATCCCTGCGCGGCTCGAAGGCGTGGTGATCGCGAGCGACCGACCCTTGACCCCGAGCCTCGGGCTGTGGCGCGAGGCGTGGCGCACGCCTGCGGTGCGCGACAACCTCGCCGAGGTGGGCTTCGCGCGGCCCGAACACCTGCTCGCGACGCGGGTGCTCGACGCCGCAGGGGTCGACCGCTTCGTCGCCGGCGCGGCCCCCATCACCGACGACCGGCCGATGGTGGAATTCTACCGAAACGCGGGCGGAGAAGCGTTTCGGGCGCGGCACATCCCCTCCTGGGCTGACCCCTTGGCGGGGCTCTCAGCGGCCGACCGCGCCGCGGTGTCGCCGCTCCTGACGGGGCAGCGCGAGAGCCTCAACGCTTGGGATCTCAACCTCGACGGCGCCCACCCCGAGGCCATGGCCGCCGCGCGCCGCGCCCGCGAGGCGCTCGGGGCCGACGTGTACACTGACTTCCTGGTAGAGCTCGAACACGATTGTCTCGCACTCGACGCGCCCTGAGGGCTCGTGCGAAAGATGCGCGGCGACACGCGCACAGAAAGTCGAGCCTCGGGCGATGGCGATCGAAGAGAGCTTCCTCAAGTCGGTGTTCTACGGGGCGATCCCCGAGGAGATGATCTTCCCGTACCCCGAGCCGGGTCGCGACGCCCGCGAGAGTACGCAGCTGATGTTGGAGAGCGTGCGCGAGTTCGCGCGCCGCGAGATCGACCCTGCGGCCATCGACCGCGAGGGCGCGATCTCATCCGCGGTGATGCAGGGCCTCAAAGAGCTCGGCCTCTTCGGCGCCACCATCAGCACCGAGTACGGCGGCGCGGGCCTCGACGCGACGAGCTACGCGCGGCTCATTCAAGAGATTTCGGGCATCGACGCCAGCGTGGCGGTGACCCTCGGGGCGCACCTCGCGCTCGGGGCCAAATCGATCGCGATGTTCGGCTCTGAGGCGCAGCGCAAGCGGTACCTCCCGAAGCTCGCGCGGGGCGAGTGGGTGGCGGCCTTCGCCCTCACCGAACCCGGCGCCGGGAGCGACGCGGCGAACATCCAGACCCGCGCGGTGCGCCAGGCCAACGGGCTCTACCACCTCGACGGTCACAAGATCTGGATCACCAACGGCGGCTTCGCCGATGTCTTCACGGTGTTCGCGCGCACCACGGCCCTCGACGCGCGCACCAAGCCCAAGCTCACGAGCTTCCTCATCGACCGCGAGATGGGGGTGCGCTCGGGGCCCAACGAGCCCAAGCTCGGCATCCGCGGCAGCTCGACGACCTCGGTGTACTTCGACGGCCTCGAGGTGCCCGGCGACAGCGTTCTCGGCGAGCCCGGCAAGGGCTTCAAGGTCGCGATGGAGGTCTTGAATTTCGGCCGTCTCGGGCTCGCCGCGGGCTGCGTCGGCATGGCCCGCAAGCTCATCGAGCTCTCGGTCGACCGGGTGCAAGAGCGCCGCGCCTTCGGCCGCCCGATCGGTGAGTTCGGCCTCGTCAAAGACAAGGTCGCGCGCATGATGGCCGAGACCTGGGCCCTTGAGAGCATGGTGTACCTCACGACGGGGCTCGTCGACGCGAAGGTGCCCGACTGGTCGCTTGAGAGCGCCATCTGCAAGATTTTTGGCAGCGAGATGCTCTGGCGCCTGGTGAACGACGCGCTCCAGATCGCGGCGGGCATCGGCTACATGGGCGCGTACCCGTACGAGCGCATGCTGCGTGACTCGCGCATCAACCTGATCTTCGAGGGCACCAACGAGATCTTGCGCGCCTTTGTGGCCCTCTCGGGGATGCAGGGCCCCGGGCGTCAGCTCGCCGAGGTGTCGAGGGCGGTGCGAGAGCCCATCAAGGGCTTCGGGTTGTTGAGCGATTTCGCGATGCAGCGGGCCCGCTCGGCCTTCGGTCGCGAGCGCATCCATCGGGCCCACGGGCTCTTGCGGCGCGAGGTGGTGCTCTTTGAAGAGCACGTCGCGCTCTTTTCAAAGAACGTCGACAAGGTGCTTCGCAAGCACGGCAAAGACATCGCCGAGATGCAGTACACCCAGCGAAGGGTGGCCGACATCGCGAGCGACCTCTACGCCCTCGCGGCGTGCATCTCGCGCAGCACCCGGGCCATCGAGCGCAAAGGCGAAGAGGGCGCGCGGCGCGAGCTCGAGCTCACCTCGGCCTTCGCGAACATGGTCGAGAAGCGGCTCCAGGCCAACGTCGCGGCCTTTGACGGCAACGACGACGAGCTCCTCAAGGGCCTCGCCGGTCAGGCCTACCTCGACGGGGGCTACACCTTCGACGTCTTGTGAGGCATCGCAACCTCACCCACCACCGCCAGCCCCTCGCAGCACACTCCATAAGCTGATTTTCAAGCCATCTGGCGATGGCTTTTTTTCTTTGACTGACCATCGAGACGGCGCAAGAGTCGGAGCCTCACAGGGGGGGCGAAGGCGATGCCGAGTCTGGTGCCGTTCGACAGCACGTCGAACTATGCTGCGGTGGTGAATGAGGCCAAAGGGCTGAAGGCGCGGGGCGCTTCGGTCGAAGAGAACACGCGGGCGTTTTTGCGCCGCTTCCCGCATTGGGGGCACAACCCGCAGGCGATCATTCTGTTGATGATCAAGGCGGGGTATACGAACATTCAGCTGAGCACGGCGATCAGGCTTTGGGTGGGCCCTTCGGGGTACGTCAAGGCCCTCAAGATCTTGCAGAAGGCGGGTCTCCCCGAGGCGCAGATCTCAGACCTCATGACGCGCATGGGCGCGGGCTTCGCCGAGCACGCCTTCGAGCGTCTCACGGGCATCGCCATCGAGCTCCTTTCGGCGATCCTGGCGGGCGATCTGAGCGCCATCACCGCGACCATGGCCGCGGTCGGGCAGGCGATCCTCGACGGGCTCAACCGGGGTCTTACGTACATCGAAGAGGGCGCCAAAGAGGTCGTCAAGACCCTCGAACCGTTGACCCCGACGACCTGGGGTCTCAGCTGAGACGCGACGACGCTGCGGCGCTGACGGCGATCACCCACCGAGAGGGGTCGGTCGCCCGGGTCACGGGGCCGAGTCTCGCGTTGGCCCGAAGCGAGGTGATAGCTTCGCGCCTCGGGTGAACCCTTGTTGATCGACCCCACTCAGCACCTGCCTGAATCGCTCGAATCTGAGCGCTTGGTGATCCGCTGCGCCCGCCCCGGCGATGGGGCGCGCTTCAGCGCCGCGATCGAGGCGTCTCAGCCCGCGCTGGCCCCGTGGCTCGGGTGGGTCACGCCGCCGCCGACGCCCGAGCAGGCCGAGCAGCGCTGCCGCCGCGCCTACGCGCGCTTTCTCTTGAATGAAGACTTGATGGCCCTCTTCTTCTTGAAGGCCGACGGGGCGCTCATCGGGGGCAGCGGCCTGCACAACGCGAACTGGGCGCTCCGACAGTTTGAGGTCGGTTATTGGGGTCACCCTCAGTACAGCGGTCAGGGGCTGATGACCGAAGGGGTTCGTGCGTTGACCGAGCATGCCCTCACGGTGCTCAAGGCCAACCGCGTCTTTCTCACCACCGACGCGCGCAACGAGGCGAGCTGGCGCCTGGCCGAGCGGGCGGGCTTCGCGCTCGAAGGTGTGCTCCGAAACGAGCGCTTCGACCTTGAGGGCAAGCTCCGCGACACCCGGGTGTACGCGCGCGTTTGCACGGCCTGAGCGCAGCGACGGCCCCTCACCGTCACCTTCGATTTTGGCGAAGGTGTCGAAATCACGAGAGATCTTGTCTATCTCTGGCGTCGCCCAGGGGCGCCCCTGAGGGGCGCGAGGGCGTAACCCGCGAGGCGGCCTCAGGGCGAGGCCGCTTGGGTGTTGTGCCGAGGGAGGGAGCGCGAGAACGCGGCGATGACCGCGGTGCGCTTCAGGGCGTCGCGAGGGCGGCCGAGCACGAGACGAGGTTCTCTGCGCCGGTGGCGAACTGAGACGAGCCCTCGTGGTGGAAGTACCAACGGTTGGTGGCGCGCACCACGGTGAGGTTGCACGCGTCGCTCAGCCCCGTAAACATGCCCACGGTGCTGATGTTGGCGTCGCTCACGCGGTACCGGCTGATGGTGGTCGAGTTGGTGACGTAGACCACATGCAGCTGGCTGTTGAAGAACTCGGCCACGCCGCCCCAGATGCTCGACTCGCAGAAGCTGTGGGTGGGCGCCGTCGCGGTCATCGGGCCCACGTCTTCGACGAGGCCCGAGGGCAGGCGGATCTGAACCCAGCGCGTGCCGGTGTGCAGCACGATGCGGTTGGGCCCGCCGAAGATGCCCACCGTCGCGCCGAGGGTGACCCCGCGCGAGAGGGTGATGCGGGCGGTGCTGAGCGCGCCGGTGTCGTCGAGGGTCGCGAGCTGCGTGATCACCTGGCCCGAGAGCGAGGTGGGCGAGGCGCCCATGGCGTTCAAGAGCACGTAGACGGTGCCCGTGGTGACGTCTTCGGTCATGAGGTCGTAGCCGCCCATGATGCCCGCGCCGCCCATGAGGTCGCTGCTGTTGAAGCGCACCGTGGTGGCCGCGAAGAGCGGGCCGTCGCCGGTGACGAAGACCCGGTTGGCCGAGGCCGCGATGGGCCCGCGGTCGTCGCCCGTGAGGGCGTTGTGGTCGACCGACACGCAGTTCGTCGTGTCGAGCGAGTTAATGCGGAAGGTGGCCTCCATACGGCACTCGCCGTCGACGCACGAGAGCCCCGTCATGCAGCGGTTGCCGCACGCGCCGCAGTTGGTCGCATCGCTGCGGACGTCGGTGCAGGTGCCGCCGCAGCGGTCTTGCCCGGTGGCGCAGAAGGCCACGCACGCGCCGTTCTCGCAGAGCCGGTCGCCCGCGCAGGCCGTGCCGCAGGTGCCGCAGTTGAGGTTGTCGGTGCGCGGGTCGACGCACCGGTTGCCGCACTGAAGGCTCGGCGCCGCGCAGGTCGGCACCATGGTCGAGCCGAAGGGGCGACACACCCCGGCCACGCACGCGAAGCCCGCGCCGCAGCTCAGGCCGCACGCGCCGCAGTGGGCGGGGTTGGTCTGGCGGTCGACGCAGGTGCCGGCGCAGAGGGTCTGCGACGACGCGCAGGCCGCCACGCAGCGCCCGCCGGCGCAGAGCTCGCCCGCCCCGCAGGCCGTGCCGCACGCGCCGCAGTTGGCGCGGTCGGTGCTCGTCTCGACGCAGCGGTTGGTGCAGACCACGCTCCCGGTGGGGCAGGTCAGGGCGCACATGCCGCGCACGCACACTTGCCCGGCGGCGCAGGCGGTCATGCAGTTGCCGCAGGCCGCAGGGTCGGTCTGAACGTCGACGCAGCGCCCGCCGCACGCCGTGCGGTCGGTGGGGCACTGGGTCGTGCAGGTGCCCAAGAGGCAGAAGCTCGGCGAGGCGCAGACCGTGCCGCACGCGCCGCAGTTTGACGCGTCGCTGGTGACGTCGATGCAGCGCTCGCCGCAGCGTCGGGTGCCCGAGGGGCAGTCGAGCTCGACGCAGGTGCCGCCGGTGCAGCGCTGCGTGGCCGTGCAGGCGTTGCCGCAGCGACCGCAGTGGTTGCGGCTCGTGGCGAGGGTCACGCACTGCCCCGTGCAGGCCATCTGACCCGGCGGGCAATACGCCACGCAGCGCCCCTCTTCGCAGATCTGGCCGCCCGGACAGGCCGTGCCGCAGCCGCCGCAGTTGCGCTCGTCGTTTTGGGTGTCGGCGCACACGAATCCCGGCGTGGTGACCCCGGTGTCGCGCGCCCCGGCGTCGGCCGAGGCGGCGCTGCTGGCCTCACAACGCGCCAGCGAGGCGCCGCACTCGAGCTCGCAGCGACCCATCGCGCACACGAGGCCCTGGGCGCAGGCCCGGCCGCACATGCCGCAGTGGTCGTTGTTGGTGTTGGTGTTGATGCAGACCTTGCCGCAGCGGGTCTGGTTGGGCGGGCACTCGTTCTGGCAGACGCCTTGAATGCACATCTGGTTTTCGCCGCAACGCTGGCCGCAATCGCCGCAATTCTGCGTGTCGCGGAGTACGTTGACGCAGTTGCCCGCGCAGAGCTGCAGGTCGTCGGCGCAGGCGGTGGCGTCGCCGCTGCCGAGGTCGGTCACCCCGGTGTCGGGCTGAGGGCGAAAGGTCGGGCGGGTGTCACCGCAGCCGAGCGCGAAGACGCCGAGCGCCGCGCAGGCCAGGGCCGCACCAAGGGTCGTACGAAGCGTCACAGCGCGACTCCGAAATTCAGCGGAAGAATTCACAGTTAAGCTCCTCTCTCAGGGGATCGGCCGAAACCGGGCCCGGTGGTTTGAGGGAGGCGCGCACCGCGTGGCGGTGCCCGTCGGACACGCCGTCAGCCCGACCGTGCCCGTGGTGTTCTCAAGCCCCACGGTGTTGCTCTCTGGGGCGGTCATCGTGGCGTACATGAAGTCGATGATGTTCGACCCCTCGCGGAGCACCACCTCGAAGCTGAGGTCGTTGCCCGAGCCGAGGTCTTCGACGTTGGCCCACTGAACCACGAAGCTGCGGTTCGGGGCCGTACCCACCGTGGCGATGCAGACGCCCGTCGGACCCGTCGCGAGGTCACCCCAATACGGCGCCAGCACCCCGTTGGGCGTGCTCGCCGAGGGGATGGTGCCAGTCAGCGATGAGAGGGTGCTGCTGTCGAGGCTCATCCAGCCGTTGCTGGTCACATTCACCGGCGCACCCTGCGCCAGATCGGTCGCCCAGAAGCGGAACGCGAAGGGCAAGGTCGTGCCCGCCCGCGAGTCGTCGACGTTGGGCAGCACCCGGTTCGCGCCGGTGGCGCCGCACGCGTCGATGAACATCAGCTCGCCCGGCATCTCGACGCGCTCGTAGCGGGTCGGCGGCGCCATGGTGCACATGCCGTTGACGCACGAGAGCCCCGCCGCGCAGGCCATGCCGCAGGCCCCGCAGTTGGCCGGGTCGGTGAGGGTGCTCGCGCACGCGGTGCCGCAGCGGGTCTGCCCCGCCGCGCAGGGGGCCACGCACTGGGCCTCGACGCAGAGCCGGTCGGCGGTGCAGCGACGGCCGCACATGCCGCAGTGGGCGTTGTCGTTGCGGGTGTCGACGCAGGCCCCGCCGCACACGAAGCTCGGCGGCAGGCAGCCCCCGTCGGTGCTGGTGACGGCCTGGCACGACCCGTTGTTGCAGGCCTGACCCGCGGCGCAGGCGTTGTCGCAACGGCCGCAGTTGGCCGGGTCGGTCGCGAGCGGCGTGCAGACCGCACCGCAGGCCGTCTGCCCCGTCGCGCACGCGGCGGCGCACATCCCGCCCGTGCAGACCTGCGAGCCCGGGCACACGGTGCCGCAGGCGCCGCAGTTGGCACGGTCAGTGGTGACGTCGACGCAGCGCCCGTCGCAGAGGGTCTGACCCATCTGGCACACCGTCGCGCAGGCCCCCATCTGGCAGACCTGACCCGCGGGGCACGCGTTGCCGCAGCGGCCACAGTGGGCGCTGTTGACCTGGGTGTCGACGCAGGTCGCGCCGCAGAGCGTCTGGCTCATCGCGCAGCCCTGCGAGCAGGTGCCGCTGTTGCAGGTCTCGCCGAAGGCGCAGGCCCTGCTGCACATGCCGCAGTTCGAGCGGTCGGTCATGAGGTTGGTGCAGCGCCCGCCGCACACGGTGTTGCCCGCGGCGCAGCCCGCCGTACGGCAGCGGCCCTCGAGGCAGATGAAGCCCGTGCCGCAGCGGGTGTTGCAGAAGCCGCAGTTGCTCTCGTCGTTCTGGAGGTCAACGCAGACGGCCCCGCAGGCGTTCTGCCCGCTCGGACAGCTCGGCGCGCAGCGCCCCGCCGAACAGAGCTGCCCCATCGGGCAGATGTTGCCGCAGCTCCCGCAGTGGAGTCGGTTGGTGCGGGTGTCAGCGCAGATCGGTGCACCGCCGCCCTCGGCGAGGCCCCCGTCGGGCAAGGCGCCCACGGTGCAGGTCGCGAGGTTGGCGCTGCATTCGAGCGCGCACTGGCCGTTGTTGCAGACCTGGCCGCCGGGGCACCGCATGCCGCAGGCCCCGCAGTTGGCGCGGTCTGTTGCGGTGTCGGTGCACACGTTGCTGCACGCCACTTGCGGCTCTGGGCAGCTCGCCGCGCAGCGCCCTGCGACACACATCTCGGAGTTGCCGCAGCGCATGCCGCAAGCCCCGCAGTTGTTGGCATCGCTTGCGACGTCAATGCACGACGGCCCACACGCCACGAGGGTGCCCGTACAATTTGGGCCAGAGCCAGAGTCAGAACAGCCCTGCGCCGCCAGCAAGAATGCGGCGCTCAGAGCCCAAAGCCATCGTACACGGTCAAACACAAAGCCTCCTTATAGGCAGACGCGAAGTCGCGGGAGTTTCGTCGCATCTCGTCGAAGGGTCAACGCCGTGACAGCCATGTCACCTTCGGGTGGTATGGTCGCGACGCTTGGGCGACTCGAAACATGACAGCCGCACGCTTTTCGGCAAGTTGTTCGCCGAGAGCGTCTTCTACACCGTCGGGATGCTCGCCGGGCGGCTCATCGCCCTCGCCCTCGTGCCGGTCTACACCCGCCATCTCGGGCCCGAAGAGTACGGGCTGCTCGAGCTCCTCGACACCACCGACCAGGTGCTCGTCGTGCTCACCTCTGCGGCCATCGCCGACGCCGTGCTCCGTCACTGGAACGACGCGCGCCGCGAGGGCTCTCTGCGCGACCCGACCCGCATCGTCTCGACCGCGGTGCTCTCGCTCTTGGGCCTCGGCGCGCTGGTGGCCTTGGCGGGTGTGGTCTTCGCGCGCCCCCTCGCGGGCTTGCTGCTCCGCGACCCGGGGCGGGCCTCGCTCATCGCGATGACCTTCTCGACGGTGGTCTTCCAGGGAGTCGTCGAGGTGCCCTTGGCGATCTTCCGCGGGGCCGGCCGCCCTGGGCGCTTTGTCGCGTTTACCCTCGCCCGCACGACCCTCGGCTTCATCTTGAACGTCGCCTTCGTGGTGGGGTTGCGCCTCGGCGTCGCCGGGATGACCCTCGCGAGCCTCGTGTCGAGCCTCGTGGTGAGCGGCAGCCTCGTGGCCCTGACCCTCTACGAGACGGGCCTCGGCTTCGACCGCGCCGAGGCCCTCACGATGCTGCGCTTCGGCTGGCCCCTGGTGCCCGGCGCGCTGGGCCTCATCGCCCTGCAACACGGCAGAAGTTATGTACTCTCTGCGCAGCTCTCGATGGCCACGGTGGGCCTTTGGGGCCTCGCCCTCCGCCTCGGCTCGATGATGACCCAGGCCGTCGGCGCGCCGCTCCGCAACGCCTGGACGGCGCAGATGTACCCCCTATGGGCCCTCGACGACGGCCCCAAGCGCTTTGTGCGCGCGATCACGACCCTGGTGGCGCTCTACGCCTGGGGCGCGAGCGTGCTCATCGCCTTGGGGCGCGAGGCGGTGCTGCTGGTGGGCGGCGCGGCCTACCTCGGCGCTGTCGCCGCGGTGCCCGGGGTGGTGTTGAGCTACGCGCTCCGCGAGGTGGCCGAGCTCTTTCGGGCCTCGCTCATTCTGGGTCGCGACCCGCGCCCCGTCGCATGGATCGAGCCCTCGCTGGCCCTCTTCGACCTCGCCCTGTCGTGGCAGTTTGTGACGCGCTGGGGTCTCATGGGGGCGGCCCTCGCGGCGCCGATTTCGTTCGCGCTGTATGCGCTGAGCCTCGGGTGGGCGAGCCAGTCGGTGCTCAAGGTGCGGTACGCCCTGCGCGATTTCGCCCGCATCGCCGTGACCGCGGTGTGCTTCACGGCCTTGGCGCTCGGGTGGCGGCCAGCGGGCCTCGGGTGGGCCATCGCGGGCAAGCTGGTGCTGGTGGGCTTGGGGTGCCCCCTCGCGATGTTGGGCTGGGTGTTCACCCGCGATGAGGTGCGGGGCGCGTGGGGCGCCTTGCGGCGGCGTGGTTTTGGGTGGTAGCGAACGCGGGGTGAAGGTCGCGCGTCTGGGCTCGCTCGGGGTGCTGGTGGTGCTGGGGCTTGGGTGCCGCGAGCGGCTGCGTGAGGCGGCGCGCGCGGCCCGCGACAGGGTTCACAGCATGACGGCGCCTGAGGGCGCCTCGACGCAGGCCGAGACGCAGGCCGAGGTGAGCGCCGCGGAGCCCGAAGGGCGGCACACGCGACCCGACACGGGGCCGCCCATCGTGGCGCCGCCGCCGGTGACCACCGACCGCGGGCCGAACCTCGGAGGGTGCGCGATCTTCCCACCCGACAACGCGTGGAATCGTGAGGTCACCGCGCTCGCCGTGTCACCCCGCTCGGCCGCGACCATCGCCAACATTCAAGCCCACGGCGACCCGCACCTTCACGCCGATTTTGGCGACAACCCCGAGTGGGGCCTGCCCTTCGTGGTGGTGCCGCCGACGCAGGGCGCGGTGCCCGTCCGCTACGACGAGTACGGCGACGAGAGCGACCCGGGGCCCTTCCCCATTCCGTTGGACGCGCCGATCGAGTTCGGCAACGACCATCACGTCTTGGTGCTGCAACAGGGCACTTGTCGGCTCTTCGAGCTCTACCACGCGCGGCGCGAGCGCAACGGCTGGGTCGCAGGCTCAGGGGCGACCTTCGACCTCAGCTCGAACCGCACCCGCCACGAAGAATGGACGAGCTGTGACCAGGCCGGCCTACCGATCTTGCCGGGCCTTGTGCGCTTCGACGAGGTCAGCGCGGGGGTGATCCGCCACGCCATCCGGGTCACCTTCGAGCACACCCAGGGCGCCTGGATCGCCCCCGCCACGCACCCCGGCACCGACGACAACGACCCCGACGCGCCCCCCATGGGCCTGCGCCTTCGCATGCGCGCCGACTACGACACCCGCAGAATCTACGGCCAGGCCCGGGTCATCGTCGAAGCCATGAAGCGCTACGGCCTCCTCGTCGCCGACACCGGCGGCAACTGGTACCTCTCAGGCGCCACCGACCGCCGGTGGAACAACGACGACCTCGACCAGCTCAAGAACATCCCCGGCACCGCCTTCGAGGTCGTCGACACGGGCCCCCTGCGTCGCCGCCGTCGATGACGCCACAGCCGCCCTCAAGGCATCGAAGCCCACGATGACGCCCGAAGCCTTCTATGCGAGCCCGCTCCAGCAGCCCCTCGCCGTCGGCCTCGCCAGCCTCGTCGGCGCCGCGTACGCGCTCTCGGCCCGCGCCGGCCTCGCCTCGCTCGGCCCCGCCGGGCCCCGCTGGGCGGTGTGCTTCGCCCTCGCCATCGTCGCCGACGCGGCGCTCACCGCCCCAAGCTCGCCCCTCACCGGCGCCGCCGCCACGGCGGCCTCGTTCATCTTCGTGACCCTCGGTGACTTCAGGGCGTACTGGGTGCTCAAAAAGGCACAAGATGACACACGCCCCGCGGCCCCCTGGGCCCTCGGCCTCGCCCTCGCGCCGAGCCTCCTGGTGGCCCTCGGCAAGGTGGTCGCGCCTGCCTTCTTCAGCGTCGCGCGGCAGCTGTATCTCTTCTACGAGCTCGCGTCGTTGGGGCTCTTGCTGGCCCTGGGCGTCGGCCTCTCGGCGCGCGGCCTCGCGCACCCTCGGCTCTTTCGCGGCGCCCTCGCCCTCGCCCTCGGGCACTACGCGCTCTGGGCCCTCAGTGACGTGCTCATTCTCTCAGGAGTTTCAATGGGTTACCTCTTGAGAATGCTGCCCAACCTGCTCTACTACGGCGCCTTCGTGCCCGCGGCGGTGTACCTCGGCGCGCCCCGAGAGGCCCGATGAGGTGGGCCCCCGCAGCGTTGGCCTTGGCCCTCGGGTGCCAGCGCCCCCCAGCGCGAGGGCCCGACGACGCGGGCGACGCGGCGCAAGCGCCCGCCGCGACGTTGCGCTTTCGGGTCGAGCAGGGCCCCGCCCGGAGCCTCACCCTCGCGGCCCTCGAAGCCGAGGTCGGCGCTGAGACAGTGGCACAATATGACCCATACTACGGCCGCCTGAAGCGCTTTCGGGCGCTGCGTCTCGACCGGGTGTTGCGGGTCGGCTTCGCGGGGCGCGGCGAGCTCGCGCGGCAGCAGTTTGTGTTGCGGGCACGCGACGGGTACACCGTGCCGCTGTCGGGCGCGCGGCTCTTCGAGGGCGGCGCGTACCTGGCCGTGCGCGACCTCGACCGGCCCGGGTGGGAGCCCATCGGCCCGCAGCGCGCCGACCCCGGCCCGCTCTACCTCATCTGGTCGCGCCCCGAGCAGACGAGCCTTGAGACGCACCCCCGCCCGTGGCAGCTGGCCGAGATCGAGATCGCGCGGGTCGAGACGGTGTTTCCGCACACGGCGCCGCCCGCGGGGGTGGTGCCGGCGGTGACCGAGGGCTACGCGCTCTTTGTCGACCGCTGCCTGCGATGTCACGCCATCAACCGCGAGGGCGGCCGGGTCGGGCCCGAGCTCAACGTGCCGCAGAACATCACGCAGTACCGCCCCGAGGCGCAGATCCGTGCGTACATCCGAAACCCGCTGCAATTTCGGTACGGCAACATGCCCCCGCACCCCGACCTCACCGAGGCCGACCTCGACCACCTCGTGGCTTACCTCCGGGTGATGGCAGACCATCGCTTCGACCCCACGCCGCGCCCCGACGGAGGCCCCGCGCTGTGAGCCTCGCCCAACTCAAGCGCCGCTGCGAGACCCTCGCCGCCACCCTCTCGACGGCCCGGGAGACTCCGGCCCCGAGGGTCTCTTCGGCCCTCGACCCGCGCCCGTGGGTCATCACCGGCGTCGGCGCGAGCGAAGGGCCCGCGCGCTTTTACGCCGCGCGCCTCGCGGCCATGGGGCGCCCCGCGCGCTTCGCGTCGATGACCGCGGTCAATCGCGGCCTCACCCGTCACCCCGACGCGGTGCTGGTGGTGTTCTCGTATGCGCTGTCGCCCAATGCGCGTTGGGCCCTCGCCGAGCGCCCGCACTACGCCGCCGCGGTGGCGGTGACCCGAGCGCCGACGCGGGTCGAGGCCGACTTTCCGCGGGTCGAGTGCGTGGCGATCGAGGGCCCCGACGAGGGCGAGCTCCTCGTGCGTGTCGAGGCTCCGGCCTTGATGACCCTTTGGGCGCTCAGGGCCACCCTCAGGCCCGACGAGGCGGCCGCGCTCGATGCCTTGGGCGAGGTGTGCCAACGCCAGTTTGAGCGCGCCATGGCACACTTTGCCGCGCTCCCGCCGGGCGCCCTCGACCAGCTCGCCCTCGTGACCGACCGCTGCCCCGAGTCTCTCTTCTCTCTCCGATGGAAATGGCTCGAATCGGTGGCCACCCTCGACCCCCCGGTCTGGGATCTCCTGTCGGTCGCCCACGGGCCGCTCCAGGCCATGACTGACACATCATGGCGCATCTTGGCCATGCTCGAAGCGGGCGACCCGCTCAGCGCCGCGCTGCAAGGGTGTGTCCGGGCCGCCGGGGCGCGGTGTGATGTGTTCGTGTCACCGTGGCGCGGCGACGCGTCGTTCTTCGTCTACGACGCGGTGATGAACGCGGCGATGCTCACGGCCCTGGGGCACCGCCCGCGCGACCTCGCGCACTGGCCGCATCAGGGGCTCGACCTGCCGCTCTACGGCCTCAAGGGCGCCCCCGACGAGGAGCCCTGAGGGCGTCACTGCGGCGCGCCGCCTGCCACCCAGGCCGTAAAGATCTGGATCGAGGGGACGTCCATCGTGAGGTCGGGGGGCATGCGGCGCGAGCGCACCACGTCGGCCACCGAGGCGGCCTGGGCGCGGAGGCGCTCGTAGCCGCGCAGATCGCGGGCCACCCCGGTCGAGTGACAGCGCCCGCAGCGTTGATCGTAAATCGCTGAAATCTCACCAGAAAAGGTCGGCACCCGACCCAGCGGCGAGGCGTAGGTGAAGCGCCGCGTGCGGGTGAGCGCTTCGGCCCCGCGGTAGCGCACGGTGACCGAGAGGGCGTGCTCGCCGAAGGCCAGGTTTTGAAACTCGCGGGTCGCCGCGCCCATCTCGCCGAGGCCCCAAGGCGCCGCGGTGAGCTCGACCAGGACGCGCCCGTCGAGCCGCCACGACACGGCCTCGACCATGCTCGGCGACGGCGGCACCACCTGGAGCGTCGCCCTCGGCTCGGTGACCACGGCCCCCTCGCCCAGCCCTGAGAAGCCGAGGGAGGGCTCGACCAGCACGCGGTACGCGCGGGCGCCCTCGAAGATCATCGCGTGGTTGCCGAGCGTGCGGTCGATCACCATGCGCGGCGCCTGCCACCGCGTGCCGCGGGCCAGCACCTCGACCTGCGCGCCGTCGGTGCGCGCGACCATGCTCTCGGCCTCGCCTTCGTAGACCATCCAGAGCCAGGGGCCGGCGCTCGCGAGGGCCTTGGGCCCGGCGTACACCCCGGCGATGCGCACCCGCTCAAGCACCCCCGCCGCCGTCACCCGCAAGAGGTCGCCCGGACGCGCGATGTACCGCGCCCCCCCCAAGGACGCCGTCGCCCGCACCATCGAGGTGTCGAGCCCCGGGATGGGCTGGCTCCAGAGCACCTCGGGCGCCGCCCCCGCGCGCGGCCGCACCCGCAACCGCATGAGCTCGCCGCCGCTCCGCAGCACATAGGCCTCGCGCTCGGCCTCGCTCACCGGCCCCGGCGCCACGGCCACCGCGTCGGTGATCGCCGCGCCCATGCGGTCGAGGCGCAGCCACTGAGACCCCACGGTGGTGTACACCCCGGTCGGCGTGGTCATCAGGGTCGCGTCGCCCCACCGCACATAGCTCCGCGCGTCGCGCAAGAGCGGCAGCACCGGGTCGCGCCGAACCCAGCCGCCGCGCAGCACCAGGCCCCCCGAGGGCACCACCGCCACGGGCTCATCGGGGCCGCGCTCGAACACCGCCGACACCGGCGCGTCGCCCATCATCGCGGGCTCGTTCGGGAGCCGCTCTAGCGCCCGCAGCCCCCCTTGCTGGTCGAGCGCGAAGAAGCGCCCGTCGCGGGCCACCGCGAGCGACTGCCCTTCGGAGCCCATCCAGACGCCCGCGAGCTCGGCCCCGGCGGGCAGGGCGAAGTTCGAAAACGCCGCGGGGGCGCGCTCGATCACGCGCTCGATGTCGACGTTCATCGGGCGCACCTCGGCGGTGACGAAGCCACCATCGAGCGGCCCCGCGTCTGCCGCGGGCGTCACGCTCGGCGGGGCGTCACCCTCGAAGCACCCCGCCAGACACGCCGCCATCGACAACCATGCTACGACTACCGCTCGATTCGCCATCGATATGCCGCCCCCGTTTGGGCGCCTCGGTGATTCGAAAAGGGTGCCCCCACGGCGAGGTAGGCGCCCGCCATCGGGAGGCTCCGCACCGCCAACGCCCCGCCGAACTGGCTCGCCTCGCCGGGGTCACCCACACCATAGAGCCACGGCGGCCCGGCCCACACCGCGGGGCTGTTGCTCGCCCGCCAGGCCATCACGGCCCCGGCAAAGTCGCCCTGCTCGCTGTCATCGGCGGCGCCTACGACGAGGTCGCTGACGCCGTCTCCGTCGAGGTCTGCGACGGTGATCGCCGTCGCGAAGCGCACGCTCGTCGCGTCGGGCACGCCGCGCACGATGCGCTCGGGGGCTTCGAGGGGCCTCACCCCGACGACGTGATAGTCGCCGTCGTTGAAGGTGTTGTTGCGCAGCCCGTCGTCGCAGACGCGGTCGGGGCAGACGGCGTTCAGGGTCGCCCCGGAGAGCACCTCGATGGCCGTGCCAGCGCGGTTCAACACCTGGAGGTTGTTGTCGCGAAACACCAGGTCGGGCACCTGATCGCCGTTCAGGTCGCCGCCGCCGGCGACCACCGCGCCCATGCCCGTAGCGGCCCCGGTGAGGTCGGTGACGTCGTTGTTGCGGCTCGCGGCATCGCCCACCACGTTGTCGCGCAGCGGGCGATCGTCGGCCACCACGTACACCGCGTAGGGGCGGGTGTTACGGCCGCAGCGGGCGCCGAAGCCGTACTGCACCAGCACCCCCGCGCGGCCGCCCGTGTCGAAATTGGCCGCCGTCTCATCGCAGCCGTCGCCGTCGAGGTCGCCGAGCCCCGCCACCGCGCGGCCGATGAACCAGGTGTCGGCCCGCTCGGGCCACCGCGGGGCCGTGCTGGGGTCGTTGCAGACCACCATCACGCGGCCCATGGTGTTGGGCGTTTGCCCCAAGATGACCTCGGCGCCGTTGGTGGTCGCGCCGTTGGAGTGGCCCACCACCAGGTCGTCGCGGCCGTCGTTGTTGACGTCGACCCGGGTGAGGTTGAGCGAGGCGCCGAAGCCGCCGCGGCGAAAGGTGCCGCCTGTCGCGATCGACTCTTGGGCGATGGCCCAGAAGCGCTCGGCGAGGCTGCCGTCGCTCTGCTGGAGGTAGATGCGTACGAGCCCGCGGCCCCCCGACGAGTTGGTCTGAACGACGTTGTTGGTGCGAAGAAAGCAGCGGTCGTCGGCGGCGTTGCCCACGAGGCTCTGGGTGACCCAATCGCGGCCCCCGGCGGTGCCGCCAGGGTCGCCGATGGCCAGATCGAGGCGACCGTCGCCGTCGAAGTCGAGGGTGGTGATCGCCGCCCCCATCTGCGCCGAATCGCGGTCGACCCAGAACCGCCGCGACGGGGCGCTGTTCGACCCCGCGAACTGATCGACCACGCCCGTGCGCTGACGAAAGCCCGCGTCGCGCGCCGCGGTCATCCCCATCATCGGAATCGCCGGCGAATGCGCCTGCGGGGAGCCCACAAACACCGCAGGGCTGGTGCCGTCGAGCCACCCGAGCCCCGAGCCCGTGCGGTCGCCCGCCGCGAAGCCCGGGAGGTTCATCAACGTCGACGTGGTGAAGCGCCCCGGGAGGCTCCCGGGCACCCCCGCGGGCATCCACCGGAGCGCCCCCATCGCGAAGCCCTCAGAGGTCGTTCGATACGACGACAGCGCCACCACGGGCGACGTCGCCCCGCGCATCGCGGCCCGGCTCGCGAGGGCGCCGCCCACGAACTCGCGCATCTCGCCCCGCGCCGTGGCCGAGGGCGTGAGCACCCCCGAGCCGCCCAGCGAAGCGGCCGTAAACGTATGAATTTCGCCATCTTGGGTGCTGTTACTGGCCCCCGCGGCGGCGTACTCGACGGCGCCGTCACCGTCGAAATCGCCCACGGCCCCGGCCCGCGCGGCCCCGTCGTTGGCCCCGCCGACGAAGCGCGCGGTGGCCGCGTCGCCCATCACCACCCGCACCTCACCGCTCGGCAATCGCGCCGGAAAGGCCGACGGCGCGAACACCAAGAAGCCGCCCGTCTGGGTGCCCCCTTGCACGAGGCTCGGCGCCCGCACCACCAGCACCTCGCGGTTCGCCCCAACCGGCACCACGTCGAGCCCGAGCCCGATGCGCGAGCCCGCGGTGCGCCACGCCATCTCGGGGTGAATCACCCAGCTCGGGTTGGGCTCGAAGGGCATCGGCGCGCCCATCGCCGTCGCCCGGTAGACCAGCACGCTCCCGTAGTGGGTGCTCGCGGTGCCGGGCACGCCCACCACGAGGTCGCGGCGGCCGTCGGCGTCGACGTCGAAGAGCACCGTGCCCCGCCCCGCATCGCTGCCGGTGCGGCACTCGCCCGGGCCGTCGGCGTCGCCGAGCCGATCGCGCAGCTCGACCACCTGCCAGGGCACCGTCACAAAGAGCCCCCGCGCGCCCCGAACGCCGCGGTACACCGTCGCGCGCCCCGCGCCTCGGCACGCCGTGACCGCGAAGGGGTTGCTCGCATTGGGCGCCACCACCACGAGGTCAGAGACGCCGTCGCCGTCGAGGTCGTCGACCACGAGGCCGTTGCCGAAGCGGTCGTTGGCGGCGTCGCCCGCGAAGCTGCGCTCGGGGGTGGTCACGAGGCCCTGGCGTGACCCGAGGTAGACGCTCACCACCCCGCGGGCGTCGCGCCCGAGGTCTTGCAGCGCGCTGCCCACCACGAGGTCGTCGATCATGTCGCCGTCGACGTCGCGCACCCTGAGGGTCGTGCCGACGCGGTCGTTCTCGCGCTCGCCTTCGAGCACGACGCTCGGCGTGGCGGCAAAGCGGCCGTCGCTCTGGCCGTAGTAGATCAGCACCCCGCCCGCGAAATTCGCGACCCGCGCGCGGTTCGCGTGGCCCACCGCGAGGTCGAGCCGACCGTCGGCGTTGAGGTCGCCGAGGGCGACGTCGCCGAGGAGGTCTGTGGCCCCCCGCGCCACCGGCGTCGGCGCCACCTCGTCGCCGACCACCACCCGCATCGTGGCGCGCTCGTTGGTGAAGCGGTCGGTGAGGTTCAACACCCGGGTGCCGGGGCTCGCGTTGGTCGCGTCGAAATACCGCTCGCTGCCTTCGCTCACCACCGTGCCGCCCGCGGGCCCGCTCATGACGGCCGCGTCGAGGGCCCCTGAGCCGCCGCGCGCGAGCAGCTTGATGCGACGCCCGCGCGGCACCAACATCGTCGTGTGGAGCGGCGCGAAGCCGCCCATCGCCGAGACCCGCGCCGCGATCTGGATTTCGATCCCGCTGCCGCTGTCGCGGGCCCTCAGGCGGTAGTCGCCGAGCACCGTGCCCGCGCTGAAGCGCCCCGTGGCCGCGTCGAGGGTGGCGTTGCCGCCGGGGGGCGCGATGAGCACGTCCCACCGAACGGCGGCGAGGTTGCCCGTCGCGCGAAACTGAAAGGTCGTGCTGCGGGTGACCTCGACCACCGAGGGTTCGACCGCGAAGGGCCCCACCACCTCGACCTCGACGCTCGCGCGCTGGCTGCACAACAGATCGGCGACCTGCACCTGAAACCGCGCGGCCCGCGGGCCCGCCACGATGCCTCCGCCGATCGACACCGTGGCGCCGCCGGTGTCGACCCCGGGGTTTACCGTGAAGAGCGCCCCTCGGCCAGAGCCCCCCAACGAGCGCAGCGTGACGCCCGCGTTGGTGGCGATGCGCACCCGCGACGGGTCGACCCCGAAGGGCGCGCAGGTGACCGTGGGCCCTGCGTCGCGCTGCGGCATCACCACGCCCGCGTCGAAGGGCGTCACCCCGCCCGTGTCGGCCGCGCGGTCGGCGACGACGCTGTCGACCACGGTGACGTCGAGACGGCCCGCGTCGAGGCCGCCCGCGTCGCTCGGGCCGGTCGGCGTAGGGTCGCCTCCGCAATGCAGAAGCGAGAGCGTGACGGCGACGAGGCCCGAGAGGCGGCGGCGGTCGATCATGAACGGTTGGGTGCGAGGAGCGCCTGGATGGGGTTGACGCGGGTGATGTACGGGTCGAGCCCCGCAGAGGCGAGGAGCGTCGCGGCGATGTGCTCGGGCAAGATGTTCTCGCCCGTGGGCGCGACGACGTTACGGGCGAAATCGTAGCGGGCCGGGGCCATGCCGACGTTGCTCGACTCGGCGATCACGGTGTTGCCGCGGATGCCCGCCCCGGCCAGGATGCACGAGCCCGTGAGGTGGTGATCGCGGCCGCCGAAATTGTTGAACATCGGCGTGCGCGAAAACTCTGAGAAGCCCAGCACCGTCGTGTGATCGAGGAAGGTGCCGCCCGAGGGGTGGGGCGTGCTCCTGAGGTCGTCGAGGAGCGACGTGAAGGCCGACACGCCGGGGTAGAGGGCCGCGGCGTGCCCGGCGTTGCCCGTAAAGTGGGTGTCGGTGCTGTTGCCGATCATCACGCTCGCGACCTGGGCCACCCCCGTCTTGATGGCCTGGGCGGCGAGGGCCGCGCGGGCCCCGGGGCTGTTCGCATCGCCCAGGGTGAGGCGGTACCGCCGACGGATGGCCTGTGAGGCCTCGTCGGTGCCGCTCACAAACTGGAAGTACTGCGCGAGGCCCGATTGGACGATCGAATCGGCCTGAGAGCGCGCCCCGCGCATCGCCGAGAACAGGCCCCGGCGGTCGTAGACCTCAGGGTCGCAGGGGCCCACCCGCTGGCCGTAGTCAGCGAGGGCGCGCTCGACCACGTCGCGCTCTTGGTAGCGCGAGGGCGCGAGCACCAGGAGGAGGTCGTCGAGGGTGTCGACCCGCAGCGCGCTGGCCGCGCCCGAGTACCGGTCGTTGTAGCTCTCGACGCGGAGCGACACGTTCGGGATCGGCCGCCGCGGCACCATCTGCGCCACGATCTCGGTCGCGATGCTTGTGCCCCGGGCCGTCGTCCCGACGGGGAACTTGCCCGTGAGGAAGTACCGGTACCCGACCTCGTGGCCGAGGGTGTTCATGTTCATGCCTCGCACGACCGCGATGCGGTCTGCGAAGTCGGTGAGCTTCACCATGTCGGCGGGCTTCGCCGCGGCGGGCCCGAAGGCCAGCGGGCTCGACGGGTCGCGCGGCCGCACGAGCTGCCCCGAGAACCCGTTGACCCCCTCAAGCTCCTGGTACCGCGTCTCGAAGAGATTCACCGACCGATCAGAGTCAGGGAAGCGTGCCGGGTCGCGCGGATCGAGGAAGAGCAGCTGATCCCACCCGCCGGGGAAGTAGCAGAAGATGAACGCCCGCCCCGAAGGCATGGGCAGATCTGCGCGGGCCAGCTTCTCAAACCCGAAGAAGCCCACCGAGGCCGACCCGATGGCGCCCGCCACCGAGCCGAGCACCCGACGCCGAGACACCGAAAAACCCGGTGCATCGGGGGCGACCTGAGAGACGCGAGGATCGTTCGCTTTACGCATCGTATTGGCTCCCAGGGTTGCGCTAGTAGGTCAAAAACTGTGGGTCGGTGGCGAGGGCGATACAGACCGCGCGCCACCCGTCAGGCGGCGCCCCCGCGGGCAGCATGGCCTGAGCCGGCACGGTGCTCGCGACGGTGAAGAGCCGCAAAAGGTCGCTCACCGCGGCGCTGTTGGTCTCGACCGAGCGCGCCCAGAAGCGCAGCACAAGGTATTGCAGGTTGCGCCGAACCGCGGCCTCGTTGCCCGCAGCGGTGTCGGTCGGGTTGGCGTACCGCAAGAGGATGCGCTGCGACGCGCCGCGGGCCACATCCGCGGTGACCCCGTCGCGGCAGGCCTTGCGCGCGGCGTCGCCGATGAGCTTCGAGAAGGTCGCGCTGGGGTCGAGGCTCTCTTGGGTGGCCTGGTCGTAGTTGGGCTCGCCAAGCGTGGCCGACAAGATGCTCAACATGTCAGCGTCGGGGTCTTCGACCGAGCCCGACGGCGACTCGGCCGTGAGCACACGTCGCGGCTCGCGCCAGGTCACGCCGATCGCGCTCTGAAACGACGCCCGAAGCTGGGCCACGTTGATGCGATGCGGCGCTCGGCCTACGCCGTTGTTCAGCGTGGGGTCTGAGAGGGGCGTCGTCGGATGCCACGGCGGCAAGGTCTGCCCAGGGTCGACCGGCGTCGCGGTGCCGCCCGTGACGGTGTCGCGCGGGGGCACCACCGTCGGCGCGGGGGGCCCGCCGGGCGTACCCGGAGCGGGCGTCGCGCCCGGAGCGCTGTCGTCGCTGCACCCCGCCAACGAGGCCGCGAGGAGGCCGAGCCATGCCGTCTGCGTGAAGTTGCGGGGGCGCATCAGTCGATCCTCCGGTAGGCGGGCGCCGTCACGATGTCACGCACCAGGGCGCGGTAATTGTTGTTCGATGCTTGGAAGCGCTGGAGGAGGCCCGGCATCACGTCGCGCGCCTCTTGCTCGTTCATGGTGCGGCCGACCAGGCGGCGCCACACCGTGTTGACCGTGCAGGCTTGCATCTCGCCCGAAGCGAGCGAGGCCGACACGAGCCCCGAGGGGCCTTCGTCGATGGCGTGCTGCTCGGGCTGCGAGCGGTACAGATACCCGAAGAGGGTGCCGGCGTAGCGCGACCCGTCGGCGTCGAGGGTCGTGGTGACATAGTTCGCGCGGCACCGCGGCGTGCAGAACTGCCCCGTGATCGCGCAGGTCGCGCAGTTCGGGTCGAAGGCCGGGAAGCTCTGCGGGTCGAGGTACACCGCCGAGCGCTCGCTCCACCGGCCCCAGTACGCGCCCAAGGGCTCGATGCTCGCGTGGCAGTGCTGGCAGCCGCACCGGTGGGCCAGGTTGGGCTCACGGTTGCAGGCGTCTTCGGGCGCCGGGAGGCCCCCCGCGGGCGGCTCGAAGGGCCGACAGAGCAGCGCCGACCGGAAGCGATTGATGCGCGCCCGCTGCGTCGGGAAGCGCCCGAGCCACGCGGGCGTCGTGAGCACACCGGCGTGCTCGGCGCCGCGCACATACTCTCGCCAGGTGTCGTCTTCGTAGCCCATCGTGGGCATCTGATCGGTCGGCACCGGCGGCGCGAGGTTGATGCCCGACGAGCGGTCGACCTGGTTGCGATAGAAGAACGCCAGCGGCCCCGTGATGAACGAGCGACGCGTCGAATAGATGGCGTAGTAGTCTTCGTCGCGACCGATCACCGAGCGCACGATGCGCAGGGGCTCTTGGTTGAGCGCCTCACGCACACGCCGCTCGGCGCGGGTCGCGAGGGGCGACTGACGGCCTTGAGAGGGCATGCAGAACATCCCCTCGGGGCCGCACCCGCACGAAGGGTCGAGGCGGTTGGCCGGCGCGCAGAGCTGCCCGGTGTAGACCGAGTTGTTTCGCTCTTGGGCCTCGTACGCGCACATCTTCACGTAGCGCCCGCCCGACCAGTAGGTGCGTTGGAGGACGTAGCCCTCGCGCCGCACGCGCACGTTGTAGTCGTTGCCGTTGGCGAGGGCGTTGTCGCAGGTGTTGACCACCTCTTCGAAGCCCGTCGGGCACCGCGCGTCGGGGTGATCGCCGTTCACCGTCTGGCCGTTCACCGTGCGCTGCTTCGAGACGTAGTCGGCGATGGTCAGGCTGCCGTCGGCGGCCGAACCCGGGCCGATGCGGCGACAGAAATTCGGGCAGTGCGTGTGGTCGTCGTACGGGAGCGGGACTTCGTCTTGGTCGTAGTAGTACCGACGCTGCCCCGAGCGCGGCGAGATGTAGTACGGCCGCCCGGTCGAGTCGCGCAGCCAGCGCGTGTCGGTGCTCGCCACGCGGGTCGGCGGGTACTCGAGGTTCTCGTCGCAGCCGGTCGAGCCTGAGCCGCCGCGCAGCGGGCGGTCGCCCACGCCCTGCCCCACGGTGTACACCGCGGGCATCGCCCGAGAGCGGGCCAGGCACGCCGGGTCGTTGGCGTTGTACGCGGTGTTGCGCGCGCCGCAGCAGGCCGGGTGGGTGGGGTTCTGCGAGGTGCAACACACCACCGCGGTGGTGCTGTTGGTCGGGCAGGTGCTCTCGTTGGTGCGGGCGTCGAGGGTCTCGAGCACGTTCTCGGGGTTGGTGCCGCCGCGGGTGAGCCGCAACCCGCCCGCGCGCACGAGGAAGCCGTCGAGGTTCGGCCAGAGGAGGTCGGCGTGCCAACGCCCAGCCTGATCGAGGAAGCTGTCTGAGCGCAGCATGGTGTCGATCTGCTCGGGGCTCACCTGCCCCGTGCGCTGCGTCGCTTCGATCTCTTCGATCGAGGGCGGCGCGCCGCGGAGGTCGAGCGAGAGCTGGCGCAGAAGCCGCGTCGCGCTCGGCTCAGCGGGCGCACACGCGCTGCTCGCCTGCGAGGTCGCCACGACCTCTTCGTTCGACGCCTCACCGCCGCCCACACACGAGGCCAGCCCGAGCACCAGCCCCGGCACGAGCCATCGCCACAACTGGCTTCTTGTTCGCCCCATTTGCGCTCCCTCCTCAGAGACCCCGCGACCCATCACGTCACCATCGCACGCGTCGAGCTGGCCACCGTCTGCTCGATGTCGACGCGCACGCGCCCCGCACACACGCGAACCATAAAATGCACCAAGGGCATGCGCGCGGGCCCCGTGAGCACCGCCCCCACGCCGTCAAAGCGCGACGCATGACACGGGCAGATCGCCTCGCCGTTGGTCATGCTCGGGTTGAGATCACAGCCGCTGTGGGTGCACACCAACGAGTAGGCGTAGATGCCCATCGCGTCGCGGGCCACGGCCACGCGCTCGGTGGCGCCGAACTCGTTGGCGGGGGTGCGCACCACCCATCGCCCCGTCACAAAATCGCCCACCGCGCCTACGTCGGTGCCGCGCGTGCACGGGTTGACGTCGACGCCCGTGTCGCGCGGGCCGGTGTCAGCCGGGGGCACATCGAGGGCGGGGCGATCGACGAGGCTCGCGTCGCCCGCGCCGCCGTCAACAACGCCCGCGTCGACGGGCACCGCGGTGCGCTGATCGCGGGGCACTTCGCGCGCAGGATTCACGTACACGCGGCCCTCTGAGACGATGACCTCGAAGGGCGGCAGGTCGGTGCGCGCGGGGCGCATCGTGACACGCCCGGCGCCGTCGAAGCGCGACCCGTGGCACATGCAGGCGCTCGTGCCCGTGGCGTCGGGCGGGTCGACCACGCAGGCCTCGTGGGTGCAGAGCGCCGAGAAGGCGAAGAAGCCTCGGGCGTCGCGCGAAACAATCGCCCGAGCCCCGGCGTTGAGGTGCCACACGCCCATCGCAAAATCGTCGACGGCCCCGACGTCGATGCCGCCCACCGCGGCCGACCAGCCCGAGCGCACAGGGTTGGTCACATACCCGTCGAGGCCGAGGTAGGGCTGGTCACGGTCGGTGGGCACCGTCGTGACCACGTCGAGCCTGTTTGCCCCAGCGTCGGCTGCGGGCGACGCGCCCGAGTCGCCACTGCACGCGCTCACCGTCGAGGCCGCACCCGTGAGGACCAAAAGCCGCCGACGGCCGGAATTTGGAGCTGTTTCGAACGCCACGAAGCCTCCGACAATCGCCACCGCGATCGTGCCCCAAGCTATCGAGAACAGCCCGTTGTTGTCTACATCCCGCACCGGCCTGAACGCATTTGTCACACAGCCCCAGGCGGGCCGCGGCGCGATGACCGCGGTGACAAGAATTCCATCGCGGCACAGAGCTTGGTAGCGTGGCCACGGGGTGGTCAGCAGAGCCACCGCGCGGGCCGAGGCGGTGGAGAGGAGCGGAGCGGTGATGGTGACACGGCAGCGGGTGACGACGGGCGTTCTGGTGGGGGCGGCGCTGGCGCTGGCGGCAAGCGTTCCGGGGTGTATGGGTGAGCTCGAAGACGTTAACTTCGACAATCCGTACGGCGAGTACTCGGTCGAAGCGTTGACGAGCGCGTGTACGCGGTCGGCCATCCTCGCGGGCACGCCGCTCCATCGCCGGGGCATCATCGACCGCGCGATGAATTGGGTCGACCGTCGCATCATGTACAGCCAGTCTCCGCAGCGCGCCGTCGGGGGTTACCGCACCGACTGTTCGGGGCTCGTCTCGATGGCTTGGGAGCTGCCGCCGCCGGGCAACACCACTCACAGCTTCGCCGGCGGCCCGTGGGACAACGGCCGCTCGCGGCGCATCACCTGGGGCGAGCTCGAGGTCGGCGACGCGCTCAACGCGCCGGCGGCCCACGTCATGCTCTTCGCGGGCTGGCTCGACGAGAACCACACCCGGCTCTGCTCGATCGAAGAGTACAACTGGGGTCGCCCCGCTTCGATCTTGCACCACTCGGTGAACGAGACCGTGCGCGGTCGACGGTTTCGCGACTTTTACAGCCCTGTTCGCTTCGCGCGTACGCCTTCGGGCACCTCGCCCGACCCGGCGCCGAGCATGAGCCAGAACACGGGCTGTTACTCGGGCACGCTCAGCCGTACGGTGGCCCACAGCACCTGCATCGAGAGCCGCTTCGACCGCACGTGGTACCAGTGCGTCAACGGCAGCTGGCGCGAGGGCCGCAACTCGAACGGCAGCTGCACGTCGCAGTATCCGTTGAGCACCGGCGGCACCGGCGGCACCGGCGGGGGGAGCTCGACCTGTCTCAGCCAGACGCTGAACCGCAATGTGAACGAAGGGGCCTGCATTCAGAGCCGCTTTGACAGCTTCTGGTACCAGTGCACCGACACCGGTTGGGTGTACGACGCCTCGCTGCCGGGGTCGCGGCGAGGGCCGATTGGGGGCTGTACAGAGGTGATTCCGTTGCGGTGACGCGCTACACCTTCGGCGCTGTGGTGGCTGAAGGGCAGAAGGTGGTGGGTCGACGTCGCTTCGGCCGCGTGCTCCGTGGGGTGCTCGCGGCCGCGGTGTTTGGGCTCCCGCTCACGGTGTCGGCCACGGTCGAAGAGCAGCGCGCGCGGCTGCCCCCGCCCGCCCGATGCACCGACGCCGTCGAGGGCGAATGGAAGGCCCTTCGGTTCTACCGCGGGTACGACGATTGGGGCCTCTTCACGCTCTTGATTCGTCGCGCAGCGCCGGGCTCGTCGCGGCTCATCGGGTACATCGACACCGAGTACTGGGATGGGGGCGCGCGGCAACAGACGCCGCCGGCCTGCGCGGTCGGGGCGCGGCACTACCTCGTACGCCAAGACGGCGCGGGGAGCCTCGCGGGGCTCGAGGTGCGCTTCGCCGGGCGCAACGTCCGCCTCGTGACCGAGCACTGCCCGGGCTCATTCGGGCGCTACAACCCCGACCATTTCTCGGGGGTCATCGAGCCCGCGATCGAAGAATTTCAGTCGGTCAACAACGACGGCGGGCGCGACCTGAACGAGCCGACGGTGTTTCGCAGGGTGCGGTGCCTCGAACCGCCGAGCGAGCCGCACCCTGTCGTCGAAGCGCCGCACTTTCAACCCCCGCGTCGCAGCCGCGGTTGCGCCCGATGACCCTTTTCGAGAACTTCTGCCCCGCGATCGGGTCGCAAGGAATGCTGACCCCGCACCTGGGGTTGTGCACGCTGGCACCGCGGCATTGTCGCCGGGGGCCTCGCCGTGGTGAATACTCGCGCGCGCTTTCATGAAGAAGACCCTCGATCGAATCTGGGCCGCGCTCGCGCGGGCGGTGGGCGTGTTCCCCCTGACGCCGTTGGGGCTCTTCGTGGTGGCCCTCTCGGCGCTGGCCGGTGTTCGCTACGGCTGGCGCGAGGTCGACCTCGTGCTCTTGGTGGTGGGCCTCGTCGGCGCCGGGCTCGGCGTGGTCACCATGCTCGTGAGCGGCGCCACCGCCCTGTGGCTCTGGCTCAAGCTGCGCCGCTTGCCCGAAGGCGGCACCGTCAAGGGTGAGTGCGGTTACCCCGTCAGGACAGGCTTCTCGATCCGTTCGCTGTGGTTCATCCCGATGGTGCGCGTGCGCTGGCAGTGGGTGAGCCCCGAGGCCGCGGTGAACACCGTCGCGCTCAACGGCCGCCTCGTCGAAGAGGTCACCCCCATGCGACGCGGCATGCACGACACCGTGCTGCGGCGCTTCGAGGTGAGCGACGCCTTCGGCCTCACCCGGGTGGTCTTCACCGTGCGCGAGCCCCGCGGGGTGCGCTTCATGCCCTCGGTGGGCAACCTGAAGAACATGCACGTCGTGCGGTCGATCTCGGGCGGCGACAACATCGCCCACCCGGCCGGGCCCCCCGAGGGCGAGCGCGTCGACCTCCGCAACTACGCCCAAGGCGACCCGATCAAGTTCGTCTTGTGGAAGGTGTACGCCCGCTCTCGGCAGCTCGTCGTCCGCACGCCCGAGCGGGCCATCGCGCCGGTGAAACAGACCGTCGCGTATGTTGTCTCGGGGCGCGGCGACGAGCCCGCCGCGGGGGCCGCGCGGGTCGCCGTCGACTCGGGCGCGCTCGGCAGCGAGTGGGTGCTCGGCGCCGACGGCAACGACGTGGTGGCCAAGAACCCTGCCCAGGCGCTCGAAGTGCTCGCCCGCTCGGCGCACACCGAAGAGCCCGCATGGGGCGCGGGGCTCACGCGCTTTCTCGACAGCGCGACCCCCGGCAAGGCAGCCCGCGCCGTGGTCTTCGTGCCCGCGACGCGCGGCCCTTGGCTCGACCGCGTGGTGGCGGCGGCGAGGTCGCGCGGCGCGAGCAATCAACCCTTGAGCCCTGTCGAATTTGTGGTCTGCACCGATGGCATCGCCGCGCCCGAGAAGGGCGGCTGGTGGCGGCGCCTCGCGTATCAACCCGAGGCCGAGAAGGCCGGGCCCGACGCGCCTCCGGTGGCCACCCGCGGCGAGGTCGCTGAGGTGGTGAGCGCCCTCGCCGCCGCGCGGGCCCGGGTGCTGGTGGTCGATCGCAGGGCAGGCAAAGTGTACAGCGAAGGTCATCACCGCGCGTGGGAGGCCGAGGGGTCGCGATGATTCGTAAGCTCATCAATGGCTGGCGGCACCCGCTCAGGCTCTTCGCCATGGGCCTCGCGGCCTTCTCGCTGGCCTGGGGCGTGGCGCTCACCGAAGGCCTCGTCGCGGCGGTGCTCGGCGCCTGGCTCGGCGTGCTCGCGGGTGAGCTCGCGGGGCGCTCGCGGCTCAGGCTGGGGGCCGCGGTGGCGGGCTTCGGGCTCGTCTGGGGCGCCGCGTGGGGTCTCGCAAGTCTTGTAACCACCACAGAATTTCTGGCAGAGGCGCTGGGGCCGGCGAACGCGCTGGTGGCCGCCGCGGTGCTGCGCTTCGGGGCCGTGGCGGTGGCGAGCGTGGGCACGCTGCGCGCGGTGGCGGTGCGGCGCCCGTCGATGCTCGCGCTCGAGCTCGCGGCGATCGCGGGGGCCTTCGCGACGGTGTTCTCAGCGCACCGCGAGGGGGTCATCGCGCGGCCGCTCTGGCTCTCCGATTGGGCCTGGCAGCAAGGCATCGACCCGGCCCAAGCGCTGATGGCCGTCGGCGCCGGGAGCGTGATCCTCCTGGCGGTCCTCTTGGTGGCTGAGACGCGCTCGGGGCGCGCGCTCTCGGCGCTCGTCTCGCTGCTCGTGTTGTCGGGTGTTGCCTTTCTGTTCATCGGCGTCGTGGGCACCCCGAGCCCGGGGCCGATGGGCGAGCTCGGGCTCACCGACGCGGGCATGGGGCAGCCGCCGCGGCGCACCGATGGCGGCAACGCGCCCAACGAGAACGAGGGCGACGGCGGGCGCGGGCGCGGGCAAGAGGGCGACGGCGGCACCGGCGGCCACGGCGGCGATGCCGGCGACGGCGGCGCTGGCGGCGGGCTCGACGGCAGCCTCGACGGCGGCACCGGCGGCGGGCTCGACGGGAGCGTCGACGGCGGCGGCTCGGCGGGCGGTGACGGCGGCGACGGCAGCGCTTCAGGGCAGAGCGACGGCGGCGACGGCGGCGCTGGCGGCGGCGATGGGGGCGACGTGCCCTTCCCGAACCTCGTGCCGACCGATGGGAGCGTGGGCAACGCGCCGCCACCCCAAGACGCCGGGCGCATCTTGCCTTCGAGCGAGCAGCTCTCAGAGAGCCAGAGCCCGACCAACTCGCCCGCGCCGATGGCGGTGGTGCTCCTCAACGACGACTACTCGCCGCCTTCGGGGGCCTACTATTTCAGGCAAGAGGTGTGGTCTCAGTACAACGGCACGCGGCTCGTCTCGACCCCCAGGAGCGACGTCGACCTCGACGTGATGGATGAGTTTCCGACCTACGATGTCGCGGTGCGCGACGTGCCAACGCTCAACGGTCGTACGCGGGTGAGCGGCCTCGTGGCGCTCATCACCGAGCACGCCCACCCCTTCGCGCTCGAGAGCCCGGCGGCCTATGGGCCCGCACAAAACCCCAACCCGCAGCGCTTCTTGCGCGCGTGGCGCTTCAGCTCGAACGCCCAGACCGTCGACTACCGCCAGCTCATCGGGCGCGCCGCCGGCGATCGCCGCTGGAGCCCCGAGGTGCGCGAGTACTTCACCCGCGGCCCCACCGACCGTCGGTACGTCGAGCTGGCGCGCCGCATCGTGCGCGAGCGGCTGCCTGAGCGCCTCCGCCGCGACCCCTTCGCCCAAGCGCTGGCGGTGAAGATGTGGCTCGATCACGAGCTCATCTATTCGACGCACCCGCGGTACCGGCACGCCAATGTGCCCGACCCGACCGCAGATTTTCTCTGGGGCAACCGCACCGGGTATTGCGTCCATTTCGCGCACAGCGCGGTGTTTCTCTGGCGCGCGTTGGGCATCCCCTCGCGCATCAGCACGGGCTATCACTCTGACGAGAGCAACCGGCGCGGGGGCTCGACGATCCTCCTGCGCGGCGGCGACGCCCACGCGTGGCCCGAGCTCTACGTCGAGGGTTACGGCTGGATCGTCCTCGACATCGCGGCCGAGCGAAACCTCGACCCCACGGGCTCACCGCCCGACGAAGACCTCCAGCGCATTCTCGGCGAGATGGCGCGACAGTCGCCGCCCGACCCGCGGGAGCCGCCGCCGCGACCGAACCAGCCGCGGGTCGAGCACCACTACGCGCGCAACCTCGGGTACGGCCTCGTGGCGCTCCTCGCCCTCACGACCCTGGCGCTCTACGCGGTGAAGCTCTGGCGCCGCGCGGTGCCCGCCTTCGCGAAGGGTCACGACCTCGCCCGGGTGGCCTACCGCCGCTGCCTCGACCAGCTCGCAGAGTGCGGGTATCAGCGCGAATTCGGTGAGAGCCGAGAGCGCTTCGCGGCCCGCGTCTCGGCGCAGGTGCCGAGCTTCGCGAAGATCACCGACCTGCACCTTCGGTCGGCGTATCGCCCCAGAGACCTCGCCGACGAGCGGGTCGAACACTCACGCGAGGCGTGGGGGGCCGCCCTCGCGCAGTTCAAGAAAGAGCTCCCGGGAGCGGCGCGCAGGTGGCGTCGCGCGCTCGGGCTCGTACACCCCGGCTCGTGGCTCGACGCGCGCTGACCACTGCATCTGTACCCTTCGCGAAAGTAGCAACACCCGCATGGACCGCGACTTCAACCAGAGCGAACACGTCACCACCACCAAGGCGCCGCCGGTCACCGACCTCAACGGCGCGTACAGCGTGTTTCAGCGCATCAAGACCCGCCTCCAGATGGCCGTGCGCGGCCGCGACGAGGTGATCGACCTGCTCTGCATCGCGCTCTTCGCAGACGGCCACATGCTCCTCGAAGACTACCCTGGCTCGGGCAAGACCACCCTCGCCAAGGCCCTCGGCGACTGCATCATCGACGACAAGCCCGACGATGACATCGTGACCTTTCGGCGCATCCAGTTCACCCCTGACCTCTTGCCGAGCGACGTCACCGGCACGACCATCTTCGACCCCGCGAGCACGCAGTTCTTCTTTCGCCCGGGGCCGATCTTCGCGCACGTCGTGCTCGCCGACGAGATCAACCGCACCTCGCCGAAGGTGCAGTCTGCGATGCTCGAAGCGATGGCCGAGAAGCAGGTCACCGTCGACAACCGCACCCGCCGCCTCGACGAGCTCTTCTTCGTCGTCGCGACGCAGAACCCGCTCGACCTCGCGGGCACCTTCCCCCTGCCGTCGGCGCAGCTCGATCGCTTCCTCTTCAAGGTGAAGATGAAGCACATCAACCGCGAGGCCGAGCTCGAGATCCTGGCCTCGGCGAAGGCACGCAAGAGCGGCGCCGGGGCTGAGCTCCCGCGGGTCACCCGCACCGAGGTGGTCGACACCCGCGCGGTGATCGAGAACGCCATCTTCGTCGCCCCCGAGGTGCGCGAGTGCCTCGTCGACATCGCCGGCCGCACCCGCGACGACGCCCGCATCGCCCAAGGGGTCTCGACCCGCTCGCTCGTGCTCGCGGTGCCGGCCCTCCAAGCGCGGGCCCTCACCCGGGTGCGCGACTACGTCAACGCTGAAGACGTCGAGGCCCTGGTCGGCAACATCTTCGCCCACCGCCTCGAACTGAACCCGGGCTCAGACAACCTCGACCTGGTGCTCCGCGAGGTCTGCGCGGCCCCCCTCGAGCGCCTCGCCCGAAGCACCCTGCGGAGAGGCTGAGGTTCGCCATGCGCACGCTGCGACGATGGATCCCCGCGGTGCTCGCGGTAGCCCTGGCGGCCTCGGTGGGCCCCGCGGCCATCGCGCAGCAGCCCGCGCCGAACGTGCAGAGCCTCGAACAAGAGGCGCTGAGGCTCTACAACGAGAACCGCCCTGTGACGGCCCGCAACCGCGCCGAGCAGATCCTCCAGCGCGACCCCGACTCGATCGTGGGCAACTACGTCATGGGCTGCGTGCTCCGCGAGGCCGAGGGTTCGCTCGCCCGCGCGATGACGCACCTCGGGCGCGCCCGCGAGCTCTACGAGACCCGCTACGGCACGAGCCGCCCGGCCGGGGCGCCGTGGCAGCTTCACCGCGAGATCCTCTTCGCCATTCAGCAGATCGCGGGCGAAATTGAAGAGTACGAGTACCAGCTCCATGTGCTCGAATTTTACGACTATCTCTACGACCCCGACCTCTTGGCCGAGCACGCCTGGCCGCTGATTCACCTCGGGCGGTACAACGAAGCGCGGCAGTTCGCGCAGCGGGCCATCGCCACCACCGACGCGTGGCAACAGTCGCTCGGTCGCAACGCGCTCTGCGCCGTCGAGGGCGCCGCGCGCAACCGCGAGGCCCAGCACCGGGCCTGCCTCGACGCGCTCCAGAACGCGCAGCGCCGCGCGGCCTCGAACACCGACACCAACCCCGCCACGGCCCCGCATGTGACGGTCCACGCGTACAACGCCGCCCTCGGCGCCGCCGCGGTGCTGCGCTTCGACGAGACCGAGCGGCTCGCCCTCGAAGGCACGCGACGGCTTGAGTTCACCACGGCGAACCCATGGCGGCTCCTCGCGCGGCTCTACCTCGATCAGGGCAAGATGAGCCAGGCCGTCGAGGCGCTGCGCGAGATGCAGCGCTGGCGCGTGCGGCAGCCTGCCAACCTGCGCGATCAAGACCACGCCGAGACCGACGCCGCGGTGGCCACGGTGCTCCTCGTCGCGGGCGAACCCGACGCCGCCTTGCGCTTCATCGACCGGGCCATCGCGCGCCCCGACCGGCGCGGCCTCGTGGCCTCAGATCAAGAGCAGGCCCTCGGGGCCCACGCGCTCTTGCGGCGGTCGCTCCAGCAGATGGCGGTCGAGCGCGACGCCGAGCGGGGCAGCGCGCGGGGCCTCTTGCCGCGCGTCGAGGGTGCGCTCTCGCGGCTCTCGGGCGGGGCCGCGACTTGGCCTGACGACGAGCGCGTGGCCAACGTGATGACCGACGAGCACCGGCTCGACGCGACCCTGCGGATGTACGTTCGCGGCGGCATCGAGCCCCTGCCCTCGTGGTTGGTCGGTGACCTCGTGGCCTCGCTCGGGCCCGGGGTGGTCGCGGTGGCGCTCCGCGAGGCGCGACGCGAAGAGCGCACCTTCCCTGCGATCGCGGCGTACCACGACGCCGTCGAGGCTGAGGTGCTCCTCGCGCAGGGCGAGGCCGAGCGCGCGCTCTCGCTGGCCCAACAAGCGATCCAGCGGCTCCCGGTGAGCGAGTCGGTGCTCTCGGCGCGCGTCGCGGTGGTGGGCGCGCGGGCGGCGTCGCGCACCAACCGCCCGCAGCTGGCCCTCGGCATGCTCGAACGCGCGATGCAGAAAGACCCCGGGGTGGTGCGCCGCATGGGGGTCTCGCTCCCGGCCACGGTCACCGCGGTCGGCGGGGCCCTCGCCGACGACGTGAGCGCCCGTTTGCGTCGCTCTCCGCGGCTCGACGACGGCGAGCGCGGGTTTCAAGTGCGGGTCCGGGCGAGCGGCACCGGCGTCGAGGTGTGCCTGCAATCTCCGCTCGGGGCGCAGCTCGGGTGCAGCGCCGTCACCCGCACGCCGAACGAGACCGACGAGCACCTCGCGGTGCGGGCGTGTGACACCTTCCACGAAGAGCGCTTCGCCGCGCGGCTCGGGCTCTCGACCCAAGACCTCCGCTCGCTCGACGGCACCACCTCGGCCAACGAAGAGGCCGCCCGCCAGCAGATGAACAACGTGCTCCGCGACATCACCCAGGAGCCTGGGCGGGCCCCGTGAGCGCTCCGAGACCGCGCCGACGACGGCTGACCCTGGGCGCCCTCGTGGCGGCCCTCTCGGGCACCTTTCTGTGGCCCGGCGGCGCCGTCGCGACGGTCGAAGAGCAGCGCGCGCGCCTGCCCCCGCCGGCGACCTGCCAAGACCCCCTCGAAGGCGTGTGGATGTCGCACAAGTACGAGACGCCCTTCGACGAGTGGATGATCTTCACCGTCGCGATGCGGCGCGACCCGCGCGGTGCGAGCGCGCCCTTGGCCGCGGGGCACCCCGGGCGAATCGCGCTCACCGGGCAGATCGAAGCGCACGCCTGGTTCGGCGCGGGGCCTCAGGGGAGCGAGCCGCCGCCCTGCACGCCGGGCATCCAGCACTGGACGGTGATGATGACCGGCGAGGGCTACGCCGAGGGCAACCACATCGAGTTTTGGGGCACCCGTTGGGCCATCTCGAACGTGTTCTGCGGGCCTCGGCACTTTCGGTACAACCTCGACCACTTCTCGGGCACGATGAACACTGAGATTCATGAGTTTCAGTCGGTGAACAACGACGGCGGGCGCGCCATCAACGACCCCACGGTCTTTCGTCGCGTTCGCTGCTTCGAGCCGCCCTCGCCACCGCACCCGGTGGTCGCGCCGCCGACGTTTCAGCCGCCGCGCCGGGCGCGGTGCTCGTGGTTGTCATGAGGTCTGCGATGCCCCAACGTCGACGCGTCGGGCGGGCCCTCTCGGCCCTCACCGTGGCGGCCATGAGCGCGGCGGTGCTCTGGCCGCGCGAGCTCACCGCGACCATCGAAGAGCAACGCGCGCGGCTGCCCCCGCCCCCGCCCCCGGGCCAGTGCCCCAACCCCATCGAGGGCGTATGGAAGAGCCTCCGCTGGTACCCCGGCAACGCCGCCTGGTACAGCTTCGAGCTTGAGATCCACATGCAGGGCAACCGCCTCACCGGGCGCATCAACGCCCACTCGTGGGACACCCCTCCGAACCGCCCCGAGCCCGGGCCCTGCACGGGTGACCTCTCGCACTGGCTCGTCGTGCAGACCGCCGAGGGCAGCGTCGACGGGATGCGCCTCGATTTCGCCGCCAACCGTTGGGCCGTCGGCCAGGTGTTCTGCGGCTCGCGGCCCTACGCCTACAACCTCGACCATTTTCGCGGCGTGATCGACCCCAGCATCCAAGAGTTTCAGTCGGTCAACAACGACGGCGGGTTGCAGATCGACGAGCCGACGGTGTTTCGACGCATCCGCTGCTTCGAGCCGCCGACGGTGCCGCACCCGGTGGTCGAGCCGCCGAATTTTCAGCCCCCGCGACGCCGCATGGGGTGCAGCCGTTAGCGCTCACGCGGTGAGGCGCATCATCATCGCGACGCCCACGAGCCTGTACCCGAGGGCCTGGTAGATCTTGTTCGAGGTCGGGTTGCCGAGGTCTGTGTAGAGGTACACCGCGCGACGGCCTGAATCGAGGCAGCGCCGGCTCGCCGCGGCCGTGCACGCCGAGGCGTAGCCCCGACCGCGCTGCGAGGGCGGCGTGTACACCCCGCCGATGCGCGCCCCGGTGAGGGTGTCGCCCCCGCGCACCGCCATCGACACCGGCGCGCCGTCGACACACCAGAGGCACACCCGCGCCTCGGCGATGCTCCGCGCGACCCCCGCCACCAGCACCGCGTGCTCGTCTTCGGGGAGGCCGCAGTCGACACAGAACGCGCGCATCCACGCCTCGACCCGCGCACGGTCGTCGGGCGCCGCGAGCCGCATCGCCCCCGCGACGCCCTCGGGCGCTTCAAGCCGCGTGAGCTCGAAGACCCCCTGACGCATCAGCACCGCGCTGTGCCCGCCCCGCGCCAGGGCCCAACGCGCGCTGAAGGCCGTGACCGTGGCCTCGTCGCCGTTGACCCCTGCGAGGCTTCGACCCCGCGCCACGAGCGCCGCCACGAGGGCGTCGAGGGCGTCATCAGGCATGGGCGAGAGCAAGAGATGGAAGGGCGGCGTGTGCAGCGCCACGCCCACCAGCGCGCCGTTGACTTCGAGGCTCCAGAGCAGCGCCTCGGGCGCCACCTCAGGCGTACGGAGCAGCACGCCCAGGAGCAGATTGTTTGACGCCTCGGTGGTGAGAAAGTACGCGCGATGCGCGTCGACGAGCGCGGGGCCCGCGGTGTGTTCGAGCACCTTCATGGCCCGAGGGTACACCCGCGCGCGCACCGACGGATGTTTCTGTCTCTGCAACGCTCGACCCGCTGCGTTGCAGTTTCAGAAACATCGTACGCGGGGTTTCAGGGGCGACGGCAGCAGAGCGCGGCGCCGCGCACCTGTGCGACGCTCCCGCCCGCGAAGGCGCAGACGTGGTGCGCGTGGGCGATGCACCCTGACGAGCTCTGGTGAGACGAGCTCCACAGCGAGGGCGTCACCGCGAGCCGCCACCCCTCGGGGAAGTTGCCCCCCGGCGTGCACGCCGCGGTACCCCGGAGGTTGGCCACCGCAGGGCTCAGCCCCCCGCACGCGGGCACGAGGTAGTCGCCGAAGCGATCGGTGGCCGGGTCGACATAGTGGAGCCAGGCCCGAGGCGCCGAGAGGTCGGGCGCGAGGCCCGAGACGGCGTTGAGCTGGGACGGCGTGCAGAGGCCCCAACCCGCCGCGCAGAGCGCCGACTCGCTTTGGGCGACCTCGTCGTAGGTGAGCTCGCCCCCGCAGGCCGCGATGGCCGGGTAGGTCGAGACGTCGCGAAAGCCCACCCGCGCGCCGCGGGCGCACCCGAGGCTCGGCTGGCAACGCCCCCCGAGGCAGGTCTCGCCGCTCGCGCACGCGGGGGCGCAACGCTCGGTCGGGTCGACGCTCACTTCGAGCGCCGCGAAGGCCACCCCCGAGTAGTTGCGCAGGGTAAAATCGAGCGTCGCGCGGAGGTCACCGGGCGCGAGCACCGAGGCCACGTCGACCGCCTGGGTGCCCGCGTAGAGCCCGCCCGACGGGTCGGTCACGTCGTTGAGGGTGATGACCCCTCGCGAGGTGGTGAAGCGCGCGGTGCTCGGCGCGTCGTTGGGCCCGTCACCGCTGCCGTGGAGGTGCAGCCTCGCGCGAACCGGCGCGGCCCCGACCACAAAGCCGTCGAGGGCGAAGCTCCCGTTGCCGGGCTGGGTGTCGGTGTGACCCCCGTCGTAGATCACGATGTGGCGCTCGGCGAGGCTCGGCGCGGCGTACACGATCCACCAGCCGAAGCCGCCCGACGAGTCTGACACGGTCTGCCCGAGGGCGAGCTCAAGGGTGCCGTTGACGGCCCGCGGCAGGGCGTTGCGTAGCACCGCGGTCATGTCGGCCCGCAGCACCTCGTACGGCGAGCCCGACGGCGTCACGTACAGCCGCCGGGTAGTGCTCTCGAGGCCCGTGCCGTCGACAAAGAGCGAGGCCCCGTAGGTGCTGGTGCGGTCGTAGGTGAGCCGGTACAGCATCGCCGACACGATGCGGGCGCCGCTCGGCATGTCGCCCGTCGCGATGCGAAGCGTGGCGCTTTGGGCCCCCGAGACGCCGAGCGCCCCCGAGAGCATCCCTACGCCCCCGCGCACCGAACAGAAGCGCGAGAGCGTGTTGGGCGTCACGGTGCCGCCGTCGCTCACGCCGCAGCCGGTCACCTCGACGGCGCGGGCGCAGGCCCCGGCCTCGCACACCTCACCCGTCGCGCAAGACCGACCGCAGGCGCCGCAGTGCGACGCGCTCGTGCGAAGGTTCGCCTCGCATCCGTTGCTCGCCTCGCCGTCGCAGTCACCCGCCCCGGCCGCGCATTGGGCCACCGTACACCGCGACCCCGCACACTGGGCCGTGGCGTTGCTGAGCGCGCAGCCTCGGCCGCACGCGCCGCAGTGGGTTGCGCTGCTGCGGGTGTCGACCTCGCAGCCGTTGCTGGCGTTGCCGTCACAATCTGCGAAGCCGGGTTGGCAAGTGAACGAGCACCGCCCCGCCTCGCAGGTCGCCGCCGCGTTGGCCGGCGCCGCGCACGCCTGACCGCACCCGCCGCAGTGCATCACGCTCGTCTCGGTCGAGGTCTCGCACCCGTTGCCCGGGTCTGAGTCGCAGGCCCCGAAGCCCGCAGCGCACGCCCCCACCGCACAGCGCCCGCCGACACACTGCGCCGTGGCGTTGGCCAACACGCAGCGGTTCGCGCAGGCGCCGCACCGCGCGACGTCAGCGCTGAGGTCGGCCTCGCACCCGTTCGAGGGGTCTCCGTCGCAGTCGTCGAAGCCCGCCGCGCAGGTGTAGACGCACACCCCGCCCATGCACGCCGCGCCCGCGTTGGCGCGCGCCGCGCAGGCCATCGCGCACCCGCCGCAGTGGGCCACGTCGCGCTGGGTGTCGGTCTCGCAGCCGTTGCCCGCGCTGCGGTCGCAGTCTGCGAAGGGCGCCGTACACGCCCCGACCCCGCACACGCCCGCCGCGCACGCGGCCTGCGCGTTGGGCACCGCGCAGCGCATCGCGCAGCCGCCGCAGCTTGCGATATTTGACTGAGTGTCAACACATCCGCCCTCGCAACAGGTCTGCCCGTTGGGGCACCCGCGGTCGGGGCTGCACCCCATGACGCAGGCGTTGCCGAGGCAGCGGGCGCCGAGCGCGCAGTGGTCGTCGGTGACGCACGCGACACACTGCCGGGTGGCGGTGTTGCAGCGCGCCCCGGCGCCCCCAGCGGCGCACGCTGCGTCGTCGCGACACCCTGCGGCACAAGCGTTTTGTGCGGTGCAGTACTGCCCCGAGGGGCATCGGTCGTCGGCCGGGGTGCAGGGCGCGCACTGCCCCGTGGCGAGGTCGCAGCTCGGGCCGCGCGGGTCGCCCACGCAGGCGGCCGCCGAGGCGCAGCGCGTCGGCCCGCCGTCAGGCGCCCCCAGGTCGGTCGGGGCCGAGGGCCCGTCGGTCTGCGAGGCGTCGTCTCTTGACGAAGTGTCAAGACTCGGAACATCGCCAAGGTCGGAGCCCGCGTCGCGGGGGCCGCCGACCACCGAGGCACCATCACAGGCCGCGACGGCGCCCACGACGCCGACGAGGATCGCCCCCCTGAGAGTTCGCTTCATACCCCAACGCTCTACACGACCTTCGGGGCTTCGGGCAGAGCGGCCCCGGCGATCAGAGCCGCGAGCCGAGCTGGTACACGGCGACGGCGAGGGCGAAGCCGAGGGCGTACGTCCACCCGAGGGTGAACAGGGCCCAGCGCCACGATCGGGTCTCGCGCTTGATCGCGGCCACGGTGCTCATGCACTGGCACGCGACCACAAAGAACGCGAGCAGCGCCGCCGCCATGGCCGGGCTGTACCGCGGGCGCCCTTGGGCGTCGCGTTGCCCCTGGAGCCGCACCGCGAGGGTCTCGGGCGCGTCGTCTGCGTCTTCGACCCCAGAGATCACCCCGAGGGTGCCCACCATGAGCTCGCGCGCACCGAACGAGCCGATGAGCCCGACGTTGATGCGCCAATCAAAGCCCGCGAGGCGGGTCACGGGCTCGAGCGCGCGCCCCATCGCCGCGGCGACGCTGCGCTCGATGCGGAGTTGGGCGGCGTTCTCTGCGTCGGGCGGCACCGCGGCGGAGCCGGGCGCGGGCACGTTCAAGAGCACCCACAAGACGGCGCTCGCCGCGAGGATGGTGGTGCCGACATCTTTGAGAAAGTTCTTCGCCGCGCGACTCGCCGCGCGCCCCACCACCCTGAGCTCGGGGCGATGGTACGCGGGCATCTCGATCACCAGCGGGAGGGTCTTGCCCCGGGTCACGGTGCGCCGCAGCACCGCGCTCGCGACGAGGCCCATGGCGACCCCGGCGACGTAGAGCGACACGAAGAGCGCGCCGCGAAAGACGGGCCCCCGCGACGCAAAGAACGCCGACAGCAAGAGCGAATAGGTCGGCACCCTGGCCGAACAGGTCATCAACGGGATGACCAGAATGGCCGTCAGACGCTCGCGCGGGTTGCGGATGATGCGCGTCGCCGCGATGGCCGGCACCGCGCACGCGTGCCCCGTGAGCAGCGGCACAAACCCGCGCCCCCCGAGGCCCACCCCGCGAAGAAAGCGGTCGACGAGGAACACCCCGCGGGCCAGGTACCCTGAGGCGTCGAGCAGCTCCATCACCAGGGTCAACACCACGATCTGCGGCAGAAACGTGATCACCGTGCCCGCGCCGCCGAGCACCCCGTCGACCACGAACGAGCGCACCCGGGGCGCGCCGAACCACGGCCCGATCACCCCCGCCACCGCGCGCATCATGCGGTCGCTCAGCGCGCTCGCCGGGTCGGCCACATAGAAGACCGCGCCGAAGAGCGCGCTCATCAGGAGCACGAACAACACCGGCCCCCACACCGGCGCGAGGAGCCAGCGATCGAGCCGCGCCGAGCGTTGACGGGCGCGCCGCTGGGCCTCTGCCACGGTGTCGGCCTCGCGCAACACCGACGACCCGAGCGCGTCGGGGTCGAAGCCCGCGACCGTCGGCGCAGCGCCCGACCCGAGCGCGTCGAGGGCCAGGGAGAGCACGGCCTCGCGCGTCGAAGCCGCACGGGCGCTCACGAGGCGAACCCCAAGGCCCAATGCATCCGCGAGCCGCGTCGCGTCGAAGTGACGCCCCTCGGCCTCCAGCACGTCACCGCGGGTCGCCGCGATCACCAACGGAAAGCCCAGCCCGCAAAGCTCCCGCGTCAGCCGCAGGCCCACCGCCGGGCAGGTCGCGTCGAGCACCTGCACCAGCACCACCCGCCGCCCCTCAGCGCGGAGCCCCGACAAGAAGCGCCGAGCCACCCCCTCGTCGCTCTCGGCGTCGCCGCCCTCAAGGCTATAAAGCCCAGGAAGATCAATTACATACACAAACCGACCGGCGTGCTCGACCCGCCCCTCAAGCACCTCCACCGTCACCCCGGGGAAGTTGCCCACCTTCGCCTGCGCGCCCGTCAAGCGGTTGTACAAGCTCGACTTGCCCGCGTTCGGGCGCCCCACGAGCACCACCGTCTCGCGGGCCTCGACCCCGCCCTCGCGCCCCGTCGCCCCTCGGCCGTGATCCCTGTGTGCGCTCACCCCCGCACCTTCACCCGCTCGGCGAGCTCGCGCGCAAGCGCAAACTCCGCCCCAGAGTCCATCCGAAGGTGCAACGGCCCGCCCCACACGCCGTGCCGCAACACCTCGGCCGCGCGCCCCACCGAGACCCCCATCGCGTCGAGCCAGGCCCGCTCCTCGGCCGTCAACGCGAGCTCCGCGATCACCCCAGACTCGCCCGCACCCAGCGCCGAGAGCGCGCGCAGCTCATTGTTGAGAACCGTTCTCATGATTGCAAATCGTGCGGTACCACTCGGGCTTTGAGAAGGCAAGGCGGGCGCGCATGGTACGACCCGATCGAGAGTCACGGCGATGCGTCTGGTTGATCGCTTCTGGGTACTTTTGACGGTGCCGGTGGTGTTGTGTCTCGCGCTCTACGGCGCGTACGGGGCGCGGGCGCACCGGGCCGAGCTGCGCGCCGAGGTGGCCCGCGAGATCGACGACACGGCGACGCTCTTGGCGATCACGTTCTCGACGCTCCCGCCGGCCATCGAGCGCAACGAGCTGCACCGTCTGGCCAACGAGCTGACGCGTCAGAGTCGGGTCTTGGGGGTGGGCCTCTACGACCCCGACGGCCGCTGGATCGGCGGCTCTGATGTCGCCACCCGCGCCCACGCGCACCTCGAAGACACGGCGCGCCTCGCGATCCGTTCGCGCCGCGCGGTGAGCCTCGGGGTGCGGGTCGAGGGCGTGCCCTGCCTCGCGCGGGTCGAGGTGCTCTCGGCGCCTGACGAGGGCCCCGTTGGGGCCGTGGCGGTGCTGCGCGACTTGGGCCACGTCGACGCGGCGGTGCGCACCTGGGCCCAGGAGCTCGCGGTGGTGGCGCTGGTGCTGGTGGGCGCGATGGCCCTGCTCGGATACGTCGTCGCGGGCCGCCTCGCGAGCACCGTCGAGCGCTTCACCACGGCGGTCGAGCGGGTGCGCGAGGGCGAGCTCGAAGCCACGGTGCCCATCGAGGGTCCGACCGAGTGGCGGGCCTTCGGCGAAACCCTCAACACCCTCATCACCTCGCTCCGCGCCGCGCGGGTTCGGCTGGCCACCGAAGAGAGCGCCCGCAGCGCCCTCGAGGCCGAGCTCCACCGCGCGCAGATGCTCGCCGTGGCGGGCCAGGTGGCGGCCACCTTGGGCCACGAGATCGGCTCACCGCTCAACGTCATCTTGGGGCGCGCCAGGCTCGCCGCCGAGCGCGACGAGCTGAGCCCCGAGCTACGGAAGACCTTTACGAGCATCGCGAGCCAGTGTGAGCGCATCACCCGGGTGGTGTCGCAGTTTCTCACCCTCGCGCGCCCGCCGACCTCGGGCGCCGGGGCCACCACCGACGCCATCGCGGTGGCCCGCGAGGTGGTGTCGTTCCTCGGGCACGAGTGTCGGCGGGTGCGTATCAAGTCTCGGGTCGACGCGCCCGACGCGAAGCTCACGGTCGCCGCGGGCCACGATCGGCTCTTCCAGGTGCTCTTCAACCTCGCGATGAACGCCGTGCAAGCGCAGCCCGACGGGGGGGCCCTGGTGGTCGAAGTCCGCGACGCCGCCGAGCGCATCGAGATCGACGTGCGCGACGCCGGCCGGGGCGTGCCCGAATCGATCCGCGGCAAGGTCTTCGACCCCTTCTTCTCGACGCGCTTGAGCGAAGGCGGCACGGGCCTCGGGCTCGCCGTCGTCGCGGGCATCGTGCGAGACCTCGGCGGCACCGTCAACGTCGACCAGGGGCACGACGAAGAGACCCCCGGCGCCGTCTTCACCGTTCGCCTCCCGCGCGGCTGAGCCCCCCCGACACACCATGCAAACTACTGTATTTGCATGTCTTTTCGGCACCATCCTGTGCGCCTCGGCGGCCGCCGCGCAGCCGGTCTCGACGGGCACGCCCATCGCGCCCGGGGCCTTGCAGCTCGTGGTGAGCGCGCAGCTCAACGGCCCGTGGGTGACGCTGCGATGCGAAGGCCCGCCGCGGGCGCCTGGGCTCCACGACCTCGCACGCGCGCTCTCGGGCGAGCGAGACGCCTTCGCCCTCGACACCGGCGACCTCCTCGGGGCCTCAGCGGCCTCGCGCCTCGCCATCCGGTGGAACGCCGACCGCTTCGCCCGCGCCTTCGTGAGCATGGGCCTGCGCGCCCTCAGCGTCGGCCCCCGCGACCTCGCGGCGCCCCGCGACACCCTCGTCGACGCCGCCCGCGCGCTCCGCGGCTGGGGCATCCCGTATGTGCTCTCGAACCTCTCGTGCGGAGCTTCGCAAGCGCCGCTCTGCGACGCCGTCGCCGCCGCCGCGTCGCCGCCGGTGGTGCTCGACAGCCCCTTCGGCCGCGTCGCCGTGGTGAGCGCCCTCAGCCCCGCGGCCCTCGCGGCCCTCCCCGGAGACCGCGCCGCCGGGCTTCGCCTCGGGCCCCCCGCCGAGGCCCTCACCCGCGCCGCCAGGGCCGCCCGCGCGGCCGGAGCGCGCTGGGTCGTCGGGGTCTTCGATCCGGCCGCCGCAGACCCCCTCCGCGAGGCCCTCGAGGTCGCCGCGGGCATCGACCCTGCGGTGCGCCCCGACATCCTCCTCGTGAACGACCTCGCCGGGGTCATCACCCAGGCCGAAGCGCCACACTCGGGCGTACGCCTCGTCGCGACCCGCAGCCGCGAGCCTTGGGTCTTCAACGTCGGCCCCACCATCGAGCGCTTCGCCCCCATCCTCGGCATCGCCCCAGACGCCCTCGGCGACACCGTCGAGGCCCTGCGGCAGAGCGTCTGCGAGACCGAAGGCGCCCCCTTGCCGGGCGCCAGCCTCGCGACCCCGCTGCCCTCGTCGGCCTTCCTTGAGCTGGCGCTCGGGGTGCTGCGCGAGCGCACCGAGACCGAGGTCGCCGTGGTGCCCCGCGGGCTGCTCCAGGCGCTCGACGGCTTCCCGCTGCGCGGCGCCATCCGACCGCTCGACCTCGCCGCGGCGCTGCCCTTCGACGACGAGCCCATGGTCGCCACCCTCCGCGGGAGCGAGCTCCGAACCCTCGCCCGCGCACCCCAACGCCTCAATGTATACGGTGTCAACATCGGGAGCGACCCCCTCCGGGTGAACGGTCGGCTCCTCGACGACGCGGCCCGCTACCGGGTGGTCACCACGCGCCATCTGGTCGAGGTCGACGCGGGCTTCGAGGCCCTGCGCGGTCGCTTCCAGAGCGCCGGGGCGCTGAGCCTCCGCGACCTCTTGCGCCAGTGGCTCGAACGGCCTCACGCGGCCCCGCTCCTCGACGCGGTGATCGACCCCGCGCAGCGCACCCGGTGGACCTTCCGCGCCAACCTCGACGCCTCGCTCGCCGCCACGCAGATCACCAACCGCGGGAGCTACAGCGACGCCCAGATCGCGCGCGCCGAGAGCACCTCGTTTCGCGGCGACCTAGAGCTTCGCGCCGACGCCGACCACCCGCGGTATCTCTTTGAGAACCAGCTCCGGCTCCGTCACGGCCAGACCCGCACCGTCGACGCCGCGGGCGCCGACACGGGCTTCGTCGAGAACCTCGACCTCGTGACCCTCCGCGACGGCTTCGCCTGGCGCCAATGGCGTCTCAGCCGACCGCGCTGGTACCAACCCATCCTCTACGGCGAGCTCTACACCGAGACCGAGCTCGACCGCCCCGAGGGCGCGCCGCCGCCGCGGGCCTACCATCACCTCCAGCTGCGCCCCACCCTCGGCGTGCGCCTTCAGCTCCTTGAGAAGCTCTCGGTGAACCTCGGCGCGGGCATCGACTGGGAGACCCTCGCCCCCAGCAGCACCCCCCTCGGCGTGCTCGTCGCGAGCGCCCAGCTCCTCCAGCTTCGGCTCTTTCGCGTGGGCGAGCGTTGGGCCGAAGCGCAGGGCACCCTCGACGTCTCATGGCGCGACCCCTTCGCCGCCTCTGACGTGCTCTTGCGCAGCACCGTGCGGCTCACCTTGCCCATCGTCGACGCGCTCTCGCTCGCCGTCGGCTTCGACCTCTTCGGCCGCACCGTCAACGGCGCCCCCATCGGCGTCGCCACCGACGCGACGCTGGGTCTGCGCTTCAACCTCTCGCGGAGCTACCAGGCCTTCGCCTACTAGGTTCAGCGCCGTAACAGCTCAACAACACATGGTATTTAGCGAGTGTTGGCGGGGCCACCGAGGCGCAGGAGCGGCGCCGGGTGCACCACCGAGCGGCCGTCGACTTCATATTCGAGCATCAACCCGTGCACCAGATACCGAAGCCGACGCTCTAGCGGAACTTCGATCCCCGCGGTGCCATCAGCCTCACGCAGGCTCGCCGTATCGCCGTCGCGCAAGAGGCACGTCATCACATCGGTGGCGTCGCGCGCGGCGTCTTCGACATCGCGCACCGTGAGCGCGTCGCGCCCGTGCACCGCCGCATACCCCGCGGCGTCTTGCACGAGCTGAAGGTAGCTCTTCAGCACGCCCCCCGAAAACTCGGCCGCGGTGTTGAGCACGTTCACCATGTTCATCGGCAGCGTCTCAAGGCCGAGCCGCTTCATCACCACCGCACGAAAGAACTCGCGCGCCGACTGCCACGGGGCCCCCGGCTCGCGCATCACCGGCAGCGCCCGAAGCGGCACCACCCGCACCTGCGACACCACGTCGTAGCTCGCAGGCCCCGTCGTCAACCCCGGCGGCGCGACGATCACCAGCCCGATCTCGTCGCGCATCGCGAGGAGCCCCAAGGTCACGTCTCGCGCCGTCGCCTCGGGGCACTTCTCGAGCCCGTCGACGAAGAGCGCCACCTGACCCCGGCGCCCGATCTTTCGCACCTCGCGCACCGTGCGCAGCAAGAGCTCGGCGCCCCCCACCGCGGCCTTCGAGGCCCCCTCGGGCGCATACTTCGCGTTGAGCACGCCGTTGGCGACGAGCTCGGCCTTCAGCTCCGTCGAGAGCTTGATGCGCAGGAGCGACAGCGCGATGGTCGCGAGGTGCCCCGCCGCGTGGTTCAGCGCCTCGTCGGCGGTGAGCCGATGCACATCGAGGAGCCGATCGAGCGGCACCGGGCACGCCACCCACTCTTTCTGCAAGAGCCCCGCGGCGACGGCGAGCTCGGTGCTCTTGCCGGCCCCCGCAGGCCCGGCCACCACGATCGGGCGCTTCGCCCCGCGCAAGAGCACCGCGAGCCGCTCGCCGCCATGGGTGCCCAGGGCTGCGGGCCGCGGCACGTACACCGGGTCGTTGAAGCCGAGCGGCCTGTTGGGCGCGAGCTTCGACCAGTCGAGGGCCTGAGGGGCGTCGGTCATCGCGCGATTCAAGCCTGATTTTTCAGGCGTCGTCTACGGTCTCTAGTGTCCCCCGCCAGAAGTCCGCTCAGAAAATGAACACCTCGGGAATTTGCTTCATCAGCAAGCGTTCAGGCAGTCGATGGACATGCCCACCCGCGGCCGTGGCCGCCCTCTTGCGCCCCTGACGTTGACCGACCCTGAGCGTGCCGAACTTGAGCGTTTGGTACGTCGTCACTCCACTTCCCAGAACCTCGCGATGCGTGCTCGCATCGTGCTCCACTGTGCGACGGGACTCCCCAGTCGAGAGGTCGCCAAACAGCTCGATGTGAACGAACGTACGGTCTGG
>JAEUKH010000005.1 GCA_016792845.1 Myxococcales bacterium | reverse complement strand
GCCGCGCACTCGGACTTTGCAGTCTGCTGCGCGACCCTTCTTGCGTCGGGGGAGCGGCTTATCGCTCACTCTCTTTTCGGCGTCAACTTCTTTTTCGTTGCCGCTTACTTTTTTCTCGCCGCCGTCGCCGCCGTTTCGGGCGCCGTCGTCGTCGGGGAGGCGGCTTGTACGCCCGGGCCCCTCGCCCGTCAAACAATTCGTTACGGTCTCCGTACGTTTTTCTCAGAACAGCTTGTTTAGCAGCGTTTTCACGACGCGCTTTTGCGGCCCTTGGCGCTTGGGTGGGCCGCCGCGACGGCGCGGGGCGCGGGGCGTGTGGTGCATCGGCGCGGTGACGCGGCTGGAGTCAGGGCCCAAACGGCCGCGGCGCCCGAACTCTCGTTGGATCGAGAGTTCGGGCGCCGCGATGAGGATCTGAGGCGACGTGTTCGAGGAGGGACAGGGTCGTCGGTCAGCTCCTCATTGGCGGCCTTAGCCTACGGCGGGGAGCCGCAGTGCGTCGACTTCGCGCGCGAACTTGTCGAGCATGAGCCGGTGCAGGTTGAAGAGGCCGTAGCAGGTTGAGAGCGAAGGCAGGCGGGGGTCTGAGCCCTCGTCGCTGAAGCTCTCGACGGCGCGCTTGAGGAGGTCGCCGGTGAGCTCGATGCGCTGCTGGGCCATGCCTGCGCGCATCGGGCCGATGATGCCCCAGAAGGCGCTCGCGTCGTTGAACGACAGCGGCGACCCGCGGAGGAACTTTCGCAGCGCCTCGGCGCGGGCGACCTGTTGCAGCGCGGCGACCTCGGTGTTGCTGAGCGACGAGAGCACCACCGTGGGGCGCGGCGCGGGCTTCTCTTCGGCGCGGGGCGTCGGGGCGGCGCGTTCGACCCGGGCGGGGCGAGGGCGCGCGGGGGCCTTCGCGGGGGCCGCGGGGGCGCTCACCGCGGGACGGGCTTCGACGCGGGCCGGGGCTTCGACGGGCTCGCTCGCGCCGAGGTCGACGCCGACGGCCGACTGCAACGCGGCGAGCTGACGGGCGACGAGGCGGCCCTTCTTCGTGCACGCGTAGGTGCGCTGGTCGGTGTGCTCTAGCCAACCGAGGCCGCAGAGCCCGTCGCTGCCCGAGAGCTTCGCGAGGACGCGGTTCGAATCGGGGTACTTCGCGTGGTAGCCGCGGAGCGAGAATGACTCCGGAAACAGCTCCCACGCGCGAACGATCAGCTCTTCGGCGGTGAAGTTTTCGGCGTCGGTGGAGAGCGCGGCCGCGGCCACGAGGATCTTCTGTCGGACGGTGAGTTCGGCGCCCATGGTGTGTGTGCTGTCCCTTCCTGTGGGCACCGTAGCGTGAGTGATTTTGTGCTTGCCAAATGCGTGGCTTCGATTCGCGTTATGGTCAACTCAGGGCGCGCCAGCGGGCCTCATCGGGGCCGCCCGTTGCGACCTGCGCGACGCCGCGGTGCGGGTTCGCCGCGAGGTGCCTGACGATGCGAAACACGCTCTCGGCTTCGCCGCCTGTGGCCGCCGCGAGGGCGGTCACGCCCATCGCCTCGCCCGTGCGCTTCAACGCCTCGACCACGCGCGTTTGGAGCGCGAGCACCTCGCCCGCGGCGCGCTTGCCGGCCTCGACGCCGGGCTGGTGGTACGCGTTGAGGTTGACCATGGCGGCGTAGAGCCCGACGGCGCGCTCGAAGAGGGCGATGAGGGCGCCTACGGTGAAGGCCGTGACGGCGGGGATGGTGAGCGTGAGGCTCCGCCGGCCGCGCTCTGCGAGGGCGCGTCGGGTGCCTTCGAGGAAGCCGAAGAGGTAGTCGCCCGTGGTGATGCCGGGCTCGACCTCGAGCTCGGGCCCTGAGCGATCGCGCAGCACTTCGATGAAGGTCGCGAAGAAATCGTCGCGCCCGTCGCGGAGCTGTTGCACGTACGCGTGCTGGTCGGTGCTGCCCTTGTTGCCGTACACCGCGAGCCCTTGGAAGACCTCTCGCCCGTCGCGGTCGAGGGCCTTGCCGAGGCTCTCCATCACGAGCTGCTGGAGGTACCGCGAGAGGGTCTCTAGGCGGTCTTTGTACGGCAGGAGCACCATCGCGCGGTCGCCGCGGCCGTGCCCCGCGTGGTGCCAGGCGAGGGCCAAGAGCGCGGCGGGGTTCGCGCGGGTTTGGGCGCGGCGGGTGAGGGCGTCGAGGGCCCGAGCGCCATCGAGCAGGGCGCGGGCGTCGATGCCTTCGAGGGCCGCGGGCAAGAGCCCCACGGCGCTGCACACCGAGGTGCGCCCGCCGACCCAGTCCCACATCGGGAAGCGGGCCAGCCAGCCCTGCCGCGCGGCGTACCGATCGAGCTCGCTCGCCGCCCCGGTGACGGCCGCGGCGTGCCGCGCGAAGCTCAGCCCGGCCCGCGCGTAGGCCGCCTCGAATTCGAGCATCCCGTTGCGGGTCTCTTTGGTGCCTCCGCTCTTTGAGATCACCACCGTGAGGGTGCGCTTGAGCCCTTCGGGGCCGCCGAGCCGCGCGAGGGTCTGCTCGATGCCCTCGGGGTCGGTGTTGTCGACGAAATATGCCCGCATCGGCGCAGAGACTTCGCCGAGGGCGCGCGACACGAAGAGCGGGCCGAGGGCCGACCCCCCGATGCCGATCACCGCGAAGCGATCGAAGGCCTCGCCGTCTTCGGCGCTGATTTCACCGCGGTGCACGGCCGCCGCGAAGGCGAGCACGGCCTCGCGGGTGTCTTCGATCTCGGCGCGCACGGCCGGGGTGGGCGCCATGGCGGGGTCGCGGAGCCAGTAGTGCCCGACCTGGCGCCCCTCGTCGGGGTTCGCGACAGCACCCGCTTCGAGCGCGGCCATCGCGCCAATGGCCTTCTGTACAAGCCCTTCGCGGGCCTCGAAGTCTTCGGCGCTGAGCCCCATCTCGCCGAGGTCGAGAGAGAAGCCCGTGCCCGGGTCTGACCAGAGGGCCTCGCAGAACTGTCGCCAATCGCGTGTCATAGGATGGCGACACTAGAACGCACCTCGGGCAAGGGTCTATGGTCTGCCTCGCGATGTCGCGCTGGTGGCTTCTCTTGTGCGCTCTGACCGTCTTGGTGCCCGCGGGGTGCGCCGACGACGCTCGGCCGTCTCCTCTCGTCGATGCGGGTGTGGCAGACGCCGTTCGGGTCGACGCGCCGCCGCCGGGGTGCCTCTCGAACGCGTCGTGCGACGACGGGGTCGGATGCACCGAAGACCTCTGCCTCGGGGGCCGTTGCGTGCACGAGCCGCAGCGCGCGCGGTGCGTCGAGGGCTCGGCGTGCGACCTCCTGCGCGGCTGCCTCGCGCGGCGCAGCTGCCGAGAGAGCGCCGACTGCGACGACAGCGACCCCTGCACCTCGAACGAGCGCTGCGACACCGAGCAAAGGTACTGCGTCTTTGACGAGCTCCCGGCGGGCACGCTGTGCGGCGCTCCGGGGAGCGGTCGGGTCTGCCGCGGCGGCGCCTGCAACTGCCCCGACGCGCAGCCGCTCACCTGCGCGGGGGCCTGCATCGACCCTCAGAACGACGCGCGTCACTGCGGCCGCTGCGGCAACGCCTGCGGCGCCGGCGCGTGGTGCAGCGCGGGGCAATGCACCTGCTCGGCGCCGCAATCGTGGTGCCCGGGGGTCGGCTGCGTCGACCGGAGCCGCGACCTGCAACACTGCGGCGCCTGCGGTCTCCAGTGCACCGCGGGGGCGCGCTGCGAAGAGGGTCGGTGCGTGTTGCCGTGCCCCGCGGGCACGCACCGCTGCGGCGCGCAGTGCTTGAGCGACACCGAGCTCGGCTCCTGCGGCACCCGCTGTACGCCCTGCGACGCCGTGTCAAACGGGGCCGCGCGGTGCCTCGGCATGGGGCCCACGGCGCTCTGCGGCGCGGTCTGCAACGCGGGCTTTCACGTCTGCGGGCAGCGTTGTTTGCCCGACGCCGATCTCGGCTCGTGCGGCACGCGGTGTTCGCCCTGCCCCACGCCGAGCAACGGGCGCGTGGCCTGCGCGGCGGGGCAGTGTGTCATCACCTGCAACGCGGGCTTTCACGTGTGCGGCGAGCGATGCGCGCCCGACTCCAGCGTCGACTCGTGCGGCGCCCGCTGCGACCCTTGCCCGCAGCCCGAGAACAGCGCGCCGCGCTGCGCCGCGGGGCTCTGCGAGTACGTCTGCAACCCCGGCTTTCAGCGCTGCAACGGCATCTGCTCAGACGGCAGCACGACCCTGGCCTGCGGGCCGAGCTGCACCCCATGCATCGCGCCGCAGAACGGCACGTCGGCCTGCACCCTGGGGCGCTGCGAGTCGCGCTGCAACCTCGGGTTTCACGCGTGCGGTGCGCAGTGCCTCTTCGACAACGACCCGGCCAGCTGCGGCGCGCGGTGTACGCCCTGCGAGGCGCCGCAACATGCTCAGGCGAGCTGCGACCAGGGGGTGTGCGGCTTCGTCTGCGACCCGGGGTACGCGCGCACCGTCGCGGGGCGATGCGAGGAGCTTCCGCGCAACGTGTGGCCCCCTTCTGGCACGCTGGTGACCGGGCGCAGGCCGCAGATGGTGTGGCGCGCGCCGGGCGCGACGGGCGCAGAAAACGAGCGCGTCGAGCTCTGCGAAGACCGCGCCTGCACCCGCAGCCTTGGCACCCTGGTGGCACAACCCGGGAGCGGCCGCCCGGCGCAAGACCTCCCGCGCGGCGATGTGTTCTGGCGGGTGCGTGTGGGCGAGCAGGTGGGCCCGGCGTGGCGGATGCGCATCACGGGGCGCCCGAGCCTCAACAACCCGAGCCTCGCCTGGGGGAGCACCGCGGATTACGACGCCGACGGCTTCGACGACCTCGCCGTGGGGGCGCCGTTTACGGGCACTCCGGTGGGGCGCCTCAACGTGTACCGCGGCGGCGCTGACGGGCTCCGCGCCGACCGCAGGGTTCGCCTTGAGGGCGGCACCAACCGCGGCGCCTTTGGGGCCGCCCTGGCCACCGGCGACCTCAACGGCGACGGCGTGATGGACCTCGCCATCGGCTCACCGAACGACCTCGGCGACGCGGGCGGCGTGTTCGTCTTCTACGGTCGTACCTCGGGCTTCTCGCTCGGCCCTGATGAGACCTTGCGCGCTCCTGAGGGGCCCATGACGGGCTTCGGCGCGACCCTCAACGCCGCGGGCGACTTCAACGGCGACGGCTACGCCGACCTCATCGCCGGGGCGCCGGGCTACCTCGTGGGCGCGGGGCGGGCGTACATTTACTACGGCTCTCCGCGCGGCCTCTCGATGATGCCGAATGTGATCCTTCGGGCTCCCGAGACGGCCGCGACGCACTTCGGGAGCGCCGTCGCCTTGGTGGGCGACCTCGACGGCGACCTCGACTCCGAGCTGGTGATCGGCGCTGACGAGGCGGCCTCGTTCTCGGGTCGCGGGTACCTCTACTTTGGCGTCTCTGGGGCTGTCTCGCAGACCCCCGCGGCGACGCTCTCGGCCCCTGAGGGCGGGCGCTTCGGGGCTGCGCTCGCGGCCCTCGGCGACCTCGACGGCGACGGCACCCCCGAGGTGGGGGTGGGCGCCCCTGCGGCCGTCGAAGGCCGCGGGCTCGTGACGGTGTTCATGGGCGGCCCTGGGGGGCTGCGCAACGACCGCAGCGTGGCCCTCGCGGGCGGTCTCACGGCGGGCAACTTCGGCGCGGCGCTCTCGGGCGTGGGCGACGTCGACGGCGACGGCTTCGATGACTTCATGGCGGGCGCGCCAGCCTTCGACGCCTACAGCGGTCGCGCGTTGTTCTTTCGCGGCGGAGAGGGCTTCGCGACGCAGACGCCGCAGGCGCTCTTCGCCAACGAGGGGCCGATGGCGGGCTTCGGCAACGCCCTCGCGGGCCCTCGCGACGTCGACCGCGACGGCACCTTCGACGTGGCCGTCGGCGGCGACCGGGCCCGGGCCTTCGAGGGCGTGGTGTACCTCTACCGCGGGGGCTCGAGCACCCTCGCGGTGCCGTCGGTGATCACCTCTCCTGAGGGCGGCAACGTCCGCTTCGGCGCGTCGCTCTCGGCGCGCCCGGTCAGCCGCGGGCCAAGACCACGCGGGTGATCTCGGGCGAGGTGCCGACCCGCATCGGCGGCCCCCAATACCCTGTACCTTCGCTGACATAGATGTGGGTCTTGCCCCTGCGGTGGAGCCCCGCGAGGTACGGCTGGTCGAGCTTGACCAACCACGAGAAGGGCCAGAGCTGCCCGCCGTGGGTGTGCCCCGAGAGCACGAGGTCGGCCCCCGCGTCGGCGGCCTCGTTGGCTTGCTTCGGCTGGTGCGCCAGGAGCACCAAGGGGCGCGCGGGGTCGTACGCTTCGAGGGCCTTGGCGAGGTTGGCGGGCTCGGCCCCGGGCGTGCGCCGCGCCGAGAGGTCGTGAACCCCCGCGAGATCGAAACCGTCACCCCCGCGGACCAGGTTCACCCGTTGGTTTCGGAGCACGCGGAGGCCGAGGGTCTCAAGGTGATCCATCCATTCGTTGGCGCCCGAGTAGTACTCATGGTTGCCCGTGACGAAGTAGGTGCCGAAGGCCGCGCGGAGCCCGGCGAGCGGGGCCACGTGCTCGGCCAGCTCGGCCACCGAGCCGTCGACGAGGTCACCCGTGATCACCACCAGGTCAGGGGCGAGCGCGTTGACCCGCGCCACGAGGGCCGCGATGTACGCGCGATCGACCGTGGGGCCGACGTGAATGTCGGTGAGCTGGACGATGCTAAACCCTTCGAGCCCGAGGCCGAGACGCGCGATGGGCACGCGCACCTCGCGCACCACCCACGGCCCCAGGGCCCGCGCGACGCCCCACCCCGTGAGGCCCAGCGAGAGCGCGCCGGCGCCCGCCGCGAAGGCCCGCGAGAGCCACTGACGGCGCGCGACGTCGACCACCCCGAGCTTCAACGCCAACGGCACCGCCGCGCTGATCGCCGCCGCGCTGAGGAAGAGGTACAGGGTCGCGCCCATCCACACGAAGGCCACCCAGGCCAGCGGCGAGACCACCGCCCGGGGCGCCACGCGCACCAACACCATGGTCAACGGCAAGGCCGCAAACATCGCCGGGAAGAGCCACCCGAGGCCCCGGCCCCACGCCCCCGACCACGCCGGGTCGCGCGCGAACCGTGCCCAAAGGAGCCAGTGAACGCCGCCCATCACACCCACCACCACGGCGAGAAAGATCGCCATGGTGAGCCACCGGTTGCCCATCGTCAGACTCGTCTCACGGTGTGCCAGCGGTGTGCCACGGTGACACCCCAACGACGTGCTACACGACCGCTCGCACGGTATGCGCACGACCGCCTCTGGGCACAACCCTCACCCCGACCCGAGCGCTCCCGAGGCGGCGCTTGCGGTGCTGGCCGACAGCCCCGTGGCCCTCGACCCCATGGCCCTCGTCGGGGCCCTGCGGCACGAGCGGGCTCATACGCACCTCCTCGCGTGGATGCTCGATGGCGCCGCCGCCGGGCCGGGTCAACAGCACGACTTCGGGCCCGCGTTGGTGGGCGCCCTGCTCGCCTTGGGCCTCGACCGCTGCACCCTCTGGCCGGGCAGCCTGGGTCGCGTCGCTGCGTGTGCCACGGTGGTGCCAGGATCGCTGCGGGTGCTGCGCGAGACGCCGGTGGGTGACGGTCGCACGACCCGGGCCCGGGCGCCCGACCTGGTGTGCCGCTTCGCCGGGCGCGACGGCAGCGCGTGGGTGATGGTGATCGAGGTGAAGGTCGATGCCGACGAGGGCCTCGGGCAGGTGAGCGACTACCTCGCGTTTCTCGACCGGGAGGCGCCCGCGGCGAAGCACCTCTTGCTCTTCGTGACCCCCGATGGGCGCCCCGCCCAAAGCGGCGCCGACGACGCGCACCGGGTCGCCGCGGTCGGGTGGAGCGAGCTCGCCGAGGCCCTCGTCGCCGCGCTCGACGCCGCGCCGTGCCCTCCTGAGGCGCGCGACGCGTTTGTGTTTCTGCGCCTCGTGGCAGAGGGTTGGCGGTGTCACCTCGGGGGCAGCGCGGCGGTACGGCGGGCGGTCGAGCGGGTGCACCGCGCGGGGCTCGCGGGGTCGCCAGAGGTGTCGGCGCGGGCGGCCTGGCACCTCGCCCACGTACGGCGCGACGCCCACGGGCTCACCTACCCCTTCGCGGCCCAAGTGGCCGACGCGTGGAACCTCGGCGGCTCGCCCATTTCGCTCGTGGCCGCGGCCCCCAATGCGCGCTGCGACGACCGGGCGGTGTGGCACCTCGGGCCCCTCACCGACACGCTGTCGGTGGCGCTCCTGGCGACCGAGGGGCGCGCGTTTCAGCGCCATCGGCAGCAGCTTTGGGTTGGCTTCTTCGCGGGCGCGGCGGAGCCCCGGGAGGCCCTCGAAGCGCGCGAGCAACGCGACTGGCTTGCGGGGCTCTCGCCGCGGGTGTTGGGGCTCCTTGAGGGCGCGACGGCGTGGGCGCCTGGGGGTCGTCGCGACGGCTGGTGGGTGGTGGGCGCGCCGGTCGCGTTGGCGGCGGTCTACGATCGCGCGCGTCCGTTGGCGGTGCTTGATCAGATCGCGGGCTTGCTCTCGGTGTTCGAGCCTGTGCTCGGGTCCCTGGCGGCGACGCCCGAGATGCGGCTCTACTCGTGTGATCTCGACCCGCGGTGTTTCTCCGTGCGCGACGCCCGTGACCGTCAGAGCCTCTGGGCGGCGCTTGGGCCCGACGCGGTGACGGTGGGGCTCGCGGTGCCTGAGGCGCGGGGTGCGCTTCACCAGGTGGGCTTCTTCGGGCGGCTCGGCCCGGCCTTGGGGGCGACCCTTGGGGGCCGCGAGAGCTTCGCGTACACGTACCTCGGGGTGTCAGGGCTTCGGCCTCCGGAGCGTCTCTCGGTGGTGATGGTGATGACCCAGGGGTGGCACAGCGACGACGAGGCCCTCGCTGACGAAATTGCGGCGCTGGTTGGGGCTGGCGCGGTGCTTTGGGTGCTCGACCGGGGCGGCGAGGTTGGCACCGCGGCGGCGCAGCTTCCGGCGGTGTTGCGGGCGCTGGTTGGGGGCGCGGCGGGGCTCGCGGCGGCGGTGACCCGGGCGCGAGAAAGTGGTCAGGTCGTGGCGCTTGGTGGCACACCCCATCGGGCGGTGTCGCTCGGTGCGGCTTCGCCCTGGTCGGCCCTCGTCGAGGCGCCCGAGGTGTGCGAAGCGTGGTGGCGTGCGATGTTGGGAGCGAAGCTGTCATGAATGGTCGGTCGACCCGTCTGCGCCCTGAGACCCTGGCCCTGTTGCGGCAGCGCCTCGCCGAGATGGAGCGTGATCGCAGCGTCACCCGCGGCCACGAGGCTCCCCGTGAAGGGGCTGCGCCGCTCGGGCCTGTGGTGCCTCCTGAGGGGGGCGTGCGGCGCCCGGTGCTCGGCCCTTGGGACGCCGCGCTCGATGCGCCCTCGGCGCCTGTGTTGAAGCCGTCGCCGACGCCGCTCGTTCGGCCGAGCGGGCAGCTGGTGTTGCCGACCCTTGGGGCGCAGCTTGGGGCGCTCGCGGGCACCACCGCGAAGGTTCAAGGGTCGCGCGTTGGGGCGGTCGCGCAGGCGGCGAAGCAGCCTCGCGGGGGGCGTGCGCCGAAGGCCGTTCAGGTGATTCACTGGCCTGACGAGCTGGTGGTGGTCGACACCGAGACCACGGGCACGAGCCGTCTTGCGCGGCTGGTCGAGATCGGCGCGGTGCGGCTCCGTCACGGCCAGGTGGTCGAGACGTGGCAGAGCTTCGTGCATCCTGAGCAGAAGATCCCGCCCGAGGTGATCGCGGTGCACGGCATCACCGACGCGATGGTGGTGGGCGCGCCGCGGGCCCTCGAAGCGCTCGCGGGCTTTGTGAAGTGGGTGGGCGGGGCCTCGCTGATCGCCCACAACGCGGCCTTCGATCGCCGTATTTTTCAGCAGGAGTTCGCCCGTGTCGGGGCGGTGCCTCCGGGTCTGCCGATGTTCTGTTCGTTGCGCCTCGCGCGGCGTGCCTTTCCGGGCTTGGGGCGTTACGGGTTGGGGGCTTTGGCGCAGCATTTTGGCATCGTGGTCACGCAGGCGCACCGCGCGTTGGCCGATTGCATCACCACGGCCCAGGTCATTCAGCACGCGATGGTCAAACACACGGGCCCGCAGCTTGGGGCTTTTCACGGGCCTGCGCGGGTGCTGTAGCGACGCGCCCCTCGGGTGCACTCCGGGCGAAGGGCCTCTCGCTGTTGGCGATGTGCGCGACGGGCCTTCATTCAACCGGGTGCGCCGGTGAACCGCGTATGCGAGGCGCGCCCAGGTGAGTGTTGGTTTGTGAACTTGAAAGACGCACGCGAAACTCGCGCCCCCAGCGGGTGAGGTCACACCCATCACCGACCGGCTCTCATGTCCGCAGGCCCAGCGTCTCTCACCGAACCGTTGCCCCGAAGACCCGCGACCTTAGCTGGGTCTGAGAACAGAACCGAGCCGCCCCGCTCCCCGCGTCAACGGCCGGCGCGACGGCGCGGCGCTGAGCGTCACAAAGCTTCGCCCCGCGTCGTCAGAGGCCATGACCAGCGTAAACGCCCGCGCGGGGCCCCACCGCACCGGCGGCGGCTCGTCGCTGCTGCCTTGCGCGTTCGGGTCAACCGGGAGCCTGTCTTGCTCGTGCCCGATCACCCGCACAAGGGCCGCTTCGCCCTCGCTGACGAGCTGAACCTCGCGCAACACCCGACGCCGCGTGGGGCTCGGACTCAAGCTGAGCAAGAGCGGCCCGGCCGACCAGCGCTCGCCCTGCTCGTAACGCAGCACCCGCAAGGCCCCTTCGGTGCTGATCACCGCGATCAAGCCCTCGGCCGTGAGCCGCATGGCCTGAACCTGCGTCGACGAGGGCATCTCGGGCAGCGCCACAGGGCCCCCCGAGTGCGTGCTCGGGGAGAAATGAAACATCTGCCACGCGCCCGGCGTGCTGATGGCCTCGGCGTTGCCCGGCGCGAGCAAGACCCGCTCGGCGTCGCACGACACCGCGACCGAACGAAACTCAGGCCAGAGCGCCGACACCGTCGAGCGCTTGAGCCGCGTCGCTTGCACCTGAAGCACCGAGACGTTTCGCTCTGACACCGCGGCGATGTACCGAATGTCGCCCGCCGCACAGGTGAAGTACCGAGCCCCCCGGAGCGCGCTCTCGGGCGCAGGGTCGCCGTCTTCGGGCTCGCCCGTCGGGCGATCGAATTGCACGGCCTCGGGGCCCGCCACGCGCCAGCCCGAACCCTCTGCAACAATTTGATATTGCATGGGTTCTGCCGATTCGAGGCGGGGCCTGAGGCCGGTGACCCGCCATCGCCCCGGCCCGTCGGCCACGAGCGTCGCAGCCACCCAGCTCTCGGCGTCGCCGACCTGCACCTCGCGAGACCAGTTGACCGGGCCGTCGAGGGGCGTGGCGCGAAAGCGGAGGGTGCCCCCGTCGCGCAAGAGCACCCCGAGGTGGGTCGTGCTGCGGGCGCTCTCCCACGCACGCTCGGCCCGCAACGCCTGGGGCTCGAAATCGCGCGGGAGGGCGTACGCGCGGGGGTCATCGCCGACCGTCACCGCGGCGCTGCCAGACTCGGTCTCGGCCCACAGGGCGGCCCCAGCGGGAGGGTCGCCCCACGGGATCACCGCCCCCAACGCGGCGCCCTGAAGGGCGCCCTCGCGGACGTCAAAGCGCATCGCGCCGCCGCGCACGTTCGACCAGGTGACAAAGCGCGTGGCCGAGGCCAGGGTGAGCCGCGCCTCGGTCGGGTCGAAGGGCAAAAACCGCGGCGCCTCGGGGGCCTCGGGGATCGCCGCGCGCTCGCCGAGGCGCCAGCCTTCGCGGCTCCCGGTCGAGAGGTTGTAGGTGCCCGCCATGAGCTGCCCGAGGGCGGTACCGACGTGCCCCGCGTCGACCCGGGCGATGAAGCGCAGGGGCCCGGTCTCAGACGCTTCGAGCTCGTTGGCGAACTGCCGGGCCTGGTCGGCGAGGGCCCCGGCGTCGGGCACCCGGTCGAGGCGTTGGGCGAGCTCGGTGGCGTGCACGGCGCACCGCGCGGGCCAACGGTTCTGGGTGCTCGACACCATCGCGGCGCGGGCCCACTCAGAGATCGCAGCGCCCCATCGCGCGGCCGCGCCGGGCGACGCCGGGTCGGTGAGAAGCCAGTCGACGTTCGGCCCCGTCACACACGACGCGAGGCGCACCGCGGCCTCGCTGGCCGGCGCGTCACGGCGCGCGACGTGGTTCTCGTTGCGGTGGTAGCCGCGCACGCCGAGCACGCCGAGCACCACGGCGCCGAAGAAGAACCACGAACCCCGAGAGGGTTTTGCCGAAAAAAAAGCCATCAGGCACTTCGCTCTACGCTGCCGCGAACCCTACCAGCCCCATCACCGCGCCGCCATCGCGTGTGCGAGCGGCCCCCAGTTTCGACCGCCGTCGCGCGATTGATAGACCGCCAGGCCCTCGTCGAGCCCCGCGGCCAGCACCACCCGCGCGCCGTCGCTGTACAGCCCCATCGACCGCACCATGCGGCCGTGCTCTTGTGAGGCCGCGTCGACGATGACGGCCTCGTCGCGCCACCGCGGGTCTTGGGGCGACCAGCGGGCCACCGAGACGATGGTGCCCGAGGCCCGCGCCGCCAAGACGCCGCCCTGTGTGAGGGCCACCATGTGCAGGGGCCAGTCGTCGTGCGATTGAGGGTCTCCCTCGTGGCGCGGGGTCTCGTAGGTCGGGAGCGCGGGCGGGTGCGGGGCCTCCCACAGCGGGAGCGGCGTGCACCCCAGCGTCTCGTGGCACCGCAGGGCGCCCGCCTGCCGCGGGTGGAGGGCGTTGTAGACCAAGACCCCCTCGCGGTCACACCGCACGATCACCCTTGAATCAAAGCGTTCTCGCGCCCGGGGGCTGTGCGCCGCGTCGGTCACGAGCCGCGCCCCTTCGAGGTGCCCGACCCGCCACTGGTGGGCTCCGGCGCCGATCACCCAGCGACGCTGCCCGCTCTCGCAGGCCGTCACCCGCGGGTGCGGCTCGGCGAAGACCCACGGGCTCTCGACAAAATCGACGGCCCCGAGGGCGCCCCCCGCGCGATCAGGGGCGCGCACGCCGTGGAGCTGCGCGGTGCCCCCCGTGCGGGTGAAGAACAAGGCATACACCGCCGCGGCGTCGCGGCTGAGGGCGATGTCGTCGGCCACCGGGTCGCCCGGCTCGACCTGCGGGGCCGCGGCGGTGAGGCTGACCGCCGAGGGCGCCTCGCGGCTCGCGATGGGCAGACGCGCGAGGCGTGGAGCGGCGCCCAAGACCGACTGGCCCATCCAGAGGGCGCTGCGCTGTTCGAGGGCGTCGACGCGCAGCGCAGACACGCGGGTTCGTGCGGGCGGAGCGGCCACGCGCACGGGGCCGACGACTCCCGACGGGGTCTCGAGCACCATCGGCGCGAGGCCGTCGGGGCGGCCGTCTTCGGGCAAGATGCGCACGAGCCCGTGAGGCCCCGTCTGCCACGCCCGCGCGGCGATGTTCGAGCCGATCTCGACCCGCGCCTGCCCCCCGTCGAGGCGCACCCGCGACAAGAGCGGGAGCGGCGTGCCCACCAGAAACGCGTCGACGGTGCCGACGGGCAAGGGTTCGAGCCCCACGGTGTCGAGGCGGGTCGCTTCGGGCATCGGAGGCGGCCGCGCGGCGGGCTCCCACCCCGCGCCCGCGTCGGCTTGGGTGTGCGCCGAGATCGTCGCGCCCGCGAGCGAGAGCTCGGCCCCGGTCTGCACGAGCAGCTCGGCGATCTGGTCGACGTCGGTGCTCGGGTCGCCCGCTCGGATCAACCACACGAGGCCCGTTTGATGGAGGTACAGCGCCAGATCGCGGGCTTGCCGCGACACATGGAGCTGCGCCGAGGCGACGTTGTGGGTCGCCTCAAGGGTCGCGGCGTGAATCGCCAGGGCCCGCGCGAGGGGCACGCACCGGTCGAGCCAGGTCGGCTGCGGCGTCAGCGCGGTCTGCATCGCCAGGGCCCGAAACCGCGACCGCACCAGGGTGGGGCGCGCTAAGAGCGAGACCCCGTCGTCGCCGAGGAGGCACCGGGTCAATGACACAAAGCGCGTCTGCTCTTCGGTCATCACGCGCACGGAGGTGCGGCGCCGCCAATGCTCGAACCCGTAGATGAAGATCGCCACCGCACAGAAGGCGAAGAATCTGCTGGAGGCAGTCGAGCGGCGGGCCGAGCGCATCGCGGGGCGCGAAGCATAGCCCCATTGAGAGGGCCCACCAGCGGTCTACGAAAGATTCCGCGTGGTGAGGGTGATCGAGGCCGCCCTCAGGCGGTCTGAGAGCGCAGGGCCGAGGGCCGCGACGGGGCTCAGCACCCCGGTGATCGCGGGCAAGCGCGCGCGGTCGTGCACGAGCCCCAAGGCGCACTCGGCCAACATCTTCGCGGTCTCGTCGTACCCGGGGTCTTTGCCGGCCACCACGGTCTCGACCCGACGGCCTTGGCCCTCTCCGACGAACACGCAGCGAAACCACGAGCGCGCGCGCCTTGCGGCCGAAGGGCCTTCACCCGAACTATTCAGTGATTTCAACCAGTTACGTGCGCCATCGAGCTGCGCGAGGGCCACGAGGGTGCCGAGCCCCAGGGCGCCGCCCAGGAGGTAGGCCGTCGAGCGCACGAGGGCGTGGTGGGCGTACACAAACCGCGACCCGTACACGGGCATGGCCGAGGCCGAGCGCAGCACGATCTGCGGGTCGATGGTGGGCAGGGGCGCCTGCCAGCCTCCGAGGTCGCGGCGGTATTTGAGCCGCGAGGGCCCGAGCGACACATGGCGCCCCGGGTGCGCGATCAGCGGGAGGCGAACGTCGGCCCGGGAACGGAGCTTGCTGAAGGCGTCGATGGCGCTGTTCCACGTGCCGCCTGAGGGGGCGCCGCTGGCGCGGACGAAGCCTTCGACGCGGATGTCATCGGCCCCTTCGAGGGCCCTGACGGTCTCGTAGACGCCGACGTCGTGGGGCACCGAATCGAAGCCGCCGCAGTGCACGATGCGCAACCCTTCGGCCTGCGCCTCGTCGTGCCACGCGACGATCGAATCGCGCACGAAATTCGGCTCGCCGGTGATGTCTACGTAGTCGCAGCGCCCCTTCACCGCGGCCTTGAGCGCGTCGGCCCCGAGCTGCGCGTAGGGCCCCACGGTGGTGACCAGGCACCGGGTGCGCTCGGCCATGGCCCGCAGGCCCGCTTCGTCACCCAGAGACGCCTTGACGAGGGTCACCGCCTCGGCGCGCGGGTCGACCGCGACCATGGCCCGCTTGACCCCTTCGAGCTTGCCAAGGTCGCGCCCGGCGAGGGCGATGCGGGTGCCCTCGGCGTGCTGCGCGAGGTACCGCGCGACGAGCACCCCGGTGAACCCCGTAGCCCCGAACAACGTGAGATCGTGATCGCGCATGGTTGGCCCTTCGAGGCCGACGACACTACTTCAGCGCGGCCCGATATGCATCGGCGTTGAAGCCCACCAGCACGGTCTCGCCGGCGACGAGCACGGGCCGCTTGACGAGCTTTCCGTCGGCGGCGAGGGCTGCGATCTTCTCGGCGTCGGTCATCGCGTCGACGGCGGCCTTGCCGAGGGCGCGGTACGATTGCCCGCTGGTGTTGAACCACTTCGCGAGGGGCAGCCCGCTCGCCGCGACCCACCCTCGCAGCTCCTCGACCGTCGGAGGCGCCTCGACGATCGGACGCACGCTGTGCGCGATGCCCTCGGCCTTGAGCCACGCGAGGGCCTTTCGGCAGGTGTCACAGTTGGCATAAGCGAGCACGCGCGGTTGAGACATACCCCCGCGGTGTGCCAGAGGGTGCGCGGGGCCAGCAACTTCTCGTGTCGTGATTGCGCGCGGGGCGCGCTTCGCGTCACTCTCGCGGCGATGGCAAAGGCACCCAAGGCTCCTGGCAACAACGGCGCGAGCACCCCTGTGATGCTCTTCGAGGCCCTCGACGCGAAGCAGAAGACCGTCACCGATTCGGGCTGGCGCGCGCAGGTGCTCGTCGGCTCGCTCACCGCCGCGACGATGCTCGTGGGCGCCGCGAAGGTGAGGCCCTGGCTCGACACCCTCGCAAAAGACCCCGCGCGGCACGCCGAAGGGCTCGGGCGCGTCGCAGAGGGCCTCGCGCGCGCGGGGCACGACGCCGAGGCGCGGGCCGCGATCGCAGACTGTCGCGAGGCCCAGAAGCGCGCAGGCCTCAACGGAGAGGCTGGCACCCTCGTGGCCCTCGCGCAGGCCTTCGCCTACGACGCGCTCGGCGACGTCCAGGCGGTCGAGGCCGCGCTGGCCGAGGCCGAAGCGTACGCCCGCCGAGAGAAGCATAACCCCCGCCAGCCGTGGTCTCACCTCGTGCGAGGGTACGCGAGGCTCGGGCGCGACGCGGCCCTCGCGGCGCACTTCAAGTCCCTCAACGACAGGCACCTCTCGTTCGAAGACGCCGACGCGGCGCAGGCCGTGGTCGCGGGGGCCGTCAAACGCGGCGACGTGGCGGGCTACAAGGCGTGGCGCGCGCGGCTCGATGTGTTCAGCGGGTATGAGACCCACGAGGCGCTCAAAGGTTCGGCCCTCGCGGCGGTGAAGGCCGGTCACGGTGAGGCGCTCTTTGCGATACTGAGCGACTTCGCCGACCACCCCTCGTACAGCGATTACGTGGCCGACGCGGTGTGCCTCACCCTCGCCGGAGAGGGCCATCTGCCCCTCGCGCGGCGCATCTTGGAGGCCATGACGGCGCAGGCTCCGAGGCCCTCTGAGATTCTCAAGAGCCTGCAACGCATGCTCGCGGCCCCGGGCGCCGCGCGAGGGGCCCAGGAGGGCGCCCTCAGCGGCTCGGGCGAGAGCTTCATCCGCGCGTTTCGTGCGCGGCACGCCGTCGACCCGACGCACACCCTCGCCCTCGCGTCGCAGCGCGAAGCGGCCCTCCGCGCGGGCCTCAGCACACCCAGCGCCGAGCCCGCCCAAGACCTCGTCGCCTTGGGCGCGGGCCTCGCGCGGGTCGGCGAGGCGGCCCGGGGCGTGGCCTTGATCGACGAGGCCGTGCAGCACCTCGCGGCGCTCAAGGGCGGCGAAAAGAGCACCGGGCTTCGCTTCGTCGGCCCCCTCCTCACGGGCCACGGCTTCGACGCCCAGGCCCTCTTCGTGCTTCGCAAGATGAGCACGAAGTTTCACCGCACCGAGCTCGCCAAGCTGCTCTCGCTGAACTACGTCAGCGCCAACGATTTCGTCGGCGCGGTCGCCGTGGTGGGCCTCGGCGAAGACCGTCCGCTCTCGCAGGCCATGCGCCTCTCAGACGCCCTCTCGCACGCGGCCGGGCAGCACCGCTGGTTCAAGAACTTCGCCTAGAGACGCGACCAAGTAGTCTCCCGTCGCCCCACTTTAGGTCCGCGGCGCGCTGCTGCGTTGCCGGGTCTCGACGGGCCAACAGCCCGTCTTCGCCCCGTCGCCTTGCATCACTTGCGCCCCTTCGCGGTGCTCGGT
>JAEUKH010000053.1 GCA_016792845.1 Myxococcales bacterium | reverse complement strand
GGTTGTGCCGACGAGATTGTGCTGCAAACGATCGTCCTCTCCACGAGCAGCGCGGTCTCTGTCATGGCGCAGTTTCAAACCACGAATGACGGCGGCCGACATTGGACCGATGTCACGGGCCTCAACCCGACGGCATCGCCCACAAGCACCTCCGACCTGCCAAAGTCAGCGCTTGTGAAGGCGACGGGTGCGCTCGCCAGCCCCTTTGCAAAGCAGGGGCGCGTCAAGGTGGTCGCCTCGGGTGCTGCGACGGTCACCGGCATCAAGGTCAAGGTCATTGCCTGCGGGCGCTCACGGTAGGCGCGGCGAGCCCTCAACGACCCACGCACTGCGGGAGTTGGTCACAATGCCAGAGAGCAAGAGTTTCTTACATGTTGCGACGAAATCGAACACCACAGGGCACGTCACCTGGTTAGACGGGAAGGATGCGATGGGTACACCCGAGGCTGTGCTCATGGTAACGCCGCGAACCAACCACCTGGGCCGGTCAACCGACGTCGCCTTCTACCCTCACTACGTGTCGGTCGTGTATTCAACAAACACCGGGATGTGGGGCATCTCAAACTCCGATCTCTTCCCTATGTCGGTCGGTGCTGCGTTCTCGGTCTCGTTCCAACTGCCACCACCCGTGACTGAAGATTCAACCTACTTCAGACATACCGTCTCAAACAGGAACAGCTCTGGCGACCGCACCGTGTTGGATCATCCTATGATCAACAATCGCCCGCTTGCCATGCCCTTTGTGACCCCGTCGCCGTCAAAGCTCTTCCCCAAGGGCTACTGGCATTCTGAGAAGAATTCGCGGTTGGACGATCGGGGCAGATGGCGATCATTGTCTAACGATATGCTTTCCGTCCTAACGGTTGAAGCATCAAATCATCCGGTTGGGGTCCGATACGACCCATCTTCCGGCCGATGGTCGATCGTGAACAACGATGCCCACCCAATGACGCCTCACATGGAGTATCACATCAACAACTGGGGAGACGGCTACTCTAGTTGGGATCATCAATGGATTGACATTGTCGGCAGGAGTGATCGCGCCTGGCTAGACCTCCACCACGGCGCACTCATCGAGTATCAATTCTTCATCTCAAACAATTTGAGCTACGATCTTTTCAGTGGGACTAACATCACACGTGACGAACGACATCTGACACCAAAGGCCAACCTTGCACCTGTCGCAACCTGGTGGAACTCGGCTGAGAGACGGATCGCGCTCGTAAACTCCAACGGCACACCGCTTCGACGTGGATTGGGCTTCAATGTGCGCCATTATTAGATGCCGAGCCATGCTCGTGGTCGCCGTGCTCGCGGGTTGCGGTGAAGCGACCCTCTCGCCAGCGATCACACCGCCACCGCCACGCTGTGTCGACACCACGGCCCTCGACGTGCTCTTCGTCATCGACAACAGCTCGCGTAGCTCTGCGATGCAGCAGCACTTTCTCAACGCGCTGCCGTCGCTCTTCGAGGCGCTTCAGAATCCCCCGCCACATGCCGACGGCACGCCGGGTACGCCTGTCACCGATCTGCATCTGGGGGTGATTTCAACTAACATTGGCACAGGTCCGTATCCCACCAGCGACTGCTCCGTGATGGACGGTGACAACGGATTGCTCAACCCGATCCGTCAGGGCAATGCGACACGTAGGTATCTCCCGTGGAATCAGCTTCGCCCTGGAGTTCGCCCTTCGCTCTGCACCAACGACCGATTCCAGTTTCCGCCCTTCCTCACAGACACGAGTTACCGCTCAACCGTTGCTGACGAGGTGCGCTGCATGGCGTACCTGGGCGTGTTCGGTTGCGGCCTTGAGCAGCCCCTCGAGGCAACCTACCGTGCCCTTCGTGTGCATGATCCTGGGATGCGTCGTGACGCAAATGACCCGAACTTCGGTTTTTTGCGCCCTGATGCCTCTCTGTTGATCGTCGTCGTGACGGATGACGACGACGCTTCGATACGCGATTGCCGCTTTGCCGAGGCAGGTCACCCCTGCGACGACGCAACGTCGGTCTCTGACCTGTTCTCAACCCGTTGGCCGCGCCAGTCTTTGCCAGAGCGGGTGTACTTCTACACCCCCGGCGGTGAAGACGATCCGACCTGGCCCATTGACCGTTACGTCGATCGCAGCAACCCGAGTCGCGGCTTCCTCGGGCTCAAACCTGGCCACCCCGAGCGCGTGGCCGTCGCCGTCTGGGGTGGTGTGCCCAACACGTTGCCGCGCACCGCGAACGGCCGCACCGACTGGAACACCCTCCTCGGCCGCGCCAGCGACGGGCACGACGCCTACCAGGCCCTCAGCCCCGAGGGGCCCGTGAGCATGCGCCCGAGCGACGGCGACCTCGACTGTCGGTCTTTGCCCGCACACGGATGTCGAGAAGAGGGCACGCCCTACCGCGCGATCTGCCTTGATGCCCAACAACGATACGCCTTTCGGGCATACCGCCTCGCGAGCGTCGCGCGAGCGCTCGACGAGGGTTGGGGCACTGGCATGGTCACCTCGATCTGCAAGTCAGACCTCAGCGCCTCCTTGCGCGAGGCCGCAGCGCTCACCCGTTGCAGAGCGCCTCGGTAGGGCGCGGAGCGTCGCTTTGAGGCGAGCGGGTTTGCTCGGTGTGACGCCTCGCGCGAAGTTCTCCCGTTCATGGCACGCCCGTCACAGCAACGTTGATTCTGGTGATACGGAGGCTCATCGCATGCAGAGTGAACCATTGCATCGCACCCTCGCGCTGGCCGTCGTGCTCGCAGGCTGCGGTGAAGCGACCCTCTCGCCCGCAACCGCACCGCCTCCGCCGCCCTGTGTCGACACCACGGCCCTCGACGTGCTCTTCGTCATCGACAACGGCGTGCGTGATCTCGATGTGCAACGACAGTTTCTCAACGCGCTGCCGTCGCTCTTCGATGCGCTTCAGCACCCACCGCCACACCCCGACGGCACGCCGGGTACGCCCGTCACCGATCTGCATCTGGGGGTGATCTCAACCGACATCGGCTCTGGAGGTTATTCAGTTCCTACCTGTTCTGGCCTCGTCCAAGGCGACAACGGGCTCCTCAACCCGACTCGGCAGGGGAGCGCAACACGCATGCATCCCCCGTGGACTTCCTCAGTCGGCAGACTTCGCCCTCCGCTCTGCACCGATGACCGACTCCAGTTTCCACCCTTCCTTCGAGACGCGGCGTCTCGCCCCTCGCTGTCTGACGAAGTGCGCTGCCTGGCATATCTTGGCCGCAGCGGTTGTGGGTTTGTGCAACACCTCGAAGCCGCACACCGCGCCTTGCGTGCACACGAACCTGGGCTTCGCAGCGATGCGAGCGACCCAAACTTCGGCTTCATACGCCCAGACGCCTCGCTGTTGATTCTCTTCGTGACCGATGAAGACGACGTCTCGGTGCGCGATTGCCGCTATGCTGAGGCGGGTCACCCGTGTGACGACGCGACCTCGGCGTTTGACATCTTCTCGACCCGCTGGCCGCTCCGCGACTTCGTAGAACGGCTGCACTTCTACACCCCCGGCGGTGAAGACGACCCGATGTGGCCGCTTGACCGCTACGTCGATCGCAGCGACCCGAGTCGCGGCTTCCTCGGGCTCAAACCTGGCCACCCCGAGCGCGTGGCCGTCGCCGTCTGGGGTGGTGTGCCCAACACCTTGCCGCGCACCCCCAGCGGCCGCACCGACTGGAATGCCCTGCTGGGCCGTGCCAGCGACGGGCACGACGCCTACCAGGCCCTCAGCCCCGAGGGGCCCGTGAGCATGCGCCCAGGCACCGCATCCGCAGAGTGCCCGGGC
>JAEUKH010000003.1 GCA_016792845.1 Myxococcales bacterium | reverse complement strand
TTGTCGGAGCGTCACCGTGTCCCATGGTCTACGTCACCTTTCCTCTTTGAAGCTCTATCGGAAGCCGCCCGTTGCGTCTCGTCAGCCGTCGTTCGCTGCCCGCAGACCCGAAGCCCGTCGTCTAACGGCTGGCCGATGTGCCGCCGCCGCGAGCGTCGCGAGTACGTCGCGAGGGAGGTGGGAGCGGTCGGCACCATCGGCTTGTTAGACGCCAGCCGCAATGATGTCCTCGGTGGAGTGCGTAGTGACATCGTTCAATCCCGTGTGTCTGACATTCTATTTGGCGTCCAGCGGTACAGGGATAAATCCGCGGCGACCCTGATCATTGCCTGTGAATAGAATGACATTGGCCGCGCGAAGCAGATCGTCTTCAATGACTTGGTTGCTGTTTTCGATAATGATAACCTGAGAATCGGAGAAGGATGACCTTACGCTCTCCCAGAATCGCTTCTTGATGTCCTGTGGGAATGATGACTCCCCCGCATCCGGCTCTTCATAGACAAGTAGCGGGGAATCGATCACAACGAAGTTTGGGAAGGGACGATCGTCATCGACACAGAGACCAAGAAGTGCCAGGTTGAAAGCCGCCCTCGTGATGGCTCGTACGCCCTTGCCGTGGGTCTTGCGGGCGCGTCCCGAGATCACGACGTCTTGGTCGCTTTCGCTGAACGAGACGCGATCGAGTTCAGGGAAGTTCCACGCCTTCAGGAGTGCTTCGACATGTCGACTGAACGAGTCGGCCTGCGCGGTGCTAACCCCTGCGTCAGGCACCTCAACCTTCTGCTTCCTCTTCGGCTTCTTGGCCTCATCGAGCAGTATTGCTAGCTCCTCGATGCGTTCGAGGTGCTCGATTGCTGCGCGGGAAGTTTCCCTGCGGACACGAAGCTCATCAAGTTTCTTGGAGGCGACATCGACGTTCCCCTCCATCAGCCCCTTAAGCTCGAAAGAGATTGCTTCCAGTTCTGCCCTGTGGATGTCGCGCGCAGCGTCGAAACGCTTAATGTCGTCGGCATTGGCAGCTTGCGTGACCCGAAGATCCTGGAGCAGTCGTGCCGTCTTGGCTGCTTCGGCCTTGCATGCATAAAAGACATCCGCCGGTGCTGGGCTCGACTTCGGATGTGTGTGATGCTGGTGCTCGGCCAGCGCTCCACACACCGGGCATCGTTCCTCCTTGATCTGGTCGAGCCGGACTCCGGCCTCGGCGATCGCCTCTAGGCGTTGCAGGTCGGACTTGTACTGTTGTTCCAGCAATTCGAACCGCGTCTGTAGCTCCGAGAGGACTGCGAGCTTTGACTCGACCGCCTTCAGTGCCGCCCACGTCGAGCCGCGCTTCGTCTGGAGCGGCACGAGGCTCGCCTGCGCGGCGTTGCGCTCGACAAGAGTCCTCTGAATCGAGTCCTCAACACGGATCAGACGGTCACGTTCTTCGGCAAGCGTGCTGAACTCGCCAAGCCCTGCGAGGCGCTCGCGTGCCATCTTCAGCAGGCTTTCGAGCAGCTCGACTCTGCCAGTTTGACGACCTACAGCGACCTTCGGATCCTCCTCCGCAATGATAGAAGAGTCGTCTGTACCCGTGAGCAGGAGTCTAAACACACCACTCTCGGCAGTCTTGTTGACGACCTGACCGCTTAGAACAGGCGAGTCATCCTTGATAACGGTCTCCTCGTCGATAATGACAAGTCGAGCGATGTCGCGAAAGCTCAGCGGTCGGGTCTCGCCACGCTCGTTGGTGCGTACCTTCTTCGTACCAAGCCCTGACAGATTGAGGAGAAACTGCGAGACGGTGTCTTCTTTACCCTGCTTGTGCTTCGCGGCAAGCACGCGGTCAGGCTGCCCATTGGTCTTGCAGAGTACCCCACCGCCACGCAGGCTCCTCTCCAGCGAGTAGACGCGCCCGTCGCCATTGGCTTCGATCTCAAGGACTACGGACGTATAACCTGCCGCTTCCGGGATATCCTTCGGCGCACTGCTGCTCCCAAGTGCATAGTCTATGCACTGTGCAATGAAGCTCTTTCCCGAGTCCGATGGACCCGCGATCACGTTGAGGCCGCGCGTGAACTTGACCTCGGCAGGAGGCTTTGCCGGACCCAGGAGCGCGATCCGACGAAGGGCGAAGCCGAACTTCACGACAGCTCCTCGGTCCAGAGAACGGACTCCGTTGCGAACTCAGCACCCCAAGTTCCAACATGTTGGCGAACCATCGCGTCTAGAGCCGTGTCGTTGAGGGCTGCCAAATGGCTGACCACCCAATCCGCGCGATCACGAAGCCGTTCGAGGTACTCGGTGCCGACTGTGTCAAGGAAATCGGCAGACTTGTCGGTCGCCGCGAAGTAAATGCCTCCATCTTCGTAGACACGCTCGATGAGTCCACGACTCTCGTAAAGCCCTAGGCCCTGCTGAATTACGCCGCGTCTCACGAGAATTTCGCCGCCACGATGCGGGGTTCTCGGGTGCAACCCCTCGGGCCCCCCCTCGATATCGTCAGAGTGGACGAGGAAGTAGTCGAAGACGACTAACCGCTGAAGCGGGTAAGCAGCGGGGAATGCAGTGGTCAGTACGCAGAGCGCACGCAGGCCAATTTCGACGGGACCGTTGAACGGCGAGACGATCTCGCGTGGCGTCTCGGTCGTCACTTGACCCACCGTACCTTCCCATCGTTTGCGAGTTGATGGCAGATGCCGCCCCGGTCACGATTATGGATGCGCGTCGTGAGCGGATTGCTCGTGAGTTGCAGCGCGCGGGCCGTCTTCACCACCGCTAGGACTCGTCGGTATCCGTCGGCGTGCATATCTCGCACTTCGTCCTTGATGCCGGAGTGGACCTCGTCTTGCAACTTTTCAAACTCGCCTTGAGGCAGCGTGTCGCGCGAGAATATTCTCAGCCCTTCCGCGCTGTAGAACTCGACGCGCGCGTCATGGAAGTGCTCACGGAGATCCTCGCGAGTCGAGAGTCCCGTGTCTACGTCCTTCAGTTCTTGATTGAGATGCTGAGCGTACGCGCGCCGAAGTTCAGCGATGAATACCGCCTCCTCAGGGGATGGAGTGCCGGGGGGAGCCAAGGGGTCTGGGCGAAGCGGAAGCCCGCCGCCGAACCGAGCCACATGCCAGCGCGTCTTGGCGTGCCCCTCGATGATGCGGAGAACCGGTATGGTGTGGAAAATGGAGAAGTCCATGCTCAAGATGTGCGCTTTCATCGCGGCATCGCACTCCACGGGGTCAGGCTTCGTGATCTCCGTGCGGCACGCCTTGTCCCAGTTTGCAAGAAGATCGTCTCGCAGTTTGTTAGGTTTCTTTAGGAGGTTCGAAAGCTTCGGGCCGACGCCCCGGGGCGCCACAAAGTAGTAGCGCCTCGGGAACGAGTACTCGCCCTTCAGCGTGTAGAAGGCGAGCTTCCCCAATTCCACCCAGACATCACTGGGCGCTAGCGCGCTCTCGTAGTGTTTGCACTGGTAGTTGTCCCAAGCGCCATTGCCGCCCTTCACTGTCGCGATGACGTCGCGGCCCATATCTCCGGCCCCACCACATCGCTCGACCACATCGTACTCATTCCGGAGCGAGTCGGCCCACTCCTGAACGAAGCGCTCCCATTGGTCAGGGCTAAAGAGCCTGACGCGGTCCTCGGGATGCACAGGAAGCCCCGATGCCACGATATCCGCAGCAAGGCCGGGCGGCGGCGCAGGAGGCTGAGGGATCGCGACTGGTGGCGGAACCTTACTCATGCGCTCAACTCCCTGTGACCCACCTGATACAAGTCAAAAGCGTTCGCCTCAATCGGTCCGCCGCCCGTTGCCGTCTAACGGCTCGCCGGTGTGCTGCCGCAGAGCGCCAGGTGCGTACTCGATGAGTGAAGTGGGGGCGGTCGGCACCATCGGCTTGTTGGGCACGCATCCTCCGATCACTCCACTCAACGAAGTCAAATCCTTCGCCACTGTGAGCTGGTGCTCGGAGTCGCGAAGATGTCTGAACTCCTCACGTCTCCCATGTAGGAGACGAGATGCGGAAAGTCTCTCAGCTTCTTCGCCAACTGCCCGTGAACGATCAGAAAGGGCGTCTCGGCGCCCACGGCAGGATTATCCTTATAGTCATACAACGCCTCCACGTACAACCGCTGGTTCTCCTGCGCCAGCAGTAGGATGAATTCATGTGCGGTGAAGACTTGAGGCATCTTGGCAATGACACCAGGGTATTGCGCCGTCAATGGTCCGAAGTTGTGCTGACTCATTCTTCAACTCCCTCGTCTTGCAGTTCGTCGTTCGTCGCCCCCGACCTGCCGCTCTCCCAACTAATGTCGTCCGCTTCGTCGCTCTTCGCTGCCGCTGCCCAACGGCTCGCCGGTGTGCTGCCGCCCCAGCGTCCCTGTGTTCCTCGGACCGGCTTGGTGCGGTCAGCACCAGCGGCTTGTTAGGCCCTATCCACAACCGCTGCAATCGAGTCTGCGAGATGGCTCCGCACGCTAGTCGAGAGACAGGAACGACACCATTCAGCGGCTAGGATTTCCCAAACGCTAGTCGAGCTTTTCAAGACCTGATCACCAACCAGAGCATTCCATCTATGGTGATCTGGCTCACGCATAGCATCCTCTAAGGCAGTGTGTAGGGTGCCCGCACCGATTCCAAATCGGTGAGCGAGATTGGGCCAATTTTTCTGTTTAAGTTCTGAGTACACAACCCGCTCAGGGGCGAGAGTACCTGGCAAGGCGAGGCATTTTCCGTCCTGATGATCTCCATCAAGAATTGCTACTGACTTGTAGGGAAGTTTACCGCTTACTCCCAAGGAGCCAAGAGTAATAACCACATTAGCCGGTCCAACTGCATTAATCGTCACGCGTTGTAAAAGCTTGCTGGTGTCCGCATCGGAGGCCAAGATTTCTCGAAGTAGAATCTCAGCGTCTCTGTCTTCCACGAAGAGAAATGCTTCTGGGTGCTTCTCGTCATCCAAGCGGCTCATGGCAAACTCAGCGGAAACACCGTAGATGATGCTCAGACCCTGAGGTCCTGGCAACAGAAGTACCCTTGCCTCTTGAGGTAATTCTTGAAGCACGTAGGGGCTGTGGGTCGAGATAATCACTTGAATACGGCGCTGTCGCGCCAGCCAAAGCAAAAATCTCACGAGCCGCCGCTGGGCTCGCGGGTGTAGCGAGGCTTCAACTTCGTCGATTAGTAGCAATGAGTGTGTAGGGATGCCCTGGAGTACTTTAAAGAGGTCTAGTGTGGCATCCTCGCCTGCGCCCTGGTGGAACTGCGATAACTCACCCCACTCCCTTTCAAGTAGCCCCACTTCGCGATTCTTATCGACATCTGATTTGGCAAAGCGGGCCTTCTTGTAGTCCCTTCCCAAGATATGAGAAAGACGGCCTCTAAATGTGTTGTCGATCTCCGAACTCTCAATCTCAGCAGCAGCCAAGCGTGCGATCTTGGCGTATCCAACTGCTGCGTCGAGTGGCAGCGTTCGCGAGATATCGAGAAGAAACACGTCCCTATTAGGAGCGTCTTCGGGAACCCTCCACCGTTGGGTGGGTTTCGTGATCCGATTCGACTCGACGTTGGGGCCTCGCTTCACTCGAAAATCAATGCGTACGCCCTGAATCTTGTCCCAGTGAGTTTCCACGAAGAAGGCCGATGGATAAAATCGCTTATCCTTATCCTTATTCCCGTAAACACAAGCAGCCACTTTCAAGAGTGTGCTTTTCCCGCTTCCGTTCTCGCCAACAACACCAACGACGGGAAAGTTAAACTCGACAGCCTGCCCACTCCAACCCCGGAGGCCTCCAATCTGCACCATCTGCAGAAACTGGGGCCAGTGTCCCGCCTGAAATTGTGATCGAATGGTATTGACTTCAGAATGATCCATGGACTTTTCTCCTTGAATTGATTGACTCTGGCTAGTGCGACACCGACTCAGACGTTCCCGAGAGGTTCTCGCTGCCTAACGGCTCGCCGGTGTGCTGCCGCCCCAGCGTCCCAGCGTTCCTCGGACCAGTTTGGTGCGGTCAGCACCAGCGGCTTGTTAGGCACGTCGCAACCCTGGGTTGACCGGCCACCAAACTATTTCGTCTGGCGCACGATGGATTCGGACAGCGCCTTTATGATTCGCGCGCAGTCCGCCACTGATAGTTCGTCGTTCTCCGCCACCAACTCAATCATCGGCGCCAGATCACCCATTGGAACTTCGCTCGAACTTCGTGGACTGAATCCACCTGACGCCGTCGTGTATCGATTACGAACTGATCGGGCGTTGGCGTCCCATGTGGCGGCACCAACCTCCACGCTGTGGCCGTTTCCATCTAGAGTCTTCTGTTGTTCGACCTTCATTCGTCCTTCTCCTCTTGTTCTTGATCTGTGCAACCCGGTGGGCGTCGGCGGTCGTTTGTGCCGCTACCGCCTAACATCTCATTCACCAGCCGTCCGGCGGCCTATCCACATAAAGCCTGGTGTTATCCCGCCGCTGCATAACCCCCTAACGCCCCTCCCCTTTGCAGACAACCTTCTCCCGCCTGCTTCCGACAACGCGCCCGCCGCGCCCTTCGGCGCGCCTTGGGAGCCCTGCCATGACCCTCTTCGAAGCCGTCACCCTCAGCCTCCGCCGTCTGCACTACTCCCCGCGTACCGAAGAAGCCTACCTCCGGTGGATACGCGAGTTTGTTCGTTTCCACAACCGTCGGCACCCGCGCGAAATGGGGGCTCCAGAAATCACGGCCTTTCTCAACCATCTTGCGGTCAACCGCCACACCTCGGCGTCGACCCAGAACCAGGCCCTCTGCGCACTCGTCTTTCTCTACCGCAAGGTCCTCGAACTCGAAATGCCAGCCCTTGACGGTCTCGAACGCGCGCGCCGTCCCGAGCATCTCCCCAACGTTCTCTCTCCCGAGGCCGTCCGCGCGCTGCTCGAAGCGCTCCACCCGCCCTACCGCCTTCTCGGTGAGTTGCTCTACGGCTCCGGGCTCCGTCTCCAAGAGGTGCTTTCGCTCCGCATCAAGGACATCGATCTGCAGCGCAGTCAGATCACCGTGCGGCGTGGCAAGGGCGCGCACGACCGCCCTGCGCTGCTTCCCGCCTCGGTGCGCGCGTCGTTGGCCATGCAGATCGAGAGCGTCCGCCGTCTCCATGGCGCCGAGCGTGATGCCGGTCGAGGCGAGGTGAGTCTCCCTGAGGCACTTCGTACGAAGATGCCTGCGGCAGCCACAAGCTTCGCCTGGCAGTTCCTCTTCCCGGCGTCACGCCTCTGCGCCGACCCAGTCACAGGCCGCTCGGTGCGGTACCACTTGCACGAAAGCGCGCTCCAGAAGGCCATCCGCGAGGCTGCGACCGCGGCCAACCTCGACCAGCGCGTCACCTGCCACACGCTGCGCCACAGCTTCGCAACCCACCTCCTCGAAGGCGGAACCGACATCCGAACCATCCAAACCCTCCTCGGGCACAAAGATGTTCGGACGACCATGGTCTACACCCACATCGTCCACCGCGGGCCGCTCGGCGTGGTGAGTCCGCTCGATCGATGAGCGCGCTTCGCCGACCCCGGCGACTGCAACCGCCCGTTGCTTTCGCTGTCGCCCGCAGCCCCCGCCCCGCCCCTGGATCCGCTCAGTATTCCCAGGTTTCGCTGTCGTAGGTGGCGCTTCGCGAGTCGCCGCCGAAGAGCACCGTCACCCCGCGGGCGCTGTCGTAGCTCATGGTCGCGCGGTTGCGGCCGGTGGGCGCGCTGGTGCTCCGGCGGAGCCAGTTGGTGCCGTCGTACTCCCAGGTGTCGGTGGCATAGGTGGCCTCGTTCGAGTCGCCGCCGAAGAGCACCACACGCTGGCGTCGGCTGTCATACGCCATGCTCGCCAACACGCGCCCCGGAGGGCTGTTCACCGTCGTGCGTCGGCTCCAGGTGGTGCCGTTGTACTCCCAGGTGTCGCTGGCCGAGCTCGACGAGGTTGAGTTTCCGCCGAAGAGCACCATCACCCGACGGTGGCTGTCGTAGGCCATCACCGCCGAGTGCCGACCGGGCGGCGTGGTCGCGGTCGTGCGGCGCGCCCAGTTGGTGCCGTCGTACTCCCAGGTGTCGCTCGCGTAGGTGCTGTTCGACGCGTCGCCGCCGAAGAGCACCACCACGTTGCGGTCGCTGTCGAAGGCCATGCTCGCGCGCTGGCGGCCCGGAGGCGTCGTGGCCGTCGCGCGTCGGCGCCAGGTGCTTCCGTTGTACTCCCAGGTCTCGCTGTCGTAGGTGGCGCTGCGCGAGTCGCCGCCGAAGAGCACCGTGACCCCGCGGGCGCTGTCAAAGGCCATGCTGGCCATGTTGCGCCCTGTGGCCACTGCGGTGGGGCTCCGTCGGGCCCAGTTGGTGCCGTCAAACTCCCAGGTCTCGCTGTCGTAGGTGGCGCTGCGCGAGTCGCCGCCGAAGAGCACCGTCACCGCGCGGGCGCTGTCGAAGACCATCGTGGCGAGGTTTCTCCCGGTGGGCACCGCGCTCGGCGTGCGCCGCCTCCAGGTGGGCGCGGGGGTGACGCAGAGCCCCGTGCTCTCGATGCACATTTGCCCCGCATTGCAGCCTGGCATGCAGGTTCCGCCGCAGCCGTCGTCGCCGCATTGTCGCCCGTCGCAGCGACGCACGCACGCGTCGACCGCAGCCACGTCGGAGCCGCCCGCGTCGGCACCGCCCGCATCGACCGCGCCCACGTCAGAACCGCCCGCGTCGGCACTGCCCCCATCGACCACATCGACGGCGCCCGCATCGACGGCGCCCGCATCGACGGCGCCTACATCGGGGCTGCCCGCATCTTCGCCCCGGGGCGCGTCTGACAGGGCCGCGTCTTCGCGCACCGCTTCGCGGTCTTCTGCGGCAGCGTCAACCGGCCCCGCGGCGTCGCCTTCGACGTCGACCCCGAGCCCTGTCTCTGGGCCCCCGGCGCCCGCATCGCCGCCGCCAGACGAGGCCGTCGGAGCGCAGCCTGACAGCACCAACACCGCGCCCGCTGCGCGCCATCCGCGGGTCATTCGTCGCCGACTAGAGATTTTCATGGCCGGGCTCTACGACGGCCTCGCGACGCCGCGCCACTTCGGGCCAGCGCCGCAGCGGGCGACGTCAGCGCGTCGCGGGGTAGGTGCGTTCGAGATGTTCGAGCACCGCGGCGCTCTCGTTGATGGTGCGCTGGGCGATCATGGGCTCGGCCCTGAAGTAGCCAAAGGCCCGTAACGACGAGGCATTTTCGCCCGCAGTGCCCTGCATCGTCAGGTCGCGCTCGGCCCGAAACGGGTCGTCGCCGAAGGTCGCCGCGCTCAGCCCGTGTCGCCGCGAGACCTCGCTCCGCACAAAGGCCGCCACATGACACCCCGCACACGGAAGCTGGTCAGGAACGTACCTCCGCGGGTTCTCGACCCGCAGAAACGACCCGAACGCAGCCCTCCGCGCCTCGTCGCTGGCGGCCGCCGCCGCGCTGCTGCTCAAGAGCGCTCGACCGTCTTCGGGCATCGCCGCCACGGGCGTAAAATCGAACGAATACCCGCCCTCGGTCTGGGTGAGAATCACCCGCTGGTTGCCGCGGCCCACGCCCACGATGGTCATCGGCGCGAAGGGGCCCTCTTTGCCCCGCTCGAAGCCGCCGAAGAACCACACCTCTTGCACCGGCGGAGCCCGCAAAAAGAAGGTCACCCGCAAGAGATTCTCGGCCCCGACGTGCTGCAACACCAGGCGCCGGAGGGCCGCCCCGTACGCGCCGGTCACCCCCTGGGCGGCCAGCGTCGGGTGCACCGAGAGCGGCATGGCCGCGGTGTCGTCGCCCAAGCGATGCGCCTCGCGGAGCCCCGCCACCACCGCCGTCATCGCCTCGGGCGTGAGCCGGTAGAACAAATGCAAGGCCGAGTCGCGGGCCAACCCGTTCGGGTTCAGCGGCTGCATCACCATGCGAAGCTCGGGGTGACAGTCGCTCGGCAAGCCTCCGCAAGTGTCGACCCGAATCGCCAACACCCGAAGCCGCCCGTACAAGAGCCCGTCGGCCGGCATCACAGGGAAGGTCGGCACCTGGTCGAAGACCTCTTGCGGCAAGAGAACGCCGCGGGCCCCCATGTCTTGCGGCCCAAGATACCCCTCGGCCTCAAGCGACTCGGGCAAGGGGAAGAGCACCGACACGTCGTTCAGCCCCAAACGCACCGGCGGCGGCCCCGCGTCGACCGGCCCCGTATCCGCCGCACCCGCATCCGAGAGGCCCGCGTCGACCGCACCGGCGTCAGCCGCGCCCCCGCCGCCGCACCCGCCGAGCCACGACGCACCCACAAAGCCCAAGCACAACAGCCGCTTCAACACCCCGCGACGCTACACAGCCTCCGACCCAAAGGCCAAGGATTAAATTGAAAATGAGTCTCAGAATCTCTATAGAGTGCCCTAGAATTGGGCGTTTTCGAGGCGAGATATGGCGACCGCGAGGCGGCCCTCAGGAGTCGCCGCGGAAGCTGAACCCGGCCACGAACATCGGCACGCCTTGCGAGGTCTCAAGGCCTGTACGGTACGGGTGCCGCAGCCACCATTGGGTCAGCACGAAGACCGTGGGTGCGTTGAAGGCGCGGTGGCGCTGCTCGCGGAAGGTGTACGACACGATGGGCCCGAGGCGCATGGTGGTGTTGTCGTTCTCTTGGGCCTCGCCCGCGGCGTAGTCGACACCGTCGTAGAGCGGGATCACCGTCGAGAGCCGGGCGCCGATGTTCACGCCCAGGTCAGACATTTGGTAGATGAGGTCGGTGTCGTTGAGGAAGAGCCAGCCGTGGGCGGGCACGAGGGTGTCGTAGAAGGGGTCGTACGACACGCGGTCGGGCTGGCTCTGGCCGGGGCTCGTGCGGGTGTCCATGAAGTAGCGGACGCCGCGGAAGTTGCTGCGAATTGCGAGGTCGCCCACCTTGGCTTGCAGCAGGCCCCCGAGGGTGAGGTTGTACCCCGTGGTGCTGTAGTTGCTGCGCGGGTCGCTGTCGGGCGCGTCTCGGTTGAGGTTCAGCTGGTTGTCTGAATAGCTGTTCGGCCCGTCGGCCTGGCCGTTCGACTGCCGCGGCCCCACCACCGTGGGCCACGACTGAAAGAACTGAAAGTTGCCGAACCACCAGACGCGCTCGAACACGGCCTGAAACTGCAAAATGGCCAGCGGCTGAAACTCGACGAAGACGCCCGGGCGCGCGAAGGCCGGCGAGGCCACCATGCTCACCCCCGCGGCGATGTACGTGTTCTTCAGCAAGATGCTCGCGCCCGGGGTGTCAAAGAGCCGACGCCGATAGCCCGCGCGCACCTCACCGAACAGGCCCAACGGGTTCAACCGCAGCGCCACCGTCGAGCGGTAGAACAGCCCGTTGGTCACACGCCCCTGCCGGGTGTTGAATCGATCTTGAGCCTGGGCCTCGCGGGGCGCCATCGCGCTCACCCCGAGACCACACGCCACGCCCAGCGTGAGAAGCGCTGCCCGCGCCCCCACAACCCGCCCTGTTGCCGCCATAGGAAGCGCGATTCGGCCTTCCATCGGGACACTTTGTCAAGGCTTCTCTGCGCTGCGCCGCGCCATCGGCACGACTTTGGTCACCCGCGCGACGGGCCCAAGGGAGCGGCTCCGCGCGCCGTCTGAGCCCGAACAGAACGGCACGACGCCGTGGGCCCGCTCGTGCGATGCTGCGCGGCGGGTCGTCTTCGCGCGGACCCACCCCCCGAACCGGGCGGTGGCGTCGCCGCCCTTCTCGTGCGGGGGTCTCAGAGAAATCATGCGTATCTCAGGCGTTTTTGTGGGCCTCTCGGCCCTCGTCGCCCTCGAAGCCTGCACGCCCGAGGGCCGCCTCACCGACACCGTGGCCGAGGTCGAGCGGCTCCGCGCCGCCGTCGACGTCACCGAGCCCTCGCAGGCCGCGCGCCCCGTCGAGCGCACCGCCAGGCTCGCCCGCGGCGCCACGGTGCACGCCCGCACAGGCCGGGCCCTCGTGCGGCTCGACCATGGCGAGGGCCTCTTGCTCGACCAGGGCGCGCGAGTGACGATCTCGGAGCGTGACCGGGCCACCCTCGTCGAGGGGCGCGCGTGGGTCACCCGCGGCACCGTCCGCGCCGACGCCGACCCCGACCCGGCGGTGCTCGAGAGCGAGGGCGTGACGCTGCGGCTCCGCGGGGCCCAGGCCAGCGTGAGCCGCGAGGGTGCCAACACCGTGGTCGACGTGATCGAGGGCGAAATCGCGTACGAGGCCGGTTCGCGCCGCGGCGCCGTGCGGGCCGGTGAGCGTGCCAGACTGAGCCAGTCGAGTGCCACCGTGGCACCACGCCCCCTCTTCGACGACTGGACGGGGGGCCTCGCCGACAACGTCACCTTTGGCATCCAGGGGGGCGAGACCGAGGGCCTCGGGGCCGTCGCCGCGCGGCGCCCCGACGAGGCCGGCGCGCCGCGGTGGCCCCTCGCGCTGCAGCGGGTCGACGCCCACGTCACGGTGCTCGGCGACCTGGCCATCACCGAGCTCGAACAGACCTTTTTCAACCCCGCGGGCGACACCGTCGAGGGGCTCTACACGCTCATGGTGCCGCGCGGCGCGGTGCTCCAGCGCTTCGCGGTTGACCGCCGCGGCACCCTGGTCGACGGCGTGGTCCAAGAGCGCCAGAGCGCGGCCGCGGCCTACCAGGCCCAGGTTTACCGCGGCTCGACCTTCGACCCCGCCCTCCTCGAATGGGACGCCCCGGGCCGCTACCACGCCCGGCTCTACCCCATCCAGCCCGCCGCCACCCGCCGCATCGTCGTGCGCTACACCCAGTGGCTCCCCACCAACGCCGCCGGGCTCCGGAGCTACCGCCTCCCCTTGGCCACCCTCGGCACCCGGGTGGGCGAGCTCCGGGCCGACCTCGACCTCCGCAACGCCGGCGCCCACGAGGTGCGCGCCTCGGCGGGTGCGCGCCGCAGCGACGACCACGTCACCCTCGCCGCGAGCGACACCATCCCCACGAGCGACTTCGTGGTCGAGATGAAGACCGACCCGCTGCCCCCGGCGAGCTACGTGCGGGTTCAGCCCACCGACGACGCCACGGGCCGGGCCCGCACCGGCGCCGCCATCGACCGCGCGGGCTTCATCAGGGTCGCCGTGCAAGCGCCCGCCCCGGCCGCCCGAGAGGCCCGCGATGAGGGCGTCGACCTCGTCATCGTGGCCGACCACTCGGCCGCCACCGAGGGCACCACGCTCCAGCTCCAGCAGGCGATGGCCGAGGCCCTGGTGCGCTCGCTCTCGGCCAACGACCGCGTCCTCGTGCTCGCGGGCGACGTCGCGACGCGCCCCGCGGGGAGCCCCTCGGCCGCCCTCCGGCCCGCCACCGCCGAGACCCAGCGGGCCATCCTCGACGCCCTCTCGCGCGACCGCCGCGGGGGCGCCACCGACCTCGGCGCGATGCTCGAAGCCGCCCACTCTGCGCTCGACCCGCAGCGCAACGGGGCCGTGCTCTACCTCGGCGACGGCCTCGCCACCGTGGGCGAGCGCGAGCTCCCGGCCCTTCGGGCCCGTCTCGCCCGGATGACCCCTCGCCCGCGGCTCTACGCCATCGCCGTCGGCGACGCGCCCCGCCTCGACCTCCTCGCGGGCCTCACCGAACCGAGCGGCTTCTCGACCCGGGTCACCCGCCGCGGCGAAATCGCCGGGGCCGCCCTCGACATTCTGGCACATGTGTCACGCCCCCTCGTTCGCAACTTCAGGGTCGACCTCGGGCCCTCGGTCGAGCGGGTGTACCCCACCGACGCCGTCGACCTCCCGGCCGGCGAGCCCCTCATCGCCATCGGCCGCCTCTCGGGCGCCGCGCCCCGCACGGTGACCGTACGCGCGAGCTGGCAGGGGCGTGATTTCGTCGAGACCCTCGCCCTCCAGGGGCGCACCCTCGAAGACCGCGGCGACCTCCGCTTGCGATGGGCCACCGAGCGCCTCGATCACCTCCTCGCCCGCGGCGAATCGCGCATGGTGGTGGTCGAGCTCGGCACCCGCTTCGGGCTCATCACCCCCTTCACCTCGCTCTTCGTGCCCGGCGAAGACCAGTACCAGTACGTTGGCACACAGTCGGCCCGAGAGCCCTTCTCGGTCTTCGACCTCTTGCCCTTGGTCGGTTGCACCCGCAGCGCCGACCGGGCCTCGCGCGAGGCCCCGGCCATGCCCGCCGTCGTCGAGCCCCTCGGGGGCAACAACGGCCCCGCACCGGCCGCCCAGAACGTCGCGCAGAACGCCGCTCAGCCCGCAGCCCCGGCGATGCCCTCGGGCCGGGCGACGGCCACCGGCGCCACCACCACCGCCGAGGCCGAGATCGCGCCCGCGCCGCCCCCCGTCGCCGTGGCCGCCGCGCCCACGCCCGAAGCGCCCGCAGAGCCCGCGCCCGACCCCGCGATGGTGCCGATGGCCCAGAGCGCACCCGCGGCCGCCCCGATGCCCACCCTCGCCCGCGCGGCGCGCCCCGGCGGCGGCGGCGGGAGCGCCGGGCAAGGCGGCTTCTTCAACGGCCTCAGCGCCAACGCCGACGGCCGCGCCCGCGGGCACGCCTCAGACGAGGGCCAGATGGGGCGTCGGGTGGTCAACGCCCGACGCGGTCCGACCTTCGGCAGCCCCGTCGACGACAGCGTCGCCCGACAGAACGAGACCGAACGCGGCGGCGAGGTCGCCGAAGAGCAGAACCGCCCCGTGCTGCGCGAGCGCGACCGAGACCAGGGCGCCGTAGACGGCGATTTCGAGGGCGTCGACCTCCCGAGTGGCACACGTATGGCACAGCTTGGCAATGGGCCAGCCGGTGCCACTGTGGCAGCGCGAGTGTTGCAGCGATGCAGCGACGCGGCGGCGGTGACCCTGGCCGAGCGCATCGGGCTCTGGCGCGAGCGCCTCGCGACGCGGCCCGGCGCCCAAGGCGCGATGCAGGTGTGGGCGGCGGCGCGGCGCGACTGCGAGCTCCCGGCCTGGCCCGACCGGGTGGCGCTCTTGCGCACGATGGTGAGCCATGTGAGCAGCGTCGACGGGCAGCTCGCGCTCTATCGGGCGATGCGCGACCCGGGGGCCCGCGGGTGGCTCCGCGACGTGCTCTTGCGCACCCTCTCGCGCTCGGGCGAGCTCGCGCGGGCCTCGGAGTTGGGGCTCCTCCGGCTCGACAACGAGACCCTCACGGCGGCCCTCGCGCGGGTCACGAGCCCGGCCGAGCGGGTCAACGTGCTGCGGCAGCTGACGCGCCGGTACCCTGACGACCTCGACCTCGCGATGCTGCTCCTTGACGCGGCGGCGACGGCCCGCGACCGGGGCGAGGTCCAGCGTACGGCGACGCGTCTCCGAGAGGATCCGCGCACCGACGCGCGGGTCCGCACCGCGGCGGGCGAGGCCTTGCTCAGCGTGGGCGACGAGGCCGAGGCCCGGCGCACCTTCAGCGAGATCGTCGAGTTCGCCCCCGACGACCCCTTCGCGCGGCGCCGCTTGGGTGACATCGCCCTCGCGCACGGCTGGGCCGACGAGGCCTATCGGCAGTATCAGACCCTCGCCGCGCAGCTCGCCGACGCGCCCGAGATCCTCTTGCGCCTCGCCGCCGCGGCGCGGGCCGCGGGCCGCCTCGATGAGGCCATCAGGCTCGCCGAGCGCGTGGTGACCCAGAGCCAGCCAGGGGTGATGGGCACCGTCACCGAAGCCGCCGTCGCGTGGATCGCCACCGAGCTAGGCCTCGCGGGCGCCTCGCCCGAGGTGTCGCGGGCCACCCTCGACGCGCTCAGGGCCCGCTGGCGTCGCAGCCCCGCCGCGCGCACGGCCGGCGCGCTGCGGGCCATCGTGCGGTGGCAGCACCCCGACGATGACGCCGAGCTGTGGCTCACCTTGCCCGACGAGCCCGCGCGGCGGGCCGACCTCGTGGCGAGCACCTTTCCGCTTGAGAGCACCTCGCTCCTCGACGCCCCGGCGCGGCTCGGGCTCGAGGTGCGCCGCGGCGGTGGCGCCCGGCCCCGCGGCGACGCCGAGCTCATCGTGATCTGGAACGAGGGCCGCTCGAACGAGCGCGTCTCCCGCCAGGTGTTGCACTTCGACCCCGATCACCCGCGGCTCCGCTTCGAGGCCACCGAAGGGCAGCTCCAGGCCGTCGCCGTGCCTGGCGCGGCGAGCCCCCAGGGAGGTGCGCGATGAGTGCCAAACTGGCATCACGCTGGCACACGTTGGCGCTCTGCCTCGCCGTGACGGCATGCAAGGAGGCCCGCAAGCTCGACGTCGCGGCGAGCACGGCGGCCACGGTCGAGGTTCAGCACCCCGGCGTACGGGTCGGGGGCGTCGAGATCGTGCGTCGGGTGCGGGTGGCTGTCGACGGCGCGCTCGAGACCGCGGCTGACGGGCGGGCCCTCGTGCGCACTGACAACGGGCTCGAGCTCCGGGTGGCGGGCGACGCGCGGATCGTCTGGGTCGACGGCGTGCCCCGGGTCGAGCGGGGCCGGGTCTTCGTCACGGGGTACGGCGACGACGAGCGGGCCGTCGAGGTGGGCGCCGACGCGAGGGTGGCGGTGGGCGACGCGGCCCTCGAGATCGAACGCGCGCCGGGCGCGCCCACGCGGGTCATCGCCGTGCGCGGTGAGGTCTCGTACCGGCAGGGCGCCCGGCAGGGGCAGCTCGCCCAGGGTGAAGCCCTCGAAGGCGCCGGCGCCCTCGCGGTCAACCCCGCCGGCGTGTGGGACGACTGGACCGGCGGCGCCGCCTCGCCCCAAGGGCTCGTGCACCGAAGCCCCGAGGGCGCCGGGCGCATGTTCGCGCACCCCGTCGCGGGCGAAGGCCCCACGGCGCTGGCCATCAACGAGCAGCGGGTGCGGGTGGTCGTGCACGGCGACCTCGCCATCACCACCATCGACCAGCGCTTCTTCAACGGCAGCGAGCAGGTCGCGCCGGTCGAGTACCGCATGCGGCTGCCCGAGGGCGCCATGACCCTCGGCTTCGAGGTCGAGCGCGGAGGCCGCGCGAGCGTGGCGCGCCCCGCCATCGTCGGGGCCCGCAACGCCCAGGGAGGTGCCACTTCGGCACTCCTTGGCACAACCACCCGCGACGTGGTGGCGGGCCTCGGGTACCTCGCGCCGGGCGAAAACGTGCGGGCCCAGCTCACCTACGCCGAGTGGCTCACCCACGACGGCGCGCAGCGGGCCTACGTGCTGGCCCAGGGCGACGCCGTGGCCCCGCAGATCGTGGGCGAGTTCGCCTTTGACCTCGACCTCAGCCGCAGCCAGGCCGCGCGGGTGCGGGTGCCCGAAGGGGCGCAGCTCCAGAACGGCCACGTCGTGATGCGGCGGAGCGACTGGCGGCCCCGGGGCGACCTCGTGGTCGAGCTCGTCGACCCTGCGGCGCCCGCGACGCCCTCGGCGCGGCTCTGGCAGAGCGCGCGACGCGGGCCCGACGGCGCAGACCACGTCATGGTCGACGTGACCCTGCCCGCCGACGCGAGCGCCCCGAGCGACCTCGCCATCGTGATCGACGCCTCGGCCGCCACCGCGCCCGGCGCCCTCGAAATCGCACGGGCTTCGGTCGACGCCTTGCTCCACCAGGTGGGCGCCGCTGACCGCGTGGCGCTGTTCTTGGGCGACCTCGGCGCGCGCCCCGCACCCGGCGCCGCGGGACAGATGGAGGTCGTCACCCCGGCCCGTCGCGAGGCCATCCTTGACGCCATCGCGCACCTCAGGCCCGGGGGCGCGAGCGACCTCGGGCGCATGCTCACGGGCGCCGCCGCCGCGCTCGACCCGCGCCGCAACGGGGCGGTGTTCTACCTCGGCGACGCGACCCCGACGCTGGGCACCCTCGACCCCGGCCGCCTCGTCGACGAGGTGTCGCGCGCCGTGCCCGACCTTCGGCTCTACGCCCTCGCGCTCGGCCACGACAGCCACCCCGAGATCGTCGCGCCGCTCGCGGCGATGGGCGGCCGGGTGGGCCGGGTCGAAGACACCGCCGAGGCCGTGAGCGCCGCCACCGAGATGCTCGCCCACGCGCTGCGACCGTGCCTCCGCGACGTGCGGGTGAGCCTCGGCGACCACGTCGTCCACCCTCTCCCCGACCGGGTGGGCGCGTGGGTCGCGGGCGACCCTTTGCAGGTGGTGGGCGAGCTCTCGGGAGAGGCCCCGCGCACGATCCGGGTGACGGCCCGCCGCGGCACCGAGGCGCAGCAGTGGTCGCTGCCCGTGCGGGTGACGCGCATCGACGACCGGGGCGACCTCGGGCGGCGTTGGGCCGCGGCCCGCATCGAGGCCCTCTTGCGCCACGGCACGGGGCGAAGCTCGCTGGCCGAGCTCGGGGCGCGGTACCAGCTCGTGACGCCCATGTCGGGGCTCGTGCTCGACGCCGAGGGGCAGACGCCGACGGGGGCCTACACGGTCAACGCGCCGGTGTTCAACCTCGACGACGAGGGCGCGCGCTTGCCCGTCTTGGGGGTCACCGACGCCCTGCGCCCGCGCGGCGTCGAGGGCGTCGGCGCCTCGCGCGAGGTGGCCATCGCCCGCGACGACGGCGACGGGTGGCGCCCCCACGCGGCGAACGAAGGCCAGGGGCTCGACCCGAATGGCACACTCGTGGCCGCGTTGGCCTCGGCCGAGCCCGCCGCGCGGGCCTGCGTCGAGCGCAAACGCGCGCTGAGGCCCGGGCTCGCGGGCACCATCACGGTGAGCGCCACGGTCGATGCCACGGGGCGTGTCACCAGTGCCAATGTGGCACAGTCGACGCTCCGAGACGCCGAGGTCGAGGGCTGCGTGCGGCGGGCGGTGCTCGGGGTCACGCTGCCTGCGCCAGAGCTTCTCGGGGCCGCGCCGGGGACGGTGACCCGGGGCTTCGAGTTCGGCCTCCCGCCGGGCGAGGGGCGCGGGCCCGGGGCGAGGGTGTGCGCGCCGACGGCGACCCTCCCGCGGGGCCTCAGGCGGGTGCTCTGGCTCGAACGGCTGAGCGCCCAGGGCCTCCACCACCAAGGCGCCCTCGCCGTGTGGAACGCCGCCTCCCAGCGCTGCGAGCTGCGCTGGTGGGAAGACCGCGTCGCCCTGCTCGAGCTCATCGTCGAGCGCGTCACCGACCCGGCCGAGCTGGTGTCGTTCCGCAACGTCGTGAACGACCCCTCGGCGATCGAGTGGCTCGACGCCGCCATCGCGCGGCGCTACGGGCCCTCGGAGGCGTGGCGGGCCTACCTCCGCCAGCCCCTCTACGTCGACTGGTCGCGGCTCCTCACCCGCCTCTCGGCCCCGGGCACCACCGCGGCGCAGAAGGTCACCCTCTTGCGCGCCTGGCTCGTGGTGGCGCCCCGAGACATCGACCTGCGCCTGCGGCTCATGACCGCCCTCGAAGAGGCCGACCGGATGCGCGAGGCCCGCACCCTCGGCGAGCGACTCCGCCGCGACCCGCTCGCCGACGCGCGGGTTCGGAGCCTCGTGGGCGAGCTCATGCTGCGCGCCGGCGACCGCGACGAGGCCCTCCGCGCCTTCACCGAGATCGCAGAGTTTGCGCCTTACGACCCCTACGCGCGGGCGCGGCTCGGCGACCTCTTGCTCACCTACGGCTGGCCCGCCGAGGCGTACCATCAGTACCAGACCCTCGCGGCGCTCAGGCCCGGAGAGACCGAGCCCCTCGTGCGGGTGGCCCTCGCCGCCCTCGCGTCAGGCCGCGAAGACGAGGGCCTGCGGACCCTCCGCCGGGCCGCCGAGGCGGGCACCGGAGACGCAGCCGGGAGGGTGCTCCAGACCCTCCTCGACGGCGAGGTGGCCCGGGTGGCCGCGGGTCGCCCCGATGACCCCGCCGTGCGCGCCTGGGTGCGCGTCGCCCGGCAGCTCCGCGCGGGCCGCGAGGCCCAAGTCGTCGTTCGGTGGACGCACCCCGACCTCGGCGTCGAGCTCCTCGCCCAGAGCCCCTCGGAGACGAGCTTCGCCTCGGTCGGAGAGTCTCCGCTCCCGCTCGGCGTTCGGGTCTTCGAGCCTGGCACGGCCCTCGAAGGCAACCGCTTCATCGTGCGCGCCCCGGTGGGCATCACGGGCCAGCGCCTCGCCTCGGCGGTGCTCCAGCTCCTCAGCGAGCGCGACGGCCGCACCGTGCGCCTCGAACAGACCGTCCAGTTCGACCGCGCCCACCGCGCGTACGGCTTCCGCCTCCAAGACGGCCGCCTCGTGGCCGAGCCCGTGGCCCCGAGCGAAGAGCCTCCGGCCGCCGAAGTCCTCTACTAGGCTGCGTCCGCAAATGTCGTAACCGACATCGAATGCATGCGGTGGTGAGCCGCGCCTTTCGTAGCAGGTTGCGATCCCGCGTAAGCGCCCCCCCCTCTGTAGGGCGCACGAAGCTCGCGCCCTGCGTGACCTCACCCCTGTGGTGCACACGGTCCTCGCGTCCCCTCTCCCTGGCGTGACCTCACCCCCTGGGGGACGCACGAGCCTCGCGCCCCCTCTCCCTGTCAGGAGAGGGGCAAAACACGACAGAAGCAAATTGTTTCTTTATTATTCATGCAATTATCTACTTAGTTAACAGCATTACCGTTTAAAACTCCTTGATTCTGTCCAAATATGCCCCTCTCCTGACAGGGAGAGGGGGTGCGAGGGCCGGGCATCCCCCAGGGGGGTGAGGTCTTGCCAGGCGCGAGGGCCGTGCGCCCCCCACGGGTGAGGTCACGCAGGCGTTGGGGCGCGGCGCAACCTCGTCGGAACGCACACTTCGTCCCCTCCGCCGACGCCACCACAGTTGCCGACACAGCCTTAGCCCCCTCGACGCCGCCCCTCCCCCTGCGACGGCCCACCGCTGGCCCATGTGCCAAGAGTGAGCCACATTGCCCGAGACCGCGCACCGGGTTGCGGTCACCGCGACACTGCGCATAGAACCTCACACGTCGCCTGCGACATGGAGGATTTCTCATGGCTACCCGAAGGGCCTTGTTGTGCCTGGGGCTCGCGCTCACTTGTCTCGCCGCCTGCGGCGATCGCACCGTCGTGGGCGGCACCCCAGACGCAAGCGCCGCTGACACCGGCCTCACCGACACGGGCCCGACCGACCTCGGGCCCGCCGACACAGGCCCGGGTGACGTGGGCCCGACAGACGCTGGCCCCGCCGACGCTGGCCCCGCCGACGCCGGCCCCGCCGACGCTGGCCCCGCCGACGCTGGGCCTGTCGACAGCGGCTTCGGGCGGTGCGCCACCAGCGCCGATTGCGCCAACAACGAGTTCGGCCTGAGGGCCTGCGACACCGCCTCGGGGGCCTGCGTCACCTGCACCAGCGCCGACCGCGGAGCCTGCGCGGCCGGGCAGTACTGCGCCGACGGCAACCGCTGCGAGGCCGGGTGCGGCGCCGACAGCGACTGCGCCGTCGACGGCGGGGTGTTTCGCTGCGACACCGCCCGCCACGTCTGCGTCGGCTGCACCCGCGACGCCCAGTGCCCCGCCGGGCAACGCTGCGGCGCGGGCTCGACCTGCGTGCCGGGCTGCAACGAGGCCCAGGCCTGTCCGAGCGGCGAGGTGTGCTGCAACGAGAGCTGCCGCGCGACGCAGAACGACATCGCCCACTGCGGCGCCTGCGGTCGGAGCTGCGCGGCCCCGAACGCCGTCTCCGGGTGCGCCCAGGGCGCCTGCACCGTCGCGGCCTGCAACGCCGAGTACGGCGACTGCGACCGGCTCGCCAGCAACGGCTGCGAGACGAGCCTCGCTGACACCGTGGGCCATTGTGGCACTTGTGGCAACGTGTGCCAGGCTGGTGCCAACGCGAGCCCTGTCTGCGCCGCGGGGCGCTGCGCCGTGCGCTGCAACGCGGGCTTCGCCGACTGCGACGGCGACGCCTCGAACGGGTGCGAGGTCGACACCCGGGTCAACCCCAGCCACTGCGGCGCCTGCGGGAGCACCTGCGCCGCGGGCGCGAACGCCACCGCCACCTGCGCGGCGGGCCGCTGCGGCGCGGTCTGCGCGGCGGGCTTCGGCGACTGCGACGACAACGCGGCCAACGGCTGCGAGGCCAACCTGTCGAGCGACCCGGCCCGCTGCGGCACCTGCAACACGGTCTGCGCCGGGGGCACCAACGCCCGCGCGGTGTGCACGAGCGGCGTGTGCCAGATCGCCTGCGCCGCGGGCTTCTCGAACTGCGACGGCGACGCGCGCAACGGCTGCGAGGCCTCGCTCGAAGGCACCGCCAACTGCGGCCGCTGCGGCGCCGTCTGCGCGGGCCAGACGCCCCTCTGCGCCACCAGCGACGGCGTCACGGCCTGCTCGTCGGGCTGCGCCTCGGGGCAACAGCGCTGCGACGGCGCCTGCTCGAACCCCCAGAGCGACGTGCTCAACTGCGGCACCTGCGGCACCGTCTGCGCCGCCGTGGCCAACGCGACCCGCGCGTGCACGAGCGGCCGCTGCGGGTTCACCTGCAACGCGGGCTTCGCCGACTGCGACGCCAACCCCGCCAACGGGTGCGAGGTCTTCACCGGCACCGACCCGCGCCATTGCGGCGCATGTGGCACGGTGTGCCAGGGTGGTGCCAACGCGACCGCGGTGTGCAACCTCGGCCGCTGCGCCCTCGACTGCGCCGCGGGCTTCGCAGACTGCGACGGCAACCCTGCCAACGGGTGCGAGGTCGACACCCGCAGCACGACGGCCCACTGCGGGGTCTGCGGTCGGGTGTGCGCCATGGGCGCCAACGCCGCCGCGCGCTGCACCCAAGGCGCCTGCGAGAGCAGCTGCAACGCGGGCTTCGCCGACTGCGACGCCAACGTCGGCAACGGCTGCGAGGTCACCCTCGCGAACAACCCCGCCCACTGCGGAGCCTGCGGCAACGTGTGCCCGTCGGGGGTCTGCGCCAACGGCCGCTGCGGCGAGCTCGCGACCTGCCAGACCCTTCATCAGTCGCAGCCCCAAGCGCCGAGCGGGCTCTACATGATCGACCCCGACGGCGCGGGCGGCGCGGCGCCCTTTCAGGTCTACTGCGACATGGTCACCGACGGCGGCGGGTGGACGCTGGTGGCCTACGCCTCGCGCGGCAGCGTCGCGGCCCTGAGCCAAGACACCGGCGTGCGAAACCTCTACAGCCTCGCCACCGGCGGCGGGCAGTACGACGGGCTCGGGCGCCGCGGGGTGGCCTCGCTCGCGGCGGTGCCCATCGCGCGGCGCTCGACCGAGATGCTCTTGGCCCGCGCCAACGCCGACTTCTTCACCGGGCCCATCAACGGGTACGACGTGGCGACGAAGTTCACCATCCCGTCGCCCTCGACGGTCAACTTCTTGAACTCGAACCCCACGGTGACCAACTCTGACCGCGGCGCCTGTGTGCCCGTCACCATCACCACGCTGCGCGGCCCCAACGCCACGGGCGCGATGCGTTACATCTTCCGCAACACCCTGTCGGTCACCTGGACCGACACCTACCCGACCTCGTACGGTGTGATCGACACCTCGAACTGCGTCAACGGCTCGCTCGGGCCCAATTTCGCAAGCGATTACACGGGAGTAGGCAACTTCCGCAGTTACCCCTGGCCGCAGGCCACCGACGGCGCGGCGCACACCTACTGGCACCTCGGGTGGTGGGATCCGACCCAGACCAGCCGCACGGGCTCGGTCTCGATCTGGCTCCGCTGAGCCCCCACCGCCTGCCGCCGTACACCCGCGGCGCCTCTCTCGCGTGTCTCGTCGGGCCGTGATAGGCCCCTCGGGGCGCCATGAACAACACCCCCGCCTCGCTCGTGCTCGTCGCCTTGGGTCTCACGGCGTGTGGCGCCCCGGTGGCGCCGCAGCAAGCGCTCGGCCGCGACTGCAACTATGCCGAGAGCGCTTCGGCGTGTGCGGGCGAAGCATGGTGCGACCCGGGGCCTCACACCCCGCCGCGCGGGTTCACCCGTCGCCACACCTGGGGTCTCTTTCGTGACAAGACCCACGTCGTCGGCACTTGCCGCGCCAAGGGGGCCCACGGGGCGTCGTGCGAGGGCGGGCAGAGCTGCACCTCGGGGCGCTGCCTCCACACCTACCCCGGCGGCCCCGGGATGTGCGACTGACGCCTTTGTTCAAGACAGCCGCAGGCCCGAGGCGCCACCCTCACGGCCATGCAGACCGTCACAGGTACCTTCTCGGTGAAGATGACTCCCGAGCCGCCCTACGCCGCAGACGACGGCGTCACCCTCGCGCGCGCCCGCTTCGACAAGGTCTTTGAGGGCCCCCTCGCGGGCACCAGCGCCGTGGAGTTTCTCTCGGTGCGCACCGCCGACACCGCGGCCTATGTCGCCCTCGAACGCTTCGACGTAGAGCTCGAAGGCCGCCGAGGGCGCTTCGTCGCCACCCACCGCGCCCTCGCCACGCCGGCCGGGAAGACCCTCGAGGTCAACATCGTCGAAGGCACCGGAACCCAGCAGCTTGTTGGAATCACTGGCGATCTCAGCATCGAAATCGTCGCCGGGGTGCACCACTACACCCTCCGCTACGCGCTCGCGGCGCCCTGAGGCGTCGGCCCAGCGCGCACACCGCCGACCCGCGAATCGGCTCGTTTCTGAGCACTTCGGCGCGCCGCCGGGCGCCGCTGGCTGAAATTCTTTTGTGTTGCTCGCGCACGACCCGCGAGGTCGCTACCCCTCAGGCGTGAGGCGCGGGTGACCGATCGGCGCATTGGCAGCGCCGGGCCCGTACCGACCACCAACCGAGGGAGCGCACAAGATGACAGGTCGTAGTCGTGGTTTTGGCTGGGCGGTGCTTGGGTGCGCGGCGGCATTCCTGGGGTGCTCTTCGTCAGAGAGCGCGCCGACGCGCGACGCGGGTTTGACGCAAGACACGGGCGGCGAGACCGACACGGGATCGGGCCAGGGCGGAGACAGCGGCGCCGGCGGGTGCGAAGACTTCTCGGGCGCGTACGCCCTTCAGGGCACGTGCAGCGTGCCTGGGTTTACGGTGTTTCCGTCGGCGTGCATCGCGCAGACGGGCTGTCGCGCGCAGGTTGCGGTCGAGGGCACGTCGGCCGAGGCGACGGTGACGGGCAACCAGCTCTCGGTGACGTTCATGCTCTCGGGCATTCCGCTTCAGTGTGTGTTGACCCGTAGCGCCGGGGCGCCGATGGCCTTGCGGTGCGAGGCTGCGGGCGGTGCGGCGAGTTGTGAGGCCCAGGTGAGCGCGGCCACCTTCCCGGGCGCGACGCGATTCTGCTGCAACCCTGCGGCCCAAGACTGCGGCGACGGGCAGCGCTGCAACATCGTGGGCATCGGCGCGACCAACGCGACGGGCATCACGGCCTGCGTCGCCGCGGGCACCGCCGCAGACGGCGCGATGTGCACCCGGGCCGAGGGTCGACTCGGCGCCGACAGCTGCGAGCGCGGTCTCTCGTGTGTGAACTACGGCCAGGCGACGGCGAGCAGCCGCACCTGTCAGCCGCTCTGCGGCAGCGCGTCAGACTGCATGAACGGCGGGCGTTGCATCCCCATCGCGACGGTGCCGCGGGCGGGCATTTGTCGCCCGACGTGCACCCCCTTCGCCGCCGACGCCTGCGCGCAAGGGGGCTGCCGCTACGTCAACGCGCTCGCGGCGGGCGGCGACGCGACGTCTCCGCTCGTGCGCACCGCGATCTGCACCCCCGCGGGCAGCACCGCCGAGGGAGAGGCGTGCAGCTCCGACAACGACTGCGCGCCGACGCTAAGCTGCTCGCGTCGTTCGGCGAGCGACGCGTTCGCGTGCCGCCGCATTTGCGACAGCAACAACGCGTGCCCGACAGGCACGACATGCTCGGGCACGGCCAGCGCGAGCAACCCGAACGCCGCGGGCACCTGTTTGCCCTGAGTCCTCCGGCGACCGACACAAGGCTCTGGGCCCCTCGACCCCAAAGCGAGACCCGCGAGCCCCGCGAGACCGCCCGCTGAGACGCGCGAAACGGCGGCAGCGGCGATGCTTCGTCACGATCCGAGCAGCCCGGCTGTGATACAGGTCTCGGGTGCTCCTGGAGGCGCCGTGAGCCCGCGCATGCACCGCGCCGTGGCGTACCTCCTCGTCGGGCCCACCCGCGATGAGCAGCCTGCCTTCGCGCGATTTGTAACCCCTGGCCTCGTTCGCAGCCTTCAGCTCGTCGGGAGCGCCAACGCCGTGCTCGTGCTGTCATGGTGGGCCTTCGACCCGTGGCTCTTCGGCGCCCACGCCCCGACGCGCCGGGCCTACGCCGTGCTTCGCCTCGGCACCGCGCTCTTTCAGGGCTCCATCGCGCTCGGCGTTTCGAGCCTTCGAGCCTTTCGCGAGCGCCCGCTTCACCTCGCGGTGCCCTTGATGTGGGCCAACGCCGCGCTCATCGGCTGGTTCGTCGGCCAGCTCGGCGGCCCCGCGACACCTTGGTTTCACTTCGTCTATGTCACAAGCTTCTTCAGCATCCCCGCGCCGGTGAAGGTCGGGCCGAGGCTCGGGCTCAACCTCGTCGGGGCCGCCTGCGTGATCGCCGGCTACACGCTCTGCAACCCCGCGTACCTCGGCGAACCCTTCTTCGCCGTGGGCGTAAGCTACTACCTCTGGACCGTCCTCACCGCGACGGTGCTCGGTCAGATGGCGTTTCGACAGACCGTCGAGAGCTTTCGAGCCACCGAGGCCCTCGCGCGATTCAACTCCACCCTTGAGGCCGAAGTGTCGCGACAGACCGAATCACTCGCCGCCCTCTCGTCGCACCTCGATCGCGCCCGCGAGGCCGACCGGGCCCACATCGCACGCGAGCTCCATGATGAGCTCGGCCAGGAGCTGACCGCCCTCCGGTACGCCGTTTCGCTCACCCAGAAGCGATGGGAGCGCGACCCCGCCGCCCTCGCGCCGAGCCTCGCAAACCTCGCCTCGCTCGTGCTTCGGGCCGCCGACACCACCCGCGGCCTCGTGCGCGAGCTGCGGCCGCGGCTCCTCATGGAGATGGGCCTCGGCCCCGCCATCGAGTGGCTCCTCGGGCGCATCGACACCGCCGACGGTCTCAAGACGCGGTTTGTGTGCCCTTCGCCCTTGCCCGAGCTCGACGCGGAGCTCGCCGCGACGGCCTTCAGGGTTGTGCAAGAGGCCCTCACCAACACGCTTCGCCACGCTGAAGCGACGGCGCTGACGGTGACCCTCACGCTCGGCGTTGACAGCTTGAAGTTGAGCCTCGAAGACAACGGGCAGGGCTTCGACCCCGACGGGCTTCGCGCCCACGCGGGCCTCGGCCTCGTCGGCATGCGCGAACGCGTCCGCGCCTTGGGTGGGCAGTTTCAGCTTCAGAGCGCCCCCGGGCGGGGCACTGCGCTGACCGTCGTCCTCCCGAGGATGACGCCGACGGAGCCGCGATGACACAGCCGCTTCTCCGTATCAGCCTCGCCGACGATCACGCGATCTTTCGCCGCGGACTTCGCGAGCTCCTTGAAGAGAGCGGTCACATCGCGGTGGTGGGCGAGTTCAACCACGGGCGCGCGGTGCTCCAGGCCTCGCCGGCTGCGCTCGGAGAGGTGCTGGTGCTCGACCTCTCGCTCCCTCGGGTGTCTGGCAGCGAGGTGTTGGCGCGGCTCCGGGTGTCGCACCCGACGGTGAAGGTGGTGATCCTCTCGATGTATCCTGAAGAGCATTTCGCGGCGCGCATGGTGCGTGCGGGGGCGCGCGCCTACCTCGCCAAGACGCGCTCGGCCGAAGAGGTGTTGCAGACGATCCTCGCGGTGGGCGAAGGCCGCGACGAGCTCGACGACGCCCTCATCGCGGGCCGGGGCGCGATCCCGGCGCTCCCGCACGAGCGGCTGAGCGCGCGCGAGCACCAGGTCTTCATGTTGTGGGTTCAGGGTCGCATGGCGGGCGACATCGCGGTCGAGCTCGATGTCTCGGCCAGCACCGTGAGCAACCACCTCGCGCACATTCGCGAGAAGCTCGAGCTGAAGAACAACGCTGAGATCATCCACTATGCGTACGCCGCGGGGCTCACCGCCGAGTAGCGCATCGCCCGCCGGCACCGCTCAAGGCGCGAGACAGCCGCCGCAACCCGAACAGCACGACGTACACGAGGTGCTCCACTGGCAGCTCTCAAGGCACCATTGACGCCCGCAACGGCACGCGCCGCAGCTTCGATTGTTCGTGCCGCTGCGATACTCACAGCCGTTGCCCGGACGCAGCCCGCACCCGCCCCAGGTGCAGCTGCTGCCGCACACCTGCTGCGAGCATCGATCACAGCTGCCCGCGCGGGTCTGCCCCGGAGCGCACTCGCCTTGACTGTTGCAAGTGCCCCACTGGCATGTCGAACCGCAGCTTTGAGTGCCACAATTGCCGCACCCTCGGGTCTGCCCCGGCGTGCACGCGCCGCTCGACGCGCAGGCGCCCCATTGGCAGCTCGCCTCGCAGCGCTGGGTGCCGCACATCGCGCCGCAGGCCCGGGTCGCGTTGGGCGTGCAGACGCCGCTCGACTGGCAGGTGCCCCACTCGCAGTTCGCCTCGCACCGCTGCGCGCCGCACTGGGCCCCGCAGGCGCGCGACTGCCCGGGCGTACAGCTACGGTTCGGGTTGACCGCGCAGCCCATGTCGACGGCCATCGGAACGTCGACCGCCTGGCCCGCGTCGTCGGGCGGCTCGGGCACGTCGGGGGCGACCACCGGGGCGTCGTCACCCGTGTCATCGGCGTCGCCGAGGTCGTCGCCGAGGTCGTCGCCGAGGTCGTCGCCCGCGTCAAAGCCAGTGTCGACGGGGTCAGGCGGGAGGTTCGCGTCGTACTCGCCGAGCTCGGGCAACTGGGGCACCTCGGCGGTGGCACACGCGGCCACCGCGACGAGACAGACCCACAAGCCCACGCGCGCGCTCACCCTCGGGGTTGTAGCGCATCCGGTCGCGGCTTCGGGAGTGTTCGACACGAATCACAAGGGCTCGGCGTCGGCCAGCACCTCAGCGCCGTCGTCTTCGGGCGGAACATTCGGGTCACCCTGGGTGCCTGTGCGGGCCCGGTACGTCCACTGTTCGCTCTCGGGGCGCACGTCGATGTGGACGTAGTCTGCCCTGGGGTTGTACCCGCAGCCCACGTTGGCCAGCGTTCGACAGAAGGCGAACACCTCGCTGCTCGGCACCCCTTCGACCCGCAGGTCGACCGCGTAACCCTGGGCGTGCCGGTTCGGCAAGGGCCCGAGCGCCCGACGGTGGGGCCGGTACCCCGACACGATCATCACCCTGCGCCCTCCGAACCGATCTGAGATCAACGGCAGCTGCCGAACGAGCCTCGGATGCGCGATGTGCGGCGTGCCGTTGCGCGCCCGCAGCATCTGTTCGACGCGCACCCGAAGGTTCGGCGCGTTGGCCGTAAAGTTAATGGTCGTCTCGGTCTGGTCGCGCACCCGCACGAGGGTCACCACGCCGCTGCGATGGCGCCGCGCTTCGCCCCCGTCGTCGGCCGCCGCCGACTGTGTGCGCGAAGGCAGGGTGCGCAGCACCTCTTCTGGCACCTCGGGCGGCAACCGCAACCGCTGCCCCACCCGCAACGCGAAGGGTGACCGAAGGCCGTTGACCCCCGCGAGGTCGCGCGGCGGCACCTGAAGCACCCCCGCCACCCGACGCAGGGTGTCTCCGGGGCGCACCTGGTAGTACCGATCGGCCGCACGGACGGGAGCCTCGCGCGCAGGCCGACGACGCCCGGTCTGCGCCGACGCGGCCCCCGCCGCGAGCCACAGCGCCATCACCATCGCCCAAGACCCTGGCCCGATTCGCTTCACAGCCGCGGCCTTAGCGTTTCGACCCGAGGGTGACAAGGCGGCCCGCAGCCGGGCGCACACTTTCGCCCCCCGACGCGACGCCGAGGGGGGGCACCGCGGGGCGCCCTCGAAGCCTACATTGTTGTTTGGTTTTGAATACTTAGGCCCGCGTGCGGGGGCTCTGGCGGGGTGCGATCAGTTCGGGTACGTGGCCACAAAGGCCCGGCCCACGACCGGCTGCGCGGTGGGCGTGCAGCCCCCCGCCAGGCTCGGGAGGAAGGTGCCCCCGAGGGTGCAGCTCGCCGGGTTCGCAGAGATGCGAATACGCCCGAGGCCGCCCGCGCCGCCCGCGCCGCCGGTGGCATAGAGCGAGCCCGCGCCGCCCGCGCCGCCCGCGGCCGAGATGCGCGCCCGCACGCCCGTGGTGAGCGAAGGGGCCTGGAGCCACACGAGGCCCCCAGAGCCGCCGCCGCCGGCCGCGCCGGGTTGGGGGTCGCAGCCGGCGTTGCGGCCCGTGCCGATGTTGGCGTCGCCGCCGGGGCCGCCGTTGGCCAGCACGCGGCCGTTGACCACGATCGAGGTGGCCGACCAGACGCGCACCGCGCCGCCGCCGCCGCCGCCGCCCGAGGTGCCGCCGAAGGCAGGGCGGTTGAGGTAGTCTGCGCTGCCGCCGCCGCCGCCCGAGCCCGGCTGGAAGGTCGCCGTCACCGCGAGGTCGTTCGCCGCCGCGGCCCCGATGCTGCCGCCGCCGCCGCCGCCCACAAAGGCCGGAGGCACCTGGACGCCGCCGCCGAGCTGGATGCCCGGGCATTGGGTCTGACCCGAGGCTCCGTTGGCGCCGTTGTAAGCGTCTCGGCCCATGCCCGCGTTGCCGCCGCGGCCCGCCGCCGCGCCGCCGCCGCCCGAAGCGCCCGCGCAGTCTTGCTCGCCCTGGTACGGAGCCCCCAAGGCGCCCGGGGCCCCGCCCGCGTATCCGCCGCCGCCCGCGCCGTAGGCCCGATACCCCGTGAACACCCCGCCGCCGCCGCCGAACTGAGCCGGGGCCGAGGCGAAGATGAGCTGGGTGGGGTTGTCGGTGATGCACGCGCCGCTGTTGCCGACGCGGCAGCTCCCGGTGCTGCCTGCGAAGCCGCGGCCGTTGCCGCCCGAGACGCCGCCCACCCACTCGCAGGCCGGGCCGGGCGTGGCCGTGCGCGGATCGCCCGTAAAGCCGCCCGCGCCGGGTCGCCCCGTTCGGGTGTTGCGCGACGTGACGATGGCCTCGCCGCCGGGGCCGCCCGACACGTCGAGCACGCCTTCGATGACCACGTCGCCCGAGGCGCGGAGGTCGAGGGTGCCCGACTCGGCGCCGCCGCCGGCGAGGAACACCGTCACGTTGGCGGGGATGTTCACCGTCGTAAAATTGTGCACCCCGGGCCTGAGGAAGGTGGGGTTGACCACGGGGTTGAAGGCGCCCTCGGCGCCGGTGCTGGGGCCCATCGCGCACGACCCGTTGTTGCACGCCACGCCGGGGCCGCATCGGTTGCCGCAGCGCCCGCAGTTGGCGGGGTCATTGGCGAGGCTGACCTCGCAGCCGTCGATCGCGCTGTTGTTGCAGTCGCCGAAGCCCGCGTTGCAGGCCCCGACCCCGCAGCGCCCGGCCGCGCAGGTGGGCTGGGTGTTGGGCGGCGCGACGCACTGGTTGCCGCAGGCCCCGCAGTTGGTCGGGTCAGTCGTCACGGGCAGGCACCGGTCGCCGCAGCAGGCCTGGCCCGCGTCGCAGGCAGGGCCGCCACCGCACATCGGCGGCGTCACGCAGCGGGCGTTCTGGCAGACTTGGTTCATCGCGCAGGCGCGACCGCAGGCGCCGCAGTTGACCCGATCGGAGCGAAGGTCGCTGCACGCCGTGTTGTTGCAACAGACCGTACCCCCCGTGCACGCGGGGCCCACACCGCAGCCCGTCATGGTGACACAGGTGCCGCTCTGACAGGATTGTCCGACGCGGCACACATTGCCGCAGGCGCCGCAGTTATTGGGGTCGTCGAGGGCGACGCATTGGTTGCCGCAGCAGAGCGCGTTGGGGGGGCATCCGTCGGCGCATCCGCCCATGACGGTGCAGGCCCCGTTGACGCAGCTCCGCCCGCGCCCGCAGACGATGCCGCAGCCGCCGCAGTTGAGGTTGTCGGTGCGCGGGTCGGCACACGCGCCGTTGCAGCAGGCCGCCCCCATCGGGCACGCAGGCCCGCCGCCGCAGGTGTTTCCGCCGACGCACTGCCCGGCCGCGCAGCGCTGCCCGAGGCCGCAGACGATGCCGCATCCGCCGCAGTTTGAGGCGTCGCCCAAGAGGTCGGTGCACGCGTTGTTGGGGCCGCAGCAGCTGAGGCCCATCGGGCACTCGCACGGTCGCCGCGGCACACACGCCCCGGCCTGGCAGGTCGCGCCGTCGACGCAGACGATGCCGCACCCGCCGCAGTTCGCCGTGTCGCTGAAGACGTTGACGCAGAGGGCGCCGCAGCAGGTGGTGCCGACCCCGCAGGCCGGGCCTTCGCCGCAGCTCGGGGTGTCAGCGACGCACTGCGCGTTCTGACACTGTTGACCGCGCGCGCAGGTGCGACCGCAGGCGCCGCAGTTGTTAAAATCGCTGGTCAAATTGGCGCAGAACTCACCGCTACAGCACGCCTGCCCGTTGTCGCAGCGTTGACCGCCGCAGAGGCCGGTCATCAGACACTGGCCGTTGGTGCAGACCGTGAAGGGCCCGCAGGCGTTGCCGCAGGCGCCGCAGTTGTTGTTGTCGGCGGCGACGTTCGAGCAGCCCGAGGCGCAGCACGCCGCGCCCGCACCGCAGGCGGGGCCGCCGTTGCAGTTGGGCCCGGGCACGTCGCCGACGTCGCGGACATCGGGCACATCGGGGCGATCGACCACGAAGGGCTGATCGCCCGGAACGTCACGCACCGACGGCACGTCGTCACCGGGGCCGTCGCCGACGACAGGCACATCGGCCGCCATGGTGGGGTCGTCGTCGCCCAAGAGCTGCGAGCGCCCACAGCCGAGGGCCGTGAGCGCCACCACCGTCATGATTGAAAGGATCGAACGCATGTGAGCTTCGGCGCCTCCAGCGCGATGCAAAGCGGGTGTTGACCCATCACCCGAGGGCCGTCGGTGCGAGACGACGACCACCCTGTGATGCGATGTGCGACGTTCTACACCCAGCACAACGCGGGCCAGAATCTCGGCGTACGATTTTTTCGCTCAAACGCGCGATGCGCTGACCGTTGTCGGCCCCTCGGGCCGCGGCCCCACCGATGCGTCGAGCAAGCCGCGGAAGGAGGCGGCGTCAAGGTATTCACGCTCTAGGAGCGCCTGCGCGAGCGCTTCGAGGGCGTCGCGGTGGCGGGTCAGGAGCATCTTGGCCTCAAGCTCGGCGCTCTCGACGATGCGCTTGACCTCGTGGTCGACGAGGTCGGCCAGCTGGTCGCCGTGTTCGCGCAGCCGCCCGAGGCCCTCGGTCGGGAGGAAGGCCGACCGCTCTTGCCCGAGGCCCACCGGGCCGATCGCGCGGCTCATGCCGTACTCAGACACCATCGCGCGGGCGAGCTCGGTGGCGCGCTGGAGGTCGTTCGAGGCCCCGGTCGAGAGGTCACCGAAGACGATCTGCTCGGCCACGCGGCCCCCGAGGAGCCCCGCGAGCTGCGCCGAGAGCTCGGCCTCGGTCATCAGGTACCGGTCTTCGGTGGGCAGCTTCATCGTGTACCCGAGGGCCCCGACCCCGCGCGGAACGATCGAAATCTTCGTCACCTCGGAGCCACCCGGCAAGAGCGCGCCCACCAAGGCGTGGCCGATCTCGTGGTAGGCCACCCGCCGACGCTCGACCGGCGAGATGATGCGCGACTTGCGTTCGAGCCCCGCCGAGACCCGCTCGATGGCCTCTTCGAGCTCGGCCCGGGTGACCGCGGGCTTGTCGCGACGGGCGGCCAGGAGGGCGCCTTCGTTGATGATGTTCGCGAGGTCGGCTCCGGCGAAGCCTGGGGTGCGGGCGGCCAGGTCGTCGAGGTCGACCTCGGGCGCGAGCTGCACCTTGCGCGCGTGCACCCGAAGGATCTGAGCGCGACCCTTACGGTCGGGGCGATCGACCAAGACCTGCCGGTCAAAGCGCCCCGGTCGCAAGAGCGCGCGGTCGAGGATCTCGGGGCGGTTGGTGGCCGCGAGGAGGATCACGCCCTTGTTTGACTCGAAGCCGTCCATCTCGACGAGGAGCTGGTTCAGGGTCTGCTCGCGCTCTTCGTTGGCGTTCGAGACGTTGGAGCCGCGCGAACGACCCAGGGCGTCGAGCTCATCGATGAAGACGATGCACGGCGCGCTCTGCTTCGCGTTCTCGAACAGGTCGCGCACCCGGGCCGCGCCGACGCCGACGAACATTTCGACGAATTCGCTGCCCGAGAGCGAGAAAAAGGCCACATGGGCCTCGCCCGCCACGGCCCGCGCGAGGAGCGTCTTGCCCGTACCCGGCGGGCCCACCAGCAGCACCCCTTTGGGGATGCGCGCCCCGATGCGGATGAACTTCTCGGGGCTCTTCAGAAACTCGACGACCTCTTGAAGCTCTTCTTTGGCCTCATCGACCCCGGCGACGTCTTCGAAGCGCACGGTGACGTCGCCCTCTCCGACCATTTTGCCCTTCGAGCGGCCGAAGGCGAAGACCCCGCCGGCCTGGCCCTGGAGCCGCCGCAAAAGGCTCCGACCCATGAGCAAGAAGAAGAGCAGCACCGCGCCGAAGAGCAACACCTGCGCGGGCCAGCGCGGGTGCACCGTGGCCGCGTACCGGACGTGCTGGGCTTCGAGCAGCGGCAAGAGCTGCTCGTCGCGGAGCATCACCGTCTCGAAGTCGTAGCGCCACGGACGCGTCGGTCGCGGCGGCGTCGCGGCGGGTCGCGCGGCGGGGCTCGGCGCGCTCGTCGGCGCAGGGCCCGGGCTCGCCGCGGGGGCATTGCGCCAGCGGCCGCGCAGGGTGTCGTCTGAGATCAACACCTCGTCGACCTGCCCGGCCCGCAAGCGGTTCTTGAAATCGTAGTACGCGATCTGCTGGGCGCCCCCGGGGTTGAGCTGCATGGCCACCGAGCTCAGCGCGAGCACGCCGAGGAGCGACCAGAGCGCGAGGCGCAGGCGGCGCTCGCCCGGAGAGGGCTCTTCGGGCTCGTCGTCGGGCCCTCGGGGCGGCGGCGGTCGACGGCTCAGGCGGTCGTTGTCACGCTCGGCCATGGTCGCCCGACCCCGGCGCTTCAAACACCGGGAGGCTTCGCTTCACCGCACGGGCGCCTTGCAGCGCCAGCTGACCGCAGGCCGCGTCGATGTCGTCGCCGCGGGTCTTGCGGATGAACACGCTGTACCCAGCGGCGCGCAAAATGCCCTGAAAATCAAGCACGTCTTGATGTTCAGGCTTCTCGTACGGGGCGCCCTCGATGGGGTTCATGGGGATGAGGTTGAGCTTGGTCGGGATGCCCGCGAGGAGCCGCGCGAGGGCCCGCGCGTGCTCGCGCTGGTCGTTGACCCCTTTGAGCAGCGTGTACTCGACGGTGATACGGCGGCGCCGCGCGAGGGGGTAGCGCCGCAGCGCGGGGATGAGCTCGCTCAACGGATATTTTCGGTTGATGGGCATGAGCTGCGAGCGCAGCGTGTCATTCGGCGCGTGGAGCGAAATGGCCAGCGAGATTTCGCCCTTGAAATCTCGGCCCAAGCGCTCGATCTCGGGCACGAGCCCCGAGGTGCTGACTGTCACCCGTCGGGTCGACAGGTCGAGGCCGTCGTGGTGGGTGAGCAGCCGCAGCGCCCGCGCCACGTTGTCGTAGTTGTGCAGCGGCTCGCCCATGCCCATGAGCACCACGTTGCGGATGGCCTCGCCGGGGTCGAGCTGGGTGCGCCCGAGGAGCACCTGCGCGACGATCTCGCCGGCGGTGAGATGACGCTTGAGCCCGGCCACGCCCGAGGCGCAGAACACGCAGCCCATCGCGCAGCCGACCTGTGACGAGATGCACTGGGTGACCCGCCGCGCGGGGGCCCGCAGGCCGCTCTTGGGCCCGACCGGGGGCGCCTCGTCGTCGTCGTCGTCGTCGTCTTCGTCGGGCATCGGCGGGATCAACACCGTCTCGACGGTGCCCGCCTCGGGGCGCCTTGCGAAGCGCACGAGGATCTTGCGGGTGTCGTCGGCCGCGCGGTGGGCGTGGGCGATCTCGACGGGCATCGCCATCTGCCACGTCGAGAGCTTCTCGCGGAGGGTCTTCGCGATGTCGGTCATGTGGGCCGGGTCGGCCACCGAGCGGGTATGGATCCAACGGAAGACCTGGCGGGCCCGGAAGGGGCGCTCGCCGATCTCGGCGAAGGCGGCGTCCCACTCTTCGGGGAGCCCGCCCACGGGGTCATCTTGCAAACGGAAGGTCGGCTGCGGCATCGAAAATCTCGGTTTCGGCGCCTCTCTTACCCCACATTCTCACCCGCGCACACCGCGCATGCGCGATTCTTTCGCACCGCGCCCTCGCGGCGCCCTCGGCTCACTCGCAGACCGGCTGACGGTCGCGCAGCGCGCACGCCAAGGTGTGCGTCGAAGCGCCGCCAGAGAGGGCGAGGGTGACGCTCTCCCATGACGAGGTGACGCGCAGGGTGAGGCCCTCAGCGAGCCCCTCGTAGGTCGCGGTGGCGCCTCCTTCGGCCGAGGGCGTCTGCACCCTGCTGCCCGCGGCGGGCCCGTCGGCGCGCGCCACGAGCCGCCCCGACGCGGGGTCGACGCCGTAGTACGCGCTGATCTCGCTGGTCGCGCCGCAGCCCATCGACACCGTGCTTCGGAGCTCGACCACGGCGCGCTGCGCGGCCTCGACCCAAACGATCACCCGTGGCGCCGAAGGCAGCGGCGCGGCGCTCTCTGACGCGCGGCCCGCGATGCCCACCGTGCAGCGCTCGCCGCAGCGGTCGCAGTCGTTGAAGAGGCAGCCCCCGAGGGCCCAGGCGCTCGCCAACGCGAGCAGCGCCGAGACGCCCAATCGACCCGCACGTTTCATCATGCCGGGCGCCCCTTGCAGCCGCGGTGCCACCCTGAGCACTTCACAGAATCGCTCCGATCGAAGGGATTTTCGGCGCCCTCGCGGGTCGTGGGCGCGGGCCGCACAGGGGGCTGTGCCGCGTCGTCTCAGCGGGCCTCAGGGGGTGAGCGCGACGCGCACGAGGAGGAGCTCGCCGAGGGAGGTTCCGACGGCGAGGGTGCGGCCTGAGGGCGAGGGCGCGAGGGCGGTGAGGGCGTCGTCTTCGGCCGCGAGCTGGAGGGTCGCGAGGGGCGTCGCGTGCGCGCTCGAACGCAGCACGAGGGCGGCCCCTTCGAGGCACGCGACCCATCGTAGCCCGGGCCCCGCGACCGCGCTTTGGGCGTCGCATGGCTGAGAGGCGATCACCTCGCCGGTGTCGAGCGCGACCACGGTCAAGACCGTCGCGGGCTCGCCGTAGCGCGCTTCGAGGCACCACCCGCGCCGCGTGTCCGGGTCGAAGCCCGCGCTGCGCAAGAACCCGCCGCCGGCGACGCGAAACACCACGCGCTCGCCTGCGGCGCTAAGGTCGGCGAGTCGGTCGTTGTAGGCGATCCAGACGCCCTCGGCGTGACGGGCCACCGCCGCCGGGGCCGCGGCGGGCACCACGGCGCCGTCGGGGGCGCGGTGCGGCTCGACCCCGAGGCTGCGGGTCGTGCGGTGCGCGCCGTCGCGGCTCCAGACGCTGAACGCGAGGCCGTCGAGGGTCTCTTCGAGGACGTCGAGGGCGTCACCGTCGGGGCTGAACGCGAGGGCCCAGAACCCAGGCCCCGCACGAAGCACCGCGGGCGCGCCGAGGCCTTGCGGGTCGACCAGGTGGAGGGGGCCCCAGTCGTGCCCCAACGCGAGCCGCTGTCGATCGGGCGACACCGCCATCGCGGCGACCTCAGCCAGCGCGCCGAGGGGCTCGAACGCGGCCTCGCGAGCGCTCACCCGCCAAAGCTCGCAGTCTTGCCCGAGCGCGAAGGCCGTGTCGTCGCTGTCGAGGGCGAGGCGCGCGATCGGAGCCCCTGGGCCGACGCTCCCGCAGCGCGTGTGAAGGGTCTCGGTCGAAAGCACCGCGAGGGTGCCCTGGTGGCCCTCGTCGAGGGCGAAGGCGCTGGCATCGGGCGAGAGCGCCATGACTGTAAAGTCTTGAAACGGCAACTCTTTTTGCCAGATCAGCGCGAGCTCCGGGCCGCGCAGGAGCCGCAGCGCCGCGCCCCGTTGCACGAGCACATGGTCGCCGCGGGGGTCGAGCACGGCGTGGTCGTCGGGGCCGAAGTCAGCGAGGCTCGCGCAGGGCGCGCCGGTGACGAGGTCGAAGGTCTCAAGGCTCGGCCCTGCGGTGTGAACCAGCACGAAGCGATTGGCCGCGATGTGGGCGTCGATGACCTGGTGCGCGAGGGTGCGGCGCCACCCGCGGCGGTCGGTGAGCGACGCGAGCGCGAGGGTGGCGTCTTCGTCGTCGAAGGCGAGGCACCAGCGCCCGTCGGCCGAGAGGGCGTGACGCGAGGCGCTGCGGGGCGCGCGACGTGTCGCGAGGGCGTCTCGGGCCACCGAGAGCGTCGCGCGGCCCCACACGGCCACCGGGGCCTCGGCCGCGAGCGCAGGGCCCACCCGACGCGCGGGCGGCACGGGGTGCTGACAGACGAAGCCCTCGCGCCAGACCCCCGCGCCCTCGTGGCCGACCGAGTAGACGCCGTCGGCGCGCACGGTCATCGCGAAATCGCCGCGGCCCGCGTGCGCGAGGCGGTGATGCCCGAGGCTCTCTCCCGAGGCGATCGACCAGCCCATGAGGTGGGTGTCGTTGTGGGCCCAAAGCGCTCGGCCGTCGGGCGAAAATTGAACGAACACCCGACCCCGACGCGGCACCTTGAAGGCCCGCGATCCGAGCCGATGTTCGAGGGTCAGGGTGGCGCGCACGGGGTGGCGCATCGTGCACGGGGGCGGTCGCCGAGACAACGCGCTCGGTGACGGCGCGAGGCCGCTCAGGGCGCCGCGTTGGGCGCGCCGGGCGTTGGGCGATTGGGCGCGAAATCGCCCGCGGCGTCGGGGAGCCGACCGAGCGACTGGCCCGCGGCGACGGCGTTGGCAGGGTACACCGCGCGGTCGACGATCTGGCGGTTCGGAGCGACGAGGTACACCGTCTCGCCGTTGCCCGCCGAGATGCCGAAATTGGCGTGGAAGCAGCGCGCCAGGGCGCCCATGAGGCAGCCCGTCTGCGGCCCCGCGCCCGCGTCGGCGAGGTCGGCCACCACGACGAGGTATTCGCCCGGCGCGAGGGTGGTGCCCGCGGGGAAGGTGAGCGACTCGGCGCCGCGCGGCGCGCCCCCGTCGACCGCGGTGTCGGTGTCGGCCACCGTGAAGCCTTCGAGGTTCGCGCTCGCCGTGCCGGCGTTGTAGAGCTCGACCCAGTCGTCTCCGCTCGCGCGCACTTCGTTGATGATGACCCGCGCGGCGCCCGCGTCGACCGCGACGCCGCTGTCAACCGAAGCCCCGTCGCGGCCCGCGTCGACGATGTTGACATCGTTCACATTGCCCGCGTCTCCGGTCGATGCGTCGATGTTGTTGACATCGTTCACATTGCCCGCGTCACCGATGTTGACATCGTTCACATTGCCCGCGTCACCCGCGGGCGCGGCGTCGGGGTCGAGGGTCTCGCGGGGTTCGGAGCATCCGAGGGCGAGCGCGGCGCAGAGCGCGAGGAGGGCGAATCGTTTCATAAATTACCTCAGAATGAAGGCATTGCGGGGCTCAGAAGACGGCCCGCGCGACGAGCCTGAGATCCCAGTGGTCGCTGCCCGGGAGGGCGGTGTACGCGCGGCCTCCGGGCACGGCGCGGAGCATCGCGAGGTAGAGCTCGAGCCCCTCGTCGAGCCGGGCGCCGACGGTGGCGACCCACGACGTGATGCGGTCGGCGTCGACGGCGGTGTCGCGTTGCCACCGCGAGACCCTCAGCCCGGCGATGAAGCGCGCGGCCCACACCGCCCGCACGAAGGCCTCGGCGAGCCAGGCGCGGCGCGCGCTGTCGTCGTCGACGCCCCACCCGTGGGTGAAGCTCACCCCGCCGCGGAGCCCGACGCCCTGCCAGAGCAGCGCCCCGTGCACGCGATCGTTGCGGCTGCCCGCGACGCCGGTGGTGCCCGCGCTCGCGCTCACGAGCACGGCGAGCGGCGCGAGGCGCCCGTGGGCCGAGGGGTGAACCGACGCGGCGAGCTCGATGCGCTTGTTGGTGTTGAACTCTCGGGCCGAGTAGCCCTCGCCGTTTGACACCATCGCGCCCACCCACCCGAGGCGGCGCGGCAGGGCGACCCGCGCGCTCACCCCGAGGTCAGACGGGGCCGCGAGCGACGACGCTTCGAGGGGCGTGGCCGCGACCGCGCGGAGCCGCCAGGTGGCCTCGATCTCGGGCACCGTGAGCGTCGCGATGATGCCCGCCCGGAGCTCGACGGGGCCGCGCTCGAAGCCCGCATAGGCCTCGCGCGCCCGCAGCACGAGGGCGTCACCCGCGATGCCCACGAGGCTCCCCTCGCCCGCGCTGCGCACGCCTTCGATGACGGCGCGGGCGTGCAGCGAGGGGCCGCGCGCGTCGACCGCGAGGTGCAGCCGGCCGAGGTCGAGCTGGGGCGCCGTGGTGGCGCCCGCGGCGTCGGTGTTGGTGACGCGGAGCCCGGCGCTTGCGAAGACTTCGAGCCCCGCGGCGACGCGAGCCTCGTGCTGTGATGCGGCCGCCGTCGAGGGTCCGGGCAGCACCGCGGCGAGGGTCTGAGCGGCCAACGCGGGCGCGGCGAGCCCGAGGGCGAGCGAGAGGCAGAGGGTTCTCAAGGCGCGTCTCCAACAAGCGCTGCGAGGTCGGGGTCTGGGGCGCAGTCTGTGGCGGGCGCGAAGCCGAGGCGCGGCCCCGCGGCGCGCAGTTGCAGCACGAACGCGGCGTGGTCAGCCTCGACCTGCGAGGCGTAGCGGGTGGCGATGTCGCGCTGTTCGGCGATGAAGCCCGCGGGGTCGGTGATGCGCGCGGCGATGGCGGCGCCGACCACGCGGCCGTCGTGTTCGCCGCGGCGGTGGATGCGCCCGAGGGCCGCGCCGAGGTCGGCGCCGAGCGCTTCGAGGGCCGCCACCGAACCGAGCGCTCCGACGAGCCGCGCCACCCGCACCGACTTCTGCGAGGCCCGTTCGACGCGACACTGGACGGCGAACCCGAGCCACGTCGCGGCGCCCCAGTAGCGTTCGAGCCCGGGGGCCGACCACACCCCCGCGGCGGCCGCGGTGATGCGCGAAGGCAAGCTCGTGGCCGCCACGTCGACGCTCACGAAGCCCGGCGTCAGCGCGTCGCTGAGCTCCTTCACTTCGAGCAAGACGTCGTCGTCGGGGCTCTCAGAGGGCCCCTCCAAGAGCACGAGCACGCGCACCCGGGCGAGGCTCGCGACCCCTGAGCCGTACAGCCGGGCGGCGTCGCGCAGCGCCCACCACGCGGCAGGGGTCGGGGCCGAGAGCGAGGCCCGCATCGCCGCGAGGCTCGAAGGCAAGCTCGCGCGCGCGAAGGGCGGCAACGACGCGAGCGCGCTCTGCGGGTCTTCGCGATCGAAGGCTCCGCGACGCAGCGCCCGGCGCCCCGCGACGAGCTCGGTGAGCGCGTCGAGCTCAGCCCGCCTCGCGCGATCGCGCGCACCGCGGCGAAAGAGGTCGGCCAGCACGGGGCTCTCGGGCGCCTCGGTCACCGCCTCGGGGCCCTGCCCGCGCAGCGTCGCGAGGTAGGCCCCCAGCGCGGCCTCGACGACGGCCCCTTCGGCCGCCCGCCCCGTAGACCGCGCCGCGGCATCGTCTGCGTTCGCGCCGCGCACCGCCAGGACGAGGCCCACCAGGAGCCGCCGGAGATCCCACAGGTAGGGCACGCGCTCGACCGCGTCGAGGTCGTTGAGTTCAAAGCGCAGGGGCCCCTCGCCCGGGTCGAGCAGGCCAAAATTCTCAGGGTGCGGGTCGCCCGCCCCGAGCGGCATGGGGTGATCGAGGCCGAACCGCGACGCGCTCAACCCGAGCGTGGCGTCGCGCCAGTCGCGCCTCCAGACGCTGATCGTGCCGCGGTAGAACGCGAAGGCCGACTGCCCCATCGCGGCGTACCGCGCGGCCATGAGCGAAGGGCGGCCGCGCAAGAGGGCCTGGTCTGCCCGCACGAGCGTCGCCGCGACCAGCGCGGCCCGCGGGTCGTGGGGCCCGACGCACGCGCCCAACATCGCGACCCACAACCAGGTGACCCAGAGACGGCACACGGGGGGCGCTTTGGCACGGCCTGCGAGCGCCCCGCAAGCGCGCGCGAACCCTTGTTTCACAGCCGAAACGCGCGTGTCATCGCCGTCACAGGGTGCCCACCCGGGGGCAACCTGTGGCACTGTCTCGGCACACTTCGCAGACGGAGCCTTCACCCCATGTCACGACTTCTTGCTTCGCTCTTTGTGACCGCCCTCGGCTGCTCGGGCACCTCGCTGGCGGTGCCCGACGACGCCGCGGATGGCGCCGTCGACGCGTCGTCGCAACAGGTCGACGCCGCCGCCCTCGACGCGCGCGCATCGGCCGACGCCGCCGCGCCCCTCGACGCCGACGGGTGCCGCACGGCGCGCGACTGCAACGCCAACCAGCAGTGTGTGTACTCCGCGCCCGGATGCGGCCTCGCGGGTCGCTGCGCGCCGCTCACCGACTGCGCCGCGGTGGCCACCTACTGCGGCTGCGACGGGCAGAGCTTCGAAGACTGCCCCGCCGCGGTCGGACAGCCCTTCGCGGCCCGCGGCGCGTGTACGAGCCTCGACGCCGGGGCGCCCCCCGACAACGGCCCGCGCTGCGAGGGCGCTCACTTCGACCGGACGCGGCAACACTGCGTCGGCCCCAGCGACCAACCCCTGCCCGTCGACTGCTGTACAGGGTGGGACTGTGACCCGAGCCACGCGCTCTGCAACGCCGTCCGCCCGCGCTGCCCCGAGGGCGCCATCTCGCCCGTGGTCGGGCAGTGCTGGGGGCCTTGCGTGCCCGTCACGGCCTGCGCCGACGCGGGCGCGCGGTGATGTTGACACTGTTCACATTGCAGCGGTCACTGCGGGCGCGCGATGTGAACACTGTCAACATCGGCCGCGCGGCTCAGCCACGCGGTGACGGCGTTGACTTCGGCGAGGCGGCGACCTGAGCGGCCGTGCCCGATGGGGGCCTGAGGCGCGTCGAGGCCCTTTCGCGCGAGGTACGCGGCGGCGGTGCCGACCTTGTCTTTCTCGATGGTGCGGCAGAGCTTTCGCAGATCGCGCCAGGGCGTCGGGCTCGTGAGGCCCGCGTTGGCGAGCAGGGTGCTGGGGTAATCGCCCCAGCTCGCGAGGGTGCCGCCGGGGGGCACGAAGGCCATGAACGCTTGCCAGAAGGCCTCGACGGTGACGCCTTGGTCGAGCTGGGCTTCGGTGAGCTCGGTCTGCGAGAGGGTGGCCGGCGCGAGGGGCGCGCGGGGTCTGACGAAGCGCTCGAACACGGCCCCGTCATCGAGGCGACAGGCCACCCAATGGACGAGCTCGTGCGGGTGCTGCGGCCCCTCCTTGCGCGACGGCCACGCGTTGGCCTCGGCGGCCACGAGCACGAGGCCTTGGGTGGCCTTCGTGAGGGGCGGAGCGGGCTCGGGGCGCGGCGCGCCGGGGGTGCGACCGAAGCGCGAGCGCGGGCTCGGACGCGCGGCCTCGCAGGCGATCTGTCGGTCGATCATCGTGCGAAAGGGCGCGAGCATCGGGCGAAAGCGCGCGGCGTCGCCTTCGAGGGCGCCGAGCACATGCACGAGCGCTTCGAGGGTCGACACGCAGTCGACGCCGGGCTCGCGACGGATGCGGTACTCGCTCGGGTTCGGCGGCCGAAAGGCCACCCGCGGGAGCGCCGCGAGGCGCGGGTTGTGCTTGATGAGCTTCTTGGTGAGGCTCCAGGTGCCGTCGACGACGACGAGGGTGACGGGCCCCTCGGGCGGCGCGTCGAGCACGTTCGAAGCGCCTTCGCCCGGGTAGAGCAGCACGGCCCGGCGCGCGGGGTCTGAGAGGGCGCGGTCGAGGGTGGCCGAGCGCTCCCAGTCGAAGCCGACGAGGAGCTCGCTGTTGGGCAAGCACAGCGACGCCATGCGCGCGGTGCCGATGGCCACGTCGCGCTCGCGCGGATGCTGCAAGAGGATCACCCGGGTCTGCGACGCGATCACAGGCACATCGGCGCAAAAACAGAAGCCCTCAGGGCGTCGACATCGGAGGCACGAAGCGCGTGGCATGAGACTCGGCCGGGGGGTTACACGCTTGCGCCCGCGGGCGCCAGTCGCTCGGCGTCTCGACGGCGCTCATCGCGGCGCGGCGGAGAGGGTCGCGAGCCGCGCGACGATGGCGTCTCGGTCGGGGCCGCCGCCGCGCTTGCGCCAGACCTCGCGGCCCGCGGCGTCGACCAAGACGTAGGTCGGCGTGACCCTGAACCCGTAGCGCGCCTGCACGAGGGCGGCCGCGGGGCTCGCGGTGTCGACCCGCAGCACCCGGAGCCGACCGCGGGTCTCTTGTTCGAGGGCGTCGACGGCGGGGCGCGCGAGGAGGCAGGGGCCGCAGTCTTGGCTGTAGATGTCGAGCAAGACGGGCGTCCCGTGGCCGATTGCGGCGTCGAAGGCTGAGGGGTCGTCGAGGGTGCCGGGCCCCGGGCGGAGCGCCCAAACGGCGCCGAGCAGCGAGGCGATCTGGGCGAGCAGGGTGAAGCGCCTGAGGTGGGCCCACGGGTGGGTCGCGGGGCGCGCGTCGAGCCACCACGCCGCGACGAAGACGGCCACGACGCCGAAGCCCACGGCGCCGCGGAGCCACACCCCGAGCGCGCTCACCGGGGCTCGGTCTCGAAGAGCCAACGACGAAAGACGACGAGGCCCGCGGCGAGGCTCTCGCGGTCGGTCCATTCGTTGCGTTGATGGGCTTGTGATTGCGTGCCCGGGCCGAGGTTGACCGCGGCGACGCCGACGCTGGCGAAGCGCGCCACGTCGGTCCACGCTTGCTTGGGCTCGACGCTGGTGACCCCTGCGGCGACGAGCGCCTCGACCAAGGGGTGCGCGCGATGCGGCGGCGCCGAGGGCGAACGGTCAAAGACCTCGACGTCGGCCTCTCCGGCCACCAGGGCGACGAGCTCGGCCTCGGCGTCTTCGGGGGTGCGCCCCGGCGCGAAGCGCGCGTTCACGTTGAGGGTGAAGACATCGGGGATGATGTTTCGACCGCGGCCCCCTTCGGCCAAGGTGACGCTCATGACCTCGCGGTAGGTCATCGCATCGCGCACGACCTCGCGGGGCCCGAGGGCGCCCATCTTGGTCAGAAACGCGCCCGCCTTGTGAATCGCGTTCTCGCCCTGCCAGGGCCGCGCGCTGTGGGCCGTTCGACCGCGAAAATGCACCCGCGCATGGAGGCTCCCCATGCATCCGAGCTGGAGCCCGTTCGAGCTCGGCTCAAGGCACACCGCGAGGTCGACCTCTTTGAGCGCCGGAAAGTGCGCGATCACATCGCCGAGCCGGTTCTCAAGGTACGGCCCCTCTTCGCGCTCATAGAACACAAAGGTCGGCGCGTACCGCGGCGTGCGCCCTGCGGCGAGGTCGTCGATCAGGTGGAGCATCACCGCGAGCCCCGACTTCATGTCGGCCGCGCCGGCCCCATAGAGCCGCGTGCCCTCGATGCGGGCTGGGCCCTCGTGAACGGTGCGCACGACGTCGAAATGCCCCGCCAGGGCCACCCGCGGCAGCCCCTCGGGCGCCGGCGGCGTCACCACCAGCGAGTGCCCGTCGCGGGCTACGGCGTCGCGCCCGAGGCGCTCGACGAGCAGGGTCTCGACGTAATCACAGAGCGGCCCCTCTTCGCCCGTCGGCGACGCGATCGCGCAGAGCGAGAGGAGGGTGGCTTCGAGCGCGGTGGTGGTCTCCATGGCGCCTCGCTCAGACCGCGACGTTGTGCTCGCGCAGCGCGTTCTCGAGCGACACCTTTCGGTTGGTGCTCTCGCTGCGGCGGCCGATGATCAGCGCGCACGGCACCATGAATTCGCCCGCCGCGAAGCGCTTCGGGCGCATCCCGGGGATGACCACGCTGCGCGCCGGCACCCGCCCCTTGAACTCAACGGGCTCAGGGCCCGTGACGTCGACGAGGGTCGTGCTCGCGGTGAGCACCACCCCCGCGCCGAGCACGGCCTCTTGCTCGACCAGAACGCCCTCGACCACGATCACCCGAGAGCCCACGAACACGCCGTCTTCGATGATCACCGGCCGCGCCCCAGGGGGCTCGAGCACCCCGCCGATCCCGACGCCCCCCGCGAGGTGAACGTCGCGACCGATCTGCGCGCACGAGCCCACCGTGGCCCAGGTGTCGACCATCGAGCCCGCGTCGACCCACGCGCCGATGTTGACGTAGCCCGGCATCACGATCGCGCCCGGCGCCACGTAGGCCCCGTACCGCACCGCGCCGGGCGGCACCACGCGCACCCCGGGGGGCGGCGTCTTGATCGGGATCTTGTCTTGAAACTGCAACGGCCCGGCGCTCGAAGGCTCCATGCCACGCAGAGAAAAATACATTAAAATCGCGCGCTTGGCCCAAGCATGGACGACCCACCCCTCGGTCTCCCGGGAGGCCACCCTGAGCTGCCCGGCGTCGAGGGCGGCGAGGGTCGCCTCGACGGCGTCGCGGTAGAGGGGCTGCGAGAGCAGCGCGCGGTCTTCAAAGGCCGCGTCGATGAGGGGCGAGAGCGAGGCTGCGAGGGCGGTGTCCATGGTGCGCCCGAGCTGAGTACTTCAGCACGGGCCCTGCGGTCTACCCCGGCGCCCTCGCGCGGGGCGTCAGGGTGGCGACCGCAGGCGACGGCGTCAGGGCATGGGCACCACGGCGGGCGACGAGGTGATGCCGGTGACGCCCGCGGCGATGAGGTTGTTGTCAGCGGTGGCGCCCCAGCAGAACACTCCGCCGGCCGAGCTGACCGCGCAGGTGGGGCCGTAGTTGGGCGCGACCCGCGCGATGATGAAGCTTCCCGAGTCGCTCACCGTGGCGGTGCCGTTGTAGGGCGTGGTCGCGTTGCCGAGGAGGCCGAACTCAGCGATCGCCGTGCACTGCACGACGTTCATGTTCGAGCCCGAGCCGGGGTTGACGCGGCAGCTGTTGGTGCCGTTGTAGGTGTAGTCGATGGTGGTCGCGAGGGTGGTGTTCGACCCCGCGCGGATACCGCCGAAGCCCGACCCCCAGCTCGCGCCGCGGTTGGTGCCGGTCTGCCGCGCGAGGCAGAAGCTGCCCGCACAGTAGAGCCGATCGACCTCGGTGAGGAGCACAGGGTTGGTCACCGTCGAGGCCGTGGTGGTCACCGCGCCGGGGGTGTACCGGTTGGTGGTCGAGCCGTCGGCGAGCTGGCCCTCGATGTTGCGGCCCCAGCACTGAACGGTGCCGTTCATCATGCGCGCGCACGAGTGGTTGCTGCCCACCCAGAGCTCGACCGCGGTGGCGATGCCGTTCACGTTGGTGGGCGTCGCACGGTTGAGCTGATCGCCCTGGCCGAGCTCGCCGTGGAAGTTGTACCCCCAACACGCGACGGTGCCGTTGGCGCGGCGCGCGCAGGTGTGATTGCCGCCGGTGCGCACCTCGACGACGTCGGTGAGGTTCGGCACCGCGGTGGGCACGGGCCGGTTGGTGGTGGTGCCGTCGCCGAGCTGACCGTAGTTGTTCAAGCCCCAGCACGAGACCGTGGCGTTGCTGCGGCGCACGCACACCGTGGTGCCCGCGACGCTGAGCTGCGTGGCGTCGCTGAGGCCCATCACCGCCGTCGGGATCGCCGAAGGAGTGGTGGCGCCGTTGCCGAGCTGCCCCGACGAGTTCGAGCTGTTGGCCGCGCCCCAGCACATCACCGCGCCGCTGCGACGCAGCACGCACCGGAAGTTACGCCCCGCCCCGGTGCAGAAGTTGTCGCCGCTGCCCTGCTGGAGGTCGAGCGCGTCGGTGATGCCCGTGATCTGAACCGGCGTCGACTGCGCCTCGGTGCCGCCGCCCGCTTCGCCGAAGGGGTTGTAGCCCCAGCAACGCACCTGGTTGTCGACCCCGAGCGCGCAGACGTGGTGATCGTAGAGCGAGAAGCTCCGCTGCGGCATGAGCCCCTGCGGCGCCACGGGCTGGTTGCGCGAGAGCGTCGAGCCGTCAGAGAGCTGCGCCGCGCGGTTGTCGCCCCAGCAGCGCAGCGCCCCGCCGGTGCCGATCGCGCACGCGTGGCGGAGACCCGCGCGGAGCACCGTCACGCCGCCGAGACCGAGGGTGGTCACCGGGGTCGCGCGGTTGGCGTTCGAGCCGTCGCCGAGCTGGCCTTGGTTGTTCAAGCCCCAGCACACCACCGTGCCCGCGGTACGAACCGCGCACGCGTACTGCTCGCCCGCGGTGATCGCGATGGCGTCGATGAGGCCGCTCACGGCCACCGGCGCCGAGCTGTTGGTCATGGTGCCGTTGCCGAGCTGCCCGGCGGCGTTGGTGCCCCAGCACACCACGGCGCCGCTCACGCGACGCGCGCACGAGTGGTTCGTGCCCGTGGCGACCTCGACGGCGTCGGTGATGCCGCCCACCACCGAGGCCGCGAGGCCGGTGGTCCAGCAGGCGACGCGGCCGTCTTCGAGGCGACCGCACCACTGCGCGCCGCGGCCCGAGATCTGCGTCACCGCGAGCGGCTGACCGCCGTTGCCGAGGGGGAGCGCCGTCACCGACGCGAGGGTGAAGTTGGCCCCCCAACACGCCACCGTGCCGTCACGGCGGAGCGCGCACACGTTGTTCACGCCGCCCGCGAGCTGGGTGGCGTTCTCAAGGGTCAGGCCGAGCGAATTGACCACCAGAACGGGGGTGACGTTGTGCCCGAAGCTCCCGCCCGAGCGGGTGTTGACGCCGCCGTTGAGGCCCCAGCAGAACACACGCCCCGAGGTGTAGAGCGCGCAGTTGTTCGAGTTCGTCGACTCGATGTCGACGATGCTCGCGCACATGCCGTTGACGCACCCGGTGGGGCAGGTGCGACCGCAGGCGCCGCAGTTGAGCGCGTCGCTGCGGGTGTCGACGCATCGCCCGCTGCACGCCGTCTGCGTCGAGGGGCACTGGAGCACGCAGGTGCCCGCGATGCAGTTCTCGGCCTGGTTGCAGACCGCGCCGCAGCGGCCGCAGTGGTTGCGATCGGTGAGGATGTCGACGCAGCTGTTGCTGCACTGGGTCTGCCCCGTCGGGCACGACAGCCGGCACGACCCGCTCATGCACCGGAAGCCGTCGGCGCAGCGGTTGCCGCACGCGCCGCAGTGGGTGTTGTCAGACGCGAGGGTCACGCACCCGCCCGCGCACACGACCTGGCCGGTGGTGCAGGTGGTAATGCAGCGGCCGCCGCCGCAGAGCGAGCCGGTCGCGCAGCGGTTGCCGCACGCGCCGCAGTTGTTGGGGTCGTTCTCGATCTGGGTGCAGGTGCCGCCGCAGCGCGCCTGGCCGTCGGGGCACGGCACGCCGCACGCGCCCGCGGTGCAGATCTGACCCACCGCGCACGCGCGCCCGCAGGCGCCGCAGTTCGACGCGCTCGCGGCCAGCACGGTCTCGCAGCCGTTGGCGACGTTGTTGTCGCAGTTGCCGAAGCCCGCGGCGCAGCTCGCCACGCCGCACGCGCCCATCACGCAGGCCGCGGTGCCGTTGGCCGGCATGGCGCAGGCGTTGTTGCACACGCCGCAGTGGGCGGTGCTCGTGCTGAGGTCTACCTCGCAGCCGTTCGAGGCGTCGCCGTCGCAGTCGCCGAAGCCGGCGTTGCAGGTGAAGCCGCAGCGGCTGTTGCCGCAGGTCGCGGTGGCGTTCGGCACCGCGGGGCACATCATCCCGCAGGCGCCGCAGTTGGTGACGCTGGCCCGGGTGTCGGCCTCGCAGCCGTTGGCGGGGTTGTTGTCGCAGTCGCCGAAGCCGCCCGCGCAGGTGCCCACGCTACAGTTGCCCATGCGACACGAAGGCGCGGCACCCGGAGGCGCCGGACACACGTTGCCGCAGGTGCCGCAGTTCGCGATGTCAGAGTCGATGCGGGTCTCGCAGCCGTTGTTCGAGATGCGGTCGCAGTCGGCGTAGCCGGGGTCGCAGGTGCCGACGCCGCATGCGCCCATGGCGCAGGTCGAGGCCGCGTTGGCCGCCGCGCACGCACGGCCGCAGCCGCCGCAGTTCGAGACGCTGCTCTGCGGGTCGACGCAGGCGCCGCCGCAGCACGACAGGCCCGACGGGCACGGGCGGTTGGCGTCACACCCGAGCACGCAGCGGTAGTCGCTGCACACGTTGCCCATGGGGCAGTCGGCGCTACGAAGGCACTCGACGCAGCGGTGATCGACGGTGTCGCAGCGGAGCGCGCGCACGCCGCTGTCGCCCACCGTCGCCATCATGCACCCCTCGTCATTGCGACACCCCGGAACGCATCGGTTGCGCGTCCCATCGCAGTGTTCGCTCGGCGCGCAGAAGCTGTCGAACGAGGTCGTGCACTGCACGCACTCGTGGCTGTTGAAGTCACAGACGCGCAGGCCAAACTCGTTGCCGCGGCAGTCATCCATGATGACGCACCCGCGAAAGACATCGGGCTGCCCCGCGTCGACGACGTCAACGCCGCCGCCGCCGTCTTGGGCATCAACCGCCACGCCCGCGTCGACGCCGCTGTCGGGCGCGTCGAGCGCGCTCCCGAGGTCGCCACCCACATCGAGGCCCCCGTCGTCGAGCGGGCCCCCCACCACAGAATTGCCGTCGCAGCCCACGAGACTCAGCAGCACCGCGGCCGCAAGCCCCACCGACCCGATCGCCCAGTTGCGCCTTCGAGGTCTCACCGTGCACCCCTTTCTACAAACCAAAGCAACATGAATTCCGCCACGAGCGCCCTCCATCGAGCGCTCGATCACGGCACGATGGTCGCGGAGAATCAGGCAAAACGCAAAGCGATGTGTGCGTTTCTCGGCGGTCTCTTTCGGGCCCCAACGCCCTCACCCGAGCCAGCGATGTCGCAGGCTGAGAACATCTTCGCACAGCCCGCGACGGCGTGCCCAGGCCCCCACCCGCGACCTCGCCGCGCCTCGCCCCACCGCGCGGCGCGATGGCTCGCTTCAGGGCAGGCACCCCCCGGCGTCACCGCGCACGAGGGGGCAGATCGCGTTGGCGAAGCGGCACTCGCCCGCCGAGGCGCAGCGCTGAACGCAGAAGCGCGAGCGGTTCTCGTCTTCGGCGGTGATGCAGACCCCCTGGTCGGGGCAGTCGACGTCGGTGTTGCAGGCCACGGTGCAGAGCGGCACCCGCAGGCCGGTCACGCGGTTGGTGAAGGCCACGCAGCGCCGCGTGTCTTCGGCGCAGACTGCGCTCGCCTGGCAGGCGCCGTAGGTCACCTCGCTGCGGCTGCTGCACCCTGAAATCAGGCCGAAGGTGAGCGCGCCCGAGAGCGCGATGAAGGCGAAAGAAAGCGAACGAGACACGGCGGGGTGAGAGTATAGTGCCGCCGAGACGCGTGATCGAACTTCGCGGTATCACCAAGCGCTTTGTCGACGGCCCGCCGGTGCTCAGGGGCGTCGACCTCACGGTGCCCCGGGGCTGCCTCTATGGCCTCGTAGGGCCCGGGGCCGCTGGCAAAAGCGTACTTTTGAAGCTCGTGGTGGGGCTCCTCAGGCCCGACGCCGGGGCGCTCTTGATCGAGGGCGAAGACATCACGGGTCTCGACGAACTGCGGCTCCACCGCGTGCGCGCCCGCATCGGGATGCTCTTCCAGAACAACGCCCTCTTCGACCACATGACCGTGGGCGAGAACATCGCCTTTCCGTTGCGGCGCGCGGGCGTCACCGACGCGGCGGCGCTGGCCGAGCGGGTGGCCGACCGGCTGAGAATGGTCTCGCTCCCGGGCTTCGAAGACCGCATGCCCGCGGGGCTCTCGGGGGGCCAGAAGAAGCGCATCGGCGTCGCCCGGGCCACAGCCCTCAAGGCCGACATCGTGCTCTACGACGAGCCCGCCGCGGGGCTCGACCCGGTCACCTCGCAGAAGATCTTCGACACTCTCCGAGCCGAGCAGCGCGAGGCCGGGGCCACCGTCGTCATGGTGTCGAGCGACATCGAGCGCTTGCTCACCATCACCGACCGCGTCGGGATGCTCCACCGCGGTCGGCTCATCTTCGACGGCACCACCGCCGAGGCGCTGGCCTCGCGCGACCCACGGGTCGACCAGTTCGTGCACGGCAAGACCGACGGGCCGCTCTAGCCGCGCAGGCGCAGAAAAGCTCCCCACGGGCCGCCCGTCGAGGTTTAGACTGCGAGCCGCCATGAGCCAGGCGAGCGAACGTGAGGGCCTCAGCGCCGAGACAGGCCGCGCCATCCTCGACCTCGCGGCCGAGGTGGGCGGGGTGGCGATGCTCGCGGGGCGGCTCCTCCGAAGGCTCGCGCCGCCGCGCCTCGACGGGCCCGAGCTCGCGCGCAACCTGCACCGCATGGGGGTCAAGTCGCTCCCGATTGTCGGGGTGACGGCGCTCTTCACGGGCGGCATCATGGTGATCCAGGCGGGCGTTCTGATCCGCCGCTTCGGCGCCGAGGGCCTCTTGGGGTGGGGCGCCGGCTTCGCGACGCTGCGCGAGGTGGGGCCCATCCTCATCGCGCTGATGTTCTCGGGGCGGGTGGGGGCGAACAACACCGCCGAGCTCGGCACCATGACCGTCACCGAGCAGATCGCCGCGCTCGAGACGCTGGCCATCGACCCGCTGTCGTACCTGATCTTGCCGCGTTGCATCGCGATGGTGGTGATGCTCTTCATGCTCACGGTCTACGGCGACGTGCTGGCCCTCGCGGGCTCGGCGCTCATGGGTCAGGCCCTCTTGGGCGTGAGCGTGGCGACCTTCTTCAACGGCTTCCTAGAGACCATCCGGGTGTGGGATCTCGCCACGGGGCTCATCAAGTCGGTGCTCTACGGGGTCATCATCGCGCTGTCGTCGTGCCACTTCGGCCTCACCGTGACGGGCGGCGCGCCGGGGGTCGGGCGCGCGGTCAACACCTCGGTGGTCGCGAGCGCCACGGGCATCTTCGTCACCGACTACTTCAGCACCTACCTCCTCGGTTAGCCCCTCATGGCCCCCCCAGTCGCCCCCGCCACACCTCCAGACGACGCCCTCGACGGCGACGCCGAGCGCCCGCGCCCGCGGGGCCTCGCGGCCGACACCGGGCAGCTCCTCATCGAAGGGGTGCGCGCGTTTCGGGGCCTCTTCGACGTGGCGCTGCGCACGGTGTACTGGTCGCTCAAGGGCCGCCGCGAGAAGGGCGTGGTGCTCGAACAGGCCTTCGAGATCGGCAACAAGTCGGTCTTCTTTTTGACCGTCACGCAGGGCTTCATCGGCATGATCCTGGTGTTCCAGAGCGGGCTCCAGGCGCGGCGGGTGGTGCCCGACCTCACGATGCTCGGGGCGACCTTTCTTGAGCTCCTGGTGCGCGACCTCGCGGCCACCCTCGCTTCGATGATGCTCGCCACCCGGGTGGGCGCGGGCATCGCCGCCGAGATCGGGAGCATGGTGGTCACCGAGCAGGTCGACGCCCTCCGGATGTGCGGCGTCGACCCCGTCGACTGGCTCGTTGTGCCGCGCTTTCTGGCCAGCGTGGTGATGACCGGCGTGCTGATCTTCTACGCGGGAGCCATCGCGTATTTCGCGGGGGGCGCGACGGCCTGGGCGGTCTTCGATGTTCAACCGCAGACCTACCTCAACGCCCGGCTGCTCGACATCGGCGACGTCTCGATCGGCCTCGCGAAGTGCGTCGCCTACGGCGCGGCGATCCCCATCGTGAGCGGCTGGTGCGGCCTCTCAGCCCGCGGCGGGAGCGAGGGCGTCGGCATCGCCACCACCCAGGCCGTGGTGTTCAGCAGCCTCGCGGTGATCATCCTCAACCTGGTGATCTCGGGGGTAGGCTTTGTGCTCTTTCCAGTCTGAGCGGGGTGCGCGGCGGTGATCGAGTTTCGGGGCATCATGAAGGCCTTCGGGCCCAAGCAGGTGTTGAAGGGGGTCGACCTCAGCATCCCCGACGGCGAGGTGTTCTTTCTCATCGGCTCGTCGGGCGCGGGCAAGAGCGTGCTGATCAAACATCTGATCGGGCTCCTCAAGCCCGACGCCGGGCAGATCATCCTCGACGGCGACGACGTCTCGAAGCTCGAAGGCGCCGCCCTCTACCGGGTGCGAAAGGTCTGCGCGATGGTGTTTCAGCACGCCACGCTCTTTGACAGCATGACCTGCGCAGAGAACGTGGCCCTCCCGCTGCGCAAGCACCACAATCTGTCGGCCCGCGACGCCCTCGCCGAGGCCCAGAAGCGCCTCGTCCAGGTGCAGATGGGCGAGTTCGCTGAGAAGTACCCCGGCGAGCTCGGCGACGGCATGCGCAAGCGCGTGGCCATCGCCCGGGCCCTCACCGTCGACCCGCGGTACGTGCTCTTCGACGAGCCCACCACGAGCCTCGACCCGGTGAGCGCGCGCCGCGTCGACAAGCTCATCCGACATCTCAGCGACACCCTCGGCGTCACGAGCATCGTGGTGAGCCACGACCTCGCGTCGATCTTCTCGATCGCCGACCGCATCGCCATGCTCTATCAAGGCAACCTCCGCATGGTCGGCACCCCAGAGGAGTTTCGCAATTCTAGCGACGGCGTGGTGTCACAGTTCATCCATGGTCGCGCCGAAGGCCCGATGGAGGTCTGAGACCTCGCGAGGCGCCCGCGGGGGCGTACCGAATGAAGTGTGCGGGGCGTGAGAATCCGAAGTGTAGATTCGGCGCGCTGGGGTATAAGATTGCGGCGGGCAGAGGCAGATGGCGGCAGAACGCGCGATTGAGGTCAAAGTCGGGCTGTTGGTCTTGGTGGGCGTGGCCCTCCTCGCGGCCTTGGTGCTTGTGATGGGCGGCATTCAGCTCGGGCAGCGCTTCGCCATGGCGGTTGATTTCAACAACCCCGGGGGGCTGCAATCGGGCGCGCCGGTGAAGATCGCCGGGGTGCGCGTGGGCAGCGTCGACCGCATGGAGTTTCGCGGCGCAGCCCCCGACCCGCGCACCGGTCGCGCGGCGCTCGTGCGGGTGCATGTGATGATCGACGCCCGGTACCGGCCCGAGATCCACCGCGACGCGGCGTTTTATGTGACCACCCAGGGTGTGCTCGGCGAGCAGTTTCTGGCCATCGACCCGGGCAGCGCGGCGCAGCCCTTGATCGACACGGCGCAGCCCCAAGAGGGCATCGACCCGCCCCGCATCGACCTCTTCCTCGCGAGGGCGTACTCGCTCCTCGACGACACGGTCACGGCCCTTCGCTCGAACCGCCGGCAGATCGGCACGATGGTCGACGACCTCAGCGGCATCCTTCATGAGACGCACGGGCTGCTCGCGCGCAACGGCAGCCGCATCGACACGCTCATCGAGAACGTCGACCGCACCGTACGCGACGCCGACGCGCTGGTGAACGGCGCCCGCGAGCGCTATGTTGATGGGCCGCAGATCAGGCGGATTGTGAACCGGGCCGAGAGCGTGCTGGCCACCGTCGAGCGCGACCTCCCGCCGCTCGCCCATGACGCGCGGGCGCTCACCAACCGGCTCAACCACATCGCCGAAGGGGTCACCGACACGCAGCTCGAAGACCTCAGGGCGACCCTGCACGATGTGCGCACCCTCGTCGGTCGCGCCAACAGCATCGCGGGCGATGTGCAGGCCGTCAGCACCCACGTCAGAAGCGGCCAAGGCACCGTCGGCGCCCTCTTGATGGACGACGAGATCTACGACGACCTCCAAGAGATGGTGCGCGACCTCAAGCACAACCCGTGGAAGTTCTTCTGGCGCGAGTGACCCCCCGTTACGCCCGCGCCCTCGCGCCCGCGCCCTGACGCCCGCCTCGCACCCGCCACCGCCTCCACCGCCCCCCCCGCCCTGCCAGCGGCGCGCACCACGGCCGCGCCCCGAAGAGCGCACGGGCCCACGCACGCCTCCGACCCCGCAGGGCCCCGCGGGGCCCGGCGACGACGATTCTGTCGCCTTCACCCCAGATTCCACCCTTGACATATTTTTCCACTGGGAACATAAACCGTCTCACGGCGTCAGACGTCACTGTGCCGAGTGACCGCGAGCGCGTGGGTGCGCCACGCCGCGGGCATCGACTCAAGATTCATCGTTCCGAGGGGTTAGACCATGGCAAACGACGAGACGGTGACGGGCCTTCTGGCAGAGATTCAGCAAATCGAAGAGCGTCGCATCGCCGAGGCGCAGGCCGCGCAGGTGACGCTCCGTCGGCGCGCCGAAGAGGCCCTCAGCGCCGCGGTGGCGCAGCGGGCGGCTGAGGCCCAGGCTCAACACGAGGCCGAGCTTCGTGAGACGCAGGCCCGGGCGGCGGCCGTCGAAGCCGAGCGGCGTTCGCTCGAGACCGCGCGGCGGGCGCACCTCGACGCCGTGCGACACGCCCACGCCGAAGCCGCCGAGGCCCGGGTGAGCGCCCTGCGGGCCAGCCACGAGGCGCGGCTCACGGCGCTCAAGACCTCCCCCCGCGGGCTCAGCGCGCTCGGGGCCGTCGGCCTCACGGTGGGCCTCGTCGGGGCCTTGGCGGCGGGGGTGTGGGCGACGGTGCTCGCGCCCCGTTCGAGCGATCACGAGGCCCGCCTCGGGGCCTTGTCGGCGTCGGCGGCGTCGGCGCGTCACGAGACCGCGACCCTCGCCTCGCAGGTGCGCCGTGCGAACGCGTTGGTCGCCGCGGCCGAGGTCGCGACCCCTCGCCCGGCGCCTCCGCGGGCCGCCGAGGGTGCCGCCGCGCCCGCCCCTCGGGGTGTCGCCGCGCGCCCCCGCCGCGTCGCCGCGGCCCCTCGCGAGAACGCCGCGGTGGGCCTCGAAGGGCTCGACGCCGAGCACGACGTGTTCGGCAGCGATGATCTGGCGGGCCGCCCGAGCGCCCGGCGGCGCCCTCGGTGAAGGTTGTTTTTTGCCAGCAGCCCGCGCTTGGGCGCTGGTCGTCGTTGACACTTGAAGGCGCGGGTTGGTACCACCACGGCGCCGCAGATCCCACGCCCCCGGAGGTCGTTCTCTCATGAGCCAGCAGCAGAAAGAAGACTCGGTTCTCTTTTCACTTCGCTCCTTGATGGAGATTGAAGAAGAGCGAATCAAGTCTGAAGAAGACGCCAAACGCGAGGCGCTTGAGGCAGAGCGGCTGAGGCTCGAGGCCGCCCGCAAGGCCGAAGAAGACGAGCGCGCCCGCAAAGAGCGCGACGCCGCCGAGGCCCGGGCCGCTGAAGAGTCACGCCGCCGCGCCGAAGAAGAGCGCGTGCGCCGCGAGCGCGAAGAGGCCGAGCTCCGCATCAGGCTCGACGCCGAGACCAAGCAGCGCGAGCGCGAGCTGCAGCTCCGCATGGAGCAAGAGGCCAAGCTCGCGGCGATCGAAGCGCAGAAGAAGAAAGGCCTCCCGGCGGGGGTCGTGGCGGGCATCGTCGTCGCGGCCATCGCGGTGGTGGGCGGCGGCGGGTATTTCGGGGTGATCAAGCCCTCGCAAGAGCGCCAGGCCCAGCAAGAGCAGGCCTCTCGCGAGGCGACGGCCCGCGCCGAGGCAGAGCGTCAGCGCACCGCGGCCGAGGCTGAGGCCGCCAACCGACGCGCGCAAGAGGCAGAAGACGCCCGGCGTCGCGCCGAAGCGCAGGCCCTCCTCGCCGCACAGGCTGCGCCCGCGGCGGCCGCAGCGGCGGCACCGGCGGCGGGTTCGCGCCCGAGCACGGCGGCGTCACGTCCGCACTCGTCGACCGGCGGCGGGGCGCGGCGCCCGGCCCGCGGTGGCGGCGGCGGCGGCGGCGGCGATCCTGACCTCGGCGATCTCGGCCTGTGAGCCTATGAGGCGCCTGCCGCGCGGGCGGGCGCCGGGTCTCGTCTCTCCCCTTCGCTTCTTCGAGCCCTTGTGAAAAGACATCTCTGCGGCACCCACGCGGTGCTCGAAGCGCTCCAGGCGCGCCCGTCTGACCTCGCGGTGGTCTACGTGACCCAAGACGACACCCGCGGCCCTCAGGGCCCGGTGGTGCGTGCGGCCCGCGACCGCAAGGTCACCGTCGAGGTGCGCGCGGTGCCCTTTCTCGACAGCCTGTCAGAGGGCCTTCGCCATCAGGGCTGCGTCGCCGTCGCGGCGGGTGACTACCCCTACCTCGACCTCGACGGGTTGCTCGCGCAGGTGCCCGACCTCTCGCGCGGTCTCTTGGTCGCGCTCGACGAGATCACCGACCCGCACAACCTCGGGGCCATCGTGCGTTCGGCGGTGGCGCTCGGCGCCGACGGAGTGATTACGCTCAAAGACCGTGCCGCGCCGGTGAGCGCCACGGTGGTTCGTTCGAGCGCGGGCGCTACCGAGCACGCGCGCATCGCCCGGGTCACAAACCTGGCGCGCACCCTCGCCGCCTTGGTCGAAGAGGGCTGGCAGGTTGTAGGGCTGGCGGGTGAGGGCACGGTGCTGCTCCCTACGCTCGACCTCACGGGCCCGACGGTGCTGGTGGTGGGTTCCGAGGGCGACGGCCTGAGGCGCCTCGTTCGTAGTCATTGCACCCACCTGGCGCGCATCGACCTCGCGGGCCCCGTGGCCTCGCTCAACGCCTCGGTCGCCGCCGGCATCGCGCTCTACGAGGCCCGCCGCCAGCGCGGCTGAGGCGCCCGCCCGGGCGCTACCGACAGACCGAGTTTACGCAGGCGCTCGCGCAGCGTACGCCACAGGCGCCACAGTTTTGCGAGTCAGAACGCGCGTCGATCTCGCACCCGTTGGCCGCGCTGCCATCACAGTTCAGATAAAATTCGTTGCAAGCGCCGATGGCGCATTGGCCGCCGCGGCACACGGCGCTCGCGTTCGCAAAGCGGCAAGCATTGCTGCATCGCGCGCAGTGCTCTGGGTGGTTGCCGAGGTTGGTCTCGCAGCCGTTCTGAGAATCGCCATCGCAGTCGCCGACACCGTCATCGCACGCCGTCAAGACACAGCGGCCCCCCTGGCAGGCCGCCCGTGCGTTGGCAAACCGACATCGGACGCCGCAGGCCCCGCAGTGGTCGGCGTCATCTCGGAGGTCGACGCAGCGCCCCTGGCACTCAATCTCAGGGCTCGGGCATGCCCGGTCTGCGCCGGGCGTCGGCTGATCGACCGTGACCGGTTCGCTCACCAGATCGGGCAACGCGTCACCCGCGTCGATCGACGCGGCGTCGACCGCACCCGCATCTGAGCGACGAATTTCAGGCAAACACCCAGCAATGAAACCAAATAAACAAAGTGACCGTTCATGCGAAATCAGATTTCCAAAGCGCGCTTTGAGAGGCACCATCGCGTGGAGCGTATCGGGCCCGACCGCGATGTCAACCTCGCCTTCAGTGCGAAGCCGACGGCGCGATCTCGCGCGAACCTCGGCGGCGCGCGTCGGATCGGCGTTCAAGGTATGGGGGGGCTGAGCCCCCTCCGGTATCACCGAAGGGGTGCCTCACCCTCACGATCTGCGTGCTTGAGAGAGACGCAACGCCGCGGAGGCGTCGCTCAGAGGCCGTCGATCACCGAGCCCGCGAGGGGGCTCACCCGTGACGACAGCACGCTGTTGGCGGGGCTGCTCATGCGGGGGTTGCCGTTCACCGTGGTCACCTCAAGGCGCACACGGCCGACGCCGCCCGCGCCGCCGCCTGAGCCGCCGCTGTTGACCCGCAGCCCGCCCGTCGCGGTGACGTTGCCGAGGAGCTCGAGCGCGCCCGTACGGAGCCGAACCGCGCCGCCCGCGCCGCCGCCGCCGCAGGCGCCGCGATTGCGGTCGACGATCACCCCGCCGCTCACGCCGAGCGACGTAATCGACGCCGTGGCCGCCACCGAGATCGAGGGCGAGATCAGCGTCACGATGCCCCCACCTGCGCCGCCCACCGCGCCGCTGGTGTTGAAGCCCGAACCGCCGCCGCCGCCGCCGCCAGAACCCAAGAGAATACGAGTAAACACCGAGTCGCCCGAGACGCCGCCGCCGCCGCCGCCGCCGCCGCCGTAGTAGCCGCCGGTGGTGCCGCCGCCGCCGCCGCCGCCGAGCACGCCGTTGCCCACCACGCCCGCGAGGTACGGAGGCGCCGGCGTGCTGCTCGACGTCGCCGTTGACCCGGCAGAGCCCGCGTTGCCGCCGACCCCGCCGCGCGCCGCGTTGCCAGGGTCACACGTCGAACCGCCGCCGCCGCCGCCCGGAACGTCGGTCTCGCCGCCGAGCCCGCCCACCGCGCCGTCAGCCCCGCAGCCGGAGCCGCCAGCCCCGCCGCCGCCGCCGCCGCCGTATCCGCCGCCGCCGCCGCCGCCGGCGCCGTCGTCGGAGTTGGTCGTGCCGTCACCGCCGCCGCCGCCCGCGCACCGCCCGCCGAGGCTCGGCGTCGGAAAGCCGTCACCCGCGCCGCCGCTCGGCTCGCCTGCGAGGCCGCTGTTGCCCCCGCGGCCGCCCTCGCCCGCGTAGCACTCGCCGCCGCCGCCGCCGCCGCCGTTGGTCGCGCCCGCAGCGCCGCCGCGCAGGCCGCGGCCGTTCATGTTGATGGCGCCCCCGGCCTCGACGGTGACCCGCTCGCTCGCCCGCAGCCAGAGCACGCCGCCGATGGTGCCGTTGAAGCCCGCGCTGGTGAGCACGCCGCCGCTCCGCACGATCACCCGCGTATACTGCGGAACACGCTGGATCATCACCGTCTGCCCGGTGAGGTCGGTGTTGTTCACGTTGCCGAAGGTCTCGCCCGGCGCGCGGTCGAGGGTCACCGTGGTGCCCGAGACGCTGGCGACGTAGCGGGTCTCCCAGCGGCCCACGTTGGTGAACGAGGTCGACGTACCCCGGAGGTTGATCAGCAACACCTCGTCGCCCGCGGCGAGCCCCGTCGAGGGGGTGCCGGTCACGGTGACCGTGCTGTTGGCGAGGCTCCGAACGGGGAAGCTCACCGCGTCGCCCACGGTGCGCCCGTTGCGCGGCGTCTGCCCCAGATCAAACGTGTTCGTGACGATCAGCTCGCCGTCACGCCCGTCACCCGCGGGGCGCGGCGCGCACGCACCGGCCACACAGGTCGTGCCCGCAGCGCAGACGTTGTTGCAAGCCCCGCAGTGCAAATCGCTCGAGCGCAGGTCGACCTCGCACCCGTTGGCGCCGTTGCCGTCGCAGTTGCCGAAGCCCGTCGTGCAGGCGCCGAGACCGCACGCTCCGGCAGCGCACACCGCCGCGGCGTTGGGCGGCGTGGGGCAGGCGTTGCCGCAGCGGCCGCAGTGGGCCACGCTGTTCGTGGTGTTGGTCTCGCACCCGTTCGGGTCGTTGCCGTCACAGTTGCCGAAGCCCGTGTTGCAGCTGAACCCGCAGCTCGACCCCGCGCAGGTCGCGCTCGCGTTGCTCGGCGCCATGCACGCGTTGCCGCAGCGGCCGCAGTGGGCCACGCTGTTCGTGGTGCTGGTCTCGCACCCGTTGGCGTCGTTGCCATCGCAGTTGCCGAAGTTGGCCGCGCACATCGCGAGCCCGCACATGCCCGCCGCGCAGACGGGAGTGCCGTTGGCCACCATGCACGCGTTGTTGCACTGCCCGCAGTGGCTGGCCGTGACCCGCAGGTCGACCTCGCAGCCGTCGCTGGGGTCGTTGTTGCAGTCGGCGAAGTTGGGCTGACAGCTGTAGGCGCAGACGCCGTTCATGCAGCTGACGGCGCTGTTGGGGCGAGGCCCGCACGCGGCGCCGCAGCGACCGCAGTGGGTCACGGTGTTCGAGGTGTCGGTCTCACACCCGTTGGCGTTGTTGTTGTCGCAGTTGCCGAAGCTGCCGGTGCAGCTCGCCACGCTGCATTGCCCCATCGCGCAGCTGGGCGCGCCGTTCGGCGTCATGCAGACGGTGCCGCAGGCGCCGCAGTGGGCGAGGTTGGCTTGGGTATCGACACACGCCCCCGAGCAACACGCCTGGCCGCTCGGGCACCCTTGCTGTTCGGTGCAGCCCGGCACGCAGAGGTTGCCCGCGCAGACCTGCCCCGCCGCGCAGTGCTCATCGCGGAGGCACTGCACGCACTGCCGATTGGCGACGTTGCAGCGGCTCGCCCCCGCCCCCGCGTCGGCGAGGCTCGCGTCGGCCACGCCCGCGTCGCCCAGGCCCGGCGCGCAGCCCTCGTCGTTGCGGCACCCCGGCGCGCAGCGAAAGGTGCCGGGGTCACAAAACTGCCCCGCGGGGCAGGTGTCGGCCGAAGGGCTGCAGAGCACGCAGCGCCCGGTCGGCACGTCGCACACCGTCAGGCCGAGCTCGTTGCCGCGACAGTCGTCGTTGGTCATGCAGCGCGTCGGGCCGCTGTCAGCCGGGCCCGTGTCGGCAGGGCCCGCGTCGGCGGGGCCGGTGTCGCCCGGGCCGCTGTCGGCAGGGCCCGCGTCGACCGCCGCCTCGGACGTTGTCACGTCTTCGCGGTCGAGGGTGACGTCGAGGCCGCCGTCACCGTTGGGCGCATCGTCGCCAGCGTCGAGGGGGCCGCCCACCACCGAGCGCCCCGAACACCCCACGATGACCGCCAGCACAAAACTGTACGAAAGAAGCGATCGCATGGGCCGATCGAAGCCCCGCTCTTGGCCCCGCGTCAAGCCCGCAACAACGCCAATCGCAGCGTTTCCGGCGCGGGTCATTGACCGCGGCGCGCTGTGCAGCGCCCGGTGCGCCTCTGGGCGAGCCGAAGCCAAGCCGTGAAATGCATAAATATTTGAAATTACAGCGCCTTTAGAGAGCGCTGAGGGGGACCCGTCAAAGACGTGTTTGGCTCAGAAGCCCACGTCGCGGGTGCGCGGGGCCATGCCCGTGGGGCGTGACATGGGGTCGAGCGGGTCGGTCATGCCCATGGAGGACTCCTCGGCGGCGGTGAAGCCGTCGTCGTCGAAGTCGTCGTAGCTGTCGATGCCGGTGACGTCGATGGTGGCCATGCCGGCGCCCATCCATGCGGTGCGAAAGAAGTTCACCACGCTGCGCTGGTAGGCCACCACGGGCTGGCGGATGCGCACCGGGCTCGGCAACATCGGGAAGCGCGACGTCATCGCCTCGCGGGGGAAGGGCGGGGCGAACACGAAGCTCCCGTACCGCGACGAGAGGTTCGACCCGTGCCCGGCGGGGAACTGCAACATCGCCGCGCGGGTGCGGCCCATCGCGTTGCCGCGCACCGGCCCGTCGACCGCCGGCAGGCCCGCGACGGCGCGGAGCGAGGCGCGGATCAAGGGCAAGCCCATGGCCCGCGCGAGGAGCTCGTTGGCCCGATTGGGCACCACATGGTCGCGGTCGACGAAGGTGAAATACACATCATGCAGCGAGGCCGCGGTGGCCGCGAAGGCCCCCGGGTCGGCGCCGTCGAGGGGCCCCTGAAACAGCGTCGCGAGCGGGTGCCAGCGGTTCACCGGCACCGACGGCGGGTACCGAAACACCAGCGAGCCGGCGGCCACGAGGTTCGGGCCGATCGAGGGCGAGTCGGCCCCCAAGACGCTCACCAGCCCCGCGCCGGGGACGTTCAGCACGAAGGGGTTGACCTCGGGCTCGATGGCCGCGAAGACCGTGCCGATGATGCCGCCGAGCGAGTTGCCGATGTAGCCCACCCGGGTGCCGTCGAGCCGCGGCGCGGTGCCGCCGTATTGCGCCGCCACGCTCGACAGGTCGAGCATCGGGTTCGCCGCGAGGCGCCGAAGCTGCACGTAATCAAGCGCCGTCTGACGGATGTTGTCGCGGATCACCAGCGGGGCGCTGAGGCCGCCGAAGAAATTGGTGTTGTCGTACCCGTCGTTGTCGGGCAGGCCGTCGGGGCCTTGGTAGGTGCCCACGGCGCGAAAGAGCGAGGTGCGATCGGCGGCGTACATCGCGCTCGGCTCGGCGCGCTGACCGAAGGTCGCGGTGTCGACGGCGAGGGTCGCGATGCCGGCCCGGGCGAGCTCGTTGGCGACGCCGAAGAGCTGCTTGCGCTGCCCGCCGAGGCCGTGCCCGAAGATCACCACGGGGTAGCCCGTCGACGGAGCCGCCGCGCGCGGCAACACCAAGGTCAGCGGGAGCGTCTTGGCCATGTTGGCGGCCCGCGCGTCGCCCGCAGAATCGAAAGCAATGGTGCCCTGGTCGCGCTCGGCGGTGCCCGTCCACGGGCGGCGAAACTCGGGCGCGTTGAAGGTGCCGCTCACCACCGCGCCGATGGCGTCGTGGGCGACGCCGGTGTTGGCCGGGTCGCCGCTGCTGGGCTCCCCCGCGAGGTCGCGGCCCATGGCGTCGCGGCGGGGGGTGCCCATCCACGCGTCGAGGGTGGCCGTCCACCCGGCGTGCTCGGCGGCGCCGAAGCGGGCGACGCTGTAGGGCGCGGCCATCGCGGCGTCGGTGTTGAGCTGCGGCGCGGCCCCGTAGCGGCCCATCACGAGGGCGTCTCGCACCCGCCTGAGCTGCCGGTCGGTGGTCTGCGTGGTGAACACCGCCATGCCCGCGATGCGCTGCCGCGCGATGCCCGCGGCCACCACCCGCTCGACCGCGTCGCCGTACAAGATCCCCGCGCGGCTGATTCGCGCGCCCGACACGTCGTCGCGAATCGCGCGAAACGCGTCGCTCGGCCCGAGGGGCCCCGCCGAGGTCGTGACGCCCGCGGTGACCACCACGGCGTAGCGCCGCCCCGCTTCGAGCACGACGCCTTCGGGCTGCACCGCGAGCACCCCGAGCGCGGGCACATACCCCGCCGCCGCGGGCACCCGCGTGCCGAGCCCCGGGCTCATCGGGTCGACGTCGACGATCGCGTAGGCCGCGTCGCTGCCCGTCGCCGTCTCGGGCACCGTCACCGTGGCGCCTTCGGGCAGCTGGAGCACGAAGAGCCCGCCCGAGACGCGCCCGAAGCCGTTCATCGACCCGTACGCCTCTGAGAAGCTCAGCTCGCTGTTACGAACCCCAAGGGCCGACCAATCGTCGAGGGTCTCGACCAAGGTGCCGTCAGCGTCGCCCTGGTACAAATCCGTCGGAAACGGCACCTGCCCAGGCTGCGGCACGCCCGCCGCGGGGATGTCAAATCGCACCCTCGGCCCTGTGCTCATGGGCACGTCGGCCCCCGCGTCGCCCCCCGCGTCGACCCCCGCGTCGCCCGCGGCGTCGGCCCCCGCGTCGGTCGGCGCCGGGCTTGAATCACTGCACGCAGGCACCGCCGCCAGGAGCGAAGCCATCACCCACCATCGCCATGCTCTCATCGCCCCGGAGCTTACCTCGATTTGCGCACCCTCAAGGCGCCATCGGTCGCAAATCACATCCCACAAACCGCACCCGCTGGGGTATCAGGACGGCGCCCGGACACCCTGCGTCCTCATTGAAGAAAGCACCGACACGCTTATGGGACTTCGCCCCCGCGACCGCAAAGCACCTGCCAACCGTGGCTACGAGTGGGCCATGGGCTGTTACGAGATGCCCGCCGAGACGGGCCTCGCGCCGCGTTGGGCGATCGTCCAACAGGGGCACCTCGTCGCCCACGAGGCCGCCTCGGGGCCCGACACCGCGGCGACCTTGCTCTCGCGCGCCTTGGCCCGAGTTCACGAGAAGCCGCCGACGGCGGTGCGGGTGGCCGACGCCGCGTTGCGCAGCGCCCTCGCGCCGGTGACGGGTACGACCTGCAAGCTCGTGGTGGCCCCTACGCCCGAGATCGAGCGGCTCGGTCACATGGTCGCCGACGGCAACGAGGCGCTCACGGCCTCGTACCTGCTTGACGGTCGCATCTCGTCGGCGGCGGCGCAGGCGATGATCCACACGGGGCTGCGCTTCGCGATGCTGGAGCCCTGGTTTACGGTGATCAGCCCGCAGCGCATCGGGGTCGACATTCCGGCCTATGGGGTGCGCGGCGCCATCCTAGAGACTGTGGGCGGGAGCGGCATCTCTCAAGGGTTTATGCTCTACGAGAGCATCGACGCGTTGGTCTCGATCGAGAGCATGGTCGATCAGGGCGACGACCCGACCACCATCCTCAGCGGCGTAACCCTCGCGCTGAACTTCGACAGCGTTGACGCGCTCCCTCAAAAGTGTGCTGAAGAGTTGAAGCGTTACCAATGGCCTACGCTCTCGGGTCAGGCCGCTTGGGTGACCGGCGCGCTGCGCTCGGGGGGGTATCGGCCGCCCTCGCCGCGCACCCAGCTCGCGGCGTGGGCCATCACCGAAGCGCTGATGCAGCTCCTTGAGGCCCACGGGCGCACGGCGGGTGAGTGGTCAGAGTTCTATTACGGGCAAGAGCCGACCGCGTTGGCCTTCACGGCGGCGAACGTTCCGGGCTTGCCGACGGTGGTGCTGACGGTGCCCGCGCTGCCGCACGACGACGCGCTCGAGGGCGGCGACGAGGCAGAAGACGCGCCCGAGACCGCGGGCGATGCGCCCGAAGCCGAGGCTCAGCGGCAGTAGAGCGGGCCCATCGAGAGCGGCGCCACGAGGGCGCGGTAATCGTTGTTCAATTGACCGCCGCGGCGGTCGCCGGTGAAGCGGTAATAGTACGACTGGCTCGGCGCGATGCCCGCGGCCTCGTAGGCGAGGGCGTCGGTGTCGGTGTTGCCGAAGCCGTAGTCGACCGGGCGCCCCATGCGCGTACGGAGCGCGTTGAGCTCGTCGCGTTTGAAGTTGAACGCGGGCGTACCGGTCGCGCCGGTGAGGTTCAACATGGTGTGAACGAGGCCGGGCGGCAGCGCGCGCTCGCGCACCCACTCGTGCGTGCGGGTGGTCAGCCACTCGGGCCGCGCGGTGAGGTAGAAGATCGTGAAGCCGCGGCGCGACAAGGCCCAAAGCGCCTCGGGGCCGCCGGGGTTGACCGCGGGCGACGACCCGCCGAGGAGCACCCGCCACTCGGCCGTCTCGCTCTCGGTCAAGGTGCCGTCGACGTCGGTGACCACCACGCGCCCGTTGGCCGGAAGCACCTCGATCAGCTGATCGGCGACGCTGTGATCGCCCCGCACGACGAAGCGTACCCGGTGACGCCCCACCCCGAGCCGCGCGCTCGGAGGGATCTGAAAGAACACAAAGCCGCCGTTGTCGGTCACACCCTCGACGGCGGCGTGTTGATTGTCGCGGGTGGTGCGCGCTTCGCCCAGCCTCTCCCACGTTGAACAGTTACGTTGAAGAAAGATTTCGACGTCTTCTTCATTGAGGTCATCGTCGTTGGCGCCGTACGCGAACTTGCCGATGGCCCACTGCGGGTCGCCCTCGCGGAGAAACAAATCGCGCCCTCGATGCCGCGGCCCCCCTAAGGCCACGGTGAGCCGCGTGGTGAGGTTGCGCCACGAGGTCGTCGGCGAAGGCGTCGGCGCAGCCCCGTCGCACCGCGGCGGCCACACGCAGCCCGCGCCCGCGTCGCTCGCGTTGCCCGAATCGCTCGCGTTGCCCGCGTCGCTGGCGTTGCCCGCGTCGCTCGCGTTGCCCGCGTCGCTCACGTTGCCCGAATCGCTCGCGTTGCCCGTATCGCTCGCGTTGCCCGTATCGCTCGCGTTGCCCGCGTCTTGCGTGATGGGCGCGTCGACGGGCTGCCCCGCGTCGGGCTCGATCTCAGGGATGTCAGGGATCGCGCTGCCGCCGGTATCGACCGCGGTCATGCCCGCGTCGACCTGCACCGGAGCGGCCTCGCCCCCGCACGCCGCCACCCCAAGCACCAAGCCCAAGCACACGACCGTTCGCTTCACCGTCGCGAACTTGGCACAGCTTCTTCAACCTTGAAAGGCGGCCGCGTCGTTGCGAAGAAAGTTTGCCAGGTCGGCCAACTTCTCATCGAGGAAGGTGCGCACATCGCCCGAGACCCCCGCCCCGTCGAGGGCCGTCTTCATCGCCCGCAGCCACGCGTCGCGCATCGCGGGGTCGACCGTCACCCCCGCGTGCCGCATGCGCAGCCGCGGGTGACCGTGCCGGGCCATGTACGTCTGCGGGCCGCCGAGCCAGCCGATGAGAAAGAGCCCAAAGCGCTCGCGCGCCTCAGGGTGAACGCGCCCCGCCTCGTCGAGCCGGTGGAGCCTCGCCAACGCGGGCTCGTCGCGATCCATCGCGTCGTAGAAGCGGCGCGTGACGTCGAGCACCACGGCCTCGCCGCCGAGCTGCTCATAGGGCGTACCGCGAGAGAGATCAAACACCATGACAACCCCGACGGGCTCTCGCGCATCGCGCGGGGCAACTCAAGTGAATGATTTGCGCCCGCAGCCTTGCACACCCACGCTACTTCGTCACAGGCAGGTGTTTCTCGCCCGTAATGGCCGAGAAGAAATCGTTGCCCTTGTCGTCAGTCACCACAAAAGCGGGAAAGTGCTCTACCTCGATGCGCCACACGGCCTCCATGCCGAGCTCGGGGTATTCGAGCACCTCGACCTTCTTGATGCAGTCTTTGGCGAGCCGCGCGGCGGGGCCGCCGATGCTGCCGAGGTAGAAGCCGCCGTACTTCTTGCAAGCCGCCGCCACCGCGGGCGAGCGGTTGCCCTTGGCCAGCATCACGAAGCTCCCCCCGGCGGCCTGAAACTGCTCGACGTAGCTGTCCATCCGGCCGGCGGTGGTGGGGCCGAAGGAGCCCGACGCGTAGCCCGCAGGGGTCTTCGCGGGCCCCGCGTAATACACCATCATGTCGCGGAGATATTGGGGCATGGGCTCGCCCCGATCGAGGCGCTCTTTGATCTTCGCGTGGGCGATGTCGCGGGCCACGACCAAGGGGCCCGAGAGCGAGAGCCGCGTACGGATCGGGTACTTCGAGAGCTCGGCCCTGATCTCGCCCATCGGGCGACGCAGGTCGATGTTGACCACGTTGCCCGAGAGCTGCCCGTCGTGAACCTCGGGCAGATACTTCGCCGGGTCGGTCTCGAGCTGCTCAAGGAAGACCCCGTCGGCGGTGATCTTCGCGAGGGCCTGACGGTCGGCCGAGCACGACACCGCCAGCGCCACGGGGCAGCTCGCGCCGTGCCGCGGCAGCCTGATCACCCGCACGTCGTGGCAGAAGTATTTGCCGCCGAACTGCGCGCCGATGGTCGTTTCTTGTGCGATTTTGAGCACTTCGGCCTCCCATGCGCGGTCTCTGAAGGCCGCCCCGAGGCGGCTCCCTTCGCTCGGGAGGTGGTCGAGGTAGCGGGCCGAGGCGAGCTTCGCGACCTTGAGGGCGTACTCGGCGCTCGTGCCGCCGATCACCAGCGCGAGGTGGTAGGGCGGGCAGGCCGAGGTGCCGAGCGCGCGGAGCTTCGCATCGACGAAGCGCCTGAGCGACTCGGGGTTGAGCAGCGCCTTGGTCTCTTGAAAGAGGTAAGACTTGTTGGCGCTGCCGCCGCCTTTGGCCATGAACATGAAGTGATATTCATCGCCGTCGGTGGCGTAGAGCTCGATCTGCGCCGGGAGGTTGTTGCCGGTATTGACCTCTCGAAACATGTCGAGCGGCGCGAGCTGCGAGTACCGCAGGTTGCTGGTCTGGTAGGTGTCGTAGACGCCTCGGGCGATGGCGGCCTCGTCGCCGCCGCCGGTGAAGACGAGCTGGCCCTTCTTGCCCATCACGATGGCGGTGCCGGTGTCTTGGCATCCGGGCAGAACGCCCGCCGCGGCGATGTTGGCGTTCTTCAAGAGCTCGAGGGCCACGAAGCGGTCGTTGTCGCTCGCCTCGGGGTCGCCGAGGATGTGCTCAAGCTGCGCGAGGTGACCGGGCCGGAGGAAGTGCGCGATGTCGCGCATGGCCTCGCGGGTGAGGGCCGTGAGCGCCGCGGGGTCGACCCGTAGAAAGCGCCGCCCCGCGGCCTCGAAGGTCGAGACCTCGAGCCCCTCAAGCTTACGGTACGGGGTGTCGTCGTGGTGCCCTGTGGGGAGGAGCTGGGTGAACTCAAAGTCTGCCATTGGGTGCTTCGTGCCTCGGGCACCATCTAACCCCTTGCGCGGGCCCCGTTGCAACGCTTCACTTCGCCCGGCGATGACCAAAGTGAACGTGCCGAGCACCAACGCGACGCGGCTCCTCAGGGCAGAGGGGGTTGATTACGCAGAGCATCTGTACCGCTACGAGGCCCGCGGCGGCACCCGCGTGTCGGCGCGCGAGTTGGGCGTCGACGAGCACGCGATCATCAAGACCCTCGTGATGGAAGATCAAGACCGCAAGCCCCTCGTGGTCTTGATGCACGGCGACCGCGAGGTGTCGACCCGCGCCCTCGCCCGGGCCCTCGGCCTTCGCTCGGTCGAGCCCTGCAAGCCCGAGGTGGCCGACCGTCACTCGGGCTATCAGGTCGGCGGCACCTCGCCCTTCGGCACGCGCAAGCCCATGCCTGTGTACGCCGAGGCGAGCCTCTTCGCGCTGCCGCGCATCTACATCAACGGCGGGTCTCGGGGCTTTCTGGTGTCGATGGCCCCGGCCGAGCTCGCGCGGGTGCTCAAGCCCGTCGAGGTCAGCGTGGCCATCGAGGCTCCGAGCGCGAAGCCCTGAGCGCGCGGGCGCCCATGAACCCTGCGCCAGAGCGTGGCGGCTTCTTTCAAGTGAAGGGCGAGGCGGGCGGTCGATTGTTTTTAAAGTAGACCGCCGTCGCTCTTTGAGGTGTGCGGGGCGAGGGCGAGCCCGATCGGTAGGTCTGATGAGACCGTCGCGGCCGCGGGGTCGGTGCCTCGGGGGCGCTCAGCGCACGTAGAACTGAATGTGATTGCAGGTGTATCCGGCGTTGTGGGTGCACACCAGGGGCCAGTTTGAGTAGATGCGCGACTGGCCTACGGCGTGCGTCCAGTTGGGGCCGTAGCCGTTGATGACCGACCAGGTGGTGGGGCCTGGGGTGTATCCGCACCAGAGCGAGGGCGTGTAGTTGCCTTCGACCACCCGGGCCCCGGTGGGGCAGCGACCCGCCAGCGTCGCGTCGAAGGGCGAGGTCGTCTGGGTCGAGATGAGCCAGTTGTTGTATTGGCGGTTCCAATAGAGAAACTCGTATTGGCCGCTGCGGGCGAATTGTTCGACACGCCCGAGGATGCTGTAAAGACCGTGGCTCGGGTCGCCCTCGTTGTTGGCGCGGCCTCGCTCGTCGGTCTCAAAGAAGCCCGCGGCGGCGTTGTGATTGACCAGCAGCGTCCACCCGCCACCGCGGAACTCCATGTCGCAATACACCCGCAGCGGGGGCGAGCCGAACTCGCCGTCGGGGTCGACGGTGTAATACCCGCTGGGCGCGCTCGGGAGCCGTTGCTTGATGTCAAAGCAGCTCTGCCCCGTCGCGCAGGCGCCGCTGAAGCAGGTGCCCCCGCCGCAGGTCTGACCGCACCGCCCGCAGTGGCTCGGGTCGCTGCTCAGGTCGACGCACATCGACCCGCAGGCCGCGCGACCGCTCGGGCAATCGAGCACGCAGGTGCCGCCCTGGCACACCCGCCCCGCGCTGCACGCGGCCCCGCACGCGCCGCAGTGGGCCGGGTCGCGGGTGAGGTCGACGCACAGCTCGCCGCACGCCGTACGCCCGGTCGGACACACGAGCCGGCACACCCCCGCCACGCACGAGCGCCCCGTCGCGCACGCGTTGCCGCAGGCGCCGCAGTGGGCCGCGTCGGTCTGGGTGTTACGGCACGCGCCGCCGCAGAGGGTCTCGCTGGTGGCGCATCGGCAGCTCCCGGCCTCGCAGCGCTGCCCCGAGGCGCAGGCGTTGCCGCACGCGCCGCAGTGGTCGGCGTCGCTCTGGAGCGTCACGCACGCGTTGGCGCACACCGATTGCCCCGACGGGCAGCTCAGCTGGCAGCGACCCGCCACGCAGAACTGCCCCGCGCCGCACGCCGCGCCGCAGGCCCCACAATGGGCCGCGTCGGACTGCGTGTCGCGGCACACCCCGCCGCAGAGCGTCTCGCTGCCGTTGCAAGCGCAGACCCCTTGGGTGCAGCTCTGGCCTTGGGCGCAGACCCGCCCGCAGGCGCCGCAGTTGCGCGGGTCGCTCGGCAGCGAGAGGCACACCCCGCCGCACTCGCTTTGCCCTGTGGGGCAGAGCACCTGGCAGCGGCCCGAGAGGCACACCTGCCCGGCGGCGCAGGCGGTGCCGCAGCTCCCGCAGTGGCTCCGGTCGTTCTGAACATCGCGGCAGGCTTCGTTGCAGTAGAGCTGACCGCTCGGGCACACGCACGCGCCCCCGGTGCAGCGCTGCCCGGCCCCGCACGCGGTGCCGCAGGCCCCGCAGTGGCTGTTGTCGGCGTCGATGTTGACGCATCGCGCGTCGCAGCTGCGCTGTCCGGCGGGGCACGTCCGGGCGCACATGCCCATCGCGCACCGTTGCCCGTCGCCGCAGACGACGCCGCACGCGCCGCAGTGGGCGTTGTCGGTGCTCACATCGACGCAGCGGTTCTCGCAGCGCCGTTGATTCTCTGGGCAGGCCGACACACAACGGCCCGCCTCGCACACCTGCCCGTTGAGGCAGAGCGCGTTGCAGCGGCCGCAGTTGCGCCGGTCGTTCTGAAGGTCAGCGCAGTAGCGCTCGTTCTCGCTCACCCTGCACTCGCTCACCTGCGAGCCGGGCGCGTCGCACGCGGTGCCGCAGCGCCCCGCCACGCACACCTGGTTGGCCGGACACGCCATGCCGCAGCCGCCGCAGTGGGCGACGTCGCTGTCGGTGCGAACGCATCGGTTGCCGCAGCGCTGCTCGCCCGCGAGACAGCCCTCGCGGCAGGCCCCGGCGACGCAGACCTGGCCTGTCGCGCACGCGTTGCCGCAGCGGCCGCAGTGCGACGCGTTCTCGCCCACGTCGGTGCACACGCCGTCACACGCCTGTTGCGTCGACGCGCAGCGCGGCGAGACGTCGAGGCCCGCATCGACCGCCGTCTCGGGGCCGAGGTCGACCGGCGACCCCGCGTCGACGCCGACGTCGAGGGCGCCCAGATCGAAGCCTACATCGCGCACGCCGAGGTCAGCAGGCCCCGCGTCGACGTTGCCACCCACCACGGTGCTGTCACCGCAGGCCACAAGCCCAAACGCGAGCACCACCAGCCGCTGCCAGCTCCTCATCACGACCTCCGTGTGCTGTGTCTATCACCCTCCGGCGCTGGTGTATCGCGTGATGCTCCGCAACCAGACAGCCCGCGAGAGCGCGCTCATGGCCGCCGCGAGGGTCACCGCGCGGAGCGCCTCGACGGGCTGCAAGCGCCCGAGCACGGCCAGGGCCGGATCGGTGGTCATCACCGCGAGCGGCAGCACCCACGAGAACAGAAAGGCCATGGGCCCGCGCCACACCGAGGCGGGCCAGCGCGCGGCGTCGTAGAGGCTCCCGAGGAGGTAGGTGAGGTTGTCGACCTTCACGGTCACGAAGGCGAGGGCCACGACCATGATCCACAGCGCGTGGAGCATGGCCACCGCGGCCGCGAGCACCGCCAGCATCGCCAGCCACGCGGTCGGCGCGGGCCACCGGCCGAGCCCCCTCAGGGCCACCAGGAGGAGCCCGAGGCCCCCGACGATGTCGGTGCCCTTCCACGGGGCGAGGCGCGTGGTCGAGACGAGGAAGCCTGCGTCGGCGGGCTTGAGCAAGAGGAAGTCGAGGGTGCCCTTTCGCAGGTGCTCGACGGTGTTGTTCACCGAGGGCTCAAGGAAGGCCGCGATGAAGCCCTTGAGCATGGTGAAGAAGGCCACCACCACGAGGGCCTCGTCGCGGCGCCAGCCTGCCACGGTGCTGCGCTGTTGGAAGAGAATCCACAGGGGCGCGACGGCCGAGAGCGTCCAGAACGCGCTGAGGGCGACGCCCATCAGGAATTCGACCCGGTACTGTGCGGCCTGGGTCGCCGAGGTGCTGAGCTGCACCTTCAAGAGCGCGTAATACTTTTGAATGAATCTTCGCATCGCGGCGCTACCCTCCGAAGGCCGCGAAGCGACGCATCCCGCGGCGCCAGAGCGCCAGCGCCGCCGCCCCGAAGACCGTCACCCACACGAGCTGAAGCGCGAGGCCCGCGAGGCTCTCTCGCACGCTACAGAGCCCGAGCAGGGTCTCAAGCGGCAGCGCGAGGGTGACCCGCCACGGGAGCCACCACGCCACCCGCCGCAGCGGCGCGGGCAAGAGCTCGAAGGGCATGAGGTAGCCCGAGAGCACGTACCCGACGGCCATCCACAGCTCCCACACGGCGAGGGCCGAGTCGACAAAGAGCGCCAGCGAGGCCACCACCAGCATGGCCGTGTAGAGCACGAGCCAGGCGCCGAGGAGCAAGACCGGCAACAAGAGCCATTGTCGGTAATCATGGCCGAGCGCCGCGGGCCCGACCCCCACCACGAGGGCCAGCACCAGCGGCACGCTCACCAGCAATCGCAGCGGGATCTGCGCGAGGTTCTCACCCGCGTAGTACGCGAAGGGGTGCATGGGCTTGAGCAGACGCGGCCCGAGGCCGCCCTCGCGGATGTCCCAGGTGAGCTGCCACACCACCCAGCTGCCGCTCAGAAACCGAACGAGCAGCGCGCCGAGGAAGTAGGCCACGAAGCCGCGCTGACCGAAGCGCCCGACGGGGCCCTCGGCGGCCACGGTGGTCCACAAGGCCATCATGATGAGCGGGAGGTTGGTGGTGAGGATCCATACGAGAAACTCGCCGCGGTATGCGACCGCGCTGGCCACCCCGACGCCCAAAAGACCGCGCCATTTCTCAATGAATGACCGCGCCCCGCTCATGGCGCTTCGGTCTTCGCGAAGAGCTCGGCCATAACCTCATCGAGCGGCGGCTCCTCGATCGAGAGGTCTTCGACGGCGGCCTCGGCGAGCACCGCGGCGAGCACCTCGCCGAGCTCGGCCCGCGCGACCTCGAGCGTCAACGTCGCGCCCTCGTGCGCGCGCAGACAGCCCCGCCGGTCGAGGGCCCCGACGAGCGCCGCGGGCGCGGGGGCCGAGAGCCGAGCCTTCACCGTTCGGCCCGGGCGGACGCGCTCGACCAGGGCCTCGCGGCTCCCGTCGTAGACGATCTCGCCGCGGTTGATCACCATCACCCGCGGGCAGAGGGCGGTCACATCGTCCATCGCGTGGGAGGTCAAAATCACCGTGGCGCCGTGCGCTTCGTTGTACTCCTTGATGAAGCTCCGAACGGCCGACTGCATCACCACGTCGAGCCCGATGGTCGGCTCGTCGAGGAAGAGCACCTTCGGCCTGTGGAGCAGCGCCGCCGCGAGCTCGCACTTCATGCGCTCGCCGAGCGAGAGCTGCCGCACGGGCTTGTGAAGCACCGCGTCGAGCTTCAAGAGCGCCACCAGCGCGTCGAGGGTCTCGCGGTACTGCGCCGCGGGCACCTCGTAGATCGCACGGTTCAGCGCGAAGGTGTCGGTGGGCGGGAGATCCCACAGGAGCTGCTGCTTCTGCCCCGCCACGAGGGTGACCCTCTTCAGGAATTCTTCTTGTCGTTTCGATGGGTTATACCCACCTACAGTGACCTCACCGCGGGTGCACGAGAGCAGCCCCGCGAGGCACTTGAGGGTGGTGGTCTTGCCCGCCCCGTTGGGCCCGAGGAAGCCTACCCGCTCGCCCGCGGCGATGTCGAAGCTGACCCCGTTGACCGCGGTGACGGTCTTGTATTCGCGATGAAAGAGGGCCCGGAGCGCGGCCGAGAGCCCCGCCCCGCGCACCGGCACCTCGTAGGACTTGACCAAGGCCCTGACGGCGATCTCCACGCCGCGGGCTTCTACGCAGCTTGCGGGTGATTCACAACGGCGCCCGCTCGAACACCGTGGCCGAGGCCACCCCTGCGCCGCCGCAGAGGCTCACCACGCCGTAGCGCCCGTCGGTCCGCGCGAGGGCGTCGACGAGGGTCGAGACCAGCATCGCGCCGGTGGCCCCGAGGGGGTGCCCCATGGCCAGGGCGCCGCCGTCGACGTTGACCCGGGCGGGGTCGAGCTTGAGCGCGCGCAGGTAGCGCAGCACCACCGCGGCGAAGCTCTCGTTCATCTCAAAGAGCGACACCGCGTCGAGGGTCAGCGAGGCCCGGTCGAGCGCGCGCCGCGTCGCGTCGGCCGGAGCCGTCAGCATCAACACGGGCTCGGCGCTCGCGTTCGCGAACGAGACGATGCGCGCGAGGGGCTTGAGCCCGTGGGTGCGCCCCGCCGCGCGGTTGCCCACCAGCACCAGCGCGGCCCCGTCGACCACCCCCGGAGAGGTCGCCACGGTGTGCAAATGGGTCACCGCCGAGAGCGTCGGATACCGCCGCAGCGCGACCGCGTCGGCCCCTGCGGCCCCGACCCCCGCGAAGGCCGGAGAGAGCGACGCGAGCTTCTCGCGGGTCAGCGTGGGGCGCACGGCCTCGTCGTGCGTGAGCAAGGTCGCCCCTTGGTCGTCGCAGACCGGCTCCATGGCCCGCGCGAAGCGCCCCTCGCGTTGGGCCCTGGCGGCCCGCGCGTGGCTCTCAAAGGCCCACGCGTCGCAGTCTTCGCGCGAGGTGCCGTCGAGGGTGGCCACGAGGTCGGCCGCGACGCCCATGTGCACGAAGCCCGTCTGCGCGGCCACATCGGGGTCGGCGTACCAAGCGCCGCGGTCAGACATCATGGGCACCCGCGACATCATCTCGACGCCGCCTGCGAGCACCAGCGACTCGACCCCTGAGGCCACCTTGGCCGCGGCGAGGTTCACCGCGTCGAGCCCTGAACAGCAGTACCGATTGAGCGTCGCGGCGCTCACCGAGTGCCCGAGGCCGCCGACGAGCGACGCGGTCTTCGCGAGGTTCGCCCCCTGCTCGCCGGTCTGCGTGACACACCCGAGGAGCACGTCGTCGAGGGCCGTCGGCGCCAACCCCACCCGCGCGACGAGCCGCCGCATGAGGTCTGCCACGAGGTTCACCGGCTTGACCCCCACCAAGGCGCCCCCGGGCCGCGCGAGGCCCCGCGGCGTGCGAACGGCTTCGTACACGTAGGCGTCAAGCATGGGCGCGCGGCCCCCGGGCGAGCACGGTGCAGACCGCGGTGGTGGCACTGCCACCGAGGTTCAGCGTCGCGACGCGTCGCGCGTTGGCGACCTGCGTAGCGCCCGCGCGCCCGGTCACCTGGAGCGCCGCGTCGAGCACCATTCTCACCCCCGTGGCGCCCACGGGGTGCCCCACGCCCATCAGCCCGCCGCTGGGGTTCATCACGCAGCGACCGCCCCAAAGCACCGCGCCGTCGTCGATGACGGAGCCGTTTCGCCCGGGCGGCGTCAATCCGAAGTGGTCGATGGCCATGTACGCCGAGGTCGTAAAGCAGTCGTGGGTCTCGATCGCGTCGACGTCTTCGACGCCGCTGAGCCCCGCCCGCTTGAAGGCGTCGCCGATGGCGCCCGCGACGTGCCCGAAGAGAAGCCCCTCGCCCGGGTCGCGCGCAACCTTCTCGCGCCACCTGAGCGGCCCCACCCGGTGGCCCCAGCCCGCGATGACGGCGAGGTCTTCGAGCCGCTGACCCTGCGCCCGCGCCCACGCCTCGGCCCGCGCGCGGGTGGCGAGCACAACCCCGGCGCCGCCGTCGGTGACCTGGCTGCAATCGTGCTTTCGCAGGCGCCCTGCGACGACGGGGTTTGCGCGGTCATTGTCTTCAAAGTGCGCGTCTTCGAGCACCCAATGGCGGGTCTGGGCCGAGGGGTTTCGCTTCGCGTTCGAAAAGGCGTTTCGCGCGAGAGCCACCAGGTGCGACCGCGCGAGGCCGTAGCGCGCGGCGTACACGTCGCCCATCTCAGAGAAGATCGTGGGCCAGGGCAAGGCGACCCCGTCGGTCTCGTCGGGCACCGCCGCGGCGGCCCCGAGGTACTGGGCGGCGACCTCGCCCTTGACGTTTCGCATGAGCTCGACCCCGATCACCAACGCGCAGTCGTAGCGCCCGCTCTCGAGGTCGGCCATCGCGGCCATGAGGGCCACGCCCCCTGACGCGCAGGCCGCCTCGTGGGCGCTGCTCGGGCAGCCCCAAAGGCCCCTGTCGGCGTCGACCAGGAGCGCCCCGAGGTGCCCCTGCCCGGTGAACCGCGTCGAGAGAAAATTGGCCACATGGCCCACCCCGATCGCCTCGGCGCGCACCCGCGCGGCGGCCAGCGTCGCCTGCACGGTCTCGCGCACGAGGGCGCCCATGCCGAGGCCCTCGCGCGACCAGTTGCGCGCGAAATCGGTCTGGGCCCCGCCGAGCACGAACACCTCGCCGCGGGGGCTCACGGTTGGGCCTCAAACTCCCGCGAAGGCACCCACCACGCGTGATAGCCCGCGGGCACCTGTTGCGGGATGCAGAGCCGCGCCACGGGCCCCGCCGCGACGTCGCGGGCGTCGAGCACCACGCACTCGCCCTGCCCCTTTTCGGCGTCGTTGACGAAGGTGACGAGGTAGCCGTCGTTCTCGTCGCGGGCGCCGTCGCGGGGCGCGAAGACCACCTCGCCGCCGTAGCGGCCCGGGCCGTAGGTGTACGACGCCTGGCGCCCCGTGAGGGTGTCGTAGGCCACCACGCCGTCGTAGAGGAGCTCAGACGAGGGCGCCACCCGAGGGTTGTACGAGTACCGAGAGGGCCGCCCGAGGTACTCTTGATTCATCCGCGGAAACTCGGTCATGGTGTCGTCGAGCTGCCGCTCTTTGACCGCGCCGGTCACCATGTTGAAGCGCCATTCATACAGGTAGGGCTCCAGCGCGAGGATGTCGAGCCGCGGAATGACCCGCGCGCTCACCCGATCGGGCATGGGGTTTTCGATACGGCACCCGAGCAAGACCACCTCGTCGCCCTCCTCCCAGGCGTTGATGGTGTGATACATGTAACAACACTTCGCCTCGAACCAGCGGAGGTCGCCCGCGTCGCCGTGCCGCGCGATGATGCCGAAGCGCGCGGGCAGCGCGGTGTCGAAGCGCACCCGGGTCTTGCCCTGCGCGAGCAGCGCGGCGTCCCACATGAGGGGCAGATCCATCAAGATGGTGAAGCGCGCGGTGATCGCGATGTCGTGCTGGAGCCGCGCCCCGGGGAGCGCGATCGGCACCTGGCGCACCAAGGCCCCCTCGGCCGAGATCACCCCGTAGGTGAGGTACGGCGGCCGTTGGGCGTAATCAAAGAACATCAATTCGCCCGTCACCGGGTCGACCTTCGGATGCGCCGCGAGGCCCTTCTTGAGCGGGCTCCCGAAATCGACGACGCCGAGGCTCTCAAGCGCCGGGAGCGAGAGCTGATGACACGCGCCGCCCAGCCACCACAGCGCCATGAAGCGCCCCGCGTGAAAGACCAGGTCGGTGTTACCCGTGTCTTTGAAGGGCCCCCCGCGGCGCGACAGATCGGGCCGCTCCATGATGCCCGACCAGAGCGCCTCGCCGGCCTCTTGTTCGGCCAGAAAGCCCGGGGTCTTCACGTACCGATTGCGGTAGCTCGCGCGGCCTCCCTGAAAGTGCACCCCGTGCACCATGCCGTCGCCGTCGAACCAGTGGTACCGACCCTTCGGGGCGAAGCGCGGGTTCGCGCCGTTGCGCACAAACATGCCGTGAAGGTCGTGCGGCAGGGCCCCGAGCACCGCGAGCGCGTCGACGGTGATCTCGTCTCGCACGGGCGCGAAGGGGCCGACAAGGTACGGGCTCTGGGCGGTCGCTGGGGCCATGCTCATCGCCCGATCGCACCCTAAGCCCGAACCTCATGTCAACCGAGCCCGCCGCGATGTCATCACGGTCGAACTTTGGTCATGTCGACCGGCCGCCCCGCGAGGGTCGCGCCGCTCAGCCCATCTTCAGCCGACCGCGGGCTTCGGCGATGGCGGTCAACACCCGCGCCCGCGCAGGGGCCCCGAGCAGATCGCGACGCTCGATCGCGGTCTCGAAATCGAGCGCCGAGAAGATCGACGCGTCAAACATCGGATGGATCGACTGATAGGTCTCAAGCGAGAGGGCCGCGAGCTCGCAGCCTTCGCTCAGGGCCTTGGCGACAATTTTACCAGCGACTTCATGGGCTTGCCGAAATGGGACGCCCCGCGCCGCGAGCCAGTCGGCCACCTCGGTGGCGGTGACAAAGCCCGCCCCGAGGGCGGCGCGCATCCGCTCGCGGTTGAAGCGCATGGCGCTCACGGCGTCGGCCAGCACCGCGGCGCAGGCCGCGACGGTGTCGACGGCGTCAAAGAGCGGGAGCTTGTCTTCTTGGAGGTCGCGGTTGTACCCGAGCGGCAGGGCCTTGAGGGTGACCAGGAGGTTCACGAGGTCGCCCACGACGCGCCCGGTCTTGCCGCGCACCACCTCGGCGATGTCGGGGTTCTTCTTCTGCGGCATCATGCTCGACCCGGTGGTGTGGGCGTCGGCCATCTCGACGAAGCCGAACTCTTGCGTCGACCAGAGCACGAGCTCTTCGGCGAGGCGCGAGAGGTGCACCTGCGCGATCGAGAGGGCCGCGAGGGTCTCGGCGACAAAATCTCGGTCGGCGGTGGCGTCGAGGCTGTTCGCGGTGGGGCGCGCGAAGCCGAGCGCCTCGGAGGTCATGGCGCGGTCGAGCGCGAAGGTCGTGCCGCACACGGCGCCCGAGCCGAGGGGCGACTCGTTCATGCGGCGGGCGGCGTCGTCGAGGCGCCCGCGGTCGCGGCGCAGCATCTCGACGTAGGCCATGAGGTGATGGGCGAGGCGGTTGGGCTGGGCGCGCTGAACGTGGGTGTACGCGGGCAAGAGCGTGTCGACCTCGCCCTCGGCCCGGGTCACCAGCGCGCGGGCGAGGGCGTCGAGGGCGTCGGCGACGCGACCGCAGGCCGACCGTGCGAAGAGCCTGAGGTCAGTGGCCACCTGGTCGTTGCGCGAACGCCCGGTGTGCAGCTTGCCGCCCACCTCGCCCTCGCGGGCCGTGAGCTCGGCTTCAACATTCATATGAACATCTTCGCGCTTCGGATCCCATTGAAAGGTACCGCCGCGGATGTCATCACGAATGCCCTTGAGGCCGCGCTCGATCTTTGCGAACTCGTCGGCCGAGAGCACGCCGATGTGCTGAAGCATCGCCGCGTGGGCGAGGCTGCCCGCGATGTCTTCTTCGGCCAGGCGCTGGTCGAACTGCCAGCTCTCAAGAAACTTCGAGGCGGTCTCAGACAACTCTTCTGCGAACCGCCCGCCCCATGCACTCTTGGTCGCCATCTCGGCGCCGCGATAGCACACTCCACCACCGAACCGTCAACGCGGAACGCACCCCATCCGCTGCGCGCTCAACCCCACCAGCACGCACTGCTCGCCGGCCCGGCAGTCGCCGTCGACGCGGCAGCTGGTGCGCTGCACCTGCTCGCTCCACTGCGCGATGTGGTTGCCCGAGCGGATGTCTTGAAACGGCAGCCAGAAGGCCGACGCGCTGGGGTCGCCGTTGCGCACCCCGGGCCTGATGGCGGCCATCCAGAGCTGGCTCGTGCGCATCTCGGGCTCGCGGCTCTGCTGTACGAGGCGCAAGCCGTAGTCGCGCCGCGACGAGAAGGTGACCCACAAGAGGGGCTCGCCCCGAAAGCTCTGCACGAAGGGCGCGAACTTCGGCCACGAATTGCCGCTGTTGTCGGGCCCATCGGCGCGGCGCAGGCGCACCGGCGCGAGCGAGCGGTCGAGCCGTGCGGCCCAAAGCTGGGCGCTGAGGTTGTGATAGCTCCCGCCCTCGGCGCGGTTGAAGACCACCCACTGATCGTCGGGCGCGATGTTGGGGTAGAAGTGGTTCTGCATGCCGCCGGCGCTCATCACGAAGGGCTGCGGCGCGCCGAAGGCGGTGCCATTCCACGTGAGGGTGAAGAGGTCGCCGGGGGGGTTGTGACCGGGCTGGCCGAAGAGCGCTACGCCGCGGGTGCGCGCGATCACCAGGGTGCGCCCGTCGCGCGACCAGTCGGGCATCGAGCCCGGGGTGCCCTCTTGGAGCCCCGGCACCTGCGCCCCCGAGGTGCCGTCGCGCAGCCCCATCGCCGAGCCGTTCGAGATCACCAGGTAACGGTTGTCGGGTGAGAAGGTCGAGAAGTTCGCGCCCATGTCGCCGCTGGTGGTGTTGCGCGACGAGACGTCATAAATCCGCGTGACCGCAGGCCCGGGGATGAACCTCCCCACCGCCGCGCGGGTGCCGTCGCGCGAGAGGGTGTGACACCCCACACAGTTGAAAGGGTCGCCCTGGAGGTAGTTCTCAGGCCGCGCCCCGGCGCGCCCCCATTCGAAGCGCAAGATCGAGGCTGCCGACGCGTTCCAATAATAAATGCCGCCGCGGATGTCGGTGTTGGTCACCTGCACGGTGCGGGTCGCCGAGCGCCCGAGCGAGCCGCCCGATTGGGCCACGCCGCGCACCGAAATCGTCACGTTGCCGCTCGGGTACGCCACCCGCGCGAACTCGCTGTACGCCGCTTCATTCAATGAAACCGCGCACCCGTTACCCACCGCCACGCAGGGCGAATACAAGCGCAGCGTGCCGCGATCACCGCTGAATGACACTTCAAAGAGGTTTTGCCCCGCGGCGGGCCGAAAATGCACCTCGAGCCCCGTGAGATTGGGCGGCAACATCGTATCGGCTTCGGGGTACACGAGGCTCGGCGCGGCCGACGGGCTCTCGGTACCTTGAAAGCGTTGGGCGCTGTCGCTCGGCGCGCCGTTGAGGGTCTGGCTCGCGTCGCGGGGCGCGGGGTCGCCGGCGTCGCGCTCGCCTTGGTAGACGTCTAAGAGCCCCATGCCGCTCGGGCCCGTGTCGTTGCCGGTGTCACGCGGCGCCACCGGGCGATCGACGGGCTCGCCGAGGTCGGCGGGCGCCGCCGGGCGATCGAGGCTCTGACCGAGGTCTGCGCTCGGCTGCGGGCCCGCGTCACTGGGCGCCACCGGGCGGTCGAGGGCCTGACCGAGGTCGACCCGCGCGCCGAGGTCGACCCGCGCCCCCGCGTCGCGCACCACCACGGTCTCTTCGTTCGCCGCGCAGGCTGACAAGAGCACCGCCGAGACACCCAGCACCGACCAAGACGCTCGCTTCACAGCGCCGAGTGTTACCGCGAAGCCCGCGCGCTCACAACGAAGGCGCGCCGTCGAGCAAGCCCCGCAGCCTGCGGGTCAGCTCGCGGAGCCCGTCGGGCTTCGGCAGAAACAGGCAGGGCTCTAGCTGTCGAAGCGCCTCATCGAGCGGGCGCGACGAGAACCCGCTCAAGAAGATCACCGGCACCTTGAGGCCCTGGGCCCGGGCCTCGCGCACAAACTCGATGCCGTCGAGCTCGGGCATCATGATGTCGCAGATCATCGCGTCGGGGCGCAGCCCGTCACGAAGCAGCCCGAGGGCCTCGCGACCGTTGCGCGCCGCGGTGGCCGTGAGCCCGTCGCGTTCGAGCAGACGGGACACCACCTTGAGCACCCCGGGCTCGTCGTCGACCACCAACACCACCGGCGCGTCGCGGGCCACGCCCTCGCCCTCGCGGCCCGCCTCATTCAACGGAAACAGCACGCCAAACCGCGCCCCCTCGCCCACATGACTGCTCCACCGAATGGCCCCACGGTGGCTCCGCGCCACCCCCAACACCGTCGGCAGCCCGAGGCCCCTGCTGTTGGCCTGAGTGCTGAAATACGGCTCGAACATACGCTCGGCCACCGCGGGCGCGATGCCGGGCCCGTTGTCTTCAACCGTGAGCAACGCGAAAGGCCCAGGGCGGAGCCGCTCGCCCATGAGGCACCCTTCGAGGTACCGCGCATCGACGGCGCGGCGACCCACCGCGACGCGAATCTTGCCGGGCATCGAGGCCAGCGCGGCCTTTGCGTTCATCACCAGGTTCATCACGACCTGACGGAGCCTCGCCGGGTCGACCTCGACCTCGACGGGCCCCGGGTCGAGCTCGAACGCCAGCTCACAATTGCGAGGCACCACGGCCCGCAAGAGCCGCGACATCTCGCGCACCACGGTCACCAGATCGACCCGCGCCTCGGCGCCCGTGGGGCTCCCCGCGTAGGCCAACATTTGCCCCGTCAGCTCGCTCGCCTGCTGCGCCGCCAGGCGAATCTGCTCGATGGCGTCGGCCTGCTCGCTCTCGACCTTTGCGTCACCCTGCGCAAGGTCTGCGTTGGCCACGATCACCGAGAGGATGTTGTTGAACTCATGCGCCACCGCCCCCGCGAAGTGCCCGAGGCTCTCGAAGCGTTGGGTCTGATAGAGCCGCGCCTCTTCGCGCTGTCGCAAGCTCTGCCGCGCGTCGCGCTCGGCCACCGAGTCGACGATGCCCACAAAGTACCGCAAGGTCTGATCGTGGTCTTTAATGGTCGAGACCGCGAGGTGCACCGGCACGACATGCCCCAGACGGTGCAAATACCGCTTGAGGAGCGCGAAGCCCGTGCGCTCACCCCGCAACACGGCGTGATAGAGCGCCTCGTCTTTGGCGATGTCGTCAGGGTGTGTGATCGATTGAAAAGACTTGCCGATGAGCTCGCCCGGCTCGTACCCGATCATGCTCGCGAGCGAGTGATTCACTTGTAGAAACAACCCCCGCGGCGATGCGAGCACCATGCCGATCGGCGAGAGCGCGAAGACGTCTTGGACGAGCTGCTCGATCACGTCGCCGCGACGCGCGGTCGCAGGGGCCAACACCGGCGTCACGCTCAAGAGACGGAGCCCCGCCGCGCTCACAAACTCAGCAGGGATGCGCTGCGATTCGACCCGCACCCAGAAGGGCTCTTGCGAGGCGTGGCGGGCCCGAAGCTCTAACGACTCGCCCTCGACTTGAAGCGGGTCGGTGCCGCCCCAGACGCTCGGCAACAACAATGAGGTGAGCGGCTTGCCCACCAATGAAGTCGGCGACACTTCGAGCAAACGACCGAGATGCTCGTTGAGGTAACAAAGCGTGTCGTCTGACGACACCACCGCGAGACCGGTCGGCAGACGCGACAAGAGCGAAATCAGGGCGGGCGAAAGCCCCAAGTGTTGTGCCGCCAGCTCCACCGGGAGGGGCGCGTAACACACATTCCCGTTATCTCACAAGCGATCGAGAGGGCGGGGCAAAATGTCACTGACATCTTACCCCCCCGCGACGCGGACTCGGCGCTTGTGTTAACTCAGAAATTCACGGAATCGCCACCGGCACACGGCGAAACGACACGTTGAAGGGCGACGGCGGGGCCGAGACATCGGTGACGGCGAGGTTGGTGGTGTAGGCCAGCACCTCGGCCTCGTAGGTGGTTCGGGTGCGGTCGAGGGTGAGCCCCGCGAGGGACGCCGTGGTGGTGGCGACGCGGGTCGAGGCGACCAGGGTCGGGGGCGTGGTGCTGGTGTCTCGGATGCCGAGTCGGTACGAGACCGCGCCCACGACGGCGGGCCATGTCGCGGTAAGGCCCGCGGTGGTGATGGCGCTGAGGGTGACGCTCGCGGTGGGAGCGAGCTGCGGCGGGGCCGCGGTGTCGATGGTGAAGTTTGAGTTCACCATGGCGCCGTCGAGGGTGGCCGCGAGGGTGTAGTTGCCGTTCGCGGGGGCGATGGCGGGGTAGGCGCCGAAGAAGGCCCCGTTGGCGGGATAGGTGGTGGTGAAGGGCATGCCGCCGTTCCACCCGAGGGGGGTGCCGGCGCCGGGGCCGGTGACGGTGACGGTGACCGGGGCCGTGGGCGCGGCCCCCGCGGCGGTGCGGAGCCGCAGAAACACCGCGGTGCCGAGGGTGGGCGTGAGCGTCGAGGCGGTCTGCGAGACGCCCCCCGACGACTGCAACACGGCCATGCCGCCGCCGCCGCCGAAGGTCAGCGGCACCCGGCGGAACGACACATTGAAGGGCGACGGCGGCTCGGCCACGTCGGGCATGGCGAGGTTGGTGGTGTAGGCCAGCACCTCGACGTCGTAGTTCGTGCGGGTCGTGTCGAGGGTGAGGCCCGAGAGCGTCGCCGTGGTGGCGGTCACCCGGGTCGAACCCACCAGGGTCGGCGGTGTGGTGCTGGTGTCACGCACGGCCAGGCGGTACGAGACGGCGTTGGGCACCGCGGCCCAGGTGCCCGTGAGCCCTGTGGCGCTGGCGTTGGTGACGGTCACCGTGCCGGTCGGATCGAGCAAGGGCGTCGCGGCGGTGTTGAGGGCGAAGCTCGACGTCACCGGTGCGCCGTCGACGGTCATCGAGACGGTGTACATCCCGTTGACCGGCGCGATGGCGGGGTAGGTGCCGAAGAAGTTGCCGTTGGCGGGGTAGTTGAAGGTGAAGGGCATGCCGCCGTTCCACCCGGTGGGGCCGGTGACGCTCACGGCTGTGGCGCCGGTCGGAGGCGCCCCCGCGGCCGTACGCAACCGAAGGAAGATCGCCGTGCCCTCGGCAGGCGCCGCGGTCGTGGCGACCCGCGAGACGCCCCCCGAGGTCTGCAACGCCGCCACCGCCGCGTCACCGCGACCCGCATCGGCCGCGCCCGCGTCGGTCGGCCCCGCGTCGGTTGCGCCCGCGTCGGTCGCGCCCGCGTCGGTCGGCCCTGAATCCGCGCGGCCCGCGTCGACGGCGCCGCTGTCAACCGCGCCGCTGTCAACCGCGCCGCTGTCGACCGCACCGCTGTCGACCGCGCCGGCATCGGTCGCCGGAGGGGTCGTGGCGTCGTCGCCGCAGCCGGCCATCATGCTCGAAAGAATCAGCCCCGAGGCCAGGGCCCTCACCCAGTTCGTCTTCACCGTGTTCCTCCATGCGTGGTGCAGAGACCACAAGAAACACGGCTCTACCACGGCGCTTCGGCCCCCCGCGATGACGCGACCACACCGCGGACGCCGCGCCTGTCACACATCACTGACATCTGTGCGGTGTGAATGTCCGCCCGCGACCGAGCAACCTCCGCGCCCCCGCCCCAGCCCTAAGGGCGCTCGCGTCACGTCGCTTCGGAAGACAGCGCGACGAGGCGCTCTCTCAGCGCCCCGTGCCGCGCGACCACCCGCATGGCCGACACGGCGAAGCGGAGCGCGCGCTCGCTGCCCACGATCACCGCCAGGCGCCGCGCGCGGGTGATGGCCGTGTAGAGCAGCGCGCGGTTGAGCAGCGTGAAGTGACTCGTGTGGAGCCCGATCACCACGGCGTCGTACTCGCTGCCTTGGGCTTTGTGCACGGTGGCCGCGTAGGCCAGGGCGAGCGCGTCGAGGTTCGTCGCGGTGTACTTCACCTCGCGGCCGTCGACGATGACCGTAAGGCCCTCGGCGTCGAGGCTCGCGACGGTGCCGACGTCACCATTCCACACGTCGAGGTCGTAGTCGTTCTTGAGCTGCATCACCTTGTCGCCCGCGGCAAACCCGCGCTTGTTGCGCGGGCCGCTCGGGTTGAGCGCCTGCTGCAACGCCTCGTTGAGGCTCTGCGCGCCGAGCGGCCCGCGGTGCGTCGGCACGAGCACCTGAACGTCACGAACCGGGTCGAGGCCAAACGACTGCGGCAGCCTCCGCGCGACGGTCTCGACGAGGGTGCGAGCCCCCTGCTCGGCGTCATCGACGTTGATAAAGAACAGCTCGCCGGTGGGGCCCACGGGCGGCTGCCCAGGCATCGGCCGAGGGCGCGGCGAGGAGCTCTGAGGCGGCTCACCCCGCAACACCGCGTAGGCCCCTCGCACGATGGCGCTGGCGCTCGCCTGACGAAACACCTCGGTCAGACGAACCGAGACAACTCCTTGAAATGACAAGAGATCTGCCAAGACCGTGCCCGGCCCCACGGGGGGCAACTGGTCGGCGTCGCCCACCCAGATGAGGCGCGCGCCGGGGCGAAGCGCGCCGACGAGCGAGGCCGCGAGCTGGACGTCGACCATGCTCGCCTCGTCGACGAGCACCACGTCGGCGTCGAGCGGGCTCGACGCGTTGCGCGCGAAGCGACCCAAACGGGGCATCCATTCGAGCATGCGGTGGAGCGTCGCCGCCGGATGCCGGGTGGCCTCATTCAAGCGCTTGGCCGCCCGCCCCGTCGGCGCGCCAAGAACGATCTTGTGACCCGCCGCCTGGTGCAGCGCCACCATCGCCCGCACCGTGGTGGTCTTGCCCGTACCCGGGCCCCCCGTGAGCACCACCACCGCCGCGCGACGCGTCGCCTCGACGGCCTCGCGCTGCGTCGGGTGCAGCGCCGCGAGGGCCTCGACCACCCGCGGCGCCGTCATCACCGCGGCCGGCACCTCGCCGACCCCCGCGCGAACCCGCGCCACCAGGGCCTCGGCGAGGCGACGCTCGGCCTCGTAGAGCGGCGGCGGATACACCAGCCCCCGGTCGCGCACCACCGTGCCCCGGGCCACCATCTGGTCGAGGGCTTCGAGCACATGGCTCCGCGCGATGCCGAAGCGATCGGCGAGCACACCCAGCTCGTCAGGGGGCACCCCGACGTGGCCCTCGTCGATGGCTTCGAGCAGCAAGAACAGCGTCGCCCCCGCGATGCGCCGCGGGTCGTGGTCGTCGATGCCGACCGAGCGGCCCACCTTGTCGGCGGTGAGAAAGCCGATGCCCGCGACCTCCTCGGCGAGGCGATAGGGGTTCTCGCGGATCACCGTCGCGGTGTCGGTGCCGAAGCGCTCCCACACCCGGCGCGCGAGGGCGGGGCCGAGCCCGAGGCCCTGCAAAAAGGCCTTGCTCTCGACCTCGGCGCGGCGCGCCTGAAACGCCGCCTGGATGCGCTCGGCCCGCTTCTGCCCGATGCCCTCGACCTCGCTGAGGCGCTTGGGGTGGTCGGCGATCACGTCGAGGGTCGCGCTCCCAAAGCGCTGAACGATGCGGCTCGCGAGGGTCGGGCCCACGTCGGCCACGAAGCCCGACCCCAAAAGCCGCTCGATGCCCTCGGGCGTCCGCGGGAGCTCGGGCGTCACCGCCTGCGCCCGCACCCTCGGCCCGTGCGTGGCGTGCTGCTCCCAGGTGCCGGTCACCCGCACGCACTCGCCCGGGCTGAGGTTGCCGAGGGGGCCCACCACCGTGACCTCGTCTCCGTCGACGGCCACCAGGCGCACCACGCTGAAGCTCAAATCATCCGAGCGAAACGTGACGTTGCGCACCGCCCCCCGCACGGTGACCGCGGCGCCATCGAGCACGGGGGCTTTCGCAAAGGGCAAGCTCGTCATCGCCGCGCCGATGGTGCCACGCCGCGCCGGGCGCGTCGCCCCTCGATCTGACATACACTGTCACCTCGCCGAATCGCGCCGTGAAGCTTGTGTCTTGGCCGCGGCGCTCGCCATACTCTGCGATGACTTGCCGCGATCGCGAGCCGCCCCGTGGGCGTCGCTCGACCGATCGGGGCGCTTCTTGGATCGACCCATGACGAATCGATTTCGACGGGCCTTCGCGGCCCTCTGCGGTGTCTCTCTCTGCGCGCTGGCGGTGGCGGGGTGCGGCGCGAGCAGCAACAACGGCGGCGGCGGCTCTGACGCGGGCCCGAGCGACCTCGGGGGCGGCCAAGACACGGGCAACGCGGTCGACGCCGGGGTGGCCCCGCAAGACGTCGCAGGGCCCGTCGACAGCGGCCCCCCGGTGCGCGACTCGGGCTGCCCGGCGCCGCCCCGCATCACGCCGCAAAACCTCCCGGCGGGCTTTCTTCAGCCGCGCACGGTGCAGCTCATCCGCACCGTCGACGGCGACACGTCGCACTTCACCTGGCCCATCGTGGGCGAGCTCACGGTGCGCTTTTTGTGGGTCAACACTGAAGAGTCGCACGGCACCGAGACGACCCAGTTCGGGGTCGTGACCGCGCAGCAGGTCGATCGCATCTTGCACGAGGCGCGCGAGTTCGTGATCGCGCCGCAAGAGAACGCGAACCGGCCGGGGCAGGCCGCCACCGATCAGTTCGGGCGCACCCTCGCGCTGGTGTTTGCCGACGGCGAGCTCTTTCAGACCCGCCTCGTGCGCGACGGGTGGAGCGCCTACTACACCGATTTCGGCTGCGCGCCGGGGGCCATCCACGCGTCGCTGCTCTACGCCGAGGCCGAGGCCCGGGCCAACCAGCGGGGCATCTGGCGCCCGGGTCACCCGACCAACTACGCCACGGTGTTCAACCAATGGATTCCGCAACGAAACGCGTGTCGCCCGAACCCGTTTCGGGGCCAAGCTTACTGCCCCTGAGCGCCCGCCGAAGGCTCGGTCGCTGAGACCTCGCCCGCCCCGGCGTACCCGGGCGTGCTGCGCCCTTCGAGGTCGTCGCCCCACCCCGCCGGGTCGGTGACGTCGAGCCCGGCGCCCTGCCAGGTGACCCCGACGCCCTCGCGCGGAGCCCCTAACAACCGATCACCCGGCAAGGCCGCGAGCACCACGCCCGCCGCGTCGACCAGGGCCACCGCGGCCCCGCCGTCGCGCAGCGCGAGCCCCGAGACGGGCACCCAGACCGCCCCCGAGGCGAGCCCTGAGACCCCCAACGCGGGCTCTCCGCGGGGGTTGTACCGCGTCGACGTCACCACCGCCCGCTGCCCGGCCTCAAGCCGATAGCCCCGGGCGAGCGGGTAGCGCGTCGCGCCCACCAGGAGCGTCACGCCGTCGAGCGACCGCGGCCCCGGGCCGAGGTTCAAGAGCTCAAGGTAGTCACCCGCGGCCCCGCCTCGGGCCCGAAAGAGCGCCTCGCGGAGCTGCAACGCGGGCTCCCGCGGCGCCAACAAGAGCGAACCGATTTCGATGGTCTCGGCCCCCGCCGGGGCCTCTCGCAGGAGCCTCACCCGGAGGCTCCCCAGGCGCTCGGCGTCGGGCCACCCCTGGCGATCGAGCTGCACCGAGAAGGGGCCGCTGGCCAGCACCCAACGCGCCCACGAGAGCCGCGCCGGAGCCGTAATTTCAAGCACCGCCGCGCCCACCACCGCGCCGCGCAAGACCACCCCCGCGCCGACGCTCAGCACGCAGAAGGGCGAGATCTTTCGCTCGTCGCCGACGCACCGCGGTGCGACGTCGAAGCGCGGCGTCTCGCTCGCGGGCGCCCCAAGGGCGAGGCGCTGGTCGAGGTTCGGCTGCCCGTTCTCGGCCGTGACGGCGGCGGCTTCGAGGCTCACCGTGACCTGAGCCTCGGGGGGGCATTGGGTCAGCGACGGCGCCGCCAGCGAGAGCCCCCAGGGCGTGGCCGTCACGCTGAGGTCGAGCGGGCGGCCGCTGCACCGCAAGGTCACCCGCGAGGGCGCGAGCGAGCCGGGTCGGAGCGCGCGGTCTGCGCGGAGAAAGAGCTGCGACGCGCGGCGATCGTCGACCCACGCGAAGCGCGGCTCGCTCAAGGCCGGAGCCAGCACCTCAAGCGCCAGGTCGCGGGCGCCGTCGGTGAGCGTCAACGCCGTGCGCGGGGCGAGCGGTTCGCGAAGGTCGAGCCGTAAGGTCGCGCCCTCACAGCGGCGCTCGAACGAGATCACGTTGCGGGTGCCGGGCTCGGGCGTCTGCCCGCGTAAGAGCATCGCGCGCAGCGTCTGGGTGGGCGCCCCGAGGGTCAACGCCAAGGGCGCGTCGCAGGGCCAGTCGGTGAGCCGCAAGCCCAAGGTGCGCGGCACCCGCCGCGGGGCCGCCGCGCCGCCGTCAGCCAGCGACGACGCGTCGAGGCCGTCGAGGGCGATGTTTGACACACTGTCAAATCGTCCCGCATCGAGACGCGGGGCCGCGTCGCGGGGGGCCTCCGAGGGGGGCAGTTCGTAGCCGACACAGCCTCCGAGGCAGAGCATGAGCGTGGGCAGGGTTCGCATGGGGGCGCGTTGTCGTCGCGCGGCCCCGCGAGGTTGCGTCTCGGGCGCTTCTCGGGCGCTCAGGTGTCTTCGGGGTGCTCGGGGAGGCTGAGGGTGAAGCGGCTCCCGGGCCCTGGGCGGGGGTCGAGGCTGACGGTGCCGCCGTGGCTCTCGGCGATGGCCTTGACGATGCTGAGCCCGAGGCCCGTACCGCCGGCGCCGCGCTCGGTGGTGAAGAAGCGCTCGAAGAGACGCGCGCGGTTGGCCTCAGAGACGCCCGCCCCCTGGTCGTCGACGTGGAAGCGAAAACCGCGGTCGCGGTGCGCGACGGTGAGGCTCACCGAGCCGAACGAGGGCGACGCACGGAGGGCGTTGTCGATGAGGTTTCGCAGCGCCGTTTCGAGTTGGGCCGGGGCCGCGAGGAGCGCGGGGCTCGTGCGGGGCGCGGCCCAAACGAGAGAGACCCCCTGCGCGGCGTAGCGCGCCACCAGAGCCTCGCAGAACGCGTCGACGGCGATCGGGACCCGCGGCTCTGCGGCCGACTCGATGCGCGACAGCTCCAGGAGCCGCGACACGAGGCGGCTCATGCGCTCGGTGTCGCTCACGATGTTGTCGAGAAAGCGGGTGCGCGCCGCGGGGTCGTCGGCGGCCCCGTCGGCGAGCAGCTCGGCGGCCCCGCGGATCGACGCGAGGGGCGTCTTGAACTCGTGCGAGACGTTGGCCGCGAGGTCAGAGATGTACGAGAGCCGCGCGTCGAGCTCGCGCGCCATCTGGTCGAAGGCCCGGGCCACGTCGGTGATCTCGTCGTGCCCCTGGGGCCTCAGCGCGACCCCGCGCTCGCCCGCCGCGATGCGCTGAGCCCCCTCGCGGAGCCGCCGCAGCGGCCGCGAAATGGTGTAGCCGAGGAAGACCGACACCAGCACCGACACGAGCATCGACACCAGGGTCAGCTTCACCAGCGCGTTGCGCACGCGGTAGAGCGACACCAGCACGGGGTAGGTGCTGCGGGCGAGGTACACCACCCCGCGGCGCGCGCCGTCGGGGCCCACGATGGGCTCGGCCACGTAGAGTCTGACGCCGCGCACCGTGGGCGACGTCCGGTAGGTGACCGCGGGGTGCCCCGCCAGGGCCCGGGCGACCTCGGGGCGCGCGCGCAGGGCCGCAGGCTCGACGGCGCTCCCGTACGAGGTCACCGCCACCTCGCGGGTCGCCGAGGCGAGCAGCATGCGCCCCCGGGTGAGCAGCCGCACCCGCTCGGGCCCCGTGTCGATCACCGCCCGCGCCTCGCCGTCGAGCACCCAGGCCTGGGCCCCCAAGCGTCGCGCCGCGGCGTTCGCGGCGGCACGGATTGACGGAGTGTCAAGGTTTTCGACCGCGCCCAGCGAGGCCGCGAGGCTCACCGCGACGACGTGCATGCCCTCTTCTTCGGCCCTGAGCAGCTCGCGCTCGAACACCCGCGCGAAGCTGAGCCCGACCAGGGGCACGAGGGCCACCAGGGCGCTGGCCATCACGAGCCGCACCCTGATCGAGCGCAAGGCGCTGACAAGGGCCCGGCGGCGCCGCCCCCACCACGAGGCCCCCTCAGACCCTGAGCTTGTAGCCAACACCGTGAACCGTCTCGATCGGGTCGAGCCCCGTGTGCCTGAACTTCTTCCGCACCCGCTTCACATGCGTGTCGATGGTGCGCTCGGTGATGAGGTTGTCGTAGGCGTACGCCTGCTCCATCAGTTGACTGCGCGTCAACACAAAGCCCGGGCGCTCTAAGAGCGAGACCAGGAGCCCGAACTCGGTCACCGTGAGGGCGATGTTGACATCGTCAACATCGATGGTGTGCCGGTCGAGGTCGACGCAGAGCCGCCCGTGCTTGAGCCGCTTGGCCTCGCGGGTCGCGGGGGGCGCTTCGCGCTGCTCGGCGCGGCGCAGCACGGCCTTCACCCGGGCGCAGAGTTCGCGCACCGAGAAGGGCTTGGTGAGGTAGTCGTCGCCGCCGAGCTCGAGCCCGAGCACCTTGTCGATCTCTTCATCGCGCGACGACAGAAACACGATGGGCAGGGCGCGTTGGGCCGAGGCCCTGATGCGGCGGCAGAGCTCGAGCCCGTCGAGCTCGGGCATGGTGACGTCGAGCACCACGAGGTCGAAGCGGCGCGCGGCCTCGTCGAGGTTGAGCGCGTCGAGGGCCTCGCGGCCGTTGGCGCAGAGGGTGATCTGGTGCCCCTCGCGGGCCAGGGCGTACGACACCACGTCTCGGAGGTGCGGGTCGTCATCGACCACGAGCAGTCGCGCAGGCATCTTCGGGTGGCGAGAGGGTATCTGCAACTGACAGGGCTCCGCCAACTCCTTCGAGCCGGGCTTCGAGCTCGGCCCTGAGAGCCCCCTCGTCGACGCCTGGGTGGGCGTCGTGTTCGGCGAAGCGCAGGGCCGTGGCGAGCATCCTGAGGCGCCCCGCGAGGGCGACCAGGCCGTCGCGGGCGTGCAGGGTCTGGAGGCGCCTCCGTTCGAGCCGGGCGATGGTGTCGAGGGCCTCGCGGGGCCCGGCGGTGTCGCGGCCCTCACGTTCGGCGCGCGAGAGGGCCTCGGCGGCGCGGGCGCGGTCGAAGTCTCTCGCCCCCAGCACCTTGTCGAGCTCGGCCAGGGTGCCCTCAAGGTGCTCGACCCGAAGGGCCATGCGGTGCAAGAGCGCGTCGTCGGGCAAGAGCGTGAGGAGCCGGGCGTCGACCCCGCGCGAACGGGCCTCGCGCACCGCCGCCACGAGCGAGGCGTGCGCGCGCATCGAGGCCGCGCCGCGCGCGGGCACAGCGCGACTCCGCCCGAAGAGGAGCGGCAACCCCACAGGCCAGAGGAGGCACCCGATGAGGCGATCGGCGAGGGTGAGCGCGGGCGCCTCGCGGCGATGTTGACGGAGTGTCAACACAATGCCGAAGGCGAGGTAGAGGGCGACGAGTTCGAGGGGGCGCATGGGTCACCGCGGCGTGAGGGCCGAGCGGGCGTCGTAGCGGCCCACGGCGGCGCGGGCTGAGCCCGAGATGGCCTCGAAGAAGTCGCCCTCGAGGGCGCGCACGATGGGCGGCGAGGCCGTGCGGGGGCGCACCACGAAGGGCCGAAGGCACCACCCCGATTGGGCGCCCACCAGCGAGAAGAGGAGCACCCAGGCGAGGCCCACCCGCAGCGGCGCCTTCACCCTTTCGAGCCCTTGAAACAAGAACCGCAGCGCCGCCGCCCCGGCCACCGCGCAGGCCGCCACCGCGGTCACGATGATGCTGTGGTAGCGGACCTCCGAGGCGACCAGCCACAGCACCGGCGCGAGCCCCGCGAGCACCAGCGCGAGCCGGGCCGAGGCGCCCAACACGAGCGACACCGTCGAGGCCGCCGTGAGCCGGGTGCCCGCGATGCGCGCGAGGGCCACAAAGGGCGCCACGCAGACCATCAAGGTCACCAGCAGCACCACCGGCAACTTCACGCCCGCCGCGAGGCTCTGGAGCGGCCCCCGGGCGGCGCCGAGCACGCCGCCGAACAAGCCCGCCCCGAGGGCCACCGTGAGCACCAGGGTTCGGAGCGTCGCAGGCGAGGCTCCTTCGGGGCTGTCGACCAGCGCGCCGAGGGCCGCGCCAGGCGCACGGAGCAGCTGCTCGACCCAGGTCAACGCGCTCGGCACGGCGTCGTCGGGGGCGCCCTCAAGGCCGTCGCTCGGAGCGTCGCTTGGGGTGTCACTCGGAGCGTCACTTGGGGTGTAGTTTGGAGTGACCCGCGGAGCGTCGCTCGGGGTGACCCTTGGGGTGGCGTCGAGGGCGCCGTCGAGGGCCTCGGCGGGCGCTTGGAGGTCAGCGTGCGGGCGCCCGGGCGGGTCGACGCGCGGTGAGGGCGGCTGCGCGGCGGTGACCCGGGGCGCAACGCTGAGCCCCTCGGAGGCGAGCGCGGTGAGCGCGGCGCTCATCGGAGCACCCCCGAGAGGGCGTCGCCGAGACGGACGAGGGCGCGGAGGCCGAGCACGACGGCGAGGACGTTCCAGCCTGTGGCGAGCGACCATGAGAGTGTTGACGGAGTGTCAACAAAGACCCGCTTCGAGAGGCTGCGGAGCGCGACCCCGCCCGCGACGACCACCGCGACGACCAGGAGCGCGGGCGCGTGTCGGGTGTGCATGGTGACCGAGAAGAAGGCCGCCGGCGCGGCGAGCCCCGCGAGGGCCACCCCGAGGAGCCCGAGGGTCTCGCCGGTCGCGCGCACCACCGAGGCGATCGACGGCGGCCGCGGCGACGCAGAGACGGCGAGGCAGAGCGGCGGCAGGGCGAGCGCCGCGGACCCGAGAAAGAGCGCCGGGGCGGCGAGCCCGAAGGCCAGCATCGCCCGGGGCGTGTGGCCGAGGCCCGTGGCGAGACCGAAGAGCGCGCTCCCGGCCAGCGCTGTGCCGAGGGCCCGCGTGAGGGGTGGCGGAGGCGTCGAGACGGTGGGGGTGTACGAGGGGTTCATTACGCTCCAGCTGGGGGGTAGTGTCTGGAGCGAGGGTGCGGTACGGGTGTGGCGCCTCTCGGGTTCGCGCCGCGGCGGTGCGACGAAAGAATTGTGGCGACTTGATGGCGACGGTTTCAGAGCGAGTGGTGCGTCGGGCCTCTCAGGTCGAGATCGCGGGCCTCGACGCGTCGACGCTTGAGGCGCTTCGGCACACCCTATCGATGCTCCACGACAGCCCCGTGGGCCTCGCCTGCTGCGGCCTCGACGCGGTGATCGTGGCGGCCAACCCGGCCTTCGAGGCCATGTTGGGCTACGAGCCCGGCGGGCTCCAGGGGCGCGCGATTTCGAGCTTCTCGCACCCGCACGATCTCTCGCGCGAGGCCCTCGCCCTCGGGCCCATCTTCGCCCACCAGAGCGACGAGGCCACCCTTGAGAAGCGCTACCTTCACGCCGACGGCAGCACAGTGTGGTGTCGCGTCTACCTCCGCGCGCTGCGCAACGCCGACGGCGCGCTGAAGGGCTTTATCTCGACCGTCGAGTCGCGGCTGCCAACGATGCTCGACCCGCGCACCGAGTCCGAGGCCCTCTTCGCCGAGGTCTTCGATCTCGCGCCGACGGGGCTCCTCTTGCTCACCCCCGACGGCATGGTCGCCCGCACCAACCGCCGCTTCGCGGAGCTTCTCGGCTACGAGAGCCAGGCCCTCACGACCCGCTCGATCTTCGACTTCATGGCCCCCGACGACCGCGCCGCGTCGCGCGCCGAGATGGCCCAGGCGCGGGCGGGGCGGCATTCGGGCTTCGAGTGCGCGCGGCACTTTCTGCATCGCGAGGGCCACGCCATCGAGACCCGCAGCGCGGTGACGGTGATGCGCGACGCCGAGGGGCGCGCCGCGGCGCTGCTCGAACGGGTCGAAGACGTGAGCCTGCGGCGTGCCCAGGAGGCCCGCGAGCGCGCCCAAGAGGCCCGCGCCCAACACGCCCAACGCGTCGAGAGCCTGGGGCTCCTGGCCGGGGCGGTGGCCCATGATTTCAACAACCTCCTCACCATCATCGCGGCCAACCTTGAGCTGATGCAGGGCGAGCTCCCGGCGCGCTCGGGGCTCGAAGAGAGCCACGCCCAGGCGCTCGAAGCGACGGCCCGGGCGGCCGAGCTCGCTGCGCAGATGCTGGCGTACTCAGGCCGCTCGGTGAGCACCCCGCGGCGGGTCGATCTGGCCGGGCTCACGGCGCAGAATGTTCGGCTCCTTCGGGCCGCGGTGCCTCCGAGCTGCGAGCTGGTGATGCAGCACGAGGCGGGCTGCCCGCCGTGCCTTGTCGACCCCACCCAGTTTCAGCAAGTGGTGATGAACCTCTGTCTGAACGCCGCCGACGCCCTCGCGGGTCGCCCCGGTCGGGTGGTGGTGAGCACGGGGCACCGGTTTGTCGACCGGCAGGCCCTCGCGCGCTGCGTCTACGACGACGGCCTGCCCGAGGGCGCGTACGGCTACGTCACCGTCAGCGACGACGGACCGGGCATCGCCGAGGCCCTGTTGCCGCGGGTTTTTGAGCCGTATGTGAGCACCCGCGGCACGGGGCGCGGCCTCGGGCTGTCGACAGTCTTGGGCATCGCGCGGAGCCACCGGGGCGCGGTGCAAGTCGAGACCGAGGCGGGTCAGGGTACGCGCATGACGGTGCTCTTCCCGCTGGCCGAGGCGCCCGAGACGGCGCGGGGCCGAGGGGGTCGCGGCACCGTGCTGGTGGTCGACGATGAGCCCGCGGTAGCCCGGGTGCTCCAACGGATGCTCGAACGCGAATCGTTCGCGACCCGGGTCGCCCACGACGGCCTAGAGGCGCTCGATTACCTCCAGCAGGGCCTTCGCCCGGTGGCCGTCATCACCGACATCGCCATGCCCCGGATGGACGGCGTGGCCCTCGCCCGCGCGCTCCGCACCCGCGGCCTCACCGCGCCCATCGTGCTCGTGAGCGGCTACGCCGACCTCGACCTGAGCGGCGTCTTGACCAGCGTCGAGCCCGCGCTCTTTCTGAGCAAGCCCGTCACCCTCAAGGCCCTCAGCGAAGCGCTCGAAGCCGCCCAAGTCACGGCGTAGGCCGCATCTGCGGGCGTCGTCACCGACGACCGACGCTCGGCCAATTCAGCTGCGCATCACGCCCTCAAAGCGCGCAACAACACGACGTAACTTCGCACTCGGCGCCGACTGGGCAGAGAATTCGAATGCGTCTGTTGACAGAATCGTGTGTGGGGGGGGCTAATGCTGATCGCCAGAAAGAGGTGTCACGCTCTGGGGGGTCGTGGTGACTCCAAGGGCGTGACGGTCGCGTCATCCGCTCGGGTGTGATGGGCGGGTACCGGGGCGGTCTCATGGCACGCGTATTCAATCTTGTGGTGTTCGATCAGGTGATCTCGGGCGACTCGAGCGCGCCGCCGGTGTTCTACACCTCGCAAGAGCACGCCGCGCTTCTCGGTAGCGTCGAGCGATTGCAGGTGCAGCTTCATCATGCGCGGGGCGTCGGGTTTTATGGCGAGCGCAACGGTTGAATATCAGTTCACCAACGCGCCTGAGTACGACACCTGGGCGACCTCAAGCGTGGGCAAGACCGTCTCTGCCGGGTCGGCCAGCAATCTGCCTGCGGTGACCTTCATGCAAGTCACCGCACCGTCTGATCAAGGGGCATACGGGCGCTTTCGCATCACGAGCCCGAACAACGTGTCGCTCCAGTTGCAGGTCGTCGTGGCTGGCTATTCAGACTGAGGCGACACGCTCTCGACGGTACCTTCTCTTCTCGCGGAGTTCGATCGCGTGATGCGCGCGACCTGTGTTGGCGGCAGCCCGTGATCGCTCACAAGAGAACGCCGCCACCGAGCCCCAACAGCGAACGGAGAGGCGATGCACGAAAGGAGTCAGCGATGAAGTCGTTTGAGATTGCTCCGAAGGCTGGGTTTGGCGCGATGGCTCAGGCTGTTGGTGGCGGGTGCGGGTGCAAGGCTGCTGAGTCCAGTGCGGGTGACAGCGCCACCGTTCAGCGCGACGTCATGGGGAGGCCGCTCTGGGCGTGGGAGATCATCCCGCAAAGCAACATGCGTGTTTGGCGTGCCTCCGTTCGCGTGAGGAGCGCTGACCCAGGACCTTCGCCGGGAGCCAACCTTTGCGATGCCCTGGCGAGAGAGGTACAACGTCTTCGAGAGGAGATCGAA
>JAEUKH010000015.1 GCA_016792845.1 Myxococcales bacterium | reverse complement strand
GAGTTCCGATGGGACGCTGGACGGGTCGCCGTTCAGCGCGCCCGAGGAACCCGGGGGGTGCGGGGGTACGATCCCCGCGCAGGAGAGAGGTCGTCAGTAAACTAGGACCAAATCTGTCTCACACGCGTTGACACGTTCCGGACCGTGCCCGAAGGCGAGCCCGTCGTGAGGTAGAGCGAAAACCCAACGCCCACCGACGGGACGAAGGTCTGAAACGAGTCAGAGTCGCCCGAACTCGCACTGCCCGAGGCCCACACATCATTGGGCAGGGGGTAGGCATTGGTGAGCGTGCTGGCGTACTCATCGCTGCCTGATGCCAGTTGTATCGAAGCGTAATAGCTCGACGCGGCAAAGCCCCAGAACCTCGCGGCGTACCAGCCAGTGCTGGCGAGCGGGCCGATGGTCAGCGCGCCGCTGCTGCTGGTGGCCGAGAACGCGACACCATCGGTGCGCGACACGTCGATGAGGGTTGTCGCCGCGCCGTGCACCCCGTAGGCGTTGAGGGTATAGCTTGCGCCTTCAATGCCTCGAAAGACGAACACGTCGGCGTCTTGGCTGTCTTGGCGTTGAAGGTAATCTGCCACTCCGTTGCCCCACCACACGTAGGTGGGCGCGGTGCTTCGCACAACCACCGGGATTGCGCGGTGGGGCCAATCGGTGAGGTCGTCGCCGACGGTGAAGGCGCTGCCGGTGTAGAGCGCCTCAACCGCGCGGGTGGTCTCGAAACGGTTGCTCACGATACCGAGGTATCGATCGTAGTAGTTGTCGCTGCCTGTTACGAGGTCGCGTACAGCGTTGTAGGATTGCCCGGCCGCGGCATGGAGGGTGCCGATGATGGCAGACTGCCAGTCGGTGGTCATCGCGAGTCTGACGCCGACGTTGTTCCAGAAGTGTTGGCGGTATGGATTCGGCCAGCATGCGCGTTGACCCGACGGGAAGGTGGTCGAAGCTTCGGCGCCAAGGCATTGAAGGCCAGGCTGGCAACCCCATTCGTTGGTGGTGCAGTTGCGAACACAGACGCCTGCGTTCTGGCCGGTGAGGTAATGCTCATTGGTCTCGCGGCAGACCCAGGGCAGCTCACCCGCCGGCGCTGTCGGACAGTCGCTGTTGAAACCAGGGCCGGGCCTACAGTTGATGCCCCAGCCCGGAAAGTCCTGGCTGATGCTGCCAAAGCTGTCTGTCTGACTGTCGTACGACTGAAAGGTCCAGTTCGGATTCCAGGTTGCATCCAGAGCAGGGTTGCTGAATCGGAATCGTGAGTGAAGCGCGCTCATGAAGACGCGATGTTCTCAACAGAGCCACCGTACACGTTGGGGTGCCAATTCGAAGGAGAACCCATTCTTTGTGGGTCCATAGAAGCGATGAGATTCACATCCTGAGATCCGCAGCCTTCGCCCGGCAGCTGCGCGCATCTGTGAAACGTGTGGCCAAACTCGTGCGCAACCGCGAGAAAGGAAAGCCCATCATCGTGGTAGCTGGCGTCGACGTCATCCGTCACGCCTACGCTCATCTGGATGGCCGCCCAGTTGGTGTGCCCGTTGGCATCTGCGGGCATGTCGCCTCCGCCTGCTTGCCCGGCGCGAATGCCATCGGAGCCAGAGACCTGCTCCATGACAAACGACAAGCGGTCGGCGACTTCGTACCCCAATGTGCGTTCAATGAGAGACTGGCCATAGACGAGCCACCCGTATACCAGCATGGTCGAATGGGGGAGGGTGTCTCCAAACCATGACTGGTTGGGCGCCCAGTTGAGCGTTGACGCGGGTTGGGTGAAGGGATTCCACGGCTGACGCAAGGCGATCGGCGTCCACTGGTTGGTGGCCATCACGAAGCGCTCGCGAAACACTCGGCCGACGGAATTGGCCCCTCCGCCCACGGGGCCTTCAAGGCCCAGTTGCCACGAAGCGTTGGTCGTAAACGCGTGCTCCCCCGTCATGGGGTCGAGGCTGCCTTGCGAGACGCCGCTGGCATTGACGACGTTGCCGCCGCGATACCGAATGGCGACCTCTCCCGTGGCGAGGGGAGGCAAGCCCATCATTCGCACGGGCCCGATGGGATCGACGTCGAGCGCGTCAGAGAGCGTCGCACCGGTGATGGCGTCGACGGTCACCTGTCGCCCCGAACGCCAAGAGAAGACCCACCGCGGACGAAGCCCGTCGCGGGTCGCGCTCAGGTGGAGCGATCGGCCGAGCGGGCTCTCGGCACGCTCTTGCGTCGACAAAATTCGCGAGATCGCTGCCGCTTCCGTGAGCCATGCCGCGCGAGGTGCGGGGTAGGTGCGACGAAGGTCAGCACTCCACCGGCCTCCGAGACCGGTCAAAACCCCGTCTCCGAGCGCCGAACCCGCTCGGGTGACAAACACCTCAAAGAACTGCCCGTCGACCGGCAGCCCATCCCACACCCGCTGGCCTCGAAGCACCACGAGCCCCACCCCGAGCGGGCGCTCTTCAGTCAGTTGAATCTCCTCCAGTGTGTGCACACCCCAGAGGCTAGCCAGCAGTGGGGCATGCGTCCGCGCGAAGGCATCCCAGACCGCGCTTGGCGCAAGGCCGCGCCGCACAAAGCCGAGCCCATCGATCCGAATCGGGGCACCCTCAGTCGGCTCCCATCGCACGCGAAGCCGCCCGAGCGCGTCGGCTGACAATCGCTCCAAAGCATCGGCGTTTGCAGCTGAAATGTCGGGATGTTCCATCCCAGGGTCAACGACCAGCTCGTACCCAGGTTCGCCCGCCGGTCGGGTGTGGGTCGACCTTACGACCAGGCCAAACTCGTCGTCGGTGAGACGCGCGACGGCTTCCCGATGCGTCCCGCCGGTTGCAGCCTGGCGCGCATTGAGGAGCGCAGCCACCGTTGATTCTGCAACGGTCCCCATCCGGGCTCCTCCATCGGCCTCTACAGCGCTCGACGACACGCGGGTGGGCTCGTCAGCGCCGACAGCACACCCCGTCAGCGCCGCGACGGCCAGGAGCCACGCCCCCCCCCCGGCATCTCTGAATCTTGCTTCATCGTGATTCTACTGCCCATCATCGGAAGATACACAAGCCTCGGCATGATACAAGGGCGCGACGGTGACCTTCGTCGCGCGCCCCTCAGACCGCTGCGCCATTCAACGAAGGGCCTCAGCGCGCATTGGGTCACGTGAGATCAGGGCTCCGATGCGACCCTAGGCTGTGTCTGCAAATGTTCTAACCAACATCGAATGCATGCGTTGGTGAGCGTCGCCGCGCAGCAATTCTCACGCCTTTCGTAGCAAGTTGCGACCCCGCGTGACCTCACCCGGGGTGGACCTACGGCCCCGCGCCGGGCGTGACCTCACCCCCTGAGGGATGCACGGCCCTCGCACCCCCTCTCCCTGTCAGGAGAGGGGCAAAATGTGACGGATAGCGTTTGATTTTATTTTAATGGTACACAAATGTTACTAGTATTAACAATTTTATTGTTGGTGCAGTGCGTGATTGGGGCCATGATGCCCCTCTCCTGGCAGGGAGAGGGGGCGCGAGGGCCGTGCGCCCCACAGGGGGTGAGGTCACGCGGGCGTTGGGGCGCGGCGCAACCTCGTCGGAGCGCACACTTCGCCCCCTCCGCAGACGCCGACGCCACCACATTTGCGGACGCAGCCTAGCCCGGCCGAGCCCCGCTCTTGAGACAGTCCGTCTTTTGGGTGTTGTGAGTTGCCTGTGTTGCGTGTGAATCGTTGGGATGACGCCCGCATTCTTTCTTCGGCCTCAGGGCGCTGCGGCGTTGCGCGGGCATCGAAGCGGCGCGGGGCCCTTGTCTTGAGGGCACAAAGGGGCACATTCTGAGCCCGAGGTTGAGCCGTGAGCATTCCTGCACCGTACCGCGAGGGCGCTGAGGCCGTGGCCTCGCGGGAGCATGCGCCGAGTCGGCGGCACTGTCGTTGCGAGCGCTGTCAGGCGTGGGTGTTGCCGATGCGTCCGCATTGGGGGTGGCGCGTGGCCGAGGTCAGCTTCTGGCTCTCGTGTGTGGTGGCGCTGTGGGCGATGAAGGGCCTCGGGGTGGTGGGCATTCCGTTCTTGTTTCTCTTCGCGGGGGGGCTCGCGGGGCCGCTACGCGCCCTCGCGGGTGCCGACGTGAAGTGCCCGGCCTGCGGCTGCTTTTTGCCCGATTGAGCCGTCGAGGTTGTTGAACGATGGGCTTCTCGTGTTCGTGGGCGGCGGTGCGAGGTCACGATCACGCTGCGGTCTTGACGGCCCTCGGCTTCGTTGACTCGGGTCTCGCTGACGAGGCGAGGGAGTCTGCCGTCTCAGGGGCCGCGCTGCCCGGCGGCTGGTACCTTGTGTTCTTGAACGAGGTCTATTCTCGTCATTTGAGCGATCGGGCCATGGCGGCGCTCTCGCGTGCCGGCGAGGTCGTCGTCGCGGCCGTGCAGGAGCACGCCATGTACACCACCGTGGCGTATTTTCAGGCTGGCGCGCGACAGTGGTCGATCGAGCACGACCCCGCTCAGTCGCCTGACCACCTCGTTGTGGAGGGTGAGCCTCCCGCCTTGTTTCGCACGATCCTCGCAGAGAATTACGCGGCCCAGGGGCACGAGACGCACCCCGATCGAAGGGTCGACCGCATCTTCGAGGTGCCGCTCTCGCTGGCCGAACACCTCACGGGTTTCAGGCACGATCAGCTCAGCGACGCGGTCTTCACGCGGCTCCAGCCCGCGGCCTCGTAGCGAGGGCCGGGCGACGTGACGTGCGATCGCGTCGGTCGGGTCAGTAACAGACCACGCCGTAGCAGTTGCGGCCCCCGGTGCAGCGAAAGCCCGCGCAACACGCCTGGCCGTTGCCGCCGCAGGCTCGGCACTCAAGCCGAAAAGTGCAGTAGGTGTTGCCGCTGCAGGTGATGCCGCAGCACGCCTGGCCCTCTTGGCCGCACTGCGCGATGGGCCCGGTGTCGACCCGCTGAACGTCACCCACGTTGGCGTCGTAGGGCGCCTCGACGTCGACCGCGACGATGTCGGGGCCGCGGTCGGTAGCCACCGTCGCGTCGCCCGCGTCGAAGCCCGTGTCAGGCGCGCCGAGGTCAGCGCCGAGGTCGAAGCCCGCATCGACGCCCGCGTCGAGCGTGACGTTTCCGGTGTCGTTTCCGGTGTCGTTTCCGGTGTCGTTTCCGGTGTCGTTTCCGGTGTCATTGGACACGTCGAGGCCGAGGTCGGCGGCGGTGTCGGCCATCGCCGCGGCGTCTTGCACCGTCTGAACGTCAGGCCCGGTGTCGCTCGGCGGTACGCCCGCGTCAGGCGCGCCGGTGTCGACCGCCGCGGCGCTGTCTTCGACGGTCGCGACGTCGAGGCCGTTGCGCCACCCGAGGCCGCTCGGGTTTTCGAGGGCGCAGCCCATCGCCAAGAGGGTGGCGCTGATGGCCGAAGCCCGCAGAAACGCTCGCATCACGGGGCTCCATACACCCTCGGGCGCGGCGCGTCACGGGACTCGCGACAATGCGCGACACTCTCAGGCTTCGGCAACAGGGGCCGCGTGAGGGGCGCTCAGGGCGCGGCGGAGGCTGCGAACGAGGGTCAGGGCCACCCGGGCAGGCGGGAGCCCCAGCGGGCCCGCCAGGTCGGCAGGAGGGTCGCTTGCGAGGCTCGCTTCGAGCGTCGACCACGCCGCGTCACGGGCCGCGTCGAGCCGGGCGACCGCTTCGCGAGGGAGCCGCGTGCGGGCCCAAGCGTCGAGCTCCCACGAGAAGGCCGCGTGCCGCGCTTCATCGTGCGCGAGGCGGCGCATCGTGAGGGCGACCTCGGGGTGCGCGCTGTGCGTCGCCTGGAAGCGCGCGAGCAAGGCGCCCCAGGTCTCGCGGGCGCAGCCTTCACGGGCGTTCTCAAGGGCAATTTCTTCGAGCGCGCGCAGCGCCGTCGGGGTCTCTCCGCGCGGCAACGGGGCGACCCCGAAGCGGGCCGCGAGCGCGCCCACGAGGGTCGCGTGCCGGGCCTCGTCGCGGGCGCAGCGCTCGGCCTGACGCTGCAAGGCCGACGGAGCCCCCAATGCTTCGAGCTCGCGGGCCATTCGCTGAAAGGCGCCCACGCTCTGGGCTTCGAGCCAGGCCGCGCGTTCGAGGTATCCCGCCACGGTGGGCGCGGTCTCGCGATCACATTGCCCCTCGGTGAGCCGCCCGCACGGCACAAAGCTCACGCAGCGCACCGTGCTCACGTTGAGGCGCTCGCACACGCCCGGCCCGCCGCCTCCGATGCCCCCGCCGCCCCACGGGCGCGAGAGGCCCATGCCCGACACCACCACGTTGCCGCAGGCCGCCGCGCAGTCGATCTCGCAGGTCGCCGGGTCGGGGCCCGCGCCGCCGTCTCCCGCGTCTCCCGCGTCTCCCGCGTCGCCTGCGCCCGCGCAGTGCTGCCCGAGCACCATGGTCTGCCCCTCAAGGCGCCCGGTGAAATCGCAGCCGCACATGCCGCATTGACGGTCGGGCCCGAGGTCGACGGGCGCAGCATCGACGGGCGCGACATCGCTCACCCTGGCGTCGTCGAGGGCCGCGTCAGCGCCCGCGCCGAGGTCACCCGTCGTCGCGTCTTGTGAGGGCGATGTGACGGTGTCGCCGCACCCCATCGCGAGCGACGAGGCCAGCACCGAACCGAGGAGGGCGTAGAAGCTTCGCGCTTGCATCGCGGCCGAGCGAAGCGGCTTCTGTGCCACCCGCGGGAGGCTTGAATTACAGCGCGCGCGTGTGTGCCAGCTGTGCCGCGGTCACAAAAAAGTGTCGTGGTACCCGGCGGCTTCGAGGGCGGCGGCTTCGGCGGTGGGCCTGAGGGGCTTGAAGGTGTCGAGCATCACGGCGAGCTCGGTGGTCTCGCGGTGCCCCACGCTGGCCTCGTAGGCGCCCGGGTGAGGGCCGTGCATCACGCCCATCGGGTGAAACGAGATCGACCCCGGGCCGACCCCGCGGCGCGAGGTGAAATTGCCGCGGCAGTAAAAGAGGATCTCGTCGCAGTCGACGCTGCTGTGCGGGTACGGGCAGGGGATGGCCTGGGGGTGAAAGTCGACCACCCGCGGCACGAACGAGCAGAGCAAGGCGCCCCGGGTGGCGAAGGTGCCGTGCCACGTCGGAGGGAGGTGAATGCTCGACACCCGCGGCTGAAAATCGAGGATCGAGAAGGCCCAGGGGTAGACCGCGCCGTCCCATCCGACGACGTCGAAGGGGCTCTCGGCGTAGGCGTAGGCCGTCGCGCGCCCCTCGCGCCGCGCCACCACCTCGCGGATGCCCACGTCGGTGGGGCCGCGAAACACGGGCCCGCGAAAATCGCGGTGACAGTACGGCGCGTCCATCTTGAGCTGGCCCACGTCGTTGCGCCATTGGCGCGGCACATGGAGCCCCGCGTGCATTTCGACCCCGAACCAGTGCTGCGCCACCCCCGGGTCGGGCACGATGCGATGCAAGAGCCCCTTCGGGATGAAGAGATAATCGTCTTTGTCGAAGCGCACATCGCCCACGACGCTCTCGAGCACGCCGCCGCCCTCGAAGATGAAGAAGAGGTCGTCGCCGTCGCCGTTGGCGAAATACACCGTGTCGGGCGCGCTCGGCTTGAGCACCGTGAGGGTGACGTCGTCGTTGAAGAACAGCGGCACCCGCGCGTCGAGGGGGCTCGGCCCCGCCGCGACCTCGCCGGTCTTGTAGTGACGCCGCGCGAGGGCCTCGGGCTGTGCCGCGACCCGGCTGAGCCGCCCCCGCTCGGTGGGCCCGACGAGCCGCGCCGCGTGCGGGCGATGCGTGTGATAGAGGATCGAGTAGGGCCCGTCGAAGCCCTCGCGGGTGAGGCACTCTTCGTGGCGCAGGGCGCCCTCGGGGCCGCGAAACTGAATGTGGTGCTTCCGCGGGACTTCGCCCGCCACGCGTCGCTCGATCATGGCCTTGAGATACCCCAAAGCCCGTGCCCCGCGCGACGCCTTCGCGCGCGCAATCGCTGCGCGAGGCCCTACAGCGTTGCCGCAGAAATCGAGCGAACGGCGACCCCCGCCGCGGGCGCAATCGCTGCGCTCACTCGCTGTCGGGCTGACGATCGGGGTGCGTGGCGAGCACCGCCGGGTGCGTCGCGAGCCGCGCGTCGACCGCCGCGAGGGTGGGGTAGGGCGCGAGGTCGATGCCGAAGCGTCGGCACGCTTGCATCTGCGGCACGAGGCAGCAATCGGCCACGGTGATCGCGTCGCCCACGAGGTACTGCCCCGCGGTCTGCCGGGCCTCTTGTTCGAGGGCGGCGATGCCGCGGGCGACGAAATAGCGGGTGAAGGCCATCGCGTCGCCGTGAAGCTCTTGCTTCACATAGCGCTGCGGTTCGAGGTTTTGCAGCGGCTGGATGCCCGCGTTGACGATCTCGGCGAGCTGCCAGGCCCGGGCCTTGAGGAAGGCGTCGCGCGGCAAGAGCGAGGGCTCAGGGTGGGCGTCTTCGAGGTACTGAAGAATCGCCAACGACTGACCGAGGAAGCGCGAACCCCCGGCGTCGTCGACGATCTCAAGGGTCGGCACCTGGGCCATCGGGTTGAGCGCCCGGTACGCCGCCGCGTGCTGCTGCCCGCCGTCGCGCACGAGGTGCACCGAGACGTACGCGTAGTCGAGCCCCTTGAGCCGCATCGCGAGCCGAACGCGCCACGAGGCCGATGAGCGAAAATAGTTGTGAAGTCGGTACGTTGTCACAGTCTTGAGCCTCGCGCGAAGGGGGCGTCTGGAGGCGGCGCTCAGCGCGTCGCGACCACCCGCTGGGCGATGGTGCCGAAGAGGTTGCGGCCGCCCGGGCCGAGCATCGCGAGGGTGACCCGGTCGCCGGCCTGGAGGAAGGGCGTGAGGTCTTTCTTGCCCTCAAGGGTCTCGCGGGTGCGACGCTCGGCGATGCACGAGATGCCCCGGGCCGGGTCTTCGTTCGAGACCGTGCCGCTGCCGACGAGGGTGCCCGCGGTGAAGCTCCGGGTCTTGGCGATGTGGGCGATGAGGTCGAAGAAGCTGAAATGCATCTCGGGCCCGGCCTCGGGGTCGCCCACCAGCACGCCGTTGTGCTCGACCCTGAGCCTGAGGTGGACGCGCCCGCCTTGCCAGGCCGCGCCGAGCTCGTCGGGGGTGATCGCGAAGGGCGAGAAGGCCGAGGCGGGCTTCGATTGGAAGAAGCCGAAGCCCTTGGCGAGCTCGTCTGGGATGAGGTTCCGCAAGGTGACGTCGTTGACGATGACGAGGAGCTTGATGTAGCGGCTCGCCTCGTCGGCGCTCACGCCCTGCGGGGTGTCGCCCAAGATCACCGCGACCTCGCCCTCGAAGTCAGCGCCCCAACGCGGGTCGGCCACGAAGATGTCGTCGGTGGGGCCGAGCAGCACGCCCGAGCCGCCCTGGTAGATCAACGGGTCGGTCTCAAGGGTCGCCGGAGGCTCCGCGCCGCGCGCCTTTCGCACGAGCCTGACATGGTTGAGGTAGGCCGAGCCGTCGATCCATTCGTAGGCCCGGGGGAGCGGCGCGTGAAGCATCGAAGCGTCGAAGGCCTCGCCCACGAACTCGCCCTCGGCGAAGGCGTCATGGAGGGCCTTGAGCTTGGGGGCCACGGCGTCCCACTGGTCGAGGGCGGCCTGGAGGGTGCGGGCCTCGGGGATGTGCAACTCGACCCGCACCAGTTGGGTGCCGTCGGGGCTGATGAGGGCGAGCACGCCGTCGCGTGAGCCGTCTCGCAGGGTGGCCAATCTCATGGGTAAAAACTCCGCGCGCGCTGCCGCTTTGAGCGAGCGCCTACCACACGCTTCGCTGCCACTTCAACGGGCGCACGCCAAATGTCGGCGCCGAGACGCCGTTCGTGGCAAGGTACCCCCCCGTTGTGGATTTCTGGTCGCGCGCAGGCTCGTGGAAGGTGCCGCTGCACATCAAGCTGATGGTCAGCTACGTGTTCGTGGTCGGGTTTATCCTTCTGCCGACGTTGGTTTATGTGCAAACGCGGCTCTCTCACGACGAGACCGAGCGGGCGCGGCAAGAGATGCGCGACGAGGCGCGGGCCATCGCGGCGAGGCTCGAAGTGCCCACGGCGCTCGAGATGCGGGCCCGCACCGATGTGCTGCTTGCGGCCTTTCCGAATCGGCTCACGGTGATCGACGCGCAGGGCAATGTGCTCGGCGACTCGGCGCGCCCGGGGGTCACCGCGCCCAACCACGGCGACCGCCCCGAGGTGCGGAGCGCTGTGCACGACGGCGAGGCCTGGAGTGTCCGGCGTTCGGCCACTACGGGCGAGGTGTTGCTCTACGTGGCGGTGCGGGTGCCCCGCGAAGGCCCCCTCGCGGCGGTGGTGCGGCTCTCGCGGCCCATGGCGGTGGTCGACGCGGCCGGCGACGACGTCACGCGCATCCTTCGCAACGCGGGCGCCGCGGCCCTCTCGGTGGCGGTGCTGCTCTCGTTCGTCGCCGCGGTGGTGGCCTCGCGCCCCTTGCGCCGCATCGCCGAGGCCGCGCGGCTGCTCTCCGAGGGCGAGTTCGGCTTCACCCTCGAGGTCGACACCCACGACGAAATCGGCGACGTCGCGCAGGCCATCCGGAGCCTCGCGGCGCAGCTGAAATCGAAGCTCCTCGCGTCGGGGGCCGACCGCGCCGCGCTCCAAGCGTTGCTCGATGATTTGCCCGTGGGGGTGGTGCTCTTCGACCGTCATCAGCAGCCCGATCGCGTCAACGAAGCGGCGCGCAAGATGCTCGATCTCAAGCCCCACATCGAGGTCGCCCGTGGGGCCGAGCTCCCGCGGCTGAGCGGTCAGCGCGGCGCCGTCGAGCATGTGCTGCGCGAGGGCGTGACCCAGGGCGCCGAGCTCGTGCCGCCGTGGCGCCCCGAGACGACGCTCTCGGCGACGTGGCTCTCGATCTTCGACGCCGAGGGCGTGCGCACCCTCGGCCTCGTGCTCATTGACAGCGACCGCGAGCGCGAGCGCGCGAGCACCCAGGCGATGCTGGCCAGCGTGTTGGGGCGCCTCCGAGAGGCCGCCCAACTCACCCGCGGGCACCGCGCGGCGGCCGAGCTCGTGCGCGAGAGCGAGCGGGTCGAGCGGGCCCTCGCCCTCGCGGCGCCGGCCCCGGGGCGGGTCAGCGGCGTGAGCCTGAGGGCGCTCCTCGCCGAAGCCGAAGAGGCCGCGGCGCCGCTCACCGAAGCGAATTTCACCGCCGTCGACCACGACCTGCCCGAGGGCGAGTGGCGCGTCGCCGAGTGCGACGGGCGGGTGCTGCGGGCCCTCCGGAGCGCCCTCGTCAAGGTGCTCGACGCGCTCCCCCAAGGGGCCCGGGCGACCCTGCGGGTGTCGGCGAACGAGACGCAGGTCAGGGTCGCGCTGGTGGGCCCCTTTGGGGCTTCGGTCTCGCTCTCGCACGAGCTCGGGTGGGTGCGCCCGCTCGGGGCCGACGGGGGCATCATCGTGGGCGAGGAGCGTCGCGAGGCGTGGTTCACCCTCGCGCGGGCCTGACGCAGCATGAGCGCCGCCAACGAAAGCCCGGCCGAGGCGCCGCGCCGCGCAGGGCGCGAGGGGCTCGTGGTGCAGGCCGAGGTGCACGACCGCCACCAGGTCGAGCTCCGCTTCAACTACCCCCTCGGCGCCGCGGGGCGCTGGCACTACCTCGTCGACGTCTACCTGTTCTTGCCCCGCTCGCTCGGCATCAGCCCGGGGAGCTACTCGCGCGACGAGTTTTACAGCGATTTTACCGCGTACATGCGCATCGACGCCTTGCCCCTCCCGCTCGACGCGCTGGCCGACCGCGACAACCCCGTGTCGCCGCTTCACCGCTTCGCGACGGTGCTCGACGCGCTGCACTCGTCGGCGCCGCTGCCGAGCACGGCCAACGTGCGGGTCCACGTCAAGCTCTACGCCAACCTCTTCGCGGCGGGCGTCCGCGCCGAGTGTCGCAAGCTCGAAAAGACCCTCTCGCGACGCAGCCGCAAGGCCGGCCAGCGGCGCTCGCTCTTGCCGCCGGGGCAGAGCCTCCCGCCCGAAGAAGACGCGAACCAGGAGTACCTCCGCGAGCTCGAATCGGCCCTCGACCGCATGCGCGAGGGGCTCTGGGCCTTTCGGCGCATCAGGGCGGGCTTCTGGCCCTTCGAGCGCCTCGTGCACCGCTCGCTCGCGGGCGCCATGCGCGTCGCCGACGAGTACATGAGCCTCGTGCTCGAAGAGCGCCTCGCGGGGCTCTCGCGGGCCCTCGGCGCCCACGCTGACCGCTTCGACGGCACGGGCTTCGTGGTCGCGGCGCAGCTCAGGGTGGCGGCCCTCGGGCACGAAGAGGCGCTCTACCGCGCGCGGTACGGCTACCTCACCCTCGACCAGGACACCCTCGCGGCGCCCCTCGACGCGCGCACCCAGGCCCACGCCGTGGGCAACGCGGGCGAGTACTTCACCTACCGCGCCTCGACCTTGAAGAAGAACGTCCAGCAGGCGCTCTATCTGGCCATCCGAGGCTCGCGCGGCGACACCTTCGTGCGCAACGCCGTCGCGGCGGTGGGGGCGGCCCTCGCGGCCATCTGGGCCCTCGCGGCGCAGGTGCCGACGCAGATCGCGGGGCTCCCCGCACGCACGCAGTTTCTCGTCTTCGGGGCGGCGGTGCTCGCGTACGTCCTGAAAGACCGCATCAAGGCCAACACGGGCGAGTTCTTGATGAAGCGGCTCAAGCTCTACGACCACGACTCGAACGTGTACGGCGAGACCTTGCCAGAGCTCGGCATCGAGCGCTTTCAGGCGCGCATCCGAGAGGTGGTGCGCTTCTCTCAGTGGGATCACCTCAGCGACGAGATTCGCGCGATCCGCCTAGAGCGCCGCACCATTCAGCACACCGAGCAGACCCCCGAGGAGGTGCTGCATTATCACAAGCGCCTCGACGTCGGCGCCGACGACGACGGGCCCACGGTGCCCGAGGGCTACCGCCTGCGCGACCTCTTGCGCATCAACGTGCGGCAGTTCTTGGGGCGCCTCGACGAGCCGAACGACACCGTCGATTGGTACGACCTCGGGCGCGGCACCTTCGTGCGCGGCGCCCTGCCCAAGGTCTACCACGTCAACGTGGTGATCAAGGTGCGGCAGGCCTCTGACGAGGGGGCCATGGTGCAAGAGCGAAACACACACCTCCGCGTGGTGCTCAACAAAGACGGCATCGTGCGCGCCGAGGAGGTCAGGGCCCATGGGTCGAACCGCGTCAGAGAGCCGCGATAGCGCTGGGTTTGAGCCCCTCCGGAGGCACGCCGCCGAGGTCTTCGCCCGCGCCTTGGTGGGGCTCAGGGCCGACCCCGGGAGCCCTCCCGAGCCCTTGCGCCGCGCGCTCGTCTCTGCCCTCGTCGACGCGCTCATCGCGGCCTGGTACGAGACCCGCGGCGTCGGCGTTGAGGGCGTTTCGCAGCCGAGCGTGGGCGCCCTCGTGAGCCTCGACCTCGGCGCGGCGTGGTCTTCGCTGCCCCTCGCGACCCTCGACCTCGAGCACCTCGGCGCGCTCTATGAGGGCCTCTTGACCCGCGCGATGGCGCGTCAGGGCGACCGTTGGGTGGCCGTCGAGGGCGCCCACCGACGCAGCCAGGGCTCTCACTTTACCGCGCGGCGCCTCGCGCAGCGGGTGGTGGCGCTGGCGCTCAAGCCCCTCGTCGACGACCCGCGCGTCGACCCCCGCGCGGTGCGAATCTACGACCCCGCCATGGGCACGGGGGCCTTCCTCCTCGAAGCCGCGCGCCAGTGGAGCGCCCACCTCGTGGCCCGCTGCGCGATGCCGCCCGCAGAGGCGCGCATGCACGCGGTGTGCGTCAGCCTTTGCGGCGCCGACCTCGACCCCCTCGCGGCGCGCCTCGCGCGGGCCTCGCTGCGCCTCGTCGCGGGCGCTGCGCCCGACCTGCCGCTCTCGCAGATCGTCTGCGCCGACGGGCTCACCCACGACCCCGGCCCCGTCGACGCGGTGCTCGGAAACCCCCCGTGGGTCTCGTACGTGGGCCGCGCCGCGCAACCCCTCGACCCCGCGCTTCGACGCGCATGGGCCGCGCAATTTGCGTCGTTTCGAGGGTACCGTAACCTTCAGGGGCTCTTCGTCGAGCGCGCCGCGGCGCTGCTCTCTCCCCGGGGTCGCCTCGGGCTGGTGCTGCCCGCGTCGATGGCCGAGCTCGCGGGCTACGCGCCGACCCGCGCCGCGCACGACCGCTTGGCGGTGTGTGACGACCCGCTCCCTGACCTCGGCGCCGACGCCTTCGAGGGGGTCTTTCAGCCCGCGATGGTGCTGCTCTCGACGCGTCGCGACGCGCCCCGCGAGGCCGACCCTGGAGTCTGGCCCCTCGCGCGCACCGACCTCGACGCCGAGGCCCGCGCGATGCTCGATCGCTTCGGCCGCGAGACGCTCCCGGCCGCGCTCTTCGGCGACCTCGGCGTGCACACCACCCGCGCCGCGGAGGCGCAGCTCGTCGACCGCGCGGGCCCGGGGCTCTGCCCGCTGCGGGTGGGGGCCGACCTCACGGCCTGGCGTCGCGGCCCGGCGCTCCGATGGGGCGAGCCCGCCCGCGTCGCCGCCGCGCTCGGAGACGCCGCCCGATGGGCCCGGGTGAAGGTGCTGATTCGGCAGACGGCGCGTCACCCGGTGGCGGCCTTCAACGACGGCGTGGCCTTTCGAAACAGCCTCCTCGCGGGCTTCGAAGACGACGCGCACCCGGCGGGCTTCGTCGTCGCGTACCTCAACAGCACGGCCCTCCGATGGCGGCACCAGCAAGCGTACCGCGACGCGCGCAACGGCATCCCGCAGGTGAAAGTAGGGCATCTTCGAGCGACGCCGCGCCCCCCGAGCGCCCTCATCGCGCCCCTCGACGCCCTCGGGCGCGTCATCGCCGCGCGCAACGACGGAATCCGCCGCGCCGAGCAGCTCGCCCTCGACGCCCTCGTCGACGACGCCTTCGCGTTCAGCGCCGCCGAGCGCGAGAAGATGCGCCGCGGGTTACAGCGCGAGCCAGCGTCGGCCGAGCAGCGCCCCGAGCAGGGCCCCGCCGAGTAGCGGCGCGAGGTGGGCCGTGAGGGTGTGAGTCGGCTCCATCACCGCGCACATGAGGTGTTGGGCCAAGGCGCCCGCGCAGCCCGCGCCGAGGCCCGCCAAGGCGCCCGCGCTGGTCGGGGCGAGGCTCTGCCCGGCCATGCGGCGAAAGAGCAGCACGCCGAGGGCGCCCGCGAGGAGCGAGCCTTCGACCCCACATTTCAGCGCCAGGGCCAAGGCCCGCCCGTGGCTCTGCACCGAGCCCTCGACGGCCACGGTGACCGCCGCGGTGACCGCAGCCGCCAAGGTCACGAGCGCGCCCGCGAGGCTCCAGCGACGCGACGCGGGCCAGCCGAGGCCCCACGCACCGCCCGAGGCGGCCGCGAACCACGCGAGGCTCGCGCCGCCGAAGGTTGTCACGACGCCGAGGGCCATGCGCCCGAAGGGTTGCTGCGCGAGGTCGGGGCGCGGGTGAATCACCAGGCCCCCGGTTGCGGCGAACATCGCGGCGAGCAGCAGCGGCAAGAGCTGTCGGTTGACCGAGAGGGCCTCGACGGGCTTGAGCTCGTCGAGGGCCGCCCGCAAGGCCGCCCCCATCGGCGGCGCCTCGGCGCGCCCCTCGGCCTGCAGCGCCGCGTCGACACGGCCCAGGGCCCGGCACGCCGTACAGCCCGCGACGTGGGCGCGCGCGGCCGCGTCGAGCCCGCGGCCCTCGCTCAATGCCTCGGTGACGGCGCGGCAGTCGCTCACGAGGCACCCCCGCGCTTGAGCACCTTGCGGAGGGCCTCATAGGCGCGATGGGCCCGCACCTTGAGGTTGCCCGGAGACACCCCCGCGACGGCCGCGGCCTCGTGCACCGAGAGCCCTTCGACCTTCAGCAGCAGCAGCGCCTCGCGGTGGGCCTCAGGGAGCGCCGCGATGCCACGCTCGAGCGCGGCGAGGCTGTCGGCGTCGAGCCGGTCGAAGCCCTCAGCCCCCAACGCGTCGTCGCTCGCCTCAGGAACGCGCCCATCGTCGGTCACCCGTTCGGGCCGCCGCCGTGTGCGCCTGAGGTGATCGAGCCACGCGTGGCGGGCGATGGCGAACACCCAAGGCTCGACCGGCGCGCCTCGTCGCCACGTCTCTCTCGCGCGAAACACTTTCAGAAACGTGGTCTGCGTGAGGTCTTCGGCGAGCTGCGGGTCACGGGCCATGGCCCGCAGAAACCCCAGCACCCGCCCCCCGAGTCGGGCATAGAGCTGCTCGAAGGCGGCGCGCTCACCCGCTTGAACGCGGGCCATCAAGGCTTCGAGCGTGTCAACCTCGGCCACGGCGACCGGCCGACGGTACACGAGCACCCTCTCGCTGAACACCCTCTGCAACGCCAGTGCGACCATCGCGGAGGGGGCTACGCCGCCCGATCGGGCTCGGTAACACCCGGGGCTGCCCGCTGCATCACCGCGCACGGCGCATCTCGCCGCGGCGTGTGAGCCCTCCGAAGGCTCAACCGCGCGTCGGGGCGGCCCCTCGCTGCGCGCCGTCGCCCCGCGCGACGAAACCGTTGTTACCAAACCGAGCACCGCACACTATCGCCTGCGATGCCTCGACATGTGGTCTTCGTTGGCAACGGGGTGGCGGCGGTCACCGCGGCCCGCACCCTGCGGCGCCTCGACGCCGACTGCGCCCTCACGCTGGTCTCGCCCGAGTCGCCGTACTTCTTCTCGCGAACAGCCCTCATGTACGCGCTCATGGGCCAACTAGAGCGGCGCGACATGGAGCCCTATCCTCGTGATTCTTGGGCGAAATTGGGCATCTCCCGGCGCCTCGCGACGGTCACCGGGGTCGACCCCGCGCGGCGCACCGTCACCCTCGACGGCCAAGAGCCGCTCGCCTACGACACCCTCGTCATCGCCTCGGGGAGCCGCCCCCGCGCGCTCGCCCTCGACGGCCAGAGCGCCGTCTCCCGGGGTGTGGTGAACTTCGTCTCGATGGCCGACCTCACGGCCTGCGAGGCCCTCGTGCCCAGCACCCGCGAGGCCGCGGTGGTAGGCGGCGGCCTCATCGGCGTCGAGCTCGTCGAGAGCCTCCTGCACCACGGCGTGCGGGTGACGTGGCTGCTCAAAGATCCGTGGTTCTTCCCCGCGGCGCTGGGGCGCGAAGAGGGCGAGCGGGTCACGGCGATGCTGCGCGGGCACGGCGTCACCCTCGTCACCGATGACACCGCGGCCTCGCTCGAAGCTGACGCGGCGGGCCGGGTCTCGGCGCTCATCACCCGCGCGGGGCGACGCGTCGCGTGCCAGATGGTGGGCGTCTGCGTCGGCGTCGAGCCCGCCGTCGGGTGGCTCCGAGACACGCCATGCGGGGGAATTCTCGGGCGCGGCGTGAGGGTCGACGCCACCCTGAAGACCGCCCTCGACGACGTCTGGGCCGTCGGAGACTGCGCCGAGCTCACCCACGCCGAGGGCCTCAAGGTCGAGCCGAACTGGTACACCGCGCGCGCCCAGGGTGAACACCTCGCCCACAACCTCGCGGGCCGCCCGACGCCCTGGGAGCCCGGGGTGTACTACAACGCGGCGAAGTTCTTCGAGACCGAGTTCACCACCGTGGGGTCGCTGCCCCGCGGGGCTGAGACCGTCCTCCGGATGCACCCTCGGAAGGTGCTCTCGCAGCGCATCGCCGCGGTCGACGGTCGCGTGGTCGGCTTCAACCTCCTCGGCTCGCGCTGGCAGCACAGCACCCTCATCGGGTGGATCAACACCCGACGCCCCCTCGACTGGGTGCTCGCCCACCTCGCCGAGGCCCAGTTCGACGGCGACCTCGCCCGTGAAGACCTCGCGTCGCTCGTCGAGACGCGCCCCACGATGGAGCCCCTCGGATGACCCTCCTGCGCGCCTTGAAGCACGACCTCACGCACCGCGGCCCCAGCGCGTGGGCCCTGTCGGTGCTGCTCCTCGGCTTCTATTTCGGCCTGTATCTCCCGAGCGAGACCCGCGCCTTGGGCCTCCGGGTGGGGGCCCTCTCGCGGGTGTCGGGCCGCGACCTCTCGGGCGAGAGCGTCTTCGCGCTTCACCTCCCGGGCCTCTCATGGTGGGCCGTCGCGCTCACGGTGGGGCTCGCCGGGGCCGCGCTTCACGCCGCGTTCGAGCGTACCGACGAGGCGCGCCCCTTCGGCGAGGGTCTCGCGCATCGGCTCCGGAGCACGGGGCTCCCGATGGCGCTGCTCACGCTCTTGACGCTCCCTGCGGGGCTCGTCGCGGCGCGCTGGCTCGACCCTCCGACCCGCGGCACGCGCCATCTCTTGCCGACGGCGACCGAGCACGCGCCTTGGGTCGTGGTGGCCCTCTCCGTGGTCGTCACCGCGGCGCTCACCCTCGACGGCCTGCGTCGCGCGTGGCGGCAGCGCGCCCCGGGCCCCCTGTGGACGTCGACGGCCTCTCTCGGCGCGTTGGGTCTCTTCGCGGTGTACGGCACCCACGTCTTTGACCCCGCGGCGCCTCGGCCTCCGGGCGAGCGCTCGCTCGCGCACCTCGGGCAGCTCTTTTACTTCGCCCTCGACAGCCGCTGGGGGCTCTACGGGGCGCTCTACACCTTGGCGGTGCTCTCGGGCGGCGTCTTCATGCTCGGGCGCTACCGCGCGAGCCGCTACCAGGTGATCCGCACCCTGGCGGTGATGGTCGTTCAGTGCAGCTTCGGCTTCGCGATCCCCATCGTGTTGAAGCTCTTCGCGTGGCCTGAGTTCTACTTCTCGTATTTCTGGCCTCTGAAGCTCGACGCGTTGATGCCCGAGACGCTCTTGCGCGAACCGCTCGTACTCGGCCTCTGGTCGGTGCTCGGCGCCCTCGTGCTCGTGCCCCTCGCCGGCGTCTTCTTCGGAAAGCGCTGGTACTGCGCCTGGGTCTGCGGCTGCGGCGGCCTCGCCAACACCGCGGGCGAGCCCTTTCGCCACCTCACGAGCAAATCAGAGCGCGCGTGGCGCTTCGAGCGCGCGACGATCTACACCGTGCTCATTGTGGCCGTGCTGGTCACCGCGGCGGTGCTCGCGGCCTCGCTCATCGGCCCGGGCACCCGCCCCACGGCGGTCTACTACGGCGGCGACGGGGCCCCGGGGCGCTACCTCTTCGACCCCATCCGGAGCGACGCGCTCGTCGGCTTCGCCGCGAAGGCGCGGTACTACTACGGCATCGTCGTGGCCTCGGTGCTCTCTGGGGCCATCGGCGTCGGGCTCTACCCGCTCGGAGGCACCCGACAATGGTGCCGCAACTTCTGCCCCATGGCGGCCATGCTCGGCCTCGCGCAGAGGCTCGGGCGCTTCCGCATCGAGGTCAAAGAGGGCATGTGCATCTCCTGCGGGATGTGCTCAACCCACTGCGAAATGGGCATCGACGTGCGCAGCTACGCCCAAGAGGGCCAGTCGTTCACCCGCGCGGCCTGTGTGGGGTGCGGCATGTGCGCCACGGTCTGCCCGCGGGGGGTCTTGGCCGTGACCGCAGCGCCCCCCACGCAGCTCGTTCAGATTCGGAGGCGCCGCCCATGAAGCCCTCGCTCCGCCTTCGCGTCAGTGCGCCGATGACCCGCTTCGCTTGGCTCTTGACGGCCGCGCTCGTGACCACTCGGGCGCGCGCCCAACCCGCGCCGCCGCCTGCCCCTGCGATCGCGCAGGTCGCCGACTTTACGACCCGCGCCTCGCGCCTCCTGGCCCTCGCGGTGCGAGGCTCGGGGGTCGACTACGCCGCGCTTCGGGCCGACCCGCGCGAGCTCGACGCCCTCTGCGACTGGCTCGGCGCCCACGGGCCGAGCAGCACTCCGGCCGCGTTTGCGACCCGCGAGGCGCGCCTCGCCTACTGGCTCAACGCGTACAACCTCACGGTGTTGCGCGCGGTGATCGCCTTGCCCGAGGGCGCCCGCAACGTGCTCACGGCCCGGGCCCAAGGGGGCTTCTTTCGCGCCGAGCAGCACCGCGTCGACGGCAGGCTGCGCACCCTCGACCAGATCGAAAACGTCGAGATTCGCCCGGTGTTTCGCGACCCGCGGGTGCACATGGCGCTCAACTGCGCGGCGCAGAGCTGCCCGCCGCTCCGCAACGAGGCGTACACCGCGAGCGCCCTCGGGGCTCAGCTCGACAGCCAGGTCGCGCGCTACCTCGCCCAGCCCGGCGCGGTGCGCCTCGACGCGGCCGAGGGGCGGCTCAGGGTCTCGCAGATCTTCGAGTGGTTCGCCGACGATTTCGCGGCCTCTGGAGGCGTCGTCGGCTTCGTGGCCGCGCGCGCCCCGCGACCCCTCGCGGCGCAGATCACGGCGCGATGCCTCGGCGACGCGGGCGCCTGCGCGCTCACCTACGAGCCCTACAACTGGAGCCTCAACCTCGCGCGATAGCGCCGCCCGTCGCCTCAACGCGCCTTCGGGTTCGGCATCTTCGCTTCGGTGAACACCACGTGCCGCCTGACGACGGGGTCGTGCTTGACGAGCGCGAGGGGCGGCCCTGCGGCGCGCCGTCTCGTGGTGTAGTACGCGAAGCCCGTGCCCGCGGACGAGAGCAGTCGAATCAGGTGTCGCATGGTTCATCCTCGTTGACGCGCGGGTCGGGCGTGCCGTCGCCCCACGGGGGCATCGGGTCGTCGAAGCGTTGCCACCCCGCGACGCCGAGCGACATCTCGTCGTCTGTGAGGAGGCACCCGTCGAAGAGGGCGCGCAACGCCGCCTCGTCGAGCGCGGAGCCGATGAGAACGAGCTCTTGACGCCGGTCGCCGTAGGGCGCTTGCCAGTGGCCTGTCGCGAGGGCCTCGGCCACGAGCGCGGCCCGCGCGTCGTCGTCAGGCTCGGCGGCCAGCCAGGTGAGCCCCGACTCGATACGACACGCCCCGCCCGCTTGTGACCAGACGCCGACGGTGTCCATCCGTGTGGCCAGCCAGAAGAAGCCCTTCGAGCGCAACACGCCGGGCCAGCGACGCGCGGTGCATTGCCAGAACCTCGCCGGGTGAAAAGGCCGCCGCGCGCGGTACACAAAGCTCGTGATGCCGTAACTGTCAGCCTCAGAGCGCGGCGCGTGGCGCAGCGCCTGCATCCAACCGGGGCTCGCCTGGGCGGCCTCCAGGCTGAAAAAGCCCGTCTCAAGAATGCTCTCGAGCGCGACTCGCCCCTCTCGGCTGCGGAGCACCCGCGCGCCGGGGTTGAGCGCGCGCAGCAGGCCTTCGACCTGCACGATCTCGGCCTCTTCGGCGAGGTCAGTCTTGTTGACGACGATCACGTCGGCAAACTCAACCTGCTCGATCAGCAGATCGGCCACGGTGCGGTCGTCTTCGGGGCCCAACGCGAGGCGCCGCGCGACGAGCGCGTCGGCGGTGAGGCACTCGTCGAGAAACGACCCCGCGTCGACCACCGTCACCATGGTGTCTAAGCGCGCGAGCGACCCCAAGCTCGTGCCCTCGGCGTCTTCAAACGAGAAGGTCTCGGCCACCGGCAAGGGCTCTGAGATGCCCGTCGACTCGATGACGAGCTGGTCGAAGCGACGCTCTCTCGCGAGCCGCGCGACCTCGACGAGCAGGTCTTCGCGGAGCGTGCAGCAAATGCAGCCGTTCGACATCTCGACCAGCCGCGCGTCGGTGCGCGAGAGCGCGGCCCCGCCCTGCGCGACCAGCGCCGCGTCGATGTTCACCTCGCTCATGTCGTTGACGATGACCGCGATGCGCCGGCCCTCGCGGTTGTGAAGCACATGGTTGAGCAGCGTCGTCTTGCCCGCCCCGAGAAAGCCAGAAAGCACTGTCACAGGCAGGCGCGTGTCGTCGTGAGGGGTCATAGGCTCCTTCTCACCCGTCGCTAGTGCATCGGTGATGCAATTGCAATCGCAATTCATAAACACCTAACATGCTTTTGGTGCCTGGTTGTAATTGCATTTCTGTTGTGATTACGTCGCGGCCCCCCTCTCACGGAGCCCGCTCGATGCGACCGTTGATTTCACAATTTGCTATTTTGACAGTCATTTTCGTCGCTGCGTGTCACAACCACGACCACGGCGAGGCCTGCGGCGACCACGGGCACGCCCACGACGGCCACTGCCACTGCGACGACGGGTACGCCGAACGCGACGGGGTCTGCGTCTTGGGCGCCGACGACGCGGGGCCAGCGGTCGACGCCGTCACAGACGCTGTCGCGGCTGTTGATGGCGCTGACGACGCGGGCCCTCGGCCTGTCGACGGCGGCCCCGCTCGGCCCGACGCGGGGGTGTGCGACGGGCGCGGTCACCTCCACGGCGGCGCGTGCCACTGCGACGACGGCTACGTCGCCCGCGGGCGGTCTTGCGAGCCTGCGCCGCCCTGCGCCGACGACGACCCCCACGAGCCGAACGACACCGGCGCCGCCGCGACGCCGTGGACGTCTGCGGTGTCTGGCGCGGCCTTGCGGGTGTGCGAGGGGCGGCCCGACTGGTTTCGGCTGCGATTGGGCCTCGGTCAGACGCTGACGGCGCGGGCCCGGTTTCGTCACGCTTCGGGCGACATCGATCTCGGGCTCTGGCACGGGGGCGTCGACACCTCGCACCGCGCGCCCCTCGCGCGGGCCGACAGCGCGACCGACGAAGAGACCCTGCGCTACACCGCGACGGTCGAGGGAGAGTACTGGCTCGGGGTGATCGTCTACGGGCGCGGCGATCTGCCCTACTCCCTGACCGTCGAGACGGCGCCCTGAGGGTTCAGTAGGTGAAGGGGCGAAGCGCGCGCACCGCGCAGAGCCCCTCGCCGTTGAGGTGCCCCGCGGCCCGGGTCGAGTAGGCCACGAAGTCGCGCAGGTCGCGCACGCTCGCCGCCCCGTTCGGTGAGAACGAGACGGCCTCGGGGTCGGGCACCGCGGCCCCGAGGGTCTGCCCCGCGCGGTCAGGCACGCGACGACCCTGGCGGTCGCGGAGGTTGGTCGGTGCCACCGTCGCGAGGTCGTCGAGGCTGAGCCGACCGAGCGGGCCCGCGGTCTGCGCCCGCGCGGCGAAAGGGTCGAAGCGAAGCGGAGGGTGCTCGATTTGCAGCGCGCTCCAGAAGACGTGGTCTGCGTGGAGGGTGATCTGAGCGCGCACGGCGCGGGTCGAGTTGGGCTGAACGCCGCGCGGGTCGCCGGCCGCGTTCTCGGGGTTGTCACAGTTGATGTACTGGGCCGGGGCCCCAAACCCGAACGAGAACGCGACCTCGACGGGGTACTCTCCGAAGGGCGGAGCCGCGGCGGGGGTGCCGCGATACTGCGCGCGCCCTCGCACGAGCGTCGACCACCCGCGGGCGATCATGTCGCGGTAGAGGGCTTGCTGCGCGGGGCCGAGGTTGACGTTCACAGCGTCGGCGCGGGCTGTCTGAAATGCGAATGAAAACGAGTACTTAGACTCTGGGTCGAGGGCCTCGCCGCGGTCTGTGCGCGCGAAGACGTGCAAGAGGTGCGCGGTCTCGGGGCGCCCTCCGGCGCCGTCGCGCGGCCCTGGCTTTTGCAGATCGATCGCGAAGGCACGCGCGAGACGCGCCACCGGAGCGCCGACCCGGCTCTGATCGTCGGGTGAGGGGCCGCGCCCCTCGATGCGGAGCTCGCCCACGGTCACGATGAGCTCGGTGAACTGAAGCGCCCACCCGTCGACGAAGACGAAGTCACCGCGCCTCGGTCGCGGCGAGTAGGCGATCCCGAACTGCCCCAGCACCTCGCCCGAGGCCAACACCTCGATCGTGCGCGGAGCCCCTTCGGAGGCCGCCGACGGAGCCTCAAAGACCTCGACCCCGCGCGGCCAGTCGGCCCCATCGCCCACCGGTGCGGCGGGCTGATCACGACGCGCCGAGGCGTCTTCGGCGATCTCGGCGCGGTCTGAGCACCCCGCGAGCGCGAGCGCACACCCGACGACAAGGCCCGCGCGACGCGCCATCATCGCGGCACGTCCAGCTTGACGACGAGGCGACGCAGGCCCTTCGCCGCGACCTGCGGACTCCTGTGCACGAGCCCCCAAGCCGCGTTGCCGGGGTAGGCGCTCCCTTTCAGCAGGGCGAACGAACCGCGTCTCACCGCGTGCAGCCCCCTGGGGTCAGCGACGATGCGCCGGTTGCTCTCGGCGGTCGAGAGCCCCTCGGTCGAGGGCGCCGCGGCCGCGCGGTCGAGGGCGTACTCTTCGAGCCACTCGGTGCCCGGCCCGACGTAGGTGCAGAGCCCGCGCACCGTCACGCTGTCGGCGTGAAACCGCTGGCATCGGTCGTTGGCCACGACGGCCAGCTGCATCCGCACGGCCGAGGTCTGCATCACGCGGCCGAAGCGCACGCCGAGGGCGAGCAGGTCGTTCGCCAGCCAGTCGCGGCCCGCGTGCGGCGCCTCGTCACCCAAGAACGCATCGACGCTCTCGGGGCTCAGCGCGAGCACCGCCTCACGCACGCCCACCGGACCCGCGGCGCGCGCGGCGAGCCACGCGGCCACCTCTGCGCCGGGCCGCTCGGCCTCGGGCCGTCGCCAGAGCGCAAGATTGACCGCAGGATGGTGAATGATGTCGAGCCCCGCGGCGCGCGCCACCACCCGGTGCCTCCGTACGCTCAGCCCTGTCAAATCAAGCTGTGATGCCATGTCTCGCCCCGCCGGTGACCCCGATGACCCCAACAGCCTCGCGCCATCACCGTGTAACAAATGCATTGCTATTACATTCGTGATGCAAAAACAACGTTGATGCATCTTTGGGGCTCCGCCCGCGAGCTCGGTCTTCGACCTGGCGTACAAATCGCGCGCGGTCGGCTAAGCTCGGGCCCGTGAAGGCACCCCGTTCATCGACACTCGTGCTCGTCATGGCGACGCTCTCGGCGGGTTGCGCGCCCTCGTCGCCGGCCCCAACCGACGCAGCATCCGAGGCCGCCGCCGACGATGTGAACGATGTCAACATCGTCGACGCCGTTGACGCGGGGGGCGCTGACAGCGGCGGTGACGCGGGCGCGGTCGACGCGGGGGGCGCTGACAGCGGCGGTGACGCGGCTCGTGTCGACGCGGGCCTCGACGCGGGCCTCGACGCGGGCTTCGCTGACAGCGGCAGTGACGCGGGCCAGGGTGACGCGGGCCTCGACGGCGGCGGCGTGGATGTCGGCGTGGAGGTCGGCGTTGACGCGGGGCGCTTCGACACGGGGGCGGCGTGGCGCGCGCTCACCGAGGGCGTCAACACGCTCAACCTCGGGAGCTCGCTCGCGTCGGCCATGGTGGTGCACGGCGAGACGGCCTTCTCGGTGGCGTACGACGCCAACCATGTGACCTTCGTGGCCGCCGCGCAGGCCGGAGCGGGGCGCGCGCTCACCTTCGGCCACGAGTCGCTCGTCGACAACCCGCGCAACACCGGCGACGACCGCGGGAGGCTCACCCGCAACGCCGTGCTCTGGGCGCTCCGCGGCGATCGCGCGGGGGTGGTGGGCGTCGAGGGCGCGCGCGCCGAGCTTCGGAGCTTTCTCACCGAGGCGGGCTTCACCGTGCGCTCGGCCACCGCGAACGACCCCACCGGGCTCGGGGTGCTCATCACCAGCGCCGGGTCGGCGCGCACCGCCGAAGAGGCCGCGCGGCTCGTGGCCTGGGTGCGCAACGGCGGGGCCGTCATCGTCACCGGGCACGCGTGGTACTGGGGCTATTCGAACCGCGACCCGGTCACGAATTTCGCAGGCAATCGCCTCACCAACCCGCTCGGCATCACCATCACCACCGACCCCGACCCGACCAACAACACGGCCGTTCCGGTGCGCGCGCCGAGCTGGCTCGACCACGCCCGCGAGAGCCTCGCCCGCATCGTCGAGCATGTGGCCGGGCGGAGCCCCGCGAGCCTCGCAGAGCTCGTCACCGCCAGCGCCACGGTGCGCCGCGGGGTGCGCTTCGAACGCCTCGATTCGCCGTACTTTGATGAGGTCCGGCGGCTCCGAGGGCAGCTCCCCGACGTCGTGCCTACGAGCGCGCGGCCCGTGCGCCCGGCGAGCCAGCCCGTCGAGGCCCTCACCGTCACCATCGACACGCGCATCGCGCAAGACACGCCCCCCGAGATGCTGCGGGCGCACCCGGCGGCGGCCGACTTCCCGGGGGCCCTCGCGGGCAGCGACAGCGCCGCCGTGACCCTCGCGGTCAACGCTCGCTACGCCGGACGCACCAACCGCCTCGGCGGCAACAGCGACCGCGCCGTGTGGCGCAGCACCGGGGTCTGGGTGCCCGCCGGAGAGCTCGTCACCGTCACCGCGCCCGACGCCCTCGTCGGACGCAACATCGACCTCCTCGTCGGCTCATGGACCGACGACAACACCGGCACCGACGCCTGGTCGCGCATGCCCGTCGTCACCCGCAGCTTCGCCCTCAACGCCCGCGAGGTGCGGGTGGCCAACGCCTTCGGCGGGCTCCTCTATGTGCGCGTGCCCGGCGGCGTCAATGTGGGCACTGTCAACATCACCGTCACCGGCGGCGTCCGCGCGCCGCGCTTCGTGCTCGGCGAGACCAGCGTCGCGGCGTGGCGGGCGTCGCGCGCGGCTCCGGGGCTCTACGCCGAGCTCGAGACGCCGGGGGTGATCCTCACGGTGCCCGCGGCCCTCGTGCGCACCCTCGACGACCCGACGGCGCTGCTCACCTGGTGGCAGCGGGTGATGGACGCCGACGCCGACCTCGCCAGCATCGACCGCAACCGCCCCCGGGCCGAGCGCATCGTCTTCGATCGCCAGATCGTCGCGGGATACATGCACGCGGGCTACCCCATCATGGCCTTCACCCCGCAGGCCGCCGAGGCCCTCGACCTCACCGCCCTCGCGCGCGACGGCAACTGGGGGTTCATGCACGAAATCGGGCACAACCATCAGTTCGCAGACTGGTCGTTCGGCGGCACCGGCGAGTGCACCGTCAACCTCTGGTCGCTCTATGCGATGGAGCACACCACCGCCCGCGCACCCGGCACCGGCCACTCGGCCGTTACGCCCGCCGAGCGCAACACCCGCATCAACAGCTACATCGCCAACGGTCGCAACTTCACCCGCGACTGGAGCGTGTGGACCTGCCTCGACACCTTCGTCCAGCTCCAACAGGGCTTCGGCTGGTCGCTCTTCACCCGCCTCAACCAAGAGTACATGACCCTCGCCGAGAGCGAGCGCCCCGCCAACGAGTCGGCCCGCATCCAGCGCTGGGTCGTGCGCTCGTCGCAGCTCGCCAACCGCAACCTCGCGCCCTTCTACGCCCTCTGGGGCTGGCCCCTCACCGACGCCACCCGCAGCGCCACCGCGAACCTCCCCGCCTGGGCCGAGAACCCCATGCGGTAGCGCCAAGGGTGTGCCACTCTGGCACATGGGCCAGGGGTTACGGGCCCGGGCCGCCGTCGCGACCCGCGAGCACGGGCAGCCGCGCCCACGCTCCGGCCACGAGCGGCGCGAAGGGCGGTGCGAGGAGCGCACGGCTCGCCGCCATCTCGAAGCTGTAGCAGGCGTCTCCGCCCGAGGCGGGCTGCATCACCTGCGGGAGCCCCGCGGCGTCGGGGCGTCGCCTCACCGACGCGATGAGCTCGCTCGGCTCTCGGCCGAAGGCCCGGGCGCAGGCGATCAGGTGCGGGAGCCGCGCCTCGGCGTCGAAGCTGTTGAGGTTCGCCCGCAGGCCCTCGCACTGCTCGGCGAGGTACGCCGCGGCCATCGCGTCGTCGCGCGCGAAGCGCCCGTCGGCGAGGCTGTGGGCGGCCAGGGTCGGGCCCCGGTGCTCGACGCCGTTGAGGCCGCAGTTGTCGCTGAAGGTCCACGGAGAGGGCAAGATGAGGTCAGGGCGGCCGTCGTGGTCGATGTCTTCGAGGCGCTCGAAGGCGAGGCCCTCGGCGGGCCCGTAGGGGCGCACGGCGTGGCCGTCGTAGGTGTAGAGCCGCCCGCTGTTCTCGCCGTCGCTCTCGTGGGCGTAGGTGGTGTCGAAGACCGCCACCTCGGGGCGCCCGTCGCGGTCGTAATCGAAGGCCGGGCCGAGGCTGTAATGGTGGTCGACCATGGCGCTGTAGTGAAAGGTGAAGGTGAGCCCCGCGGGGGCGGGGTGTGCCACCATGGTGCCAAGGGGTGCCAGCGTGGCCACGATGTCCCAGGCGCGGTCTTCGCCGCGGCCGCGCCCGACCGGAGGGGCGAGGGCGAGCTGCCACCCGGCGTCTCCGGCGGCGGCGCAGAGGGCGAGGGGCTCGTCGTTCGGGTACAGCGTCTCGTCGCGCGCGTTGGCCTCACGGCGGAGCCGCCCGAGGGTGTCGAGGTACGCGCGGTCGGCCGCCGCGCAGCGCGTTCGCATCGCGGCCGACACCGGCGCGAGGGTCGGGGCGGGCACCACCGGCGGGGCCTGCCCCGGCGGCAAGAGCGTCAAGGGCGCCGTCGGCACCCGCTGCAACCTGAAGGGCAGCGCGAGGGTGCGGAGGGCCGTGAAATCTCGGTCGAAGCCTCCGCGGCAGAGGGCGCCCGCGTCGACTCCGCCATCGCCGCCCGCGCACCCGGGGTAGGCCGCCACCACGGCCTCGATGGGCGCGCCCCAGGCGAGGGCGCAGACCCCTTGGTGAAACAGCACCCGGTGGGCGTCGTCGACGAGGTCGGCGAAGGCCTCGGCTCCGGGGCCCAGGCCCGTCGTAAAGGGCGTCGCAGGGCGCTCGGGGCAGTGGGCGCGGGTGGCAGCCTGGGCGAAGGCGTCGCGGTCGCTGAAGCCGCCCCCAGGGAGCCCGTGCGCGACGAGCATGCCGTGATGGCTCCGGCCCTCGGTCGCGCGGTCGAGCCGGTAGGGCAGCGGGCGCTCGAGCTCGTCGAGGCCGTCGCCGTCGAGGTCGCGTCGGCGGGCGCCCTCGAAGCCTTGCGGGGTGGTCGGGGCGGGGCCTGCGTCGACCGCGGCCGTCACCGCGGGGGGCGCGGGTGTGCCATCGGGCTGCGCGTCTCGGGAGGGGCCCGGGTCGGCGTCAGGGGCCGCGCGGCGGGCCTCGGGACGCGGCAACGGCGGGCTCGCGTCGGCGTCGTTTCGGGTCTTGCAGCCTGTCGCGATGAGCGCGCCGAGGAGGCAGCCCCGCGCCCAATGGTGGCCCCGTTTCATAGGTGCCGCGAGTGTGCCATATGGCACCGAGGGCCGCGGTGGGATTACGCTCCGGGCCGTGCGGTGCGCAGAGCGGTTCGGGCGTTGGGTGTTGGGGGCGGGGTGTCTCATGGGGGCGGGGTGCAGCGAGGCGTCGCCGCCGGTCGCGGCCCTCGACGCGGCGACCCTCGATGCGGGGGCGGTCGAGGCCGACTCGGGGCGCTTCGCCGACGGGGGCCCGCGCAGCCCCACGCCGTACGAGGGCCCTGACGATCACTGCCCCGGGGCGGCCCACTGCATGCCGACCGGCGACCATCAGCTCTCGGCGGGCTTCGCGCGGGTCGACATCAACCCGGCCCTCACCGAAACCATGTGGACCGACACCAACCGCAACAACGCCTGGGAGCCCGGCGAGCCCTTCGTCGACCTCAACGGCAACGGTGTCTTCGACGCGGTGTGGGTCGCGGGCTTCGGCACCGGCCGCCCCGCCACGGGCATCGCCGACAGCCTCGACGTGAGGGCCGTGGCCTTCCGCGACGGCGAGACCCTGGTGGCCTTCGCGGTGATCGACTGCGTGGGCTTCTTCCGCAACGAGATCGAGCGCATCGAGGCCGACCCGACCCTCGCGGGGCTCGGCATTGACAAGATCCTCGTGGCCTCGACCCACGTCCACGAGGCGGTCGACACCATCGGGCTTTGGGGCAGGGGGCCGCTCCAATCGGGGCTCTCGGCGAGCTACCAGAGCCTCGTGCGGCGTCGCACCGCCGAGGCCATCGCCCAGGCCGTCGGCGCGCTTCGACCCGCGCGCATGCGCGTCGCCCAGGTGATGACCGTCGACCCCATGACCGGCGACACCCGCGCGTACGTCAACGACACCCGCGATCCGGTGCTCTTCGACCCCACCGTGACGGTGGTCCAGTTTACCGACGACGCCATGCCGGGGCGCACACTTGGCACATGGGTCAACTGGGCGGCGCACCCTGAGTATGCGGGCTCGCGCAATAACCTTCTCTCGGCCGACTACGTTCACCATCTGCGCGAGGTGATCGAGCGCGGCGTGCCCGAAGAGGGGCTCCCGGGGCTCGGCGGCGTCACGGTCTTTGTCAACGGCGCCCTCGGCGGCCAGGTGGGCCCCGGCGGCGGCGTGAGACCCCTCGGAGACGACGGGATGCCCATCACCGAAGCGGGTCTGCCTCGGGCCCGGGCGGTGGGCCGTGCGGTGGGGCGCCTCGCGCTGCGGGCCATCACCGCCGACGGGGTCGAGGCCAGCGAGACGGCCGTGTCGTACCGCACCGCGCCCCTCTGGATGCAGGCCCAGAACACCACCTACGGCCTCGGGTTCACCAACCGCGTCTTCGACCGCCCGCTCTACTACTGGGACCCGAGCCGCACCTTCCGCAACGGCAATTTCCCTTGGATTCGCTCTCGGGTGACGTACCTCCAGGTGGGCCCGGTGGCGACCATCACGGCCCCGGGCGAGCTGCACCCCGAGCTCTGGATCGGCTACGACCCGCGCTTCTCTTGGGGCCAATCGACGCTCACCGAGACGCGCAACCGCCCCGACCTCGCGATGGCGCCCCCGGCGCCGTACCTCCGCGACGTGATGCTCGCCAACCCGGGGGTGCGCTACGCCTTTGTCTCAGGGCTCACCGAAGACTTCATCGGGTACATCGTGCCGCAGCTCAACTACGTGCTGCACCCGGTGCTGCCGTACCTCCAAGAGGCCGACGGCGATCACTACGAAGAGACCAACTCGATCGGCCCCGGGGTCGAGACCTTCGCCCACGCGCCCATGATGGCCCTCGCGCGGTGGCGCCCGCCGGGCGGCGCGCCCTGAACGGCGGGCGCAGACCCGCGGCCTACGCCGTGAGACGCAGCGCCGAGGGGCTCAATCGGTGAGGGGTCGAGAGAGGCGGCCAGTGTGGCACATGGGTCACACTGGCACAGCTGAGGTCACTCGCAGCGGACCGAGAGGGTCTGGCTCTCGCCCGTGCGCAGCTTCATTCCGCTGATTTGAGCGCGTCGGCGAGGGCGCCAACGGTCTCTCGCGGCGCGTCGACGTGCACCCAATGCCCGGCCGCCGCGATCACCTCGACGCTGACCCGCGTACCCCGCGCCGCACAGGCCTTGAGGCGCGCGCGCTCGCCGTCGTCGAGCACCTCGCTCTTGCCGCCGAGCAAGAAGCGCAGCCGCGGCCCCTCGGGGGCTTCGACGAAGGGCCAGAGGTCGCGCGCGAAGTAGTCGTCGAGCATGGCCCTGATGCGCGCGAGGTCGAGCCGCAGCGAGAGCGCGCCGTCGCGGTGCACGAGGTTGGTCGCGAGCCAGGTCGCCAAGGCCGCGGTGTGCCCGAGGGCGACCATCGCGGCGATGAAATCGTCGCGCTGCGCGAAGCTGACGCCCACCTCGCCGAGGTGCTTGAGCACCACCAGGGTGTCTTCGCTGCCGTGAAGGTCGGGGCGGGGCCCGGGGTTCGAGTCGACCACCATCACCGTCGAGGGCGCGAGCACCCCGCGGAGGCCCACCGTGAGTGCCACCTTGCCGCCGTAGCTGTGCCCGACGACGAGGTCGGCGCCGTGACCCCGCGCGGCGAGCAAGGCCTCGAGGTCGGCCGCCGCCGCGGCGAGGGTGTCGTCGCCGTCGAGGCCCTGGGAGTCGCCGTGGTTCCGCAGGTCGGCGAGCACGAAACCCCACGCGGGGGCCGCCGCGGCGGCGCGTTGCACGAGGGTGCGCCAGTTGGTCTTTGAGCCGAGAATGCCGTGTAAGACCAGCGCCCAGCGTCGCGGCGCCGCGCCCCCCGGGGGCATCACTGTTTGAAACGAGAGGGTCATCGGGTGCGGAGGCAATGTACATTCATCGCCGCGCGCTGCGGGGGCTTTCCCGTGGTGCCAAGGTGGCACACAGATGGCACAGCCTCGCGACCCCTTTGAGCCCACGCCGCGGCGGCAGACCGTCGCCTTCGCGTGGGTGCTCGACGCCCTCGAAGACCTCGAACCCACCGTGCGGCTGATGTTCGGCTGCCACGCGGTGTACCTGGGCGAGAAGATCGTCCTCGCGTTGCGCGCGCGGGGCGACGACGACGACGGCGTGTGGATCGCCACCACCCCAGAGCATCACCCGAGCCTCGCCAAGCTCTTGCCCTCGATGGCCTCGATCGGCGTGCTCTCGGGGGGCAAGGGAGGCGTCACGGGGTGGCAGAAGCTCCCGAGCCAGGGCGAAGACTTCGAGGCCGAGGTCGAGCGCCTCGTGGCCCTCGTGCGCGCCCGAGACCCGCGGGTGGGCAAGGTGCCCGCGAAGAAGAAGAAGCCCGCGACGCCGCGATCGCGCCTCAAAGGGCCTTGAGGGCCGCGGCACCAACGCCTGAGCGCTGCGCTTTTCTTGCGCGCGGATTTTGGGGCCGCGAGAGAGCGGTTGCGTCGGGCGCTGGCTACAAGGCAGAGTGCAGGTCGAACGGCTCGATGCGCGCACGGTTGAGACAACTTCGCTGGGCCACCCTGGCGGCTTCGGTGATGGCGGCGCCCGCGGCGTCGGCCCAACACAGCGACTCTGATCTCTTGCTGCGCCGCGCGAGCGAGCGGTGTCGGCGGGGCGACGTCGACGGGGCCCGCGCGCTCTTTGACGAGATCTTTTCGAACGATCCTTCGGCGCATACCCTGGGCGAAATGGCCCTCTGCGAGCAGCGGGCGGGGCGCTGGGTCGAGGCCGAGACGCACCTCTCTGACGCCCTCGAACAGCCCGACGATCCGTGGGTGCGGCGGCATCAGGGCACGCTCCAGCAGGCCCTCGCAGACATTCGACAGCACCTCGGGCGGCTCAGCATCGAGGGGCCGCCCGACGGGGCGGAGCTCTTCGTGCGCGACCGGCGGGTGGGCACCTTTCCGATGCGCGAGCCGCTCCGGGTGGTGGCGGGCATCGTCGACGTCGAGGTGCGGGCTGAGGGCTACCGCCCGTGGCGTCGGGTGGTCGAGATTCTGGCCGGGGGCGCGACCCAACAGCGGGTCACCCTCGACGCCGAGCGGCCGCGCGAGAGCGCCGCGACGCCCCACGAGACGGTGGTGTGCAGCGAGGGCTTCGTGCTCCGCAACGGGCTCTGCTACGACCCCCTCGCAGAGACCCAGGCGGCGGCGCAGCGCGGGCGTCCGTGGCGCGTGATGGGCTTCGCGGGCTTGGGCCTCGCGGTGGCCTCGACGGCCCTCGCCATCGGCCTCGGGGTGTCGGCCAACGGCGACGAGAGCGACTACCTCGCCCGCTGCGGCGGCCCTTCGGTGTCGACCCAGTGCGTGGCCGACCGGGTGAACACCCAATCGAGCCTCGACGGGCAGGCGACGGTGATCAACATTTTCTGGGTCGTGGCGGGCGTCTCGACGGTGGGCGCCGCGGTGGGCTTCGGGCTCGATGCGCAGCGTCCGCGGCGGGTGGGGCGGCTCGGGCTGAGCGCCGCGCCCGCGGGGCTTCGGGTGACCTGGTGAGGCGCCTCGCGTGGATGGGCGTCCTCGTCGGGTGCAGCTACGCCCTGCCCGAGCCCAACGTCGCGCAAGACGCGAGCGCCCGCGTCGACAGCGTCGCAGACCGCCCGATGCAGGGCGATCTCGGCGCTGACCTCGGCGCTGACCTTGGCACCGACCTTGGCACCGACCTTGGCACAGGGGTCGACGTGCCGCTCGACCGCGGGCAGGGGGTCGATGTGCCGGTCGATCAAGGCGTTCAGAGCGATCTCGGCGTCGACGCGGGCTTCGACGCGGGGGCCGATGTTGGCACCGACCGTGGCACCGACCTTGGCACCGACCTTGGCGCAGACGCAGGCTTCGACGTCGGGGCTGACGTGCCCCTCGATCGCGGCGCCGACGTCGGAGCTGACGCGCCCGGAGGCGTCGACGGCGGCGCGTGCATGCCCGGCGAACGTCGGCTCTGTTACACCGGCCCGAGCAGCTCGCGGGGCCGCGGGGTCTGCCGCGACGGCGTCGAGACCTGCCCCTCGTCTGGCTTGTGGAACGGCGTCTGCGAAGGGCAAATCGTGCCCGACTGCGCCAACCGAAATTGCGGCGCCGACGGCTGCGGCGGCACCTGCGGGGTGTGCTCGGGGGCGCAGGTCTGCGAAGACATCGGCCGCTGCGCGACGCCGACCTGCAACTCGGCCAACTTCTCGCTGGTGTGCCCGGGCAACTTCACCTGCCCGGCCAACGGGCAGTGCAACTCAGACCGCTCGTGCGGATGCGCCGCGGGCTACGTGGCCCAGCGCTGCGACGGCACGCTCTGCAACAACAACTGCACCTTCCCGAACTGGTACTGCGCGCGGGCGCTGTTCTGCGCGGCGAGCGCCATCGAGTGCCCCGGCGGATACTTCTGCCCGCGGTACGCCCGGTGCGACACCGACACCCGCAGCTGCCAGTGTTTGCCGGGCTTCCGTGCGGTCGATTGCAGCGGCACCCCGTGCAACGATTGCCAGGGTACGAGCTACCGCTGTCAGCGCATCTGAGGGCTCAGACGGTGGGCGCTGCGGCGTCGGCGCGGGCCGCCCGTCGCGCGCGTGAGGCCTCTTCGGCCGCCGTGCCCACCCATGGCTTTCGGGTGCCCATCACCCAGTCGAAGCCCGGCCAGGTGACGCACCAGTTCGCGTCTTGGTCAGGGCCCATGTGATGGTCGTAGTGCCAGGGCAGGTGGGCGCGCGCCCAAGCCGGGTCGCGGTGGGCGCGACGGTGGACGCGCCAGTAGTTCCACTGAGAAGCGAGCACCGTGGCGGTGAAGAGCGGGTAGCGCCGCGCGAGCGGGAGGTGCACAAGCCCCGCGATCACAAGCCCCAAGGCCTCGCGCCCCTGGGCGTGCCAGCCGAACACCGACCGCGTATAGCCCGGGTCGCCCATCGCCGAACGCCGCGCGTTCTTGTGATGCTCGTGCCAGTGAAAGCGCCACACGCTGTCGCGCGCGCGACCCCAGTCGTGGAGCACGTACTTGTGCACCACCCACTCCCACGCGTTGCTGTACAAAAGACCCAACGGTAAGCCCCACATCGTTGTCGACCTCCCAATCTCTCGCGACGTCATGACAAACCATGACTGAGCGGTCAAAGTATGTGAAGGACTTCGCTTCCCATGTCAAGTCGTCGCGTTCTCCCTGGTAAATCGCCCACCTCGCGGCCTGGCCCTGAGGGGGGTCGTCGCGACGCCAACCGTCGCGCGCGCACCGACGACCTCGCGCGGGCTGCGCTGTCGCTGTTTCTTGAGCGCGGCATCGAGGCGGTGAGCATCGACGAGATCGCGAGCGCTGCGGGGGTCGCGAAGGGCAGCTTTTACACGTACTTTCACGACAAGGCCGATCTGGTTCAGGCGCTCCTTGAGCCGGTGGCCTCGTCGCTGCGGGGGGCCTTCTCGCGGTGCGCCGAGCGCCTTGAGGCGGCCAACGCGCGCAACGACCGCGACGCGCTGGCGATGTCGTACCTCGCCCTCGCGGTTGACATTCGCGACCTCTTCGAGGCCGAGCCCTTGGTCGCGCGGTTGTATTTGCAAGAGTGCCGCGGCCCGGCCAACGGGGCCCGCGCGCCGGTGGCCTCGGTGGCCGAGCTGATCCGCGGGGCGGCGCTCCGGCTCACCGAGGTGGCCCGCGCCGGAGGGCTCTTGCGCGACCTCGACACCCGGGTCACCGCGGCGGCGATGGTGGGCGCCTCAGAGCACCTTTGCATGCGGGTGCTCTCGGGCGAAGACTTCGGCGACCTGTCGAACGCGATGACGGTGCTCGTGACCCTCGTGATGGAGGGGCTCGGGCCGCGCGCTTCGACCCGCGAGGTGGGTGCGTGAAGCGCTGTGCGACGTGTCAGCGGGCCTATGCCGATGCGCTGGGGTTCTGCCCGGTCGATGCGTCGCCGCTCGAAGACACGGGCGAGGCGGGGCTCGTCGACCTCGTCGGGGCGGGCGCGTCGCAGCCCGTGCGCGCCGTGCTCGAAGGCTTCGCCGCGGCGGTGGCGACCCTGGAGGCCGAACGCGGCCGCGGCCTTCGCCCGCTGGCGCCCGGCGATTTTGAGGCGAGCGCCCGAGGCTCCTGGCGGCTGACGCGCTCGCTCGAAGGCGCGACCCCGGGCTCGGCGCGGTGGGAGGAGGTCGCCCCCTACGCCGCGCCCGAGGTGCTCGCTGGCGAGGCGGTGACCGAGGCCGGGTGGGTCTACGCCGTGGGCGCGATGCTGTACGAGGCGCTCTCGGGGCACCGGGTGTACGAGGCGTCGACCGCGGCCGCGCTGGCCGTGCGGGCCATCCTAGAGCCGCCGACGCCCCTCGCGCGCCGCCGCCCCGGGCTCGACGCCGAGGTCGCGGCGCTGGTGCACCGCTGTCTTCAGAAGGCGCCAGACGCACGCTTCGAGAGCCTCGCAGCCCTCGCCGCGGCCCTTGATGGCACATGTGCCAACTTGGCACTCGCGTCGCCCGCGCCCGCCCCAGCGCCGCGCGCCCCGTCGCCCGCGCCCGCCCCAGCGCCGCGCGCCCCGTCGCCCGCGCTTGCCGCGTCGCCCGCGCCCTCGCCCGCAGCCTCGTCTGTTCCGTCTGGGCCCGCTCTCGCTGCGGCCCCGCCGGCCTTGCGCGCTTCGGCCGTCGACGCTCTGCCTGCCGGGCTGGCGCCTCCTGGCCTACCGCCGGTCGCGTCGGCCTATGGGCACTTGCCGTCTGCCCTGCCGCCTGGAGGGGCCGCCCTCGCGGCGCTTCAACCTCGCGACGTCTCTCGCCCCCGTCGCCCCTTGGTCTGGGGCGGCGCCGCGCTGGTCGGCCTCGGACTGATCGCCGCCGGGCTGACCCTCTCACGCGGAACCCGAAGCGCCCCGTCGGCCGCCGCGCCCGCGCCGCAATCCGCGCCGATGCAGCCCGCCGAGGCCCCGAGCGCCGGGCCCCCCGCGGCCGCCACGGGCATCACTCCGTCGCCCGCCGTCGCCGCGACCCCCGCCGCGCCCTCGGAGCCCGCTGCGCCGCCGCAGTCACCGCCGCCGCCGTCAGCGCCAACGCCGTCAGCGCCGCCGCAGATCGCCACGCGCCCTCGGCCGCCGCGCCCGCGGGGTGACGGGGCGCGCCCGCCGATGCTTCGCCCCACCCGCGCCGCGCGACCCTCGGCCGGAGCGGGGCCCCTCGCGCTCGACATTCCTACCATTGGGGGCCTCGACGACAGCCTTCAGGCGCCCGGAGCGCCGCCCTCGATGGCCGACGCCCCCGCGTCGCCTCCGCGTCGCAGCGCCCGGCCTCGCCCCCCTCGCGGACGCACGGCCCCGCCGCCCCCGCCCGCTGCGCCCGCGCCGCAACCCGCGCCCCAACCCCAACCCGCGCCCCAGCCCCAACCCGCGGCCCCGGTGGCGCCTGCGGCTCCTGCGCCTGAGACCGCAGTCGCGCGCACCTCCGAGGTGCAGCCCGAGCGCCCGCCGCCCCGCACCGCCGCCGCGCCTTTGCCCGCCGAGGCCGACGACACCGCCGAGATCGTCGCCGAGCTGCTGATGATCGCTGGCGGCATCTGGCTCGCGGGCTTGGGCCTCGGGCTCTTCTTCTCGCGCCGCTACTTTCGTCGACGCGAGGCCACCTTGGCAGCCGTTGGCACACCCGCGCCAGCATGGCACCAGGCGCCCCAGACGGTGCCACTTGGCACTGAGGTGGCGCAGGTCGGCCCGGTGCTCGCATCGACCTTGCCCGAGCCCCCGACCGCGACCGAGGCGATGCCCGCGGCCTGGGCCGACACCGTCGGAGCCCCCCGCGCGGAGACCGAAGCCGCCCCGGTTCTGGCCTCGGGCGTGCGCTGCGTGCGGTGCGGCGCGTCGCTGCCGGGCGAGGCCCGCTTCTGCCCGGCTGATGGGGCGCCGGTGACCCTGGCGGGCCCCAGCGAGACCCCCTCGGCCCCGGGGCCCGCGGCGCAACGCGAGAGCTTCGAACCCTTCGACATCGGCCCCTACGCCTGCATCGACCGACTCGGCGAGGGCGGGATGGGCATGGTCTACAAGGCCCGCCACCACCAGCTCGAGCGCCTCGCCGCGGTGAAGGTGCTCATCCCCCGGGGGCGCGTCGACCACGACGCCATCGCGCTCTTTCGGCGTGAGGCCCGCCTCGCGTCGAGCATCAACCACCCCAACTCGGTCACCATCTACGACTTCGGCGAGGCCAACGGGCTCTTGTACCTCGCCATGGAGCTCATCGAAGGTCGGCCCCTCTCGGCCCTCCTCGAAGCCGGGCCCTTGCCCTGGCGGCGGGTGGTCGACCTCGTCGGAGAGATCGCCGACGGGCTCGAAGCGGCCCACGCCGCGGGCATCGTTCACCGCGACCTCAAGCCCGCCAACATCATGGTGACGGCGCGGAGCGGCCGCCCTGACCGGGTGAAGATCGTCGATTTCGGCATCGCGCGGCAGCACGCGCCGGGGTCTCACACCTTGGCCGGCATGGTGGTGGGCACGCCGGCCTACATGGCGCCCGAGCAGGCCCGGGGCGAGGCCGATGTCGACCTCAGGGCTGACGTCTTTAGCCTCGGGGTGATGGTCTACGAGATGCTGACCGGGGCGCTGCCCTTTCCGCCCAAGGGGGGCACGGCGCTCAGCCAGATCGTCGAGCGGGCCTTGCAAGAGAGCCTCCCCGAGCCGCCGGTGGCGCGGGTCGCGTCGGTGCCGCCATGGGTCTCGTCGGCGGTGCTCTCGGCGCTCGAACCCCAGCGCGGGTCGCGCACGCCCACGGCGGCTGCCTTCGCCCGGGCGTTGCGCGGCGAGGGTCGCGCCGTCGCCTGAGGGCGCGTCGCAGGTTTGGCACCATTCATGGGTTGCAAGTGCTGCCCAGGGCGGGTATGGCCCGGCGCCCTGCAATGATCACTCTTGAGAATCTCAGCAAGCGTTTCGGCCCCAAGGTGCTCTTCGAAGACGTCTCGATGACCTTCGACCCGGGCAAGCGGTACGTCTTGGTGGGGGCCAACGGGGCGGGCAAATCGACGCTCCTCAAGGTGATTCAGGGCGAAGAAGACTCAGACAAGGGCGCCGTCTCGATTGCCGACAACCTCAAGGTCGGCGTGCTGCGGCAAGACCATTTTCACTACGACGCGTTTCGCATCCTCGACGTCGTGATGATGGGCAACAAACCCTTGTGGAGCGCGATGCAAGAGAAAGACAAGCTCCTCGAAGGCGAGATGACCGACGAGGTCGGCATGCGCCTCGCGGAGCTCGAGTGCACCATCGCCGAAGAAGACGGCTACGTCGCCGACGCCCGGGCGTCGAAGATCCTTGAGGGGCTCGGCATCGGCACGGCCCAGCACGCCGCGCGGCTCGACACCCTCGCGGGGGGCTACAAGCTCAGGGTGCTCCTCGCGCAGACGCTCTTCGCCGGGGCCGACGTGCTCTTGCTCGACGAGCCCACCAACCACCTCGACCTCGATTCGATCCGTTGGCTTGAGAACTATCTCATCAACGATTTTCGCGGCACCCTGGTGGTGGTCTCGCACGACCGCCACTTTATGAACTCGATCGCCACCCACGTGGCCGACGTCGACTTTCAGACGGTGACGGTTTTTACCGGCAACTACACCAATTTTGTCGAGCAGAAGACCACCGGCAAGCGGCAGAACGACGCCGAGATGGCGCAGAAGAAGAAGCGCATCGCCGAGCTCAAAGAGTTCGTCGCGCGCTTCGGGGCCAGCGCCAACCGTTCGAGCCAGGCCCAATCGCGGGTGAAAGAGATCGAGAAGCTCGAGGCCTCGATGGTGGTGCGCCGCTCGAACGTGGTGCGGCCCTTCATCAAGTTCGAGACCCAGCGGGCCTCGGGCCGCGACGTGGTGCGGGCCGTCGGGCTCACCAAGCGCTTCGGCGAGAAGACCGTCTTCAACGACTTCCACCTCTCGATGATGCGGGGTGAGAAGCTCGCGGTGATCGGCCCGAGCGGCATCGGCAAATCGACGCTGCTCAAGATGCTCGTGGGCGAGTACCAGCCCGACGGGGGCGAGGTGACCTGGGGGCACGAGACCTCGGTGGGGTATTTCGCGCAAGACCACCACGAGGCCCTCGAATCGGGGTACACGGCCTACGACTGGCTCCGTCGCTTCGACGAGACCGCCACCATCGAGCAGGTGCGGAGCGTGCTCGGCAAGCTCCTCTTCTCGGGCGAGGCCGGGCTGAAGAAGACCGAGACCCTCTCGGGGGGCGAGGCCGCGCGGCTGGTGATCGCGCGCTTGATGCTTCAAAAGAGCAACGTGATGCTGCTCGATGAGCCCACGAACCACCTCGATGTCGAGAGCATCGACGCGCTCTTGCAGGCGCTCGTGGCCTTCCCCGGTACGGTGATCGTGGCGAGCCACGACCGTCACTTCGTGAGCACCCTCGGCACCAAGGTGCTCGAACTCTCGGCCGAGGGCCCGCGGCTCTTCAACGGCAACTACGAAGAGTTTCTCGCGGCCCAGGGCACCGAGTACCTCCGGCGCTGAGCCGCCCGCGGAGGGCTCAGCCGGGCTGCGCCGCGCGCCAGAGGGCGTTGATCTCGGCGGCTTCGAGCACGGGCTTGGGCGCGCCGGTCTTGGCGAGCTGCACCATGGCCTCGCCGAGGCTGCGCGTGGTGAGGATCTTCTCTCCAAACAACAACTTCCACAGGGGGAAGAGCCAGCCCCCGATGGCGTAGGCGGCGCGGTACCCTGGGGTCTTCGCGACAATACCGTCGAGGGGCTGAATGTACCCGGGCCTGAGGTTGTACACGCGCTCAAAGCCCACCCGCTGCAACGCGTTCTCGGTGCGCCCCTTCACCCGCGCCCACATCACGCGGCCCTTCTCGGTGGCGTCGGTGCTCTGCCCCGAGATGTATTCAAACACCATCTTCGGGTTGGCTTTGAACATCGCCTCGGCCGCCGCGAGGGTGTAGCCGTAGGTGATGCGGGTGTACTCTTCTTCGCCCATGCCCGCCGACGAGACGCCGAGGCAGAAGAGGCAGGCGTCGTAGCCCGCGAAGCGCGGGATGGCGCTCGAAAAGTCAGTGAAATCAATGTGTTCGAGAAAGGTGAGCTTCGCGTGGGTCGCTGTCGGCGCGCTGCGGCCCACGGTCAAGACCTCGCTCACCTCAGGGTCGGCCAGCGCCGCGCGGAGGGCGCCCTGACCGATCATGCCTGTGGCCCCAAAGAGAATGATCTTCATCGTGGCTCGCGCAGTTGCGCACCCTCGACGACGGGGTCAAGCAGCGCGGCGCACGAAATCAACGCCGCAGGGGGCGTGTCCGAAACGGTGCGCTCAGAAATTGCCCGCGCCGCCGTTGCCGCAGTTGGCGCACTCGGGGAGGTTGGGGTTGGTGTTGCAGCGGCTCGGGCAGTAGGTCACGCGGTTGAAGACCGTCTCGCCGCCCATGCCGTTGTCGATGGCCTGGCACTCGCTCGACACGCCGCGCACGGTCATCTCGCCGTATCCGCCGGAGTCGACGAAGCGCCGCGCGCAGGCGGGGTCGTTGCTCGACCACGCGGGCAGGGGCGGGAGCTCGCGCCGTTGCCCCGCCACCGGGTACCAGGCCATGGTGCAGCTGCGGGCGAGCACGCAGTCGTTGGGCGAGGGCTGCATCGCGTTGCCCGCGCGAATCACATAACAGAGCTCGAACTGCCCGGCGCAGTCGACGGTGAGAAAGTTGGGCGAGAAGCTTGTGCCCGCCTGAGGTTGCGGCGGCGGTTGGGCGTTGCTCGGGAGGGTCGGGCACTGCGCGCGGTTCTGGCCGTTGAGGTAGGTCGAGACGGCGTAGATGGGCGCGTTCGAGCCCGACGGGCCGTAGGTGACAAAGCACGGTGAGGTGTTCAGAAGCTCCCAACGGCCCGCCGAGAAGCACTGGCACGACGAGGGCCCGAAGCGCACCCCCGGGGCCGGGAGCACGTAGCCCTCGCACGGCCCCCACCGGCCCGAGAGCTCGTCGTAGGGCTGGCAGGTGGTGGTGCCGTCGCGGCAGATGCCGCGGTTACGGTTGGCCCGCGGCCCAGGCCAGCACCCCCGGCGTTGACCGATCTCGGTGCAGGGGCAGCCCTCGCGGAGCAAATCGTCGGGGCACTCGGGGGTGCCGCCCGGGAGCTCGGGCGTCGGCCCCGCGTCGGCCGACCCGTCGGGCCCGCAATACATGGGCGGCGGGTTGTCGGCGAAGAACGCGTCGAGGTTCGGCCCGATGTCGCGGCTCCGAACGTCGAGGGGCGGCACATCGAGCCCAAAGCCCGCGCCGGTGTCGGCGTCGAGCCCCGCGCCCGCGTCGAGGCCCGCGGCGAGGTCTACGGGTGCGGCGAGGTCTACGGGTGCGGCGAGGTCTACGGGGGCGGCGCCATCGCGGGGCCCGACGGCGACATCGCGCTCGAAGGGGGTGCCCTTGGGGTCGACGACCCCGTTGCTGCCCTCGTTCGCGCATCCGAGGAGCCAGAGCCCGAGCACCCACCCGCCGCGCGCGCGCTTCGCATTCATCGTTGGCTCCCTGTGCATCGCCACCCCGAAAAGGTGCCTCGCCTTGGGGCGTTTGGGCTCACGCAATCGTACCGCCCGCGCCGATTGTCGCCCCGGCGCGGCGGCGCCGTCGCGTCAGCGGATCGAGAGGCGAAAGGCCACCCGTTGGCAGCCGTTGGGGTCGAGGGTGACCCGGGTGTAGTACGACCCAGGGGCCGGGGGCACGAAGGGCTGCTGCCGCGGATCCCAGTTCGGGGCCCGCGCGAACACGGGGATGAGCAAGCTGCCGAAGGCCGCGCCGTTGGCGTCGGTGACCGTAAGGGTGGCCGTGGCGCCGAGGCTGTTCTCTTGCGCCTGCCCGAGGATGCTCACGATGTACGGCCGCACCGTCGGGGTCGCGATGCGAAACCACGCGGTCTGCCCGCAGCCGAGGGCGCCCATGGTCTCTTCGCCAGGCACCAGCGGGATCGACGTCTGGAGGGTGCTATTGGGCAGCGGGCCGTCGGCGACGGCATAGAGCGGGGCGCGGGTGCGGGGCGCGGGGGCGACACATCCGAGCAGCAGGGCCGCGAGGCCGAGGCTGCGCAGGGTCGGGGTGGGTACGTTCATCGCGCCGCGAGTATTGCCGAAGGCCGCGCGGTGCGCGAGAACTCACCGCATCGTGCGTGCGAAGGGCAAAACGGTGGGTCACACGGGCGCCTCTCGGGTCGCCCTCTGGGGGGCTTTGATGGCCGCGGGCGGGCTCGGATGTTCGTCGTCGACGCCGGCCGCGCCGAGCGTTGACGCCGCGGTGGCAGGCGATCTCGGGGCCGACACCGGGGGGCCGCGCTGCGCGCAGGCCGAGGGCGCCGTGAGCCGACGCACCGACACCCTCTTGGCCGGGGCGACCCGCGCGTCGGTGAGCCTCGTCGACCCGGGGGCGTGCCTGCGGGTCTACCAGCTGAGCACCACCGAGGGGCTGCGAGATGGTGTTCCGGGCAACCCGCGCGCGGTGCACGAGCGGGCAGGGTGGCCGAGGTTGCGGAGCCAGAACGATCTCTTCGACGCCCTCTACGCGATGGCCCTCGAAGAGGTGCGCGAAAACGCCGTGGGGGCCATCCGAGACGGCGCCTTCAACGAAGGTCAGCCCCTCACATGCCCCCCCGAGGGCTGCTTCGAAACCGGCAGACTGTGGAACTACGTCTGGACCCGCGACACCGCCTACAGCGTCTCGCTCGGCCTCGCCAGCGCCGACCCCTTGCGTGCGCGCAATTCGCTCTTGTTCAAGCTCTCTTCGCGGCGCGGCGGCGGCGACACCCAGATCGTGCAAGACACCGGCACCGGCGGCAGCTACCCCGTCTCGACCGACCGGGTGGTCTGGGCCCTCGGCGCGTCAGAGCTGGTGAAATGGCTCGACGGCGAGGCCCGCGCGCGCTTCGTGGCCCAGGCCCTCGAGGCCCTCAAGAACACCGCCGAGCACGACCGCGCCGTGATCTACGACCCGGTGGGCGGGCTCTACCGCGGCGAGCAGTCGTTCCTTGATTGGCGCGAGCAGAGCTACGCCGGGTACACCGCGCAGAACAACGTGCACATCGCGATGTCGCGGGCGCTCTCGACCAACGTGCTCCACGCGATGGCCCTCGACACGCTGATCTCGTTGGCCGGGCTCTCGGGTGACGCCGCCGCGGTGGCGCGTTACACGCCCTGGCGCGACGCGCTCAAGACCGCCATCGCGCGACGCTTCTGGCACGAGCCTGACCAGCAGTTCGGCGCCTTCGTCTCGACCGAGCTCGACCCCGTCGCCGTACGCCGGTGGGACGCCCTCGGCACCTCCCTCGCGGTGCTCTCAGGGGTCGCCTCGCCCGCACAGGCCCGCGCCGCGGTGGCCGCGTATCCGCGGGTCGGCGACGTGGGCCCCTCGGTGATCTGGCCGCAGCAACAGCTCACGCCCATCTACCACAACCGCGCGGTGTGGCCCTTCGTGACGGCCTACGCGCTGCGCGCCGCGCGCCAGGTGGGCAACGGCGCCGCCATCGAGCGCGACGTGTGGGCCATGATGCGCGGCGCGGCGACGAACCTCTCGAACATGGAGAATTTTGAGTTCCCCTCGGGGCGAAACCGCCTCGAAGATGGGCCTTATACGGGCCCCGTGGTGAACTCCCAGCGCCAGCTCTGGAGCGTGGCGGGCTACCTCTCGATGGTGCAAGACGTGATCTTCGGCGCCGAGACCACCCTCGACGGCATCCGCTTTCACCCGGCCATCACCGCCACCATGCGCCGCGGGCTCTTCGGCAACGCCGACCGCATCGTGCTCGACGGGCTCCTCTACCGCGGCCGCACCCTCACCGTGCGGGTGCGCCTCCCCGCCGTCGAGGCCGACAGCACGGCCCTCTTGAGCGTCGGGGCCGTCACCCTGAACGGCGCCCCGGTGCCCGCCGACGCGTGGCTCACGCCCGCCATGCTCGCCTCAGGCGGCGACATCGAAGTGACCCTCGGCCCGCCCACCGCGCCCGCCACCCGCGTCACCGTGGTCGACGGCGCCGACTGGCGCGCGCTCTTCGGTCCGCGCACGCCCCGCATCACCGCCCTCGGGCCCACCGCAGACGGTCAGCGCCTCGCCCTCCGCGTCGAGACCGCAGAAGAAGACCCGAGCGCCCTGCGCTTCGACGTCTTCATGCAGAACGAGCGCGTCTTGACGAACGTTCCGCTCGGCGACGGCGCCCTCGTCGACCCGCAATCGGGCGACCACACGACCCGCGCGCGCTGCTACACCGTCGAGGCCGTGTTCGCGAGCACCGGCACCCGCTCGCAGCGCAGCGAACCCGTCTGCGACTGGGGCCCCGGCGGCGAGCGCGTCACCACCTTCGGCGCGGCGTCGCTGCGCAACACCGGCGGCTCCCTCGTGATGAGCCCGCGGCCCCACTACGAGGCCTGGGGCGACCCCGGGCACACCCTCAGCGTCGAGTACGAAGCCCGCCGCACCGGCGAGCACCTCGTGCAAGCCCTCGCCGCCAATGGTGCGGGAGGTTTCACCACGGGCATCACCTGTAGCGTCCAGCGGGTGAGCGTCGAAGACCTCGGCGCGCCGGGCGAAGGCCAGACGGGCTACCTCGTGATGCCCCACACCGGCGACTGGCAGGCGTACCGCGACTCAAGCTTCGTCTCGGTGCGGCTCACCGCAGGGCGCCGCTACCGCATCACCCTCGGCGGCGACGACCCCCGCGCCGTCAACATGAGCCGCTTCGACCATTTCGCCCAGTACACCGGCGGCACCGGGGGCCGCGGCGGAGCCTTCAACCGCGTCAACATCGCCGCGCTGAAGGTGCTCTCGGGCCTCGAACGACCCTAAGCCCGCGCCGCGCGCCGATCACCCGCGGGCGCCCGTCACCTTCGACGGTGCGCCCCTCTGCGGGCCCGAAGCGTGGCCGTGAGACCCGCCGCGGCCTCAGGCCGCTTGACGCATCTCAAGCGTGTCGAGCAGCTCTTTGAAGCGCGTGGGGTTGCAGTTGCGCACGAGGATCACCTCGCGGTCAAAGCGCTTCGCGGCCTTGCGGGCGTACATCACCGCGGTGTGCGAGTTGACGTCGGTGGCGATGATCACCACGTCGGCCCGAGAGACGAAGCGATCCATCTCGTCGACGCCGCGGCCCTTCATGTGGCCCCCGTGATAGTCGAGACGGTGACCGTGCTCAGAGGCCAGCTTCGTCAACGCAGATTCGTTACGCTCAACACCACCGACCAGTGCAATACGCATGGCGAACTCTCTTTCTCGGGCCGCGACCAGGGGCGCCCGACTGGGGCCTCGCTGTTTGTCGCAGTAGATGTCTTGTTCATCTCTCTGAACGATCACCCTTCAACGACTCTTCCCGCCGAGGGTGATTTCACTGCCGCCGTCTGACCTTCACTATCCTAGACGCATCTCTAACATCCTGAACGTGCTCTCGCAAGCCCCCTGACGCCCTTCACCCGGGGCGTTGGAGCCGCGCCCGCGCTCAGGTACGCTGCCAGTTCGGAGCGATTGAAGATGCGTCACACCCGGCTTTGCTTGCCTTGGGTCTTGGGCTGCCTGCTCGGCTGCGCGAGCGAGGCCCCTCTCAACACCGTCGACGGCGCCGTCGATGCGCCCGACGTTGCGTCTGACCTGGGCGCTAACCTCGACACGCCCGGCGCCGATGTCACCGTCGACACAGGCAACGACGTGTTGCGTGATGCGGGCCTCGACGCGCCCCGACCCGATGTCGTGAGCGTCGACGCCGCGCTCGATGTGCTCGCCGACACGGGCAACGACACGGGCAACGACACGGGCAACACCCTCACCGATGCGGGCATTGACGCCGGGCCCGACGTACCCCGCGACACGGGCAACGACACGGGCAACGACACGGGCAACGACACGGGGAACGACACGGGCAACGACACGGGGCCCCCGCCGTGGGGGCTCGACACGCGGCCGAGCAACCGCGGGTGCCGAGCCTTCGCGCGGCCCGTGGGGGCGTCGAGCATCGCCCTCAGCAACGTGTTCGCAGGGCTCACCGCCGCCCAACACATCGCGCTCATTCAGCGCCCCGGTGACAACTCCCGCTTCTACGAGGTGCTGCAAGGCGGGGTGATTCGCCGCTTCGGCACGGGCCCGGGCGCCACCGCGGCGACGGCCCTCGACCTCCGCACGCAGGTGGTGGCGGGGGGCGAGGCGGGGCTCCTCGGCTTCGCGTTTCACCCGCGTTTTGCTCAGAACCGCACGGCCTATGTGTCGTTCACCGGGCCCGCCCGGAGCCCCGGTCAGGCCCTCACCTCGCGCATCGCGTCGATCACCTCGCCCGACGGCGGCGACACCTTCGACCTCGCGACCCTGCGCACCCTCCTCGAAGTCGACCAGCCCTACACCAACCACAACGGCGGCCAGATCGCCTTCGGGCCCGACGGCTTCCTCTACATCGGCTTCGGCGACGGAGGCTCGGCCAACGACCCGCTCCGCGCAGGGCAGAACGTCAACACCCTCCTCGGCAAGATGCTCAGGGTCGATGTTGACAGACCGTCAAACAATCGAGCCTACGGCATCCCCGCGAGCAACCCCTTCGCGGCCGGGGGCGGGGCGCCCGAGATCTACGCTTGGGGGCTTCGCAACCCGTGGCGCTGGAGCTTCGACCGCGGCACCGGGCAGCTCTGGGCAGGCGACGTCGGCCAGGGCGCCCGCGAAGAGATCGACCTCATCGAGCGCGGCGGCAACTACGGCTGGTACGGCATGGAGGGCACCGTCTGCACCCCGACGGCGCCGTGCCCGCAGCCCGGTCGCATCGTGCCGGTGGCCGAGTACGGGCGCAGCGTGGGCGCGTCGATCACGGGCGGGTACGTGTACCGCGGGCGCGCGATGCCCGCGCTGGTGGGCAGCTACCTCTTCGCTGACTATGTGTCAGGGCGGATCTTCACCCTCGACTACAACGCCCAGGGGCAGGCCTCGGTGCGCGAGCTTTTGGCCACCAGCCGCAACATCGCGAGCTTCGCCGAAGACCAGGAGGGCGAGCTCTATGTGCTCTTCTACGACGGCGGCGTGGCGCGGGTCGGGGCCGGTACGGGCGCCGTGAGTGACACCGTTCCGACGAGCCTCCGGGCCACGGGGTGCGTGAACGCGAGCAACCCGCTCTTGCCCGCCGAGGGCACCATCGCGTACGCGCCGGTGGCGCCCTTCTGGTCAGACGGCGCCGAGAAGGAGCGCTACATGGCCGTGCCCGATGGGGCGCGCATCACCGTGCAGCCGAACGGCGACTTCGACTTCCCGAACGGCACGGTGCTGATCAAACACTTCACCTGGCAATCGCGGCGCATCGAGACCAGGCTCTTCGTGCGCCACGACGACGGCGAGTGGGCCGGCTACACCTACCGGTGGAATGACGCCCAAACCGACGCCACCCTCCTCCGCGCGGGCGAGACCCGCGACCTCGGCGGCGGCGTCACCTGGCTCTACCCCTCGCGCGCCCAATGCATGGAGTGCCACACCGCCGCCGCGGGTCGCTCGCTCGGCCTCGAGCTCGCTCAGCTCAACGTCAACATCACCTACGCGCCGGGCCGCTCGGCCAACCAGCTCGTCACCCTCGAACACATCGGCATGTTCGCCGCGCCGCTGCCCACCGCGCGCCCGCAGCTCATCGGCTACCTCGGCTCGCCGCCGGTCGAGCGGAGGGCCCGGGCCTACCTCCACGCCAACTGCTCAAACTGCCACCGCCCCGGTGGCCCCGGGCGCGGCGGCCTCGACCTGCGATTTGACACTCCGTCAACGCAAATGGGCCTCTGCAACGCGCAGCCCGTGGCGGGCGACCTCGGCGTCTCGGGGGCCCGGCTGCTCGCGCCGGGCGACCCCGCCCGCTCGCTCGTTCACTTGCGAATGAGCCAAACCGGCGTCAACCGCATGCCCCCGATTTCGAGCCAGGTCGTCGACCCGGTGGGCGTCCAGGTGCTCGGCGACTGGATCCGCAGCCTCAACGCCTGCCCCTGAGTTTGACACGCTGTCAAAGCACCTTCACCCCGAGGGCGTCTGCGAGGGCGTCGGCCTCGGGGCGGAGGGCGCTGACGAGGGCGGGCACGGGCCCGCGTTGGGTGCTGGCTTCGAGCACGGCGAGGCTTCGCCCGTCGCGGAGCTTCAGCATCACCCGAACGGGCATCGACGCGGCCAGGGTGACGCCCGCGACTTCGGCACGCCCGACGAGGGTCTCGCGCTTGCCGACGGCGAGAAACGCGGTGTGCTTGACGCCCTCGCGGGTGAGCTCGGTCACGAGGCGCCACGGCGCCCGGGCCAGCGACACCGTGAGGAGCGCCGCGAGCCCGAAGAAGCCCCAGGTGATGCCGCGGTCGACGGGCCCCGCGAAGCGCCCTGTCACGGCCGCGTAGAGCAGCACCGTGCTGGCCACGAAGAAGGCCGCCGCGAGCACCCGGTAGAGCGGCTGTTGGGTCTCGAACACCTTGGGCGACGGCGCGGTCTTCTTCACAGCGCACGGGTTTGGGTCTTCGACCCGCTTCGCGCAAGGGGCCCGACGACGACGCGGCGCCGTCAGGGGGTGATCCAACGCGCGATGGCGTCGCAGCGTTGGGCGTGGAGCCCCGCGGCGGCGCGCACGGTGTCGCCGATGTCGAGGTAGTCGTCGCCGGTGGCGGTGAGGGGCGGCCAGCGGGTGGCGCCCTCGCCGTTGGGGTCGCCGGTGCGGGCGAAGCGGACCCAATAGCCCTGGGTCGCCTCGACCACCGGGCCGTCGGCCTCGCCGCGCGAGAAGAGACCCGTGAAATTGCCGAAAACATAAGGCAATTCGGCGGTGTGGAAGACCCCCAGGCCGAGGCTCGTGCCGGCGCGGTTCACCCGGGTAAAATGGTAGAGGTACGACGGCTGCCCGGCCGCCGCGACGAGCCGCGCCTGGGCCCGGGCGGGGCACACGAAGACCGCGTCGGCGAGGAAGGCCGTCCACGCGGCGTTGGGGCTGCCGTACTGGGCGACGGGGTAGAGCGTCGAGACGACCTCGGTCTCGTGGCCGGGCACGAGGGCCGCGACGGCCTCGCGGTACGCCGCCTCGGTGTTCACCGGCGCCGAGAACGTGAACGCCGTGCCCTCGTCGCGGTTTGTGCCCGAGAGAAAGGGCACCGGCGCGATGCGCCCCATCAAGAAGCTCTGCCACGGGAGCTCGCGCAGCACCACGCCGTCGACGTTGGGCTGATACCGCGCCGAGTACCGAACGATCTCGTTGTTCACCGGGAGCGTGCTGAGCACCCGCTCCATCGGCAGGGCCCGGAGGCACGCCGCGACGTCTCCCGCGTCGCCACACCCTGCGGCCGCGGCGAAGCGACGCGCGAGGGCCTCGGCGCTCTCGACCGGCGCCACCGCGTCGGCGTCGCGCATCGGCGTGATCAAGAAGCTGCACGGCGCGCTCTGCGAAATCGCGCGGTGAAACAAGCCTCGGGCGAGGGGCGACACCATCTGCGAGCAGACCGAGATCGAGCCCGCGCTCTCGCCGAAGAGGGTGACGTTGTTGGGGTCTCCGCCGAGCTGGGCGATGTTGTCGCGCACCCAACGCAGCGCGGCCTGCTGATCGAGGGTGCCGTAGTTGCCCGACACGCCCTGGGCGCCGGTCTCGTCGGCGAAGCGAGGGTGCGCGAGGAAGCCGAGCTGACCGAGGCGGTAGTTGAAGTTCACCAACACGACGCCCCGCGCCGCGAGCCGCTGGCCGTCGTACTCGGGGCCCCACACCGAGCCCGCGGTGAAGCCCCCGCCGTGGATGAACACCATCACCGGCAGCCGCCCCGCGCCGCGCACCGCGCTGGCAGGCGCCCACACGTTCAAGCTCAGGCAGTCTTCTGAGATGGGCGCGTTGCCGCGCAACATGCCCGGCGCCTGAGGGCAGGCCGCGCCTTTACGCAGGGCCATCCGTACGCCTGTCACGGGCGCCGCGGGCGCAGGCGCGCGCCACCGCAACGCGCCCACTGGCGGGGCCGCGTAGGGCACGCCCAGAAAGCGCGCGACGCCCTCGCTGTCGACCCGGCCTTCGAGCGCCCCCGACGGCGCCGTCACCGTGATGGCCTCCTCGGTCGAAGGCCCGCCGGTGTCATTGTTTGACGGAGTGTCAACACTGGCCGACGTGTCGGCGACGGCGGCGTCGGCGGGGGGCGTGGGCGCGGGGTCTGAGCATCCGAGGCAGAGGGCGGTGGCGAGGGCGAAGCGGAGGGCGTCACGCATGGGTGACGGGCGTTGTGCCACGACGCGGCACCGGGCGAACAGTGGCGAAGCGGAGGGGGAGAGGCCGAGAGGGGGAGAGGCCGAGAGGGGGAGAGGCCGCGAGGGGCGGCGCGACGGCCCGCCGAGGCCCTTCAGGGCGTCACTGCGAGTACTGGCCGTTGCGGAAGCGGAAGCGCCACACGCCGGGCACGTTCACGTTGCTGGTGGTGCAGAGGTTGACCACCGTCGCGGTGCGCGAACCCGGGAGCGCGTAGCCGCCCGAGCCGCCGCCGTCGAAGCCGCCCGAGGCCGGGGTGCCGCCGAGGCCGCCCGTGCCGCCCGAGGCGTCGCCCGTCGTCCACTGGCAGCGGTTGTAGCGGAACTCGAGGTCGAAGTCGCTCGCCGCCGCGCCCGACGAGGGCCGCGACATGATGAGCTGAAAGGCGTTCAACCGGTCGTGGTGCTGGTTGTAGTACCCGACGTTGTGCCACGTCGCGATGACCCGGGTCGAGTCGACGTACGCGCAGACGGTGTTGTTGGTCGGCGGCGTGCCCCCGCGGGTGTCAACGTCGGCCCACCACGGCCCGATCAAGGGCACCGAGCCCGCCGCCTGCGGGAAGCCCACCGGCGAGTACGTGCTCAAGGCCTGACGGAACGAGATGTTGCCGTTGTTGTTCAGATAGAACGACGTGTACGTCACCCCGAAGAAGTTGACCCCGCTCGCGAAGGGCCCCGTCAGCGCGATGGGCGAGGCCACCGTCGTGCCCCCGTCGACGGGCGCGCTGTAGCTCGTGTCGTCACCGGCCGCGACGCAGAAGGGGCCATACCCCGAGGTGCCGCCGAGGCCCGTGATCAGGGTCGCGCCGCTCCCCGGGACGCCGTTGCACGAGCCGTTGTTGCAGCTCACCCCGGTGGGGCAGCGGTTGCCGCAGGCGCCGCAGTGCTCGCCGCTCGTGGCGATGTTGGTCTCGCACCCGTCGGCGGTGTTGCTGTTGCAATCGCGCTGGTTGCCCGTGCAGGTCGAGCCCCCCGAGCAAAAGCCCAGGAAGCACACCGCGCCCGGCGCGCACGCGCTCCCACAAGCGCCGCAGTGCTGACTGTTTGACGTCACGTCAACACAGACCCCGTTGCAGCGCGTCTGACCCGACGGGCACGCGGGCGTCTGACAGGTGCCGTTGACGCAGCTCTGCCCGCCGAGACAGACCGTCGAGCACGACCCGCAGCGCTGGGGGTCGGTGAGGAGGTTCACACACACGCCGTTGCAGTTGGTCTGCCCGGTGCTGCACACGCTCTCGCAGCGCCCCGCGGTGCAGACCGTGCCCGACGCGCAGGCAGAACCGCAGGCGTTGCAGTGGTTGCGGTCGTTCGAGAGGTTGACCTCGCAGCCGTCGGCGACGTTGCGGTTGCAGTCGGCGAAGCCCGCGTTGCAGCGAATCGCGCAGGCCCCGGCGCTGCAAAAGCCTGCCGAACCCGCGGGGCTCGGGCACACCTGCGTCGCGTAGGTGCGGCCGTCGGTGTTGCAGACCTGACGGGTCGTCGCGTCGAGGCAGGTCGCCGCCCCGGGCGTGCAGGTCGGCGTCGCCACCACGCAGGTGCGCTGCGCCCCGCAGACCTGACCCACCGGGCAGTCGTTGTCGCCTACACAATCCACACAAAACCCTCGCTCGCGGTCGCACACCTGCCCGGGGCACTGCGTCGACGAGGTGCAGGCCCGGTTGTCAACGCAGCGGTTGGCCACGCAGCGCTGGTTCATCGTGCAGTCAGCCTGGAGCACGCACTGAACGCACTGCCCCGCCATCGTGTCGCACACCTGACCCTGCGATGAGCACTCGCGATCCGAGCGACACGCCGTGCCGCCGTCGTTGCTTGACGGAGTGTCAACACTGACCCCGGTGTCTTGCGGCCCCGCGTCTTGGGGGCCCGCGTCTTGGGGGCCCGCGTCTTGCGCCACCGGCACGTCGACGGGCGGCACGAAGACGTCAATCTCGGCGGGCACGTCGGGCCCCGGGCCGGCGTCTTTGGTCGGCCCCGGAGCGTCTTCGGCGGGCGGCACGTCGAGCCCCGCGTCGCGCGCGACGGGCCCCGTGTCGACCGCGACGCTGTCGATCGCCGCGGGCTGATCGGCGCTCGTGACGTCGCTCTGAGCGTCGCCGCCGCCCGAGCCGCTGTTGCCAACGCGGGTGGGAGTACATGCAAAGGCGCCAAGGCTGGTGAGCAGGCCCAAGAAGAGTGTGCGACGCATGACGGCGAAGGTTTCACGCTCTTTTGCGTTCACGCAAGAAGCCCGCGCGAATTCTGTCGCCTGGGGGGTGACATTGTTTGACCCGTGCGCGGGCGACGTGGCAGCGTAGGGGCTCCGTGTTCGGCTGGCGCCTCAAGAGCGTTCGTACTGAAATTACCGCGGGTCTGGTGCTCCTCGTGGCGAGCTTCTCGGGGGCGGGGCTCTTCTCGTTGAGCGAGCAAGAGCGGGCGCTTGAGGCCCTGCGCCTCGCCAACGACGGGTACCTCAGGCTGCAAGACGCCCTCGGCGAGGTGCGCGTCAACCAGGGCATGATGAACACCTTGCTCGACCGGCTCCTCGACGACCGCGAGCGGGTCACTTCGCGCACCTGGATCGCCCTCGCACGACGCTCGCGCCGCGCGCGCCTTCGGGCCTTGCGCGAGAGCGTCTCGCCCCGCGGGTTGGCCGCGCCCCGAGACGCCGAAGACCGCCAGCTGCTCTCTGAGATCGCCGAGACCTTGCGCGTGATCGAGGGGCGTTGGGCCGAAGACGACCCGCACTTCGAGGCCCTCTTCCGCGCCCTCGGCTCGGGCGACGAGAGCAGCGCCGCGCGCGAGAAGGAGCTGCTCCTCTTGCACGAGGGCGCGGTCGAAGACCGCCTCGCGCGGCTCACCCGGGCGCTCCGGGCGCGCATCGCGGTGATCGCCGATCAGGCCGAGCGGGGGCAGGGCCGGGGGCTGCGGTTGACCCTCACGGCCACGGCCCTGGCTGTTCTCCTCGGGGCCATCACGTTGGCCAACGCGCGCCGCGCCCTGGCGCCGCTCACGGCCTTGCGCGACCGCGCCCGGGCCGTCGCCAGGGGCGAGCTCGGCCCCCAACAGGTGGCAGCCCGCGACGACGAAATCGGCGAGCTGGCCCGCGAATTCGAGCGCATGGTGGGCGCCGTCGCCGCCCGCGACGCCGACCTCCGAGAGGCCAACCGCGAGCTCGAAGCCGCCGAGCACTACCTCGAAAAGGTCGTCGGCTCGCTGCGGGCCGGCGTCATGGTGGTGACCCACGACGGCGCGGTCGAGCCCGCCAACGACGCCGCTCGGCAATTGTTTGACGCTGTGTCAAAAGACTCTACCTTGCGTTGGCGCGAGACCGCCCCTGGGGCCGATCCCGGGCTCTCGACGGCGGTGGCGTCGGTGCTGGCGGGGGGCGACGGGGCGATGGTCGACGCGGTGGTGCTCGGCGAGCGGGTGTACGACGCGGCGGTGGTGCCCTTCGTGGTGGCCGAGGGGGCGCGGTCGGCGCTGGTGGTGGTCGATGAGGTGACCGAGCGCGAGGCCGCGCGAAAGCGTGTGATGCAGGCCGAGCGGCTCGCGGCGATCGGGCGCATGGCCGCGCACGTCACCCACGAGGTGCGCAACCCGCTCTCGTCGATCGCGCTCAACGCCGAGATGCTCGCCGACGAGGCCGAGTCGCTCGGCGATGCGGGGCGCGAGATGTTGCGGCTCGTGCGGGCCATCGAGCGAGAGATCGACCGGCTCACGGCGGTGACCGAAGACTATCTCAGCATGGCGCGGCTGCCGCGCCCGCGGCTCGTGCGCGAAGACCCGGGCGACGTGGTGGGCGACATCGTGGCCTTCGCGTCGACCGAGCTCCAGCACGCCGGGGTCAGGGTCGAGCTGCGGGTGGCCGAGGGGCTCCCGGCGGTGCGGGTCGACGAGTCGCAGCTCCGTCAGGCGCTGCTCAACCTCGTGCGAAACGCCCGCGAGTCGATGGAGGCCGCCGCGGTCGCGTCGCCTCGGCTGGTGATCGCCGTCGAGGCCGCGCGTGAGGCGGGCCGCGAGGGCGTGGCCATTCGGGTCTGCGACGCCGGGCCGGGTCTCGCGCCCGAGGCCGAGCGCCGCTTGTTCGAGGTGTTCTTCAGCACCCGGAGCCGCGGTACGGGCCTCGGGCTGCCGCTCACCCGCGAGCTCGTGACGGCCCACGGGGGGGTGCTGCGGGCCCGCCGCGCGCCGCCCCAAGACGGAGGCGGTGCGGAGTTTGTGGTATGGCTCCCGGCCGCTGGAGACGACAGCGAGAGAGCGTAGAAGCTGCGATGGCACGGTTCGATGGGCGCGCACACGACGGGCTGCGCCCGGTCACGATCGAAACAGGGTGGAAGAAGCAGGCCGACGGCAGCGTGCTGTACCGCGCGGGCTCGACGGTGGTGCTCTGCGTGGCCTCGGTCGACGAAGGGGTCAAAGACTTCCTCAAGGGCCGAGGCCAGGGCTGGGTCACGGCCGAGTACCTCATGCACCCGCGGGCCGGCACCCGCCGCCAATCACGCGACGGGTGGAACGGGCGGCCCCTCTCAGGGCGCTCGCAAGAGATCGCCCGGCTCATCGGTCGCGCGCTCCGCGCCGCGGTCGACCTCAAGGCCCTCGGCGAGCGCACCATCTCGCTCGACTGCGACGTGCTCGAAGCCGACGGCGGCACCCGCACCGCGAGCGTCACCGGCGCCATGGTGGCCCTCTGCCTCTGCCTCGACGGCCTCCAGCGGAAGGGCCTCTTGAGCGGCCCGGTGTTGCGCACCCCCGTGGCGGCGGTGAGCGCGGGCATCGTGAAGGGTGAGGCCCTGCTCGACCTCGCCTACGTCGAAGACAGCGCCGCCGAGATCGACCTGAACCTCGTCGCCACCCCCGACGGCGACGTGGTCGAGCTGCAATGCACGGCCGAAGACCGCCCCGTGCCGCGGGCCGACGTCGACCGCCTCGTCGCCCTCGCGAACGGCGGCATCTCGGCGCTCGCCGCCCTGCAACGCGAGACCCTCGCGCGCGCAGGCGTCTCGCTCGACGCGCTGGTCATGCCGAAGAGTTGACCCCGCGACGTCGCTCAGGCCAAAGCCCTCGTCGGCGGAGCCTCAAGTGATGAACCTCATGTCGCGCGGGTGTCTGGTCGCGCTGGTCTTGCAGACCGCAACCCTCTACGCCCAACCCGCGCCGCGCGCGACAAACCCCACCCCGAGGGTCACCGCGCGCCCACGAACACCCGCCCAGCCCGCCATGACGGCCCGCGGCACGAGCCCCGCACCTTCCGCGAGCCCGCACGTCGCGTCGACGGGTGAGGCGCCGATGTCGCGGGTCGAAGCCCCTCGCGCGCCGGCGGCTCCCGCGGTAACCCCTGGAGAAGACCCCGTTCAGCGGGTCTCGCGGGGCGGCTTTGACGGCGGGCTGCCCCGCCCTGAGGCACCCCGCGAAGACCCGCGACGCGGCCCCACGGCGCCCGGGCAGGCCGAGGTCGCGCGACGCGGCGTCGAGGTCGAGGCCCGCGAGCCCGACCCCTGCGCCGAGGTGTTGCGGGCCGTACGGCTCGAAGACTTGCGGGGCGCCGAGCGGGCGTACACCCGGTGTCGGGCCCGGGTGAGCCCGGCCGGGCGCATCCCCGTGGTCGACGACCTCCGCGCCCTCGAAGACGCCACCGAGGCCCTGCACGGGCTGCGTCGCGGAGACGGCGCGTTCTGTGTGGCCCCGACGGCGCCCTTCGACCTCGCCGGGCCGCTGAGCGGCGCGCGCGACTCGCGGGCCTGCTTTGTCGCCCTTGAGCGCTTCTTGACCGACGAAGAGGCCCTCACGCGCTTTCTCCTCGATGACCCCTACACGGCGGGGCGCCTCGCCTCGCGGGCGGGGCTCGACATCGCCCTCGCGCGCCGAACCCGGCGAAGGATGACCCTCGCGCCCGAGGTCGAGCAAGAGGCCGTCGGGCTCGCGCGGCTCGTCGGGCGTCACTTCATGCGCGCGTGTCGGTGCCTCCCGGGGCCTCAGCCCGACACCGCGGGCGAGGTGCGGGCCATGCGCCTGCCGCCCACCATCCAGACGGTGCTCTTGCGGGGCCTCACCGAGCGGAGCGACACCGTCGGCGAGGGCTCGACCGAGGCGCCCCGCCGTGCGATGCCCGAGCGAGACCAATGAAGACGCTTCTCCTGGCCAGCGCGAACCGCGGCAAAATTCGCGAATTCGCGTCACTCTTGCGCGACGTCCGGGTGCTCGGCCTGGCTGATTTGGGCATTACCGATCTCGACGAGCCGCACGACACCTTCATCGAGAACGCCATCGCCAAGGCCCGCGAGGCCTCGCGTCGCTCGGGTCTGGCCGCCCTGGCCGACGACTCGGGGCTCAGGGTCGACGCCCTCGGGGGCGCCCCGGGGGTCTACTCGGCGCGCTTCTCGGGCGTGCACGGTGACGACGCCGCGAACCGTCGGCTGCTCTTGGCGAAGCTCGAAGGGGTGCCCCCCGAGGCCCGCGGGGCGCGGTTCTGCTGCGTGCTCGCCCTGGCCGACGTGGCGGGCCCGCTCGGGGGCGCGGCGGTCACCGCCGAGGGCGTGGCCGAAGGCGAGATCGCCCTCGAACCCTCGGGAGAGGGCGGCTTCGGGTACGATCCGCTCTTCGTGCCGCGGGGCCACCGAGAGAGCTACGCTTCGCTCGATGCGTCGGTGAAGCACGCGATTTCGCATCGCGCGCGGGCCGTCGCGGCGATGCTCCCGATGCTCCAGAGATACCTCACTCTGGGGTGAAAAAGCGCGACACGGTTGTCGCCCAACGGGTGTACCCTGGGCGGCATCGATGGGCACTGAAGCGACGTTGTCTCCGGGCACCCGCCTCGGCGGGCGCTATGTGTTGGAGCGCTTTGTTCGGCCGGGCGGTCTTGCTGACGTGTACCGGGCCCGCGCAGAGGGCGGCGGCATGGCCCGCTACGAGCTTCGGCTGGTGCGCGCCTCGGGTGTGACCCGCGATGCGGCCGAAGAGGTGGCGCGAGAGCTCGAACGGGTGGCCCAGCTTGGGGTGAAGCACATTCCGAAGGTGGTCACCGTGGCCCACGACCCGGCGGGGCTCGTGGTGGTCAGCGAGGGGCCCGACGCGGGCGCCTCTTGGGAGACCCTGCGCGAGATCCTCACCGCGGGCGAGCGGCTGAACAACCTTCAGATCGAGCGCGTTCTTGACGCCACCGCCGCGAGCCTCGACGCGCTCCACGGGCTCGCGCCGTCGGTGATCCACCGCGCGATCTGCCCTGAGAACCTCGCGCTGACCGACCGTCGGGTGATGATCCGGGTCGACGAGTGCGGCCTCTCGCACGCCCTCCACGCCGCGAAGATCGTCTCGACCCGGAGCCCCGCCACGGCCAAGTCGTACGTCTCGCCCGATGAGCTCTTGCAGCGCCTCGGCCCGCGCGGCGACCTCTTCGCCTTCGCCTCGGTGATCTACGAGCTCTTGACGGGGCGGGCGGCCTTCCGCGGCGCCAGCGACGCAGCGACCGAGACGCAAATTCTGCGCGGCGCTCGGCCTGGGTTGGGGGGCCTCCGCAACGATCTTTCGCAGCGCGTCGACGACATCTTGCATCAGGCCTGGTCGACCGACAACACGGGCAGTTTTGGCTCGGCCCGGGCCTTGGTGAAGCAGCTCCAAGAGGCCATGAGCGCCCCTGCGACGCCGCGGCCGCCGATGTCGAACCCGCCGCCGCCGCCGCCTTCGGCGTTGCGCCCGTCGGCCGATCGCCCGTTGCCGAAGCCGCCGAGCACGCTCAAGGGCCCGGGGCCGATGAAGGTGCCCGGGGTGCTCCAGGGTGACACGCCGGTGAAGGTGCCGTCTGAGGGGCGGCACGCGCTCGGGGCGACGCAGAAGGTGATCGTTCCGCGGATCGCGCCGCCGGGCACCGAGCGGGTGAGCGACCCCGCGATGGAGCGCCTCAGCGACCCCGCGCTGGCCCGTGTCGTCGACGCGGGGGCGCCGCGCAGCGAGGGGGCCGCCGAGCCGGTGATGGCCGTGAACACCGGCGTACCAACGCCGCCCTCGACGCCGCGGGCCGAAGGCGAGATCAACCCGCTGCGCGGCGGCACCTTTCTCGGTAACCCGCCTCCGAGCAGCGCGCCGGTGGTGAAGGTCGGCACCAAGACCGAAGGGCCGTTGAAGATGGGCCCTCCGACGGCGCCGCGTCGCCCGGGGCCGCCCGCCTCTCCGGTGGGCTCGCCCGCCGCGGTCTCGCCCGCCGAGGGGGTCACCGTGGCGCCTGCGCCCGCCGAGGGGGTCACTGAGGCGCCCGCGCCCGCCGAGGGGGTCACCGAGGCGCCCGCTTCGCCCGCGCCCGCGGAGTCGCCCGTCGCGCGCGAGACCTTCGACCTCGACCTTGACGAGCCCGCGGAGGCCAGCTTCGCCGACAGCACCCAAGACATCGACCCCGAGCCCGAGCTGAACCCGAGCCCCGCGCCGCCGCTGCCTGGGTCGACGCCGCCGCCGCCGATGCCGCGGGCCGAAGCGAAGGCGCCCGAGACCGACACCGACGATGTGCCCGAGATGTCTGAAGGCGACGGGCCGATCGAGGTCGACCTGCCGGTGGCGCCCGAGGTGCCCCGCGGCATCGAGGTGCCCATCCCCGTCTTCCCCCAACCCGTGCGGACGTCGTTTCCGCCGCCGGTGGCCACGACCCAGCCGCCCGCCGGGGTGGCCCTGAGCGCGAGCATGATGCCCCCGCCGATGCCCGCGCCCCCGGTGCCCCGAGAGCTTCCGGCGCCCCGCATCGCCCCCGCCGTGGCCGCCCTCGCGACCGAGCGCCCGCCGCCGCCGACCCCGCCGTCGCCCGGCGAGCCGACGGTCGTCCGCGTCGCCAAGGTGCTCGGCGTGGCCATCGTGCTCGGCGCCCTCATCGTCACCGCGGGGCAAATCTACCTGCGGCAGACGCCCCCTGCGGTGCCGACGCCTCGCTCTGTGGTGGCCGCTCAGACCCCGACCCCGACGCCGCCCCCGACGGTCGCGCCCGAGGCCCCGCCGCGCACCCCTGAGTCGCCCGCTCCCGGGCTGGCGACGCCCGACGCGGCCCCTGCGCTGGCGGCGGCGGCCGACGCGGGGGTGCCCGACGCGCCCGCGGTGGCCGAGGCGCCTGTCGACGCGGGGGCCTCGCCCGAAGCGCCCGCGGCGAACCCGGCGGCGAACCCTGAGACCCCTGCGGCGACCCCTCCGTCGGCGGTGGCCGAGGGCCCGGTGCGTCACGGCTCGCCGTCGTCGCGCGAGGAAGACCAGCTCTATCAGCGGGTCGCGCCGGCGGTGTTTCGCTGCATCGACGCCAACCCGCACCGTCGCCGCTGCCGGGTCTCGCTGGCCTACGAGGGCGCCACGGGGCGCAACGTCGAGGTGCGGGTGAGCGGGGTGTACAGCGCTCCGCCCACGGGCCCGTGCATCGAGCAGGTGCTGCGCGAGAGCAGCGTCGGGCGCTTCTCTGACCCGCGGTGGGAGACGCTGATGGTCTTCGACCCCGAAGACCGGTAGCCGAGGCCCGCTCAGGGCTGGCGAAACACCTGGGCGCGATAAAACCGCAGCTCTTCGATCGACTCGCGGATGTCGTCGAGGGCCCGATGGGCCTCGCGCTTGGGGGGCGCCTTCACCGACGGGTACCACCGCCGTGACAGCTCTTTGACCGTGCTGACGTCGATGAGACGGTAGTGCAGGTGGGCTTCGAGCTGCGGCATGTACCGCACGAGGAAGCGGCGGTCTTGCCAGACCGAGTTGCCGCAGAGCGGCGCGAGGCGAGGGCCGCAGTGTCGGGCGACGAAGGCCAGCGTCGCGGCCTCGGCGTCGGCGAGGGTGACCGTCGAGGCGCGCACGGCGGCGGTGAGCCCGCTGCGGCCGTGGTGCTCGGTGTTCCACACGTCCATCGCGTCGAGGACGGTGTCAGGCTGGTGGATCACCAGCTCGGGCCCCTCGGCGATCACGTTGAGCTCGCCGTCGGTGATCAGCGTCGCAATTTCGAGGATCGTGCACTGCTCAGGGTCGAGCCCTGACATCTCCATGTCGATCCACACGAGGGGTGCCGCCATAGGCCAACGTGTACCCCAGAAACCCGCAGCCCGGCACCGGTGAAAACACCGCCCGCGCGCCGAAGCCCAAATGAAAAAAGCCCCGCAATGCGAGGCTTTTCAAGAGTGGGTGATAAAGGACTTGAACCTTTAGCCAACGGATTAAGAGTCCGCTGCTCTACCAATTGAGCTAATCACCCGTCGTTTGGTGGAGCGGCTTATCCCCCAGGTGCGCACCGGTGTCAAACTCTTTCTCGGGCCCCGCGTCACTTTTGTGTGCGAGCGCTTGAAAAGCGCTGCGTATAGACCCTGGCGACCCCGCCGACGACGCCGCGTCGCACCTGCGCCTCGGGCCTCGCATAGAAGCCCCGCGGCCGATGCTCTATCTTCTCACCCGATGAACTACCGCCAGCCCGCGCCGGTCGCCCGCGCGCCGCGCCCGCGAAGCACCCTCAGGGTGTCTCGGTACGGCCCCCTCGGCCTCGCCCTGATCGCCCTCGTGTGCGTCGCCCTCGCGGCCTTGGCGCTCACGCTCGAGGGCGCTGCTCGGGCGGCGTCGGTGACCGCCGACATCGCCCTCGTGGGCGCGCTCGCCTTCGTGCTCTGGCCTGCGAAGATCTGCATCGACGAAGAGACGTCGCAGCTCTCATGGGGGCGTGAGAGCCTTCATTTCGCAGAGATTACAGCCATCACGCGCAGAGATGTCGAAGACTCAGACTTGCAGTTTCAGAGTCTCATTCTTGTGAGCGGAGAGACGAAGCGAGTGATCGCCACGGGGAGCGAGCCCAGCACCGCCCGCGCGGCTTCTGCCATTCGCAAGGCGCTCGAACGGTACCGAGAACGAGGGGCAAGCTAAGTTTGCCTGTGCGCAGAGTAGTCAGCGGGCGCAGGGGCGTATAGCCTCAGCCCCCAACAGATGGACACACTGAGATTAACCGCGACGGGGGTCGCCGGTGAGTGGCCTGTCGTGGCCATGACGGGCGAAGAGGCGTTGAGCGAGCTCTTCGAGTTTCGTCTCACGATTCTGCTGCGAGAGCCGCCCGCGGGGGCCGCCTCGGTCGAGCGCGGGCTCCTCGGCGATCGGGCGACCCTTCAGCTCGGCGACGGCGCGCAGAGCGTCGTGCGATCGGGCGTCGTGGCCGAGGCGCGGGTGCTCGACACCCTGGTGAAGAACGGCGCCGCCCAGCTCTTGGTGCTCTTGAAGGTGGTGCCGACGGCGTGGCTCCTCACCCAGCGCCGCAAGAGCCGCATCTTTCAAAAGCTCTACCTGTGGGAGATCGTCTCTCAGGTGTTTACCGAGGCCGGGGTGCGGCATCGGTGGGCCCTTGCGAACAAGTACCCGCGTCGCATTTATTGCACCCAGTATGATGAAACCGACTGGGAGTTTGTAAAGCGTCTCTTGGCCGAAGAGGGGGTGTTCTTCTACTTTGAACATCCTGAGGGCTTTGTGCCCACGCCGGCGGGGGCTCCTGGTGAAGACGACCGCTTCGGCTCGACCCTGGGTCCGCTGATCGGCGCGGTGGGCAAGCTCGCCAACGTCGTAGGCGAGAACTTCATGGGCGAGGGCATGGCCGCGGGCGCCACCGCCGTGGGGGGCGGGGCCGTGAGCGCCGTGGGCGAGATGCTCACGCCCTCAGAGCTCGACGAAGAGGCGCCGATGCCGCGCGAAGGGGGCAGCGCCTCGCGGGGCCCGAGCGGCGCGGGCGACGTGCTGGTCTTCGCCGACCAGGCGAGCCATTACCTCGATCTCATGGGCGCTGTGGGGGCCGAGCTGGGCGGGGTGATGACGCTCCGCAATGAGGCCGAGATGACCGCCGCCGACACGCATGTGCTCTTGCGCTTTGCGCCGAGCGGGGCGGTGCGGCCCGAGGCCGTCGAGAGCCGCGACTATGACTTCAGGCGCCCGCTGGTGCTCTTGCGCGCGACGCACAAAGACGACGAGCCCGCGGTGAAGGCCGAAGGGGCGCGCAGCGCGCTCGAAGTGTACGAGCACCACGGCGAGTACGAGACGCCTGATATCAATGCAGAGAATGCGCGCAATAACCTTGAGCAGCTGCGCACCCGGGCCACGCTCTTTCTCGCAGAGGGCAACTCGCCGAGGCTCCAGGCCGGGCATCTGTTTTTGCTTCAGAATCGCACCGAGCGCGAGGTCGAAGAGACGCGGTATGTGCCCATCCGGGTGGTGCACCATTTCTTGAGCCGGCAGCCCGACGGGGTCGACCTCAACGACCCCGCCGAGGCGACCGCACGGGCCGTCGCGTTGGCCATTCACCAGGCGACGCGCCCCAACCGTCAGGCCGACGAGGTGTGGGACGATCAGGAGCTGCGCGAGCTCATCCGACGGGTGGTGCAGCAGGTGAGCCCCACCCAGCCGCAGCCGTACCGCTGCGTGTTCGAGTGTGTCGAAGCCACCGTCACCGCGCGGCCCCCGCGGCCGCCGCGCACGCCCCGGCATGTGGTCGAGACCGCGACGGTGGTCGGCCCCCGCGGCGAAGAGATCTATACCGACAAATATGGTCGGGTCAAAGTGCAGTTTCATTGGGATCGTGAGAACCAATGGGACGCCAAGAGCTCGTGCTGGGTGCGGGTCTCGCAGCCCTGGGCCGGGGCCGGATACGGCTTTCAGTTTGTGCCCAGGGTCGGCATGGAGGTGCTGGTCTCGTTTGTGCGCGGCGACCCCGACCGGCCGATCATCGTCGGGGCGCTCTACAACGGCACGCACGAGACGCCAGAGCCCTTGCCGGTGCGGCAGACGCGGAGCGCCATTCGTACGCAGAGCTCGCCCGGCGGCGGCGGCTTCAATGAGCTGTCGTTTGAAGACCAGCGGGGCCTTGAGCGGGTCACCCTCAAGTCTGAAAAAGACCTTGAGATCGTGGCCAATGATCACCATTTTCGCGTGGCCCACGGCGGCGAGACGGTCAGCGTCGGCCAGAGTCAGCGCGTGGTGGTGGCCAAAGATCAGTTCGCCGGGGTGGGCGAGCACCAGAGCACGCGGGTGGGCGGCAGCCAGGCCATCGGTGTGCGCGGGAGCCGCGCCGACCATGTTCACCACGACGTCGACGCCACCGTGGATGGGGGCGTGATCGAGCGGGTGGGGGCCTCGGCGACCCGCGCCGTACGCGGCGACGCCAGCGAGGGCGTGTCGGGGTCGAGGGTCACCACCATCAAGGGAGATGATTTCACCCACGTCGGCGTCCACGAGAAAGACCCGCGCATTCAGTTTACGAGGGTGTTGGGCGAGTCGATCACCGTCGCGCGCAGCGTGCGCTTTATCGCGGAGCCTGCGCCAGAGGGTAAACCGCGCGAGATCACCCTTGAGGTGGGTCGCAGCCGGGTGCACATCACCGACGAGTGCATCGAGCTGCGCGCGCCCAAGGTGGTGCTTCGCGGCACCGACGAGGTGCTCTGTCACGGCGGCAACGCGGTGCATTCCTTGAAGGGTGATTGCTATGTCGGCAACGCGCCCAGCATCACCCTAGACACCCAGCGCGGCGCGTGCCTCTCGCTCGAAGACGCGAAGGCGGCCCTCTACGGCAAGCGCATCAGGCTCGAACCCGACCGCACCGACGGGGCCCGCGATCAGACCGAGGCGCAGCCGCCCGAGCCCAACGTGACCTTGCAGTTCTCGCACGGCTTCTTCGATGGCGCCGTGGTGGCGCACTATGACAACACCAAAGACCCGCGCGGGCTTGAGAAATTCTTGAAGGTGATTCAAGACAACGCGGGCAAGTCGTCTGAAGAGTTGATGAAGGCCATCAAGGGTTTGGGGCTCGACCCGGCCGATGAGCCCATCATGCGGCATCGCAAGCCCGAGCGCCTCGCCAACGTGCGCGTCAAGGTCACCGGGAAGGTGATCTGCGAGGCCGCCGCGACCGACGGTCAGGGGCTGCTCAAGGTGCATGTGCCCGAAGACGTCGACGCCTTCACGGTGCAACTCTTCGTGCATGAAGCGTATCCGAAGACCTACCGCGCGGAGGATGAGCCGATGACCCTGCTCATCAAGATGGAGCCCGAGATGCCTCCGGTCGATACGCTCCCCGGGGTGCGCTACCGCTTGAGGAACCTCGGGTACGAGCCCGGGCCCGAGCTCGCCGCGGCGGCCCTCGACCCCGCCACCGAGAGCGCCATCGAGGCCTTCAAGCAAGACCGGGTGCTCGTCAAGAACGGGTTGATCGACGACGTGACCCTTCGCGAATTGCAAGATCTTCCAGGTTGAGAGGAGGCCGGTTTCATGCCCGCAGCACCCCGTGTTGTTTATGCTACCCGCGGCGAGCGACCCGTCTCGGTTCACGTCAGGCCCGCCGAGCTGCCGATCGTTGTGATCCCCGGCATTATGGGCTCAAGGCTCACCGACCCCCGCACCGACGAACTGGTGTGGAATCCGATGGGCATCCCGCTCGGCGAGGGCCCCGGCATTTTTCAAGCCGACCCCGACCGGCTCTCACAGGCCTCGGCCTCGCTGGTGCCCGACGAGACGCACCCGTATGAGCTCGCCTCGCACCACCGTCAGGTGTCTCATATCAAACATTATTACAACCTCATCCCCGACTTTTACGGCGCCCTCGCGCGGTACCTCGCGGCGATGCAGAACGCGACGCTCACCGAGCTGCACCTGACGCCGCGGGTCTATTGTTGCGGATACGATTGGCGACAAGACAACGCCCGCTCGGCGGCGCGGCTCGCCTCGGTTGTCGACGAGGCCTTGCGCGAGACCGGCGCCCGCCAGGTCATCATCGTGGCCCACAGCATGGGCGGGCTCGTGGCGCGCTACTACTGCCGGGTCTTGGGCGGTGAGTCGAAGGTGCACCAGCTCGTCTTGCTGGCCTCGCCCACGATGGGCTCGCCGGCGGCCTACGCCCAGACCCGCCGCGGTCTCTACGGCATCTATTTTCGAGACCTCGTCAAGGCCGCGCGCGACGGCGACGACGAGGTCTTGGTCGAAGAGGGCATCGAGTCAGGCATGCAGGCCCTCTCGGGCATCGGTCACATCGGCCACGCCGGGGCGGGCGGCATCGCGTCGACGCTGGGCGACCTGATGCTCGCCATGAGCTTCGGCTCGGGGCGCTTCTTCAGTCGAGAAGAGAGCCGGTACTTTGCAAGGCAGATCCCCGCGATCTATCAGCTCTTGCCCTCTTCGGTGTTCTGTCATCATCACCCGAACTGGGTGGTCTTCGACCCCATGGCGACGGGGCATCGCCCGACGGGCTTCATGGTGCAGCTCCCGACGGCCTTTGACAGCGTGCTCGGGGTGCTCACGGGCAGCGCGCCTTCGCTGGCCTCGGGGGCCGAGCGGGTGGCCGCTCAGTTCGCCGATGCTCTTGAAAAGGCTAAAGAATCTGGCGAGAGCGCCGAGGTCTCAGGGCGCGCCCTGCGCAACTCGATGACCATGCCCGAGTGGGCCGCGGCGCTCGAGAAGCACCTCACCGCGATGGAGTTCGGTGAGGCCGTGGGGCTCCTCCTTGAGCTCTTTGAACAATCGAAGCGCGGCTTCATCGACGGCCGCTCGAACCGCGCGCTCTACACCGACATCTACGCGGGGCTCCTCGATGTGCCCTCGCTGCGCGCGCTGACGGCCTCGAACCTTGAGACGGCCCTGGCCTTTGACCGCGCGCTCACCGTCGACCACACCGAGCGCGCGCCGATCTCGCTCTTTGAGATGCTGAAGACGGCCTTCTCGGCCTTGCTGCCGAAGATGGGCGACTCAGGCAAAAAGAGCCGCGAAGAGATGCTCAAAGAAGAGATGAAGAACATCGTGCAGGCGGCGCTCGATGCGCACCCGCCGAAGGTGTACATGCACCCGCGCACCACCAACATCTATGGGGCCGGGGTGCAGGGCGACGGGGGCGCGGTGTTGATCCCGAAGGCGGTGATCTCGCGCGACGACACCAACCTGGTGAAGGTTCAGTATTTGCCGCGGCCTGGGGTCTTGGGGCTTCCGCTGAGCAGCGGCGACGGCACCGTGCCCGAGGTGAGCGCCAACCCGCCCAACGCGTGGCTCTCGCACCCCTTCGTGGGCGAGCCCATTTGCATCAACCACCGCGGCCACAACGAGGTGCCGGCTGACGCAGAGACCCACGCGGCCATCGAGAAGGCGATCGTTGAACAGCTTGTGCACTATCCTCGGGGGTGACCGTGAGACCGGCGTATCGCATTCAGGCATATTGGCAAGGTCGTCGCGCGCGTCGCGACGAGATCGCGGCGCAGCTGTGGCAGTTCGTGGGGGCGCTGCCGTGGGCCTCTCCGCGGCTCCGGGCGCTGGTGCCGCACTCCAAAGAGGGCGAGCTCTTGCCGCCCCTTGAGAGCGCCGCCCAGGCCGAGTCGCTGCTCGCCCATTGGACGGTGCGTTGGCGCACCGGCGGCGTCGAACACACCTCGTATCAGGTGCCCTTGGTGTTGGGCGGCGTCGACGCGCCGGCGGTGCGGTGCGAGCTCGTGGCGGGGCTCGAAGCGCCCGCGGTCGAGGGCCTTTGGGTGCCCAACCGGCTCTCGCTCACGGTGCAGGCCGACGCGCCCGACGGCCTCGCGGGGCGCGACGTGCTCTTGGCGATGTTGCACGCGGCGGTGCGGGTCTTTGACCCCGATTGGGGCGTCGTGGCGATCGAAGGGAGCCCGGTCTTGCCGCGGCCGCTCTATTCGCGCGGCGAGCCCGTGGCCGGGTGGATGACCTACCTTTCGAGGCGCTTTCCGTTGGCGGGTCTGGCGGTGTCTGAGCCTTCGGCGGTGTACTCGGTGGGCGAGCAGGGCTACCTGGTGATTTCGTACGCCGAGGCGCCCCGCGCTGACTCGGCGGCGCAGCGCGCGGCCACCGCGGGGGTGCACCATGCCATGCGCGCCGCGGGGATCGTCACCGCATAACGCGGTCGAACACATCACTCAAACGACGAGGCGAGTATCATGTCAGCCAATGAAGAAGTGCGTCTGAAGATGACCGACGCGTATGTGATCTCGGTGAGCGAGAACGCCATCAAGCTCGTGGCCTCGAACGGCGCGCGGATCGTCGTCGATGACAACGGCATCACCCTCGACAACGGCAAGGGCGCGAAGATCACCCTGAAGGGCCCCACCGTTGACATCAACGATGGCGCGTTGACGGTGACCTGAGATGCCGGGCCACGTTCATTCAAAGGCGAGCGCCATGATGTGCCCGCATGGGGGCACCGTGATGCCGATGCCGACGACGCTTCGGGTGACCCTCAATCGACAACCTGTGTTGGTGTTGGGTGATCCAATGGTCATCGCGGGGTGCGCCTTTACGATGGGTGGCCCGCCGATGCCGTGTGTGACGGCGCAGGCCACCTCGGGCGCGTTACGGGTGAAGGCGTTAGGCAAACCCGTGCTGTTGATCGACTCGGTCGTCCAGACCATGGCCACGACGCCGGGCCTTCCGGTGCTGACCACTTCGACGCAGACGCGGGTGAGGGCGCGCTGAGCGCGGCGCTCACGGCATCGGCTGAGAGCGTGACAGCGGCGCGCTGATCATGCGGGGCCACCCATCGAGGAAGTCGATGCGGTCGACCAAGACGAGGCGACCCGGGTCGGTGCCGACGCGGCCCGCGCGCCAGGCGTGATAGACGTGAACCCAGTCGCCTGAGGGCCCCTGAACGATCGCGCCGTGCCCAGGGCCCGCCCACGCGCCGCCGGTGACCAAGATGGGCTCGGCCCGCTTGGTGAAGGGCCCCGTCGGGGCGCTGGCCCGGGCGACGCCGACGGCGTACCGCGAGGTGGCGTATCCGTTGGCGCTGTAAAAGAGATAGAAGGTGCCTGCGCGTTCGATCATCCAGGGGCCTTCGACGAGGGCGCCTTCCCAACTGCGGTCGTTGGTGATGAGCTCGACGCGGCTGCCGGTGAGCGAGGTGCCGTCGGCGTTGAGGCGCTGGATGTAGATGGGCGTGCGCGCGCCGACGGCGTTGCCGTCATACTTCCATAAGAGGTAACGGGCGCCGTTTGAGGCTTGAAAGAAGTGGGCGTCGATGACGCCGGGCCGCGCGACCTGCACCAAGGGGCGGCCGAGGTCGGTGTAGGGCCCGAGGGCGTTGTTGGCCGTGGCCGCGCCGACGGCGAGGCTGCCGTCGCGGTGTCGGGCGCTAAAATATGCCACCCAGCGGTTGCCGACGCGGTGGATCTCGGGCGCCCAGAAGTCGCCCGTGGCCCACCCGGGGCGCTGCCCGTCGGGGAAGATGAGGCCGCGGGTTGTCCAATGAACAAGATCTTGCGAGGTGCGAATTCGGTAGCCGCCGCCGGTGCAGACCATCACATAGGTGTTGCCGTCACGGGTGACGCCGGGGTCTGGGCAATCGCTGCCCACGACGGGGTTCTCATAGAGGCCGCCGCATTGGGTGTAGCGGAAGCCCATTGAACAAGCGCCGGCGCCTCGAAAGTGTGGCACCCAGCCGTTTGAGAGGGCGGCGCTCGACTCGGCGGTGTTGGTGCACGCGCCGTCCCAGGTGAGCGCGCCGGCGACGTCGTCGTAGCGATTGGGGTGGTTGGCGGGGGCGAGCCAGCTTGGGCCGTATCCGACGCGGGTGGCGCAACGGGCGTTGGCGAGGGCGCAGCCGGCGCTGTAGTCGAAGGCCATGATGCAGCCGCTGCGGCCCGAGAAATAGGGGCGCCAGCCGTTCGAGAGGGTGGCCACGCTGTTGCCGCCGTCGGCGGCGCAGGCGCCGTCCCAGGTGATCTGGCCGTCGACGTCGTCGTAGTCGTTGGGGTGGCCCGCGGGGCGCAACCACGCGCTGCCGTAGGTGACCCGGGTGCGACAGACCGGGGTCGGCGGTACGTCGCGCGCCGCCTCGACGTCGCGGGCTGCGGGCACATCGGGGCGGTCGAGCGAGGGCCCGAGATCGGCGCTCGCGGGGCGGTCGAGCGAGGGCCCGAGATCGACGCTCGCGGGGCCATCGTCGGCCATACCCGAGTCGAGGCGCGACGGCGCGTCTTCGGGCGGTTGCGCAGCGTCTACGGTTGCGGCGTCTACGGTCGCGGCGTCTTCAGGCGTCGCGTCTGTGGTTGCGGCGTCTTCGAGCGAAGTGTCTTCGATGGGCGGGGCCGCATCGAGGGGCACCGCGTCGACCAGGGCAGGGGTGCCGCCGCAGCGGACGAGCAGCAAGGTGGCGACAGAGGCCAGCGATCGATGGGCGCGCACCGCGGCAGTCTAGCAAAGCGACCGAGGCGTAGGAACCGTCGCCGACGGAGACATCGTCGTCTCGCGCGAGAGCGGTGAGGAGCGCGCCCGGAGAGACTCGAACTCCCAACCCTCGGAACCGAAGTCCGATGCTCTATCCAATTGAGCTACGGGCGCGATGCGTAGCAAACTTAGGGTGACCGACGGGGTTTGAACCCGCGACAGCCGGAGCCACAATCCGGCGCTCTACCAACTGAGCTACGGCCACACAACAGACCCACCCGGTGAAGGGTGCCCCCGCCGCGAAATCTCTCTCGCCGAAGGGGAGCGGACCTATACACCCCTTGGCCCAGGGTGTCGAGCGTTTCGTTCAGAAAAAATAACTCTGCCCTTGGCGAGCGCCCGGTGGGCTGTGCTAGGGTCTGCCCCACCTCAAAAGACGGGGAGTAGCACAGCCTGGTAGTGCGCTAGCTTTGGGAGCTAGAAGTCGCGGGTTCAAATCCCGCTTCCCCGACTCAGTTCGCGGCCGAGTGTTTTGCCGACGACTGCCCGTAGCTCAGATGGATAGAGCAAGGGCCTTCTAAGCCCGAGGTCGCGCGTTCGAATCGCGCCGGGCGGACCCTTGTTTTGAAGGCGCTTTGTGAGGGTGAGCCCCTTGGGGCGTGCGCCAAAGCGGCGACCCGGTTTGAGTGAGCACGGCTCGGGGCTTCGCGACCCTTGTTTCGCCGGTTTGGCGTATCGCCGCGGGGGCGGTTGGCTTTCGGTGAGCGTCGGTTCTGTCATCGCAGCGAACGATGAAATCGCTTGCGGAGACGAGCGTCGGGCGCCACCGCTTTGGGCTGCGCCGCCGCCGCCGCCGCCACAGCATTTGCGGACACAGCCTGGCGCCTCGCGTGGTTCGCGTTCGTGCGGCTTCTTGAGAAGCACAACCTCACCGTAGAGGCCACCGACGAGGAGGTCGACGCCTTGGTGAGGGGCCTCGGCGCGACCGAGCGGGCGGATCGGCAAGCGCTCGCGAGACAGGTCGTGGGGTGGGCGTTCGCTCGACTCGTCGCGGTCTGAGGCGTCGCAGAACGTGTCAACGCGTGCGTCGCCCTCGACGGGCCTTTACGCCGCGACCGCGAGTTCAAGAAGATCTCTCGAATCCGCAGCGCTCTCTAGGAAGTGGGGAAGGGAGGCGATGCGGAGCCCGTGTCACGGACTCCGCGGCGAGGCTCAGGGCTGGACGTAGACGTAGAGGTAGCGTGAGCCGCTGATGTTCTGCCCGAAGCAGTTGGCCACGTCGTAGGTGCAGCTGTTGTTGATGGTGATGCTGAGCGACGACTCGTTGCAGCCGTTGCCGTTGTCCCACCACGAGGTGCCCGTGTTGGGTTGGTTGCCGCTCGCGTAGATGTGGTTCTCACCGCCCGAGTAGCTGCGGTTGTAGATCAGGCCGTCTTCGGGGTAGCTGTTGAGCCCGGTGGCGAAGATGTTGCGCGACACGTCGATGTAGCGCACCGAGTTGGCGTTGGCGCCGCACACCATGCGGACGCGGCGGTAGTTCGAGTTGGCGCACGGGGTCGCCCAGCCGGTGTTGGGGATGTCGTCTGAGTTGACCTGGTCGAAGTAGCCGACACACTGCGTCCAGCCTTGGGCCGAGTAGTCGGGGCCGAGCTGGCCCGAGAAGCCCGTGATGGTGCGGGGCGTGGTCACGCACGAGCCCGCCGAGCAGGCGACGTTGCAGACGTTGCCGCAGGTGCCGCAGTTGGCGGTGTCCGAGGCGATGTTGGCCTCGCACCCGTCTGAGGGGTTGTTGTTGCAGTCGCGGAAGCCCGTCATGCAGGTGAAGCCGCAGCCGCCGTTGGTGCACGTGGTGACCGCGTTGGCGCGGGCCGGGCAGACGTTGTTGCAAGCGCCACAGTTGGCGAGGTCGGTGCCGATGGTGCGGCACGAGCCCGAGCAGTTGATCTGGCCGGGGCCGCAGGTGCCGACGCAGACGCCGCCGCTGCACGCTTCGCCGGTGCCGCACGAGCGACCGCACATGCCGCAGCCGCGCGGGTCGGTCTGCACATCACGGCAGGTGCCCGAGCAGTTTTGGAGCGGCGACGGACACGCGCACGCGCTGTTGTTGCAGAACTGCCCGGTGGGGCAGACGGTGCCGCAGGCGCCGCAGTTGTTCGAATCGACCGACACGTCTCGGCAGGTGCCGTTGCAGTTGGTGAGGCCCGTCGGGCAGCGAACGACGCACGCGCCGTTCTGGCAGGCCTGGCCCGCGCCGCAGGAGCGCGCGCACATGCCGCAGTTGGCGTTGTCGGTCTGGAGGTCGACGCAGCGGCCCGAGCAGACGCTCTGCCCCGTCGGGCACGACACCGAGCACGAGCCCGCGACGCACACCTGACCGGCGCTGCAAGCGACGTTGCACATGCCGCAGTTGTTGCGGTCGGTCTGGAGGTCACGGCAGGTGTCGTTGCAGCTGGTGGTGCCGCTCGCGCAGGTGATCTGGCAGGCGCCCGCACGACACGCGCGGCCGGGGGCGCAGGCCGTTCGGCAGCCGCCGCAGTTGGTGTTGTCGTTCTGCAGGTCACGGCAGGCGCCGTCGCAGTTGGTGGTGCCCGCGCCGCACGAGACGCGGCACGCACCGCCCGAGCAGAGCTGCCCCGCGGGGCAGACGGCGCCGCAGGTGCCGCAGTTGTTGTTGTCGGTCTGGAGGTCGCGGCACACGCCGTTGCAGGTGGTGGTGCCCGCCGCGCAGGAGACGCGGCACATTCCGCCCGAGCAGAGCTGGCCCGCGGGGCAGGCCATGCCGCAGGCGCCGCAGTTGTTGTTGTCGGTCTGGATGTCACGGCACACGCCCGCGCAGTTGGTCGTGCCCTGTGCGCAGGAGACGCGGCACATCCCGCTCGAACAGACCTCGCCCGCGGCGCAGGCGCTGCCGCACATGCCGCAGTTGGCGTTGTCGGTGGTGAGGTCGCGGCACGAGCCCGCGCAGTTGGTGGTGCCCGATCCGCAGGAGACGCGGCACATTCCGCCCGAGCAGAGCTGGCCCGCGGGGCAGGCCATGCCGCACGCGCCGCAGTTGGCGTTGTCGGTCTCGGTGTTGGCGCACACGCCCGCGCAGTTGGTGGTGCCGCCCGCGCAGGTCACGCTGCACGCGCCGGCCGAACACACCTGGCCCGCGGGGCAGGCCATGCCGCACGCGCCGCAGTTGGCGTTGTCGGTCTGGGTGTCGCGACAGACGCCGTTGCAGACGGTCTGACCCATCGTGCAGGTGGTCGCGCAGCGGCCCGCCTCGCAGCGCTGTCCGCCCGGGCACACGGTGCCGCAGGCGCCGCAGTTGCTGGAGTCGGTCTGGGTGTTGGCGCAGAAGCGCGCGCCGCCGCCGTCTGCGCCGCCGCCCGGGGCCATGCAGGTGGCGAGGCCCGCGCCGCATTCGAGCGTGCAAGCGCCCATCGCACACACGAGCCCCGTCGCGCAGACGGTGCCGCACGCGCCGCAGTTCGAGCGGTCGATGCTGGTGTCGACGCAGCGCCCGTTGCAGAGGCTCTGGCCGGTGGGGCACTGGGTGACGCAGCGGCCCGCCATGCAGGCTTCGGTGCGAGCGCAGGCGGTGCCGCAAGTGCCGCAATGGTCGGGGCTCGACTGGGTGTCGACGCACGCGTTGCCGCAGCGCACCTGCGGCGCGGTACAGCTCACATCGACGGGCGCGTCGATGCCGCCCGCGTCTGTGCCGCCGACGATCGAGCTGCTCTCACAGCCCGCGACCGCGAGCCCGACGACGAGCCACGATCTCAAGAAGACTTGTCTAAACATCAGATCCCTCCAAACGGTGATGCTGAAGGATGGAATCTGATCGAGCGGGTCTTGGCAATGGGGAAGCCATGACGCGGCCCCGCATGCCGTCAGGTTGCCAAGGTGACCTTCGGCGCCCGAACGCTGGCCGACCCGATGATGCGCGCGTGCGTCACCGCGTCGACACGCTCGGCCAGGGTCGCCTTCCATCGCGCCACGAGTGCCTTCCGCTCGACTCCGCACAGCGCGCTGCGGGGGCTGACTTCGTTGTCGTCTTTGCGCCGCGCGGCGGTCTTCGCGCGCTTCAGGGCCGCCATCGTCGGGCACCTTCCGATCGAGCACACGGCGCACGCCCGGCGGCGAAGCATCGACCCCGATCGCAAGGCATTCGCGGCTGAGCGCGTCGACCCCGTTGAAGGTCTGCAAGGTGCGCTCGCGGGCCAGAGTGTCATGCCTGAAGTCCATCGGCCTCCGGCGCTCGCCGGGGCTGTCGGCGTCGAGGGGCGCTCGCGTCGCGGCCTCGTCGGCCCGCGTCACACGCCGCCCATCGGGCCGCCCATCGCGCCGCAACGGGGCTACACTCGCGGCCCATGCACTGCCGTCGACAGAAATCCCGCGGCGCCGCGATCGCTTCGCTCGGTCTGCTGTTCGCGGTCGGATGTACGCCGACCACGCCCCGCGCAGCGCCCGACGCCGCGACGCCCGGGGCGGCCGCTCCGGTGAGGGAGCCGCGGGTCCGCTTCGAGGTCGCCGGGCCGGGCCCCCTCGCGCCCCTGGTGCGCGCGTTCTCAGAGCGCGCCCGTCGCGAAGGCATGACCCCGCTGGTCTATGTGGGCGCGACCTGGTGCGAGCCGTGCCGCTACTTTCACGACGCGGCCACGCGCGGCGGCCTCGACCCCGCGCTGCCTCCGCTGGCGCTGCTTGAACTCGACCTCGACCGCGACGGGGCGCGCATCGCAGAGGCCGGGTACGCCTCGCGGATGATCCCGCTCTTCGCGGTGCCGGGCGCCGAGGGCCGCGGCACCGGGCTCCAGATCGAAGGGTCGATCCACGGCGCGGGGAGCCCCGCGGAGATCACCCCCCGGCTCCGGGCGCTCATCGCCCGCGCCGCAGCGCCCTAGTGTCCCCCGCCAGAAGTCCGCTCGGAAAATGAACACCGCGGGAATTTGCTTCATCAGCAAGGGTTCAGGCAGTCGATGGACATGCCCCCCCGCGGCCGTGGCCGCCCTCTTGCGCCCCTGACGTTGACCGCCCCTGAGCGCGCCGAACTTGAGCGTTTGGTACGTCGTCACTCCACTTCCCAGAACCTCGCGATGCGTGCTCGCATCGTGCTCCACTGTGCGACGGGACTCCCCAGTCGAGAGGTCGCCAAACAGCTCGATGTGAACGAACGTACGGTCTGG
>JAEUKH010000013.1 GCA_016792845.1 Myxococcales bacterium | reverse complement strand
TCAGGTCATCTCCTTCACCAACGGGGCCCCAGGTCATCACGACGTCATCGTTTGTGATGGACGGCACACAGGGCATCGACACGCTCGGTTCGACAGGGCGATTGAGCGTGCTTGCAAGGGTCTACGCGTCGGCCTCTGCGGCGGCCCCGTTGATTACGATCAAGCTCTTCACAGCCATGACGCCGAGCCCCGATGCTCAAGACTGGGTCGAAGTGGCAAGCAACGCCTTTGCGCCCGGGGGTTCGGGAGACACGGTCAAGATCGACGTGTCTGACCTTCTGCTCCGCTACGTTCGATGGGATTACACGGGCACCAACGTGACCTCGGCGGTGGTGGAGATTACTGGCGTGCTTTGGTGAGGGGGCACCGTGGCTGTCCTCATCTCACTGACGCCCAAACCCGTCGGCGTCTCCACCACCGGGCCCAGCGCAGAGGGAGACTTCCTCGACGTGACGGGGCTCCGCGTCTTGCGGATGTCTCTCCGGGTGATGGGGGCGAAGATCACCGGCCCAACGCCCGCCATCGACTTCTCCCTCGAAGGGAGCATGATCGACAAAGACCACGGGTGGGTCACCCTCGCCCTGTTCCCCACGGTGACGGCCTCGACCGAGAGCGTCACCGTAGTGGTCGAGCACCCCATGCGCTACCTCCGGTGGAATCTTGTCACCCTCACCGACTGTAGCAGTCTCTACTTCGACCTCGACGGCATCGCCTGGACGTAGCCCTCTGAATCCTGGAGCACAAGGATGACCACCTTCGGCCAACGGCTCGTCAACGTTCTGCAAAACACGGTGACCGGGGGTACGTTGATGGCCAACGACCCGGCCGCAGCAGAGGGCAACACGCGGGCGTTGCAGACCCTCGCCTCGTACCTGCAGCCGCCCGCGGCGCCGCGGAATGACGTCGCAGCGCAGGGTGGGGTCTTGTACTTCCCGGCGGGGCGCTACCACCTCACCAAGACGAGTCGAGCGGAGTGGTCTTCTGGCTACAACGAAGCCAGCGCAGCCGCACGGCGGTCTGAAAACCCTTTCGCCGCGTCCATCGTCATCCTTGAGAATGTGACGGTGTGGTTTGCGCCCGGCGCAATACTGGTCTTGCAAGACGGGTGCTGCATCGACATTCAAGGCACCATCCTTGCTGAGCCGCAGCAGATCTTCTCGGTGGTGTCCGGGTATGTCATCCTGGGGTCGTCGTTGCCGTGGGCGGAGGCGATGTGGTGGGGTGTCCAAGAGAGCGGTGTCACGCCCGCTGCGAATACGCTCGCGCTCCAGGCCGCCGTCGACTCCTGCCTCCTGCTTCGGTCGGTGGCGTATTACGCTGGCCCTGTTCGGGGTACGCGGACGCGCAGCAAGGTGCCGCTTCGGCTCCGAGGCACGGTGGAGTTGAGTGAAGGCATCGTCATTGACTACCGCGGTGAGTTTGTCCAATTCGCTGACGCGCCACCTCGACGCGTTGTGCTCTTTCTCAATATTCTGAGAGCACAATCAGACAGCCTCGAACCCAATACGCTTCGCCCTGGTAACCTCGCCGGAGGGTTGGTGGTGGGAATGCCGGGGCCGACGGGCGTCCGGCCCATTCATCTTCGGTCTTCGAAGACATCGGGGGTGCTCTTTCACGCGATCTTCACCTCGGCCTTGGAGATCCGTGATGTCGGCTTGGAATGCGCTGGGGAGGGCGAGATGGTGACGGCCCACTTCGAGCTCAAGCCGCCTCCTTTGGGCGGCGGCGCCGCGCAGCTGATCACGCTCGTCAATTGTACATTGAAGTCGAGGTCTCGATACTGCTGCGTCATCGGGGTGGTGATTCGTCCGGGGCAGACCTTTGTGGATGGTCGGACGCTCTCCGCAAGTAGCAAAGACGGTGGGCAAGACCTCGCCCACTTTCACTGCGACCGCGTCGTGTTTGATCACACCTCGACGATGGCCAACAGCACGACGTTGTACTTCCGCTCGGGCAATACGATTCCTCTCTCGTTGAGAGACTGTCACTTCCAGGGCAGCGTCGCGGCCTTCCTCAAAGCCTACAGCGGGCCCTTGTCGTCATTCGGGTGCACCTTCGACAACGGGTGGCAGACCGTCGCGCCACGGCAGATCGGCCCGCTTGGTTGGCAGAATGTGTTGGGGTACGAAGACGCACAAGGGGAAGATGTCTACCTCACCGGGGAGTACCCCGATGTCGTGTTTGACCGGTTGATCCCCACTCGACCCGTCGTGCAGATTGGCAATATCGGCCTGGCCGGCCAGGTAGCGTCGTTTCCGGGCATTCAGATGGTGCACGGGATCAGCCGCAGCGGGCGACTGTTTGGCACCTCCAACGCCAGCCCCTTCGTTGAAAACAACGTCGATATCCCCTCGACGCTGATCCACATCCGCTGTGTGCCTCGGCGTCCCACGACGCCACAGCCAACCGTCTTCTGGGGGCTCAATCAGGGCGTTGAGGTGATTCCAAACTTCTCGGGGCGGACGATGCCGCGAGCGATCATGTCGAAGTTTTCGCCGCTCATCGTGGTTGGACTGATGACGCCCGCAGAGCCCATGGTCTGCCATGGTGCCAGCCAATCAGGGTGGGTCGCCCTGCGCTCCCTAACAGGGGCGCAGATCTTCGCGTCCATGTTCAACCCTGTGAGCCAGCAGGTGGTACTGGCACCCACCTACATCTACGGCATCCTTCCCCATGCGTGAGTGGCAACGAGTTGTGCTCCTGGCGTGGGCGCTTTGGGGCGGTGTTGCCTGCGCCACGCGTTCACCCGCCGCGCAAGACGCGACTGCGGACGCCGCGAGCGATCTAGCGACGAATGACCTCTCTACCCCTGAAGACATTGCGCTGGACGCGAACGCAGATGCGAGCGCCGATGCCGCTGACGTCGTGGATGCGGGCGACGTGGTGGATGCGGGCGATGTGTGGCGCCCGCTGTACGACGGCAACGTGCCCGTGTGGGTGACGGGCGATCTCGCCAACCTGCCTGCGCCGCAGAGCGAGTGTGCGCCCGAGACCCGCATGCGCCCAGGAGACGCGACCCTCGCACCGCCAAGGCCCGTGATGCCTTTCAGCGTCTCGCGGTCGAGCTCGTCGCGTGTGCGCTTTCGCTGGATTCTGCCCGAGGGCGTAACTGGGACACGCATTGAGATTTGCCGCGATCGGTGTTGCACCCAGGTGGTGCGGACGGTGGACGTAGCACAGGGGACAGAGCACCAGCTCGTTGAGCCGCTTGGCTTCGGCGTCCACTTCTGGCGGCTGTTTGGCAGGGTCGGTGAGCGCGTTGGGGCAAGGCCGTCGGCGACGTGGGAGTTTCGCTCGCCAAGGGTGA
>JAEUKH010000049.1 GCA_016792845.1 Myxococcales bacterium | reverse complement strand
CTGTCGTGTTTTGCCCCTCTCCTGACAGGGAGAGGGGGCGCGAGGGCCGTGCGCCCCTCAGGGGGTGAGGTCACGCCAGGTGCGCGACGCCCTCTCATGCCCGCATGTCAACTAAAATCCGCGGGTAAACCTCAGCCCTGTCAGGAGAGGGGCAAATATAGACAAACTCAAGACATAGGCAAACAATAAGACTTTCAATTTAGTAGATAGTGACCATAATAATGAAGAATCAGTTTGCAGCTGTCGTGTTTTGCCCCTCTCCTGACAGGGAGAGGGGGCGCGAGGGCCGTGCGCCCCTCAGGGGGTGAGGTCACGCCAGGTGCGCGACGCCCTCTCATGCCCGCATGTCAACTAAAATCCGCGGGTAAACCTCAGCTCTCAGGAGAGGGGCATATTTGGACAAAATCAAGGAACTTTAAACAATATGACCGCTAATTCAGTATACCATGGCGATAATAATGAAGAATAAATTTACATCTGTCGTAATTTGCCCCTCTCCTGACAGGGAGAGGGGGCGCGAGGGCCGTACGCCCCCAAGGGGGTGAGGTCGCACCAGACGCGGGGTGCCCGCTCATGCCCGCACGTCAACCAAATCCGCGGGTAATCCTCAGCCTGACAGGGAGAGGGGGCGCGAGGGCCGTGCATCCCTCAGGGGGTGAGGTCACGCCAGACGCGGGGCCGTACGCCCCAGGGGCTCGGGGTAACACCGGGCGCCGATCGGCCCTCAAGCTCGCAAACACAGGGAAATCCGCGGGTAAACCTCAGCCTGACAGGGAGGGGGCGCGAGGGCCGTGCGCCCCACAGAGGGTCAGCTCACGCAGGCGTTGTGGCGCGGCGCACCTCGCATGCACCCAATGCCGGCGAGGCGCCTTGCAGACACAGCCTAGGCGCTGCGACGCACCCGCACCGAGCGGATGAACACCGGCACCCGAGGCCGCTCGCCGTTGGTCTCGACCCGCGCCACCCGGCCCACGAGTTCGGTGGGCGTGCAGCGACCGAAGATCGAGTAGGTGCCGTCGAGGTGGGTGCGGGGCGCCTCGGTGATGAAGAACTGCCCGCCGTTGGTGTTGGGCCCGTGGTTGGCCATGCAGAGCTGCCCGGCGGCGTTGTGCCCGGTGACGTTCTCGTCGCCGAACTCGTAGCCCGTGCCGCCGTAACCCGAGCGCAGCACATCGCCGCCCTGAATCATAAACCCCGGAATTACCCGGTGAAAGATCGAACCGTCGTAGAACGGGCGGCGCACCCAGCGCCCCGCCGACGGATCCCAGAAATCGCGAAGCCCGCGCGCGAGACCCACGAAGTTGGCCACGGTGTTGGGCGCCTCGCCGCTCAAGAGCGTGCACTGAAAAGTGCCCATGCTGGTGTCGATGTCGGCCACGAGGTCGCCCGAACCCGCGAGGCCCCGGGTCGCCTCGTCGAGGGTGAAGCGCCCCTGCCGCGGGTCAGGGCTCGACGGTTCGGCCACCCGCGCTTCGACCGGGTCGCCGTTGAGCGCCAAGGCCGTGCCAGCGTCGGCAGCCCCCGCGTCGGTCGCGCCCGCGTCGGCAGGAGCCGTCGGCGCGCTCGGGGCCGTCGGAGCGGCGGCATCACCCGGCACCGCGGCGTCGGTCACCTCGGGCGCGTACACCCCGGCGTCGCGGTGAAGCTCGGCCTGCTCCTGGCGGTCGCGGTACACCCACACGCCCACGGCCACAAAGCCCACCGCCAGCAAGAGCGGAAACACCAGGTTCGCCGACAGCCAGCTCGGGAGCGCGGGCCCCGATTCGGCCTCGGGCGGCGTCAGCTCGACCGGCGCCTCGCCCCCGCGCGACGCGCTGCGGACGCGGTCAAAGCGCGGCTTGCCGGGCGTCGAGGCGGCGTGCAGCGGGCGGGTGTTCTTCCCCGTCGGAGGCGTCGGCTTCGCGGTCGATTTCGGCGCCGCGCCCGCAGACCCCTTCGCCGCCCCCGCCCCTTGGGCCCCTTGGGCCTCCTGGGCGTTGCGATCACGGAAGCGCGCGTCGACGACCTTCTTCTTCTTCGACATTGATTGGGCACCCTCGGCTAACGACCGCCGCGATGTACCCCATTTCTCAGCCGGGTAGAATAGGCCTCTGCGCAGGGCCCTTCACCGTCACCGAAAGGGCGCTGACGGTGACTACAAACGTAGTCAGCGGCGGGCCTGATCGATCCACCCGGTGACCGCAGCGATGCTCTCGGCCATGGCCGTCGAGTACCAGCTGAGGTGGCGCCCCGGCACCCGCAGCACCCGCCCGTCGCGCGCCGCCGCGAGGTCGAGCCCGCGAAACACCGCCGCGTCGGCCTCGCTGAAGGGGTGCGGCTCGTCGGGCAGGAGCACCAGCTCGGGCGCCGCGGCCACCAGCTCGTCGAGGGTGACCCGCGGGTAGCGCGTGTCGCGACCCGCGACGCGGAGGGCGTCCCACGGGGCCGCGAGGCCGCGATCGGCCGCCAGCGGGTAGCGCCGCGGGCGGTCAGAGAACACGTTGTAGCCGCCGCAGAGATCGAGCATGTCAGAGATGAACGTGTCACCGTGGACGGTCATCAGCGGGTCCATCCAGATGGGGCAGAAGACCCGCAAGGGCGCCCGGTCCCCGCGCCGCGCCTCGGCCTCGGCCACCGCCGCGCGGAGCGTGATACATTCGTCAACCGCAGCCGGGTCGAGGCCCTGCAAGCGCGCCAGATCGTCGACGAGCCCCACCGCGTCGCGCACGGTCTTTGGGAAGCTGAGGTGGTAGGCCACCCCCGCCCGGGCGAGCCCCCGCACCACCGCCTCGGTGTTCTCTTCCTGGTTGCAGAGCACGAGGTCGGGCGCGAGGGCCACGATGTCGTCGAGCCGCGCGTCTTTGGTGCCGCCTACAGACGTCACCGCGGCCACCGACGCCGGGGTGACGCAGTAGTCGGTGCGCCCCACGAGGCTCGCGAGGCCCCCCAACGCGACCCACGCCTCGGTCTCGCTCGGCACCAGCGACACCACCCGACGCGGCGGCGCCGAGAGCACCGTGCGGTGCCCCATGGCGCCCAACACCGCGATCACGGGCGAAGCTCCAGCCCCTCGCTGTAGGGGTCTCGGGCGCTGCGGTCGAGCTCGGCGAAATGCACGCCGTGACGGGCGAAATCGTGACGCCAGCGGGCCACCTCGCTCCGAATCTGTCGGGTCACGCTCTCAAAGGCCATCGCCTCGATCTCTTCGCGGTAGAGAAACTTCATCGGCGAGCCCGACAGCACCCGCATCTCGTCGCCCTCGGGCCTCACGAGATGAAAGGCCACCTCGGGGTACATCTCGGCGATGGTCGTGGCGGCCTTGTCGAAGCGCCCGTTGATGAGCGCCTTGAGGCCCTGCATCGCGGTAAACAGGCCGCCCCGCGAGTGCACGTAGCCCGGCACCGTCGAGTGGATCGGCACGAGCGGGTCGATGAGCACCACCATGGTGGCGCCCTGCTTCACCGCCACGCGCATGTTCGTGGTGCGGGTGAAGGCGCCGTCGACGAACCACCGCCCGTCGATCTTCTCGGGGGCGTAGATGGGCGCCAGGGCGCACGAGGCCCGCACCGCGCGGTGGATGGGCACGTGCGTCCACCCAGGCTCGCCGAACACCACCGCCTCGCTGGTGTCTTGATCGGTCGCGCCCACATACAACGGACGACGGATGTCTTCGAAGCTGTCGCTCATCCCTTCGCCCGAGAAGACCCGCTCGAAATACCCGCGAAGACGCGCCCCCGCGAAGGCCGCCGGCGGCAGCGCGCGGTAGACCCCAGAGAGCGGGTTGCGCGCGTCGCCCACCCCGATCAGGTCGCGCGCCAGACCGAACGATCGACGAATGTACTCCGACCAGTCAGGGTCGAAGAGGTCAAAGCGCGTGATGCGCGGCACCCGCGCGTTGCCGTTGCGGAGCCCGTCGACCACCTCGGCGGGGGTCACCCCGTTGGCGAGCATCCCTGACAAAATGCTGCCCGCAGAGATGCCCAAAAACAGATCGAAATCGCAGAGCCGACGGTCGCGCAGAAACTGGTCGATCGCTCGGATTGCGCCGACCTCGTACAAGAGCCCTTCGATGCCGCCGCCCGCGAGGCAGAGGGCGATCTTGCCCGGCGGGCGGGCGCGCAGAAGGCCCTCGACGTGCGCCACGAGGGCCGCGTCGCTGGGGTCGACCAGGGGGGGCGGGAGGCGCCTGAGGCCGCACGCGAAGGCCACCTCGGCGCCGTCGGCGTCACCGTCGATGAGCACCGCCGTGCGCCCGCGACGGGTCAGGCCGTGACCGTCATGTTGCGGAAAGAGCTTCTCGAGCGCCTCGGCCACCGCCGCGCGGCCGAGCCCCGTGGCCCGCCGCGCGTCGACCACCACCGCGTCGAGGGGCCGAACCGCCAGCCAGCGCAGCGCCCGCGCCGGGTCGCGCTCAAGCACGAACGAAGTCTGCGAAGGATCACTGGCCGTCACCCCACCGAGGGTGGTGCCAAGCACGAGCACCGTGAGCATCGAGAGCCCTCTCGACGGCCTCGCCGCGGGCCATCGGGGCCACCGATCGCGGCGCGAGGCGCGTCCGTCAACTGCGCGTCAGAGCATGCACCGACAGAAGTACACCGGCGCCCCGAAGCGCCCACAAAAGGAGCCCCGCGGTGACCGCGCCTTCCGGCCGATGAGAGCTCTTTAGCGCCATTGACCCGCCCCCCGCAACGTTCGATCGTCCGTCGCCCCAGGGCCCGCGGCGCGGCACCCCGGGCATGCGCCCCGCAGGGCCGAGGGCGATTGCGCGTGAAGGGCTGATTGGGGGTGTGGTACGGTGGCGGCGCGTGACGGTGACAGAAGGGTCGCGATGAGCCAGATGGACGTGAAACAGCTCCGAAAGGCGCTTGAATCCGCGGGTCTTGAAGTGTTTCGGGTTCGCGGCGACGAGATCCATCTCGCGGTGCGGCAGAACGTTCAGATGATGGAGGCGCGGGTCCAGGTTCGGGCCGGCGCGTCACCCCGGGTCATGGTGGCCACCTGGTCACAGCGCAGCGATGCGCCCCAGTGGTCTGACGACCAGCTCTTCGCCCTGGTGCGCGACCGGGCGGCGGCCTTGCGCGCGGCGGGCTACGACGAGCTCGGCCATGAGCGCCGCGAGATCCGCTCGGTGAGCGACGAGAGCCAGGTGCTCGACGTGTGGTTCGAGGTCAGCTTCGCCCGCGCCGTCGAGAGCCTCGACGAGGCCACCGCCGAGGCCCTGCGGGTGATCGCCTTCGAGCGCTACGTGGTCGCCTCGCGGCAGAGCTGAGGCCCCGCCGGTGCGCGTCCGACCGCGCGGCGTGTGGCTCGCGTTGTTGTGGGCGCCGTCGCTCGCTTGGGCCGACCCTTCACCGCTCTCGCCAGCACCACTGCCGACCCCGGCCGAGCTCGGCCGCATCGTCGCCTCGGTCGAGGCCCACCGCCAGCACGAAGCGATCGCCCCGCGACGGGCCCCGCGCCTCTTCGTCGAGCTCTCGATGCAGGTCTGGCGCGCCCGCGATTTTGCCTCCGACACCATGCTCCTGCGCCGCGACGCCACCGGCGCGCCGCGGGTCGCCCTGGGCCTCCGTCGAGGCGCCCTCGACGGCCTCATCGAGTGGGCCCTCTTGCTCGACGTCGCGGCCCCCATCGCGAGCGGCGCCCTCCCCGAGGCCCTCAGCGCCGCCCTCGCGGCCTCGCCCTGTGAGGGGCAGCGACGCTTCGCCTTGGCCCCCGCCCGGGGCGCGACCCTCGGGCTCTCGGCCTTCGCGCGGGTGCGGGTCTTCGACCGGGCGTCGCCCTTCTCGGTGGGGCTCGGGCTCGGCCTCTCGGCCTTCGGCGCCGCGGTCTCGGGCGCCGCCACGGCCACCTGCGTCGACCGCCTCGGCGTCGCGCGCGACACCCGCTCGGCCGCCGTCGACGGCTTCGCGCTGCACCCCAGCGTCAACGTGTTCGTCGAGACCAGCTACCGCTTCGGCGCCCGCGAGCGCTTCGACACGGGGCTGCGCATGGCGGTCTCTGACCTCGGCACTCCCACCGCCGGGGTCGGCTCGGCCCAGTGGTTTGTCGCCTGGCACTTCGGCCCATGACTACATTTGTACGCACCATGCTTGCGTTTGTACTCGCCCTCGCGGGCTGCTACCGCTGGGAGCCGGTCGCGCTCGGGCCCCTGCGGGCGGGTCAAGACGAGCTCCGCATGGCCCGGGTGAGGCTCGCGCGCCCGGCCGAGGCGAGCGGCCCCGCGGCCGCGGTCGAGCTCATCGCGCACCGGGTCGACGCCGAGGGCATCGAGGGCTTCGCGCCGTCGGCGGCCCGCGAGCTCAGGTGGCGCTTCGGGCCGGGCGACCGGGTGTCGGTGCGGCGGCCCGACCCGTGGATGAGCGGCCTCGCCGTGGCCGGAGTCTACGCCGCGGTGCTGGCCATCGGGTGGATCGCCGTGATCGAAGACCTCCCGGGCATCTCGGGGCGGCCCTGAGGGCGCCCGGCGCTCAGCCGACCCTGAGCACCCCTGAGAGCACTTCGAGCACGAGGCCCGCCACGCCGAGGGTGCCGCCGACGAGCGAGGCGAACTTCAGCCGGGTGCGCCGCAGGGCGCGGCGATCGGCCTCGCGGGCCCGGGGGTCGACCGCCCGGTCGAGGGCCGCGGTCGAGCGAAAGGCCCCGTGGTCGACGGCCTCGCGGGTGCCTTCGTAGAGGGCGTCGGCGGCGTCGGCGGTGGCCTCGACGGCGCCGAGCACCCCGAGCAGCGTGCCCACGTCGGCGGGGCCCTCGTAGCGCAGCGAGACGACGCTGTCGGCGACCCGCAGCACCGGGCCCCCGTCGCCCGCGGGGAGCGCCCGCAGCGCCGCACGGACCCGCGCCGGGAGGAGCTTCGTCGCCGCGTCGGCGGGGGCCGAGGCGACCACGAAGCGGCCGTCAAAATCGACGTCGCCTACGTTTGTATCCACGGTGACGCCGAAGAGCTTGTCGAGCGACTCGCCGACGAGCTCGGGGCGCACCGTGAGCTCGACCACCGAGGGGTCACCTTCGAGGGCCACGGTCACCTGGGTGCTGAAGAGGCCCCGGGTCACCGTCATCGAGAGCCAGCGGCGGCCCCGATGGGCCAGCACGTCGAGGCGGCGGGGCTGCTCGTCGCAGCGGTCGACGGTGTATCCGAGTGAGGCGAGGCTCTGGCTGAGGGCTGAGAGGGAGACGGGGGTTTGGGGCATCGCGGGCGCTCCTCACAGTGGCGTAGTGCACCCGGCAGACCAACGACCCGTCGGGGTGTTGGGGGTGAACGCACCACCCGGCCGAACGATTGGGCCCCGCGACGATTTTTCAGCGCCCAGGGGCCGCAGCCGGGGCGGGCGCGGTCGGCAGCGGGGCTGACGCCGCCGTGGGCGGGGCGACACAGACGCCGCGATCGGCGAGACACACCAAGGGCGACGGGCACGCGCCCGCGACGCAGGCGCCGAGGCAGGCCTCCCAGGTGCGGTCTCGGTGCGCGACCAGGGTGGGGCGCGCCCCGGGCGGGCAAGGCTGCCGAAAGGCTCGCCAAGGGTCGGCCTCGGCGGCGCACACGCGCCCCGAGCCCACGGCGACGCAGCGGCCGCCGGGGCAGTCGGGGTCGGCGGCGCAGGGGCGCGTCCATCGGGTGATGGCCGGGGCGAGCGAGGGCCCGTCGGCGACGACCTCTTGGGTCACCGCGGGCGGCGCCGGAACGCCCGCAGGGTGGGCCGCCTCGTCGCGCACGGGCCACGCGCCCACCCGCAGAATCGACAGCGAGACCAGCTTCACCGTGTCGGCCGCGGTGGGGCAATCTTGCGGGCTCGGCGGCGGCTCGCCCTCGCCCACCCACCGCGCCCGGAGCCGCACGAGCACGCCGCCCTCAGACTGCCGCGAGAGGGCCACCGTGGGCGTATACCCGCAGGGCAGCCGCGCCGTCACGATCGCGTGCGGGGCCGAACCCGTCGGCGCAGGCTGCGTCAGCAAATAAATCGACCGCAGCGGAACATCCACCTCGCGCCGATCGGCCGAGGGCCCCACCGGCGGCACCTCAGAGATCATCGCGATGCGCCGCCCCCCGTCGTCGAAGCGCCCCGCGTCACCCAAGGTCTCGCCCCCCGCCGCGCCCGAGGCCGCGCCCGGCGTCGACCGCCCGCGCCCCGAGCACGCCGCGAGCAGCGCCGCCACCAACCACAGACGAGGCGCCCTGCGCCGCCAAACGACCATCAGCTTCACCTCTGCGTGCGCGGGCCCCGAGCGCCTCGGGTCACGGCGACGCCCACCTCGTAGTCGAAGTCAGCGCGCAAGCCAACCCGCGCCGACTCCGTGCGCGTCGGCCGTCGCGGCCCTCGGCGATGACACTTCGGGCTTTGACAGGGCAATGGGCAGTGGCGATACTCCGCGCCGGCTGAATGGCGGTTCACTTCGGGTCGCCTGTAGGTTCAGGCCTGTTTTCACGGTGTTTCAGGCCCCTCTCATCGCAGTGTCTGCGGAGGCTTTCGAGTCATGAGCGTCGACATCCAGAAGCTGTTCAACCAAGACATCCCCGAGGCCCTCGGTCGCCGCGGCGACGATGCCCGCAAGATCGGCGGCAAGTACCAGCTCAACATCTCGGGCGACAACGGCGGCAGCTGGTCGGTTGACCTCGTCTCGAACCCGCCCACCTGCGCGAGCGGCACCGCCGCCGACGCGGGCGTCACCATCGACGTCGCCGCGGCCGATTTCCAGACCCTCGTGGCCGACCCGAGCGCGGGCATGAAGCTCTTCTTCGCCGGCAAGCTCAAGGTCAAGGGCAACCAGATGCTCGCGATGAACCTTCAGAAGCTCTTCGGCCTGATGAAGTGACGGGCTGACGCCGCGGCGAGCCCCGGGGTACCCTCGGCGGCACCGTGGCCGACCCGCTCTCGACTTCGCACTCTCTCCGTCATCTCCAGCCGCTCAAGGGCCTCCGCGTCCTCGACATGACCCGGCTCCTGCCGGGCCCCCTCGCGTCGCTCGGCCTCGCGGATCTTGGGGCCCAGGTCGACAAGCTCGAAGACCCGGCGCCGGGCGACTACCTCCGTCACATGCCGCCGATGTGCGGCGACACCGGCGCCATCTTCGAGGTGCTCAACCGCGACAAGCGCTCGCTCGTGGTCGACCTGAAGCGCCCCGGCGCGGGCCCGCTCCTGCTGCGCCTCGTCGCCCGCTACGACGTCGTGCTCGAGGGCTTTCGGCCCGGCGTGCTCGCGCGGCTCGGGGTCTCGCACGAGGCGATGCTCGCGGCCAACCCCGGGCTTATCATCGTGGCCATCACGGGGTACGGCCAGAGCGGGCCCCTCGCCCACCGCGCAGGGCACGACCTCAACTACCTCGCCCGGGCCGGAGTGCTCGGCGCCACAGGCCCGGCCGGGCACGCCCCCGCCGTCTCGGGCGCCCAGATGGCCGACGTCGCAGGGGGCGCCCAATGGGCCATCTCGGCCGTCTTGGCCGGGGTCATCGCCCGGAGCCAGAGCGGCCGCGGGTGCGTCGCCGACATCGCGATGTGCGAAGCGAGCCTGCCCCTCGGGGCCTTCGCGCTCGGAGCCGCACTCGGCGGAGCACCCCTCGCCCGCGGCGAGAGCGCCCTCGACGGCGGCCTCGCCGCGTACAACACCTACCTCACCGCCGACGGCCACGCGATGAGCCTCGGCGCCCTCGAACCCAAGTTCTGGAGCGCCTTCGCCCTCGCCCTCGACCTCGACCCCTCGCTCGACGCGCTCGTCGCGGGCCCCCACCAGGTCGCGCTCAAGGCCGCCGTGGCCGCACGCTTTCGCGCCCACGACCGCGCGCACTGGGTGGCCTTCGCGGCCGCCCACGACTGCTGCCTCGAACCCGTGCTCGGCCCCGACGAGCTCGCCGATGACCCGCACCATCAGGCGCGGGCGCTCTTCTTCAGCGTCGGTGACGACGCGCCGGTCACGTACTTCCGTACGCCCCTCGGGCCCGGCCCCGCAGCACCGCACCATCGCGCGCGCCCCGCAGGCGCCGACACCCGCGCGGTCTTCGCCGAAGCCGGGTTCAGCGCGCACGAAATCGACGCCGCCGTCGCGGCGGGCGTGCTCTACGAAGCCGACCCCTGAGCCTGACCCTCGCCCCCGCGAGGCGCCAGAGGCCCCTGACGCACAAAACCTGTCACTCGTTCGAGGCGCGGTCTCGAGCGCCTTCGACGGGCAGCTCGACCTTCTTCAAGATCGTCGACGAGCGTCGGCTCGGCATGCCGAAGCGATCACAGAGCGGCCCGAAGCCGATGGGCTTCCACACGAGGGTGCCGAGGGCGTGGGCGCGCACGAGCACCTTGGCATCAACGCCGCCCGCCGCAAAGGTGATCTCAAGCTCGGGCAGCCGCGCCAAGAGCACCTCGGCCACCGAGACACCGTCAGTGCCCCGCAGGTCGAGGTCGATCAGCGCCCGCTCGTACACCGCCCCGCGCTCGACCGCGGCGATGGCGTCGCTCGCCTCGAGCGCGTCAACCCCGACACCGCGCGCCCGCATCGCGCGAACAATCGCGCCACGCAACACATCGTCTGACTCAATCAGCAACACCCGAGACGCCATCGCGTACCTCCGTAGTCGACAGTCGTCGCGCAATTTTCTGCGGCACGCAAGGTGGTCACGAGACCGCAACTCGTTGCGCATTGCGGTTCTCACCCCGCAGGTGCGTTCACCGCGCCACTGAGACCGTCAGGAGCAGCGCCCCGGCCATGCTGGCGAGCACCAGGGCCGCCGCGAGGGCCCACCCGAGTCGCGCCCGGCCGCTCTGGAGCATCGGACGGAGCTCGCTCGAAACGGGCCCAAATTGACCCGAAAAGACCAAGAGCGCCTCGGCCAGGATGGCCAAAAGCACCACCGCGAGGCACACCCCACGAGCCCGGGTCACCGCGGCGCGCGCATGGGCCGCGTGCCATGGTCTGGAATTCCAAACAATCTCGTGAGGGATCTGCAAAGGCGCCTCACCCTGGGTGGCCAGAGCGAGACATCGTGTCTCGTTTCGACACTGTTCGCGGGGGCTGAGTCCGCGGGGAAGGCGTACGGGGTCTTCGAAGGTGCCGCTCCGGGCGGCGACGGCCCAGGAGGCGCCGTGGGCTTCGGCGAAGGTCGCGCGGCCGTGCTGTTCGGCGTCGGCCACGAGGGGGCGCACCGCGAGGCCGTCGACCCGCGGGCCGGTGCCCCAGACGAGCCACACCTCGCCCTCGGCCGAGGCGGCCCAGAGGGTGTCGGGGTCAGGCCCGAGCACCGCCGCGCCGGGCCTGAGGTCGGGGCGAAAGTCGAAGCGCTCGGTCACTCCATCGGGGCGCGCGCACGCGATCGGCAGCACCGCACCGAGGGCCTCGACGGTGACGGTCAGGCGCGCGAAGCCCGAGGGGTCGGCCACGGCCTCTTCGGGCGTAGCCGTCACCGCGGCGTTGTCGCTCGGCACCCGCACCCGCGTGCCCGGCTGCGCTTCGACGAGGAGCGTCGCCGGGAGCCCCGAGGCCATCACGCCTTCGAGCACCGCGACCCGGGGGTCGACGCGGGTCGTCACCGGCCCGACGCGCATCGACCAGCCCTGACGGGGAGCCGCCGCCAGCGGCGCATCGTCGAGGGTGAACGCCACCGGCAGATGAGTCGGCGCGGTGACGTGGGCGAGGCTCCAGAGACCCGCCGCGGGGGGCTCAAAGCGGGCCTCGGTCACCTGCCCGTCGGCGCCCCGGAGGCGCACCCGCGCGGGGGCCGAGAGCGGCTCCCAGGCGCCGTCAGAGAGCCGCTCGGCGACGGCCCGCAGCGAGACCCGAGCGCCCGCCGAGAGGGGGCCCACCGCCTCGACCCGCAGCCCCGCCCGAGGCCCCATCGCCACCGGCGGCGCGATGGCCAACACCGTGAACACCGCCGCCACCACCGCCGGCGGGAGCATGAACCGATCGACACCCACCACGCGCCACCCCGAGAGCCTCTCTGACCGTCGCAGTCGCACGGGCTTTGAGGGCCCGGCAAGTCTTCTCACGCCCGCTCCCCCAAGCGCGGCGCGCGGCCCGGGTGGTCAAGGCCCGCCCCGGAGCGTGCCAACTCAGTTGGCACAGCGGGACGAATTGACGTGACAATTCGGGGTGGCATCGCAACTGCTACCTGTCACCATGATGGACACCCTGGCTCACGAAGGCGCCCTCATCGGCGGTCGGTTCAAGCTCGTGGCGCCCCTCGGGGCCGGGGCTCAGGGGAGCGTCTGGTCAGCCGAAGACCTCCAGGCCGGCGCGCCTGCGGCGGTGAAGCTCTCGGTCGAGGGCGCGCTCTTCGCCGAGGCGGCGATGCTCTTGCGGGTGGCGCATCGGGTGTTGCCGCGGGTCTTGGGCCTCGGCCGCACCGAGTCTGGGGGCGCGTGGCTCGCGATGGAGCGGGTCGACGGCTTGCCCCTCGACGCCTACCACGACCTCGCGACGGTGGGCCGGGCCGTGGCCGATGCGGCCTCGGGGCTCGCGGCCTTGCACGATCTCGGGCTCGTCCACCGTGACGTCAAGCCCGCCCACATCGTGCTTTCGACCCGGGGCGCGCGGCTCCTCGACCTCGGGCTCGCGAGCTCGATCGAGGCCCGTGACACCGTCGCCGGTGCGCTGGCGTTTCTGCCCCCCGAGGCCCTCGCCGGGCAGCTCTCGGCGGCGGCCGACGTGTACGCCCTCGGGGTGAGCGCGGTGCTGACCCTCACCGGCGAGCACCCGGTGCTCACGGCCCCCGATGACCCCGACGCGGTGCGGGCCGCGTTGGCCGAGATGCGGCTCCGCGACGAGGTGATGGCGGCGCTGCCGGCGCGGCTCCGGGGGGTCCTCGCCGAGGCCGTGGCGCCCGACCCGGCGCAGCGAATCCGCTCGATGCGGGCCTTTCGCGCGCGGTGGATGCGGGCCCTCGACCTCGAAGACGACACCCCCGACGCGGGCTTCGCGGCCGACCCCGTGTGGGTGGGCGACGCCGAGACCCGGCGCGCGTTGACCGAGGCGCTCGCGCGGGCTGACCGCGGCGCGGTGGTGGGCGTCGCCGTGGCGGGCAGCGCGGGGGCGGGCCGCGATCGCGTGATCGACGACGCGCTCCGGGCCCTCGAAGTGCGCCTCGCGGCGCGGGGTGAAGGGCTCACCCGGGTCACCGACGCGGCCGCGCTCGGCGCCGTCACGGGGCGCTTCGTGTGGCGCCTCTGTGACCCCTCGCCCGAGGCCCTCAAGGCGGCCGCTGCGGCAGTCGAGGGGCTCCAGCGCTTCGCGGCGCTGCGAGGCTTCGTGCTGGCCGCGGTGACCGAGGCGCCCGACGACCCGCGGTGGGCGGCCTGTGCCCTCGGGCCCCTCGACCGCGAGGGGGTGGCGACGCTCCTCTCGGCCATGCTCGGGAGCCCCGTCGCAGACCCGGTCTCGTCGCGCTGGCACGCGGCGACGGGGGGGCGGGCCGGGGCCATCGTGCGGGCGGCCCGCGCCCTCGGTCCGGGGCGCATCGTGTCGGCCGACGCGGCGACCCTCCGCAACGCCGCGCGGGCCGACGGGGTCGCGCTCGGGGCGGGTCTCTCGCCGCAGGCCAGGCGCCTCGCCGCGGTGCTTGAGAGCGCCGATTCGGCGCTTCCGATGCGGCTCCTTGTGGCGCTCGACCCGGGCCACGAGGGGGTCGCGGAGCTCCGCGCGGCGGGGCTCTTATTGGGCGACGCCGAGGCCCTCTCGCTCAGCGCGTCGTTGTCGCTCGGGGCCGAGACCGAGGCCATCGAGCAAGCCCTGGTGGTGGCCGAGAGCGTGGGCTTCAGCGACGCCGCGGTGCTCGCGCGGTGGGCGACCCGGGCGGGTCACCGCGACTGGGCCTGGGCCCTCTGGGCGAACCGCCTCGACGCCTCGGCGGGCGACGCCAGGGCCCTCGCGCGCGCCTGGCACGAGGCCCGCGCGGTGGCCCCCGACCCGCACGAGGCGGCGCTGGTCGAGGCCCGCTGGTGGCTCGTCTGCGGGGAGTCTGAGCGCTGCCTCGCGGCGCTCGAAGGAGCCGCCGAGGGGGCCGCGGCGCGGGCGCTGCGGGTCGATGCGTTGCGGCGTTCGGGTCGGCGCGCCGAGGCCCTCGCCGAAGCAGAGGCCCTGGCGTCGCACGAAGACGCCGCGAGCGAGACCCTCGGGCGGCTCTGTCTCGCGCGGGTGGCCCTCGATCGGGCCGCGCTCGGAGAGGTCGCCGAGCGGGTGCGCGAGGCCGAGCTCGACGGCGAGGTGAGCCCCCTCTTGCGGAGCCGCGCGCTCGAGCTCGGAGCCCTCGTGGCGCGGGCCCGCGGACAGACCGACCTCGCCCAGCGGAGGGCCCTCGCCTACGACGAAGCCACCCGCGGCGACGCCCTCTCGGGCAACAGGGCGCGGGCGCTGTCGTTGCGCGGGATGCTCGCCCACGAGGCGGGTCACCCGGGCGAGGCGGCGGCACATTTTCGAGAGGCCTGGGGCCTCGCGTCGCAGCTCGGAGACGCCCACGCCGCGGCCACCTACGAGGTCAACCTCGGCGCCGCGGCGCTCGAAGCGGGGCGGCTCGGCGAGGCCCTCGGCGCGATGTCGTCGGCGCTGAAGAGCCTCGCGGCGCAGGGTCGGCTCCCAGAGCTCTCGCGGGCTCTGGCGAACCTCGCGTCGCTGCGGGCCTGGCTCGGCGACACCGCCGCCGCCGAGCGCCTCGCCCGCCGGGCCGCCGAGGCCGCGCGGGAGGTCGGAGACGCCGTCGCCGCGTGCTTCGCCGAGGCCATCGAGGCCGAGTGCGTCGACAGCCCCGACGAGTCGGCCGCACGGCTCGGAGCCCTCGCCGCGCAGCTCGCCGCCCACGGAGAGACCGCGCGGGCCGCCGAGTGCCTCGCCAGGGCCGCGCGGCGCGCCCTCGGGGCAGAGCAGACCCAAGCGGCCGACGCGTGGGTGCTCCGCGCGAGGCGCCTCGCGGGTGAGCAGAGCGTGGCCCTGGTGAGCGCCGCGGCCCTCGCGTTGGCGGCGCAGCGTCACGATCGTTCGGTGGGCGAACGAGTCGACCGGCAGCTCGTGACCGAGCTCGACGACGACCCGAGCCTTGAGGCGCGGCTCTGGCGGCTCGGCAGCCTCGCGCGGCTCGCCCAAGGCGAGAGCGAACGGCTCGAAGAGCGGGCGTTTCGCGCCCTTGACGCGCTCTTGCGGGAGCTCTCCGAGAGCCTCCCCGAGGCCGAGCGGGCGCTCTTCCTCAAGGCGCACAGCGTCCAGCGCGAGGTGCTTCGGGTACCGAACGATCGACGCGGCGACCCGACGGTCTGGCGGCGCCTCGCGGCGATCACCCGGAGCCTTCAGACCGAGACCCGGGTCGACCTCTTGCTCGCCCGCACCCTCGACGCGGCGCTCGAGCTCACCGGAGGCCGTCGCGGCTTCGTGCTCCTCGCCGACGAGGCCGGCGGGCTTCGGATTCGTGCGGCGCGCAACGTGACCCACACCGACCTCGCGGGCGACGAGCTGAGCTTCTCTCGCTCGGTGGCCGAGCGCGTCGCCAGATCGGGACAGAGCCTGGTCACCGTCGACGCCCAGACCGACGGTCGCCTCGGCGCCGCTGAGAGCGTGGCGGCGATGCAGCTGCGCTCGGTGCTCGCGGTGCCGCTGCGGCTCTCGAACGAGACCGTGGGCGCGGTCTACGTCGACGACCGCTTCAGGGTGGGAGCCTTCGACCAGGAGGCCGTGGCGGTGACCGAGGCCTTCGCCGACGCGGCGGCGCTCTGCCTCCATCACGCCCGCCAGCGCCACGCGCTCGAGCGCGCCCTGCACCGCGCCGAGAAGCTCAGCGAGGCCCTCGCCCGCACCGTCGAGACGCAGAGGGTCGAGCTCGCCGTGGCCCGAGAGAGCAGCGCCCCAGACAAGACCCGCGGGCGCTACGACGCGCTTATCGGCCGAGGTCCTGCGATGCGGGCGATGCTCGCGCTGATCGACCGGGTGGCGCCGACGGCGATGCCGGTGCTCTTGCAGGGCGAGTCGGGCACGGGCAAGGAGCTCGTCGCGCGGGCCATCCACGACAACAGCCCCCGCGGCGGGCGGGCCTTTGTGGCCGAGAACTGCTCGGCGATCCCCGAGTCGTTGCTCGAGAGCGTGCTCTTCGGTCACGTCAAGGGAGCCTTCACGGGCGCCGACCGCGCGCGCCCCGGCCTCTTCGAGGTCGCCGACGGCGGAACGCTCTTCCTCGACGAGGTCGGCGAGATGTCACCCGCAATGCAGTCGCGGCTCTTGCGGGTCTTGCAAGAGGGCGAGGTGAGGCCCGTGGGCGGCGACCGCACGCGCAAGGTCGACGTGCGGGTGCTCGCGGCGACGCATCGCGATCTGGCCGAGATGGTGCGCAAGGGCACCTTCCGCGAAGACCTGTTCTACCGCCTCGCGGTGGTGGTCTTGCCGGTGCCGGCGCTGCGGGTTCGGCGTGAAGACATCGCGGCCCTGGTGTCGCACTTTCTCGCGCGCCAGAGCCCCGGCACGGGCATCGACAAGCAGGCCCTCGGGCTCCTGGTCGACGCGCCCTGGCCTGGCAACGTGCGGCAGCTCCAGAACGAGATCGCCCGGGCCGCGGTGCTCGCCGACGGGGTGATCCACGCCCAGCATCTCTCGCCGACCTTGCGCGGCGCCGACGGCGCGCCGCACGCCCCCGACAACCCCCTCGACCTGAAGCACGCCGTTGACCACATCGAGCGCGACCTCGTCGAGCGGGCCCTCCGCGAGCACCACGGCAACCAGTCTCAGGCCGCCCGCGCCCTCGGCATGTCGCGCTTCGGTCTGCAGAAGAAGCTGAAGCGCCTCGGCATCGACCCCCACGCGCTGACCCATCGCGTCACCCCGGGCCGCGCCTGACCCGCCGCCCCGGCTCCGCGTCGCACGACCCGCGTCGTCCGAGTCGTGTGTGTATCACGGCATGTATCGCGCGACAGACGTAGTCGCACGACGGATGTATCGCATGGTACGTCGCGCGCGACGGTGTTGTCATCGGCGATGGCACGCGTGACCGTCTTGTCGTTCGACGTGCCGTGGGGGCGTGCGAGCGATGGTCCGCGAAGGGGCGGCTGCGCGGGCAGCGCGGGCGGCGCGGGCGGCGCGGGCTGCGCGGGCGGCGCGGGCGGCGCGGGCGGTGGGCGGACGGACGGTGGGCGGACGGGCGGTGGCGGGCGACGGACGGGCGGCGGGCGACGGACGGGCGACGGGCGGCGGCGGCGGGCAGCGACGGGCGACCACAAGGGTCGCCCCTACCCCATCGGACGATGGGCGACGGACGGTGAACGACGGGCGGTGGACGGCGGGCAACCGTAACGTCCCAATGACCACGGTGTTTTCGCGATGCGGTAGGGGCAGGCCTTGTGCCTGCCCGAACGCGTCAACATTCGTCGAAAACGTCGACCCGCGCGCGGGCGACGGGCGGCGGGCGGGCGACGGGCGGCGGGCGGGCGACGGGCGGGCGACGGGCGGGCGACGGGCGGGCGACGGGCGACCACAAGGGTCGCCCCTACCGTGGGCGCATCGTGCCGGGTAGGGGCAGGCCTTGTGCCTGCCCGCAATCGCAACGCCGACAATCGTAAACACCGCATTCGGCGCGCGCCGAATGCGGGCGGTGGGCGACAGGCGGTGGGCGGTGGGCGACGGGCGGACGGGCGGTGGCGGGCGACCACAAGGGTCGCCCCTACCTTGTGCCTGCCGGCGATCGCAACGCCGACCACCGCAAACACCACATCCGCGCGGCCGACGGGTGGCGGGTTACGACCCGCGTAGGGGCGGAGGCCGTCAGTGCTCGCCTGCGGGCGTCGCGTCCGGGGCGCGGTAGAACACCAGGTCGAAGCTGCACCCGGGGCCGAGGGTGACGCGGTGACGCCACCCGGGGGCGATGTTCATCGTCGACGGCGCAGCGAGCACCCAAGGGCCCTCGGTCGCGTCACACGCGCTCAGCGTGAGCGCACCGGAATGCACGCGCAGCTCGGCCCACACCCCCTCGCGCAGGCCGTGGTCGCGCCCGAGGGCCGCGGGGAGCCCAGCGGCGTCGAAGGTCTGACTACGTTTGTACTCGACCCACTCGGCCGGACGCTCGAAGCGATCGCAGCGCACACAGCTCGCCTCGGTGCCCACCCTCGACGCGCGACCCTCTGGGGTGAGCGTCCACGGGCGGAGCTCGAAGGGCGGGCGGTGGCGCATGTGCAGCCCGTGTCCGCAGTCGAGCACCGCGACAAGATAACCCTCTTCATCGCTTCGATAGCGACACACAAGGCGCTTCATCGCGCGGGGTATAGGGTCGCGCCTCGCCCGCGTCGAGACCCGTCGCGCGCAGCCTTCGCTTGAGCCTCGCCCGCGTCGAGACCCGTCGCGCGCACCCTTCGGTCGCGCCGTCGCTGGCCCCGCCCCCCTCGACGCACCCATCGCAGGCCGCCCCGAGACCCTAAGGGCGTTGTGGGGTCGCCGGGCCCCAAATGCGCGAGACCCCGACGCGCCGCCAGAGAGGGCCGCGACCGGGGTCTCACCTCACCACCCGAGGCGGCGAGCCGAGGGCTCAGCCCACCAGGCGGGCTTCGGCGAAGCGCTTCTCGATCACCGACCAGTCGATGCCGCCGAGGAGGTTCTCGACGTACTTGGCCTTGCCGGTCTGGTAGTCGAAGAAGTACGCGTGCTCCCACGCGTCGAAGGCCGCCATGACGTGGACGTTGGCGAAGTTGCCGCTGTGGTGCTCGCCGTGCACGAGGTTGTTGAGGAGCTTGCCCGACTCGTAGTCGTAGACCAGGGTGGTCCACCCGTGGGCGCTCATGAGGCAGGCCTTGGTGTCGGCCAGCCAGGCGTCGAAGCTGCCGAAGCTCTTCTCGAACACGGCCTTCACCGCGGCGCTCGCGCTGGTCGAGCCGTCGCCGAGGGCGCCGAAGTACATCTCGTGCAGCACCGTGCCGTTGAAGGCCACGGGCTCGCGACGCCTGAGCTCGCTGTACTCGTTGAACGAGTAGTTCGGCGCCGAGCGGTCGGCCGTGCCGAGCTTGGTCTGGATCTCGTTCAGCTTGTTGACGTAGCCCTTGTACAGGGTGAAGTGAGCGTTAAGCTGGGTGTCGCTGAGCCCCTTGGCCTTGCCGCCGAGGAGGTGATCAAAGTTCTTCGCTTCGCGCGCCATGTCTTGACTCCGTCTGTGAAAACAGTGGGTTTGGTTGGGTGACGGTCGGTGCCGCGATGGGCACCGGGGCCGCCCTGGCGAGGGCTTCGGTACGGGCCCCACCCGGTCGGCCGAAGGCGTACCCCTCTCGGCGCCCCGCGGCAAGGGTCGACGCGCATCACCCCGCCAGATTCGAGTACACTGCCGCACATCATGCGACGCCCCTCTTGGCCCCTCGGGTCGCCCCTTACCTTGGCTGCGCTCTTGACTACGTTTGTAGTCGGCTGCGACGACACCCCCGCCCCCTCGGTCGACGCCGGGGGCCTCGCCGACGTCGAGACGCCGGTCGACCTCGGCCCCTCGGTTGACGTCGGGGTCGACGCGGGGCGCGCGCCGTACGACGCGGGCCCGTCGCCGGTATGCGGTCTCGCGCCGCGCTTTGGGGCGCTCGTTCCGCGGGGCGCGGGGTACACCACCCTCGAACCTGGCAGCCTCGCGCCGCATCGTTTGGGCTTCTTGGTGGCCTGGCGCGAGTCGGCGCCGCGGCTGATGGGGGGCGACGCGGGCCCGCTGCGGCGCGACGCGATGGTCTTCGCGGCGGTGGGCACCGACGGCACGGTGGTGCGGGGGCGCACCGAGGTCTACGAGAGCGCGGCGGCCAACACCGACGTCACCACCCCGGTGGTGTTGGGCCGGGCCGACGGCAGCGCGGCGATGCTCTTCAACGAGACCCTCGCGTCGCCCGGGGCCCGCGAGTTTCGCACCGACCTCCGCGGCGCGGCGATCTCGGCCGACGCCGTCGCGGGGGCGGTCCGCACGGTGGCGGCGCAGCACGGCGAACCCTTCGCGGCGGCGCTCCCCGACGGCACGCCGTGGGTGCTCACCTCGCGCATCACCGAGACCCTCGACGGGGGCCTGGTGATCGCGCGTCCGACGAGCTTTCGGCTCTCGGCGGGGCTCGAGCGTGTGCCCGAGGCGGGGGTCGACCTCACGGGCATCGTGCCCCTCGAAGCCGAGTCGGTGCTGGTCTCGCCGGCACCCTCCGGGGCGGGGCTCGTGTACCGCCTCGGGCCCGATGTCAGGCTCACGCGCTTCGACAACACCGGGGCCATCGACCTGCGGGTGCGCACCGTGCGCGAGGTGGGCGCGCCGACCCTCGAAGCCGCCGCCGTGCTCGGTGACAGCGCCGTGATGGCCTACACCGACACCGTCAACGGCATGGTCACCGTCAACGTGGTGGTGATCGCCGACAAGGGGGGCCTCGTGCTGCGCCGCGAGCTCGAGCGCTTCGAAGGCTCCCAGGGCCGCGTGGCCGTCACCCACGCCCACGGCGGCGCCGCCGTCGTGTGGACACGCGGAAGCGGCGACAACGCCGTCCTTCGCGGGGTGGTGGTGCAACCCGACGGCGTGCTCCGGGGCGCGCCGCGCGAGCTCCTCCGGGTGCCAGGCGCCGAGGGCCGCATCGTGGCCAGGGCCGAGGGCCGCGCCTTGCGCTTCGCCGTACGCACCCGCGCGAGCGACGGGGTCGCCCTCGGATTCGGCCAGCTCTGCCTCGCCGAGTAGTCACCGCGATACATTTGTCAATCGACGCGGCGCGTCCGACCTGTCGGGCGGCGGAGCGTAACAATTCTGCAACGGCGGCGTGACAGGGCGCGCGCGGGTGTGGGAGCCTCGGGGCCATGAATCGGGCTCACTTTCTTGTGTTGATCGCGGCACTTGCGGGCTGTTCGGGCGGCGAGACGGCGAGCGCAGACGGGGGCGCAGACGGCGCCGTCGAGGCCGCTGTCGCAGACGGGGGCGACGGGGGCGAGGCCGACGACGCGGGCGACCCGCACGGGGGCCTTCGGTTGCCGCGCTGCGAAGACACCGAGCCGAGCGGCGAGACGGCCTTTGAGACGGGGGTCTCGACCCTGGTGGCGGTGCGCGAGCCAACTTTGGCGCGCTTGATGGCTCCGATGGAGGCCCCGACAGCGAACCCCGCGCTTGAGACCGGCGAGACCCTCTACCGCGGCATGGGCTTCGATCGCTGGCGGCGCGGTGAGGCGTGGGCGAGGCAGCGGCGCACCGACCTCGGCGGCCCGAGCGCGGCGCCGACCGGCGAGCGGCGCTCGCTCGCGTGGTTTGTGATGCTCGCAGACACGCAGCTCGTCGACGATGAGAGCCCGGTGCGGCTCGCGTCGATCGACAACCCGTCGGCGGGCGGCGCGATGCGGGCCCAAGAGGCCTTCTTGCCGCGGGCCATGTCGGCGCTCAACCGCACGCTGCGAGACACGGCCCGGAGCGAGCGCCCGTGGCAGTTCGGGGTGATCGCGGGCGACTGCACCGACAACGCGCACTACAACGAGCTCCGGTGGTTCATCGGCGTGATGGACGGCGAGCGCGGCATTCACGTCGACTCGGGCGCCGACGATGACCCGGTGCCGGGCGCGGGCAATGACCCGAAAGACCCCTTTGATGCGGTGGCCTTCCCCGCGCCTTGGTATTTTGTGCCGGGCAATCACGACCTTGAGGTGGTGGGCATCAACCTCCCGGGCGCGATGAACCGGGCCCAAGCCACGGGCAGCACCACCGCCACGGGCACGCGCGATTACACCCGCTGGTGGGCGCCTCCGCGGCGCGGCGCGGTGGTGCCCGACATGAACCGAAGGCTCCTCGATCGCAGCGATTTCCCCATGGAGCTCGCCCGCACGGCGGCGACGCCGGGGCCCATCGGTCACGGGCTGAACACGGTGATGAGCCCCGCCGACGGATTGCACTACACCGCCGACGTGGTGCCGGGCCTTTTGCGCCTCATCGCCCTCGATTCGAGCGACTACACCGGCGGCTCGATCGGCCTCGTGCGGCGCGCGGCGGTCGACACCTTTCTTCGCCCGGCCCTCGAACAAGCGCAGCGCGACGGCGTGCTCGCGATGCTCATCTCGCACCACCCCACCTCAAGCATGGACCGCCGCAACGGCGAGTTCGGCGGCGAGGTCGCCGACGCGGTCGAGCCCGCCGAGATCGACCAGCTCGTGGCCCGCTACCCCAACGTCATCGGCTGGATGGTCGGCCACGACCACGACCTCAGGGTGCGCGGCACCCGCGGCACCGACACGGCCCACCCCGGATTCTGGGAGATCATGTCAGGCTCGGTGGCCGACTGGCCCTCGCAGGCCCGCGCCATCGAGCTGGTCAACAACGGCGACGGCACGCTCTCGATCTTCGGCACGATGCTCGAAATTCAGCCCCGCGACTGCGCCGAGCGGCGCTTCCTGCGCCTCAGCATGATCGAGCACCTGGCGGCCTGGGATTCGAACCACATGGGCCAGCTCCGCGACCGCAATGTCGAGCTGGTGATCCCCGTTCCGCCGACGGCCCTCGACGCGGTGAACCGAGCGAGCGCCGCGGCCCCGACTCGCATCGAGAGCGAGACCACCCTGCGCGGGATGCGCTGAACCGCCCACTCCCCTCGCACGTCGGTCTGCGTGACGCCTCTGTCAGGCGGTGGGCCCCGAAAGCATTTCTTGCAACGTCGACGGTTGAAGGAAGCACGCTGAGGGTCGACGACCCGATCGATCGGTGTCGCCGAAATCCGGCGCTTCTTCTTTGCCGCGGCGCCTCCGTTTGACCGGCGAACCGTCACCTCGCTCGGCGTGCCGTACGGGAGGGCAGCTCACGTCGCCTGCGCACCGCAGACCCGCAACGGAGCGTCATAACTACGTTTTGACCCGCTTGACATCCACGATGATCGCCGATAATGCAACGCATGCGCGGTCGGCTTGTGGGTTCTATCGAAGACAAGCGCCGTCGCAGGCAAACAAACGGCGTCACGCCACAAGGCGAAGGGGCTCGAACCCATGATGCAACATCAACGCATCTCGCTCTCTACGATTTTTCTTTTATCACTGGGGGGGGGTACCCATGCGTACCCATTGTATGTCGATCGCCAGGCCGGGTGTGTTCGAGACCGAGCGTTGAATGAGCTCGAGGTCTACCTCAATGCCGAGAGCCTGACGAAGCTTGCGGCCTACCCCGGGCAGCTTGACCCCGATCTCGTCGAAGCCTCGCTGATTCGTGCCATCAACGTGTGGAATGAAGAGAGCCTCTCAGGTCGTCGCATGCACTACCGAGGCCGCGGTCAGTCAATGACATCGCCCCAAGAGCGCCTCATCTACGTAGTTGCAGAAGCCCAGTCGCCGCCGGGAGTTGGTGGCTGCTCGGTTGGCGCCCTGGCCCGCGCCTACAGCGGTTTAGGTGGAATGGGAGAGTGTTTGGGTTCAACCACCGTGGCGTTGTACGTGAATGACTGCCCCTCGCTGGCGTCGGGGCTGGCCCAGAGCCCTCTTCATTGGACATCGGGCTGGCCAACAGGCAACCAGATCGGCCTTGAAGCCGTGTTGATTCACGAGCTCGGCCACGCCGCCTTTTCGATCGACGACCAGATCTACCAAACCACGCCGCAGACGCCGACCTACCACGGCGTGATGTGGGGCACTTACAACAATGCACAGCACGGCGAAGGGCTGAACCTCTACCTCGTTGACCAGATGACCACCATTGAGGGGCAGGCCGACGCCACCGGGGCGCCCAACGGCGAAGGCGCCGGCCCCACCGCGCGGCACGCGACGGTGCGCACGCTCGACCTCTCGAACCAGTGGGTGGGCCCCGCCACCCCTCTACCCGAGCCTTCAACCTTCGGCCCTGGGCTCGCTGCGTTTCGGTACCCCTTCGAGGCCCACGGGTACTTCGCGGGCCACCCGAACCTCATCGATTTCGGCCTCCAGCTGCGCCGCGGCGCCCCCGCCAGTTGGGTAGACTACCTCGGGCCCTACCCCACCGCGACGGCGCACGGCACGGTGCAGCACACATGGGTCTCGCTCGCCACCACGCCCTACGGTGAGACCGCAGCGGCCTGGCTGAGTTGCACGGGGTTGCCACAGTGCCGGGTCATCGTTGCAACGGCCACATCGCCCACCGCGGAGTTGACGGCGCAAATGGTGGGCGAATCGTCGTTTGCGCGACCCGAAATCGCGTACGACCGATGGCGCGATCGCTTCGTGCTCTTCTTCATTCACCGCGACGGCACCCTGCGCCAATCAGAGACCACCCCGTGGAATGCCGCGTATTGGACGTACGAGCAAGAGGTGCCCACCGAAGAACCCGGCACCCTTCGCTTTCGCTACATGGGCGGGCTTGTCTTTGATTACACCCAGGAGGCCGCCTCAAACCTGCCGTTCTATTACGGCTCTTTTTTCGGTGCCCTGGCCGATGTTTCACCCGGCAACGCGCTCAACGCCATCGTCGAGCTGTCATTGGGGTACGACGCCACGATGCATCGCTACCGCCTCGGCCAGGCCGAGCTGCCCATCGCGGGCAGCGACCCTCACCTCTTTGAGACCGTGCGACACTTCGACGTCGTGGCCGACCTCAACGCCGACCATCACACGCTGACCTGGGTGCGCCCGACGCAGGGGGGTGCCCAGGCGGTCTACATCGCACGGCGCAACGGGGTCGTCGGCGCGTTTCAGCCGCCTGTCGCGCTGCCTTGGCCCAACAACGAACCCGTGTACAGCAGCGTCTCGATCAGCCCGAGCCCAGAGAACGAATACCATTACGCCCTCACGGTCGGAGGCCAACCATGAAACGCCTCGTCTCTGTCTTGGTGCTCCTCGGCTGTGGTCGCACAGTTTCGCTTCAGCCTGGTGCCGACGCGGGCCCCGCTGATACCGCGGTCGTGCGCGATGCCTCGTCGCCCGGTGACGCGCCGCGGCCGATCGTGGCCGCACCGCCGAGGTCGCGACTCGCGATGGCTGGCAGCTCTCCGTGTGTCTTGCGAGGCAACACCGTGCGCTGTGGGGGGCGGGTGAGCATCCCCAACAATCAAATCGAGCTTGAAGGCACAATCACCTCACTGCACTTTGGTGCGGGCTACCTCGCACTTCGTGACGACGGGCGCTTCTGGCTCTGGGGTGGCACAGAACAAGCGTTGGGCTTCTCTTCGGCGACCACCATGGTGACCGAACCACGACTCGGCAACTTTGAAAATATCCTAAGCGTTGATGACAATGCCCTTCAACAGTGCTTCTCGTCGGCGCGCCAGACGATGTGCTGGGGCAATGCGGCAATCATCCCGCGCAACCCGCCGACCTTGCCAGGGCCTGTTGAGGTGCCCTTCTCGGTCGAGACGGTGCATCGCACCGTGGGCAGGACGCATCTCTGCGGTCTCACCGCAGAAGGTCGCGTCTTCTGCCGTGGTGACAATCGCTACGGGCAATGCGCGCAGCCGCTCTCGATCGCATCGGTCACCGCGCCCACCGAGGTCGCCCTCCCTCTGCCCGCACTACGGCTGCGCACGGATACGCTGCGAACGTGTGCCATTCTCCAAGATCGGTCTCTCTACTGTTGGAGCGTCAACACCAATGAGCAACGCGCTGACGGAACGCTCATCGAAGACCCCACGCCGCGGCTCGAACCATCGCTTGGGCAGGTCGTTGATGTCTCATGCTCCCTTGTCACCTGTGCGGTCAAAGTAGACGGCACCGTCTGGTGCTGGGGCCCACGCCGTTATGGGTTGCTCGGTGACGCCGTCAACATCGAACGACCCGAGCGCGAGCTACCCAACGCCTACGCGTTTGAGCCCGAGCAGATCGAAGGCGTCACCGAAGCCATTGAAACGCGTCAGTACGCCGGCGTGGCCTGTGCCCTGCGACGCGACAACTCGGTGTGGTGTTGGGGTCGTGACCTCAACTACCAGCTTCCGTGGCCGCATGCTCAGCCGCAGCGGGCGCGTGAGGTGCTCGCGCCGTGGTGAAAGCGCCGGCTGCCACGTGCATCGCGCAGCGCCGGGTCATGAGCGGCATCACGGCTGTCTTGGTGCTCCTCGGCTGTGGTCGCACGGTGTCGTTTCAAGCTGATGCCGACGCGGGCCCCGCTGACACCGCGTTCGTGCGCGATGCCCCGTCGCCTGTCGACGCGCCGCGACCGATCGTCGCCACGCCCCCTCGGTCGCGACTCGGGATGGCAGGTAACTCTCCGTGTGTCTTACGAGGCAACACCGTGCGTTGTGGCGGGCGCGTGAGCATTCCAGGGAACGAGATCACGCTCGAAGGCACGATCACCTCGCTCGATTGTGGGGTTGCCTACGTCGCACTTCGCGATGATGGGCGCTTCTGGATCTGGGGCCGCACCGAGCAGTGGCTGGGCTTCTCGTCGGCGACGACCGAGGTCACCGAGCCACGGCTCGGCAACTTTGAAAACATTCTCAGCACTGAAGGCAACCCGATTCAATTGTGTGTCTCATCGACGCGCCAGACGATGTGCTGGGGCAATGCGTTCATCATCCCACGTAACCCACGCACCGTGCCGGGGCCCGTCGAGGTGCCCTTCTCGGTCGAGACGGTGCATCGGGTCGTCGGCAGTGAACACCTTTGCGGCCTCACCGCAGAGGGTCGCGTCTATTGCCGGGGTGACAACCGATTTGGGCAATGTGCGCAGCCGCTCTCGGTTGAGACGGTGACGGTGCCCACCGAGGTGGCGCTGCCCATGCCCGCCGTGCGGCTCACCGTGAGTGTGAATCGAACCTGCGTCACTCTTCTGGATCGGTCGTTGTACTGTTGGGGCAGTTACTACAACGAGCGGCGTTCCGACGGAACTCTTATTGAAGATACAACGCCTCGGCTCTGGGAGTCGTTGGGCAGAATCATCCATGTATCAAGCGGCGTTGTCACCTGTGCGGTCAAGGTCGATGGCACGGTGTGGTGCTGGGGTCCACGGCGTTATGGGCTCCTCGGTGACGCGGTCAACATCGAACCCCCAGACCTCGATCTGCCGAACGCCTACGCGCTTGAGCCCGTGCAGATCGAGGGCATCACCGACGCCATTGAGGTGACCCACGGCGCCGGTGTGACCTGCGCGTTGAGGCGCGACAACGCGGTGTGGTGCTGGGGGCTCGACTTCAACTACCAGCTCCCTTGGGACGGGGGCCGGCCGCAGCGGCCACGCGAGGTGCTTGCACCGTGGTGAGCGCTTGCACGCAGCGCGGCGCACGACGACGCCGTCTTTTGTTCGCCCTTGCGGTGCTCGGCTGTGGTCGCACGGTGTCACCAACAACTGCCGACGCGGGCCCATCCGACAGCGCGGTCGTGCGCGACGCCCCATCGCTCGCCGACGCGCCGCGCCCGATCGTCGCCACGCCGCCTCGGTCGCGACTCGCGATGGCAAGCAGCGCTCCTTGTGTGTTGAGGGGCAACTCCGTGCGCTGTGGGGGGCGCGCCGTCCCGTGTAGCCTCGCACCGCGCGGTTGCGGTCGGCGCGAAACGCCCGCGCGCCAACGATACGGGCCCTGCACACATTCGACCTTTTTGACGCCGCACCCAAACAGCTTGATGCCGTCTTGATAGGCGATGCGGTAGAGCGCTCCGCGCTAGAGGAGTTGCTCAATGCTTCGTACTTCATCCCGCGCTGCGCTCGTTCTGTTGGCGCTGCCTACGGTGAGCCTGGCCCAGTCGACTTCGCCCTTCAGCCTCGGCGGTTATGTCGAAGCCAACTACAGCTTCAATTTCAACCGCCCGTCGAACGGCATTACGCATTTTCGCGGCTTCGACAACCGTCACAACACCTTCACGCTGTCGAACGTGGTGCTCGACGCGGGCTACGACAACGCGCGCTTGATCGGACGTCTGGCGCTGCAAGTCGGGCAGACGCCGAGCACCTACTACCTCGCCGAGCCGAGCTTCGCAGGCGCCGACGCGAGCCCCGCCCTCTCGCGCGACGTGTGGAAGTACATCCAGCAGGCCTACGGCGGGTACCGCTTCGACCTCGGGCACGGCCTCACGGTCTTGGGCGGCGTGTTCTTGTCGCCGATCGGCCCCGAGTCGATGCCCGTGCGCGAAAACTTCAACGCGTCACGCTCGAACCTCTTCTTCGGCCTGCCATTCTACCACACCGGCGTACGCGTCAGTTACCCCTTCACCGAGAGCCTCACCGTCACCCTCTCGCTCTTCAACGGGTGGAACAGCCTCGTCGACAACAACCCCGGCAAGTCTGTCAACCTCACGATGGTGCTCACCCGCCCGTGGGGCTCGCTCACGGCCCAGTACTTCGGCGGCAACGAGCGGGCCCAGGGCGCCGCCGAGGGCGCGCCGTGGCGCCACATGCTCGACGCCTACGCGAGCGTCACCGTGTCACCGCGGCTCAGTGTCATGGCCCAGGTCAACGGCGGCTTCGAACAGAACCGCTTCGGCACGAGCCGCTGGTTCGCCGCGGCCCTCTACGGGCGTGTTCAGCTCCACCCGAGGCTCTTCGCGGCGCTGCGCGGCGACGTCTTCATCGAGCACACGCCCGAGAACGCTGCAGGGCGCGCGAGCCCCATTTTCTGGCCCGCCCCTTGGGTTTCGTCGGGCACCGCCACGCTCGACTACAGACCCCACCCGAGGGCCTCGTTTCGCGCGGAGTTTCGCCACGATGAGGCTGGGGCGGCGATGTACTACGGCGGCGCCGTCGAGGGCGACGGAGGGGCCGCGCCGTACGTCGCCAACCGACGACGGCAAGACACCCTCTCAGCCTGGCTCACCACCTGGTTCTAGCGCCGTCATGACCGGGCGCTGCGGCCGTTGACCTATCCCCGAAACGCTGACCCGCTCACGCTGCGCCTTCGCCCGCCACCGCCTCCACACCCGCAGCCCCCGCGGCCCAGCACCCCGAGCGCCCATCACGAAACCGTGATGCCGCGCTAGGCCGGGCGGTGGAAGGGGCCCTCGACCTCGAAGGTCCACCCGCCTTCGGGCCCGCGCTGCGAGCTGAAATACAGCCGCGTTCCGCTCGGGTCGAAGGCCGGGCCGCACACCTCCGAGCCGTCGTGCCCCACCACCTGCACGAGCGGGAGCGCCCCGCCCCCCGGCAAGAGCGCCACCACCTGCATGGTGCCCCCGTCTTCGGCCACCAGCACATCGCCGCAGCACGACACCGTGATGTTGTCGACCCCACGGAGCGGCGGCGACATCATCGCCCGCGCGTCGTAGAGCACCGTGATGCGCTGCTGCGCCACGTCGAGGGCGAACACCTGGTTGGTGCCCTTGGTGCTGAAATACACCACGCCCTCGTGCCACCAGATGCCCTCGCCGCCGTCAAAGGCCGTCGACGCCGGCACCTGGAGCCGCGTCGGCGTCGCCTCGCGAAACTGCGGGTCGGGCACGCGAAGCCAGCGCACCGCCCCGTCGGGGCTCACCTCGGCGACTTCGAGCCTCCCGTCGGTCAGCACCGGGTGACCGCGACGGCTCATCTGCGCGGGGACGAACCTGTAGAGACGCCCGTCGGTCTCGTCTTCGGTGAGGTACACGACGCCCGAACGCGGGTCGATGGCCGCCGCCTCGTGCTTGAACACCCCAAGGGCCGGCCGCACCACCGCGTCGCGCTCGCCCCATGGGTCGCACTCCCACACCCGCCCCCGGGCGGCCTCTTCGCACGAGAGCCACGAGCCCCAAGGCGTGCGCGCGCCTGCGCAGTTGATGTTCGTGCGGGCCAAGATCGGGTACGCCGCCGTGATCTCGCCGCGGGCCGAGAAGCGAATCGCCCCGACGCCGCCGATGAAGGGCATCTCGCAGTTCGAGGTGTAGATCCAGCCGCCGTCGGCCGTGGGGTAGGTCGCCCCGCCGTCGGGTAGGGCGTGCCAGACATACTCGGTGCCCGCGACGCGCTGGTTCGTCCGCGCCACCACCCGCGAACGGAAGCCCTCCGGCAGCCGCAGCCCGTTCGCGTCGGGCGCGCCCAAGGGGCCGAGCGAGGCGATGCGCGAGACCAGCCGCGGCTGGGCCATGGGGCGCGGGGCGAACACGTCTTCGAGCATCTCGCCGGCGTCAGCCCCCGCCGACGCGTCGGGCACCGCCGAGCCCGCATCACCCATCGGTGAGGCCGCATCACCGATCGGTGACATCGCGTCGGCGGTCGACCCGTCGGGCGCGCCGCCGTCAGCGGGCGTCTGCGCGGGCGCCTCGTCGCTGCACCCGCTGAGCGACCGCGAGAGCATCAGCGACGCGAAGGTCGCGAGGCCGCCGCCCAAGAGGGCGCGGCGTTCAAACAACGGGTGACCTTTGGGTGACGTCGCCATGGCGCCGCCGAGGGTGCCACAGCCCGCGCCGCGCCGGTACCCTCCGTCGGCCTCCGCCGCGCTCAGCGACGCGTGCGCTCGACCACGACGAGGTTGTTGCCGAGGAGCCCCGCCACGAGCCGCCCGTCGTTGCTCACGGTGAGGTCGTGGAGCTGCGAGAAGCGGCCGTCGAGGGTCGCGGGGGCGACGAGCTTCCACCCGGTGCGCTCGCGCAGCCAGACGCCGCGGAGGTCGACCAGGGCCGCGGCGGCGCCCGACTCCGAGACCGCCCCGCCGGGGGCGTACACGGCGCCCAGGGAGTCTCCCGACGAGAGCCGGGCCACGCCGCCGTCAACGCCCACGCGAAGGAGCCGCCGGTGCCGCGCGACGAGCCAACCTTGCCGGTTCGTGCCGAGCACCGTCAACGCCCCGGGGCCGAGGGTCTGCACGCTCTCGGCCGAGGCCACACAGCGACGCGCCGTCTCGACCGAGGGCAGCTCGCCCAACGCGCGAAACACCGCCCCCTCGGGCAGGGTCGTCGCGCCCGCCGCCCACGGTCGCTCGTAACACCCGGCCGCCCCCTCGGGGCAGAAGACCACCCCGAGGCCCTCGCAGCGCTCGGCGGCGCCCACGAGCCGCAGCCCTCCGGCCACCGGCGCGATCTCGTCGACCGAGCCCCCTTCGCCCGCCGCGAAGGCGAGCGTGGCCACGTCGGCCCGACCCGTCGCGGGCCCGTGGAGCGCCACCGCCACAGGGTTGGCCGCGCTCTCGAAGCGCAACACCCCGCTCCGAAAGGGCGCCAAGGTGTCGAGCGGCGCGCCCGCGGGCGGCCCCTCGCGCGAGACCGCCCGCCGATCGAGCGCGGCAGCCCGGGTGAGCTCGGTGCGCACCCGCTCGGTCACAGCACCCCAGTCGTCTCCGGCTTCGCCCGACACCACGGCCAAGGCCGCCGGGAGCTCGCCGAGCGCCACCAAGGCCCGCGCCCGCTGCTCAGCGCCCTCAGGCGGCGCGCACGGCACGCCCCGCTGCCCGGCCACCTCGACCCGCGCGAGCCCTGTCGCCGTGCAGAGCGCCCTCCGGAGCCGCACGAGGTCATCGAGCGTCTGGAGGGCCTCGCTCGCCCCGCTGCGACGCCGCGCGAGGGCGCGCCGGGCCCCCTCGACCGCGGCCCTCAACGAAGCCGCGGGCTCGGCGGTGTCGCGCACGAGGGCCCCTCCGCGCTCGAAGTACACCAGCTGCGCGCGGGCCATGGGACGCGCCTCGGGGCGACCCGCCGAGACCGTCACCACGAGCTCATCGTTGCCATCGCCGTCACGGTCGACGCCCTCGGCGGTGATCGCGAGGGCGGTTCCGAACCCGGGGCCCGGGGTGATGCGGGCGCGGCCCCTCACCCGGCTCGGTGTACCGGGCGCGACCCAGAGGGCTTCGGCGCCCTCGTCACGCGTCACGAGCCCCGCATCGGCGGCCCGGAGCTCGCAGCGCCACACCACCGAGAGCGAGCCCGGCGCGCTCTGACGGAGCTGGGCCCGCGCACATTGACGGTCTCCGGGCGCGGCGTCGTCGAGCGACTCGACCGCGAAGCCTTCGGCGCTGCGTCGGTAGAGCGAGAGCCCCGCCGCGGCGCCGTCGGGCGAGACCCTGGCGGCCACCACGTCGTCGCTCACCCCGTCGCCGTTGAGGTCGGTGACGAGGGTCGCCACGAAGCGCTCGCCGTTCGGCGCGAGCACCCGCTGCCCGTCGACGGTAATCTCGGCTTGGGCGCTCTCGAACACGGCCCCTTCGCGGGGCACAAAGCGCGGCACGTCGGCCTGGGCATCGGCCACGCCGCGGCTCGCGTCGTCGCTCGGGGCCACCCACTGCGCGTCGACCGCGCTCTGAAACTCGACCGGCGGCGGCTGGCGCTTGCAGCCCTCGCAGCCCGCCAGGGCGAACACCGACCCGAGCACCGACGCCGCCACGACGCGGGTCATCGACGACCCCGAGCGCCCTTCTTCACCGGCCCCTTTCGCTTCTCGCGCTTGTTGGCCTTTTCGGCCTCGCGGTGCTTGCGCTTGAGCGAGCGGGCGTCGATCACCTCGCGCGCGTCGCGGGTGAGCTCGAAGCCGATGAGGCGCTTCTCGAGCGAGACCTCCTTGAGCTCGACGGCCAGGGTGTCACCGAGCGTAAACTGTCGGCCCGTGCGCGCGCCGCGCATGCGGATGCCGAGCTCGTCGATCTCCCAGGTGTCGGCCCCGAGGGCCTCGGCCTTGAGGCTCCCGGTGAGGAAGGGCGCGTCGATCTCGACCCAGAGCCCGTTCGCCGAGAGGCCCGTGATGGTGCCCGTGAAGACCGTGCCGATGTGCTTTTCGGCCACCGCGCAGCGGTAAAGATCGAGCACCTCGCGCTCGACCTCCATGGCCCGCCGTTCGAGCCGCGAGACCTCGGCGGCGGCGCGCGCGTTGGCGGCCTTGGCCTTCTCGCCGCTCGGCGCCTTGCCGTCGCGCAAGAGCGCCTTGACCCCGCGGTGAACCACCACGTCGGGGTACCGGCGGATGGGCGAGGTGAAGTGCAGGTAGGCCTCGCTCGCGAGCCCGAAGTGCCCGGTGTTGTGCGGCGAGTAGCGCGCCTGCTGCATGGCCCGGAGGGCCAGCATCGAGATCACCCGAGACTCGGGCTTGCCCTGGAGCTTTCGCAAAAAAGCCGAGAGCTTTCGAGGCTTTCGAGCCTCTTCGGGGTCAAGATTGTGGCCGTAGGCGCGGGCCACCACGGAGATCTTTTCGAGGTGCTCCTCGTCGGGCTCGCCGTGCACGCGGAACACCGTCGGCAGGTCGCGCTCGACGGCGAGCCGGGCCACGGCCTCGTTGCCGAGGAGCATCATCTCTTCGATGAGCGAGTACGCGCGTCGGATGCCCGGGTCGCGCCGCGACTGCACCACGTCGACGGGCTTGTTCTCGGCGTCGAACTTCACCCGCCCCTCGGGGAGGTCAAAATCGAGGGCCCCGCGGCGTTGCCGTCGGCCGCGCAAAATGCCCGCGATGTCAGCGGCGTCGCGGAGCATCGGCAAGAGCGCTGCGGGCACCTCGGCGGCGGGCGCGTCGGTCCATCCGAGGGCGCGGGCGACCATGGTGTAGGTGAGCCGCGCGCGCGAGCAGATGACCCCTTCGACGACCCGGGTCGAGAGGATCTCGCCCATCGGGTCGAGCTCTGCGATCACCGCCATCACGAGCCGATCTTGGGCCTCGATCAGCGACGCGAGGTGCGACGACAGGGCCCTCGGCAGCATCGCGATGGCGCGGTCGGGCAAGTAGATCGAGAGCCCGCGGGTGAGTGCCTCGCGGTCGAGGGCCGTGCCGGGCCGCACGTAGTGGGCCACGTCGGCGATGGCCACGGTGATCTGCCACGAGCCGTCTTCGCGGCGGAGCACATGCACGGCGTCGTCGTGGTCGCGCGCGTCGTCGGGGTCGATGGTGACCAAGGCGAGGCCGCGGAGGTCTTCGCGCCCCTCGCGCTCGGCCTCCGTGACGCGCTCGCCGTACGCCGCCGCTTCGGCCACCGCTTCGGCGTCGTAGTCGTCGACGACGCCCTCGCGGATGAGCACCTTGCGCACCTCGGTCTCGAGCTCGCCCGAGCGCCCGAGCACCTCGACCACGCGGCCCACGGGGGTCTCGCCCGCGTGCACGGGGAAGCGCGTGATCTCGCACACCACGCTCTGGCCGTCGAGGGCCGCGAAGGGCGTGTCGAGGCTGATGGGCCCGCGGATGCGCGCGTCGTCGGGCTCGACCCAGCTGCCCGTCTGTCGCACCCGCAAGACGCCCGGCACCTTGTCGCTGCGTCGCGTGATGACCTCGACGATGATGCCCTCGCGGCCCTTGGCGCTCGCTTGCGCGGTGCAGGCTACAAGGTCGCCGTGCATCGCCCCGAGCACGCCGGTCGGCGGAATGAACACGTCGCCTTCGCCGTCGATGGCGGCCACGAAACCGAAGCCGCGCGGGTGTTGGGTGTAGTGCCCCTCGACGGTGGGCGCGGGGCCCTTCACGAGGCGGTACCGCGAGCCCGGCATCGCAGAGACGAGGCCGCGGGCGACGAGGTCGTCGAGCGAGGCGCTCACGATGCGGCGCAGCGAGGACGACAGGCCCAGGTGCTCGAGCACCTCGGCGATGTGAAGCGGGCGGTGGGGGTTGTCACCGAGGGCCGCCAAGAGGGCGGCGTCATCAAAGGCGATCGAAGACATACAGCTTGAACCATTCAGCCACGGCGACCCGCGCCGTGAAAAGAGTGTCCGCGAAGACCGGGCGGTCGCGCGGTGCGCATCACCGGCGGGGCGTCACAATGAGCTCGCGCGCCGCGATGCGAAGGATGCGAGGCAACACATACCTGAAGACCTCGCAGTAGGGGCTCCGGCCATTGACGTGACCGTCGCGGCGATGAAGTAGCAGGGGGCAGCCTCCGGCGCACGAAGATCGAAACCGACACCCGCTGCATTCGTCGTTGGGCGCGGCGCGGCGAAAGTTGGCGAGGTGGGTCACCGTGGGCGCGACCGCGTCGAGGGCCGCGTCGGGCGCGAGCGCCTTGGTGCCCTCGGTGTGCAGCGCCGCTTGGCAGAGCGAGAGCTGGCCGTCGTGACCCACCGCGAGCGAGCCCTCGCCCGCCGCGCACGCCTTCGCGATGGGCCGGCGCCACTCGAGGTCGCAGAAGCGATGGGTCTGCCGAAAGCTCAGCCCCGCACGCGGAACGGCCGCCTCGATGAGATCGTAACACTCTGAAAACACAGAGAGAACCCGGTCGAGCGCCGCCCCCCCGAGGATGCCCCCCTCGGCCTCCCGCGGCGCCGTCTTGCGACGCAGGGTGACCAGGCGCGGGTCGACCCTCCACCCGGTCGAGCGCGCGTCGAGGAGCGCCCCTCGCCCTTCGAGGTCGCGCACGAGCGAGTAGCGAAACCCGAGCCCGCGGTCGACGAGGTAGCGGGTGAGCGCGGGCAGCGCTGCGAGGTTGGTGTCGCCGACGGTGACCAGCGCGTAGGGTGCGACGCCGTGCCGCGCGAGGGTGTCGAGGCCCGCTTCGACGAGCGCGAAGGAGCCGCCTCCGCCGACCCGAGGGCGCATCGCGTCTTGGGTGACGCCGACCCCGTCGATGGAGACCGAGACCGAGACCCGTGACTCGCGGCACCAGCGGGCGATGGCGTCGTCGACGCGGGTGCCGTTGGTCAAGATCGCGGCGCTGAGGGTGGCCCCGAGGGCCTCGACCTTGCGCCGCGTGTCTTCAAAGAATGTACGAATGAACTCGAACCGCAAGAGCGGCTCGCCCCCCGCGAAGCGCAAATGAAACGCCTTCAGACCGCGGGTCTCGATCGAGTGCAAGATCGCGCGCTGGAGCGTCGTCGCCACCGACTCATTGAGGTGAGCCGCGTCTTTCTCGATGTAACAATACGGGCAATCGAGGTTGCACGCGTTGGTGACGTGCACCCACAGGTCGAAGCGCCGCGGGCCGGGCGCGGGGCGACGCGCGGGGGTCACGCCCTCACCCGTCACGAAGCCGTTGGCGCCGAGGAGCCGCAGCTCGGGCTCGAGCGCCGAGACGGGGGCGTCGAGGGCCGCGGCGAGCTCCCCGAGGGGCCGCCCGTCGCAGCTGTCGAGGAGGCGCCCGGCGCGCTGGGAGAGCACCGCGAGGGCGTCAAAACCCCGCGGATTGTGCACAAACCGCCGCCCCTCGACGAGCCCCTCGTAGAGCCCCGAGGCGCGCACGGGTCTTAGCGCCGCGAGCTCCATCACCAGTCGCTCGAACAGTCGCTCGAACAGTCGCTCGAACAGTCGCTCGAACAGTCATACGAGCAGTCGCTCTTGCAATCGCTCGAACAGTCATACGCGCAATCGCTCTTGCTGCAATCGCTCGAACAGTCGCTTGAGCAGTCGCCCTTGCTGCAATCGCTCGAACCCCAGCTGCTGCAATCGCCCTTGCTACAATCGCTCGAACCCCAGCCGCTGCAATCGCTCTTGGGGCTGTCGTATGCGGGGCTGGCGCAGTCTGCGCAGTCGGTCTTCGAGGCGCAATCGTAGCTGGGGGTGCCGAGGTCTTTGCCCGCGGCCCAAGCGCTCACGAAGCCGTCTGTGTTCACCACCTCGCGCTCTGACGGGTCATAGAAGGCGAGCTTGTCGGAGAGGTCGACCGGGGCAGAGTAATCCCAGCTTGCGATGGTATCGAGACCGGCGAACTTCTCTTTCATGGCGACGATGTTGTCGAACTCGCACACCGCGGCGCCGTCGGGTCGCACCACATGAACAGGGAAATCCCACGCGCCCGCGTGATGATGGTGTGAATGCAGCACCGCATCGAGCAGCAAGAGGTCGACCATGTCGTATTGCGGGTCGCGGTAGTAGACGTCCCACGGGTCGTAATAATGGTTGTAATACCGGGGTCGCACGAACGACTGGTTCGAGGCCACCCAGGGGTTCGACCACTGGCCCGCGCGGGCGAAATTCGCAGCCGATTGCCGCGTCGGTTTCACGAGCCGCGCCATGGGCGGCTGGTTGTCGACGAAGGCCCCCTGAAACGCATGCGGGATGCCCGCCCGCAGGCGATCGGTCACCGCGCGGAAGGTCGATTGATGGGTGCGCGCCTGGTACGGGTTCGCGCCGAGCGCCGCGATGCGCTCGCGAAACGCGCGGGGCCCCTCACCCGGGTGCGGTCGGAGCGTCGAGAGGCGCCCGCCGAGGGCGAAGAGCCCGGCGCTCTCCTGGGCTCGAAAGCGCGCATAGAACGTCGTCTCGATGACGAAGTGAACGCCGCGCTCTTCGTGCTCGAAGACCGCTCGCACCGAGTGAAAGGGCACCTGAAGCCGGTGGGCGTTCTGCCGACACGCTTGCACGAACCAGCCGAGGTCGTCGGGCCGGTTCGAGGGGTCAGACCAGACCACTTGCTCATCGATCAACAGCATCACCGCGTTCGAGATGCCCGATTGGTTCAAGAGCCACGCGGTCGACTCGACGAGGCCGAGGGCGTTCCACGCGAGGGCGAGCTCTTGAGGGGCGCCCTGCGCCGAGAGGCCGAACGAGCCGAAGAGCGACTCCCAGAACGTAGGCGGCCTGAGGATGGCCTGCCCCGGCAGCCACACCCGCACCTGCGACATCATGCGCATGGCCCGACGGTGGCCCCAGACCCGCAACGCCGTCAACGAAATCGCACGGGCCCGAGGCCCCCCGCCCAGCCCCGCCGCCAGCCGATGGCGATGGTGCCCGCGACGGCGAGGGTCCGTCATTCGACGGGCGTTTACCCCCAGCGTTGCGCCGCGCCCCAACGCCCGCGTGACCTCGCCCCTGTGGGGCGCCCGGCCCTCGCGGCAGGTGTGACCTCACCCCCTGGGGGTCGCACCGCCCTCGCACCCCCTCTCCCTGTCAGGAGAGGGGAAAACTGTCGCAGCTTGTCATCTAACTTACGATTACGATCACATTCATTGAATAGATGTAAGTCATTATGGCGTTCTTGCCGCCGAATATTGTCCATTCATGCCCCTCTCCTGTCAGGGAGAGGGGGCGCGAGGGCGGTGCGACCCCCAGGGGGTGAGGTCACGCCCGGCGCGGGGCCGTAGGTCCACCGCGGGTGAGGTCACGCGGGATCGCAACCCGCTACGAGAGGCGCGAGAAGCGCTACGCGGCGACGCTCACCATCGCATGCATTCGATGTTGGTTCTGACATTTGCGGACACATCCGAGACAGACGAAGGGCTCGATCAGCAGCCATTCTGCGTCGCTCAGGCCGAGGGGCTCATGCCCCAGACCATAGGCACCGATGTCGACGAGCGAACACCCTCTCACACGCGTTCACATCTTCCGCGACTGCTCACCAGCTACACGATGTGATGCCCGCGTCGCGCGCCCGTGCACAAAAGGCCCGACACCCCTCGGCGAGCCCTGGGGTCTCAGACGCCCTCCAACATTGAACGAAATCGTCATCGATACAATCAACAGAATAAATATGACAGCGAAGAAAGTCGGGCCGCCGGCAGGCGACCGTCACGATGGCATCTGCCTGGACACAATGGGAGCATGATCGTTCGTAAGCGTCTTGCTGCCCGCCGCAGCGCGAACCGCCCGGGGGCGCATCGTGACGAACGTCAGAGAGCACGGCGTCGCGCAGTTCTCCGTCGTTCGTATCGGGCGCATCGGCATCCGAGCCGTCCGTGATGTGAGTGGCGCCGTTCGTGTCATCATGAAGCGCGTCGCGCCCCACGTCGGCGTGATCCGGCCAGATTCCGGCGTCCAAGAGACTGACCTCTTCGAGGGGCGACACCTAGTCGGCACGGGAGGTGTCGATCCCCAGCGGACGATCTGGCGCGATGTCGGCGGGGGCGAGCGGCGCTGCGTTGCACGCAACACACAACGAGGCGACCCCTAGCAGGTGACGCTGACTCATGAGCCTGCACAGTTGGTAGAGAACATGTCCCACGCGAGACCGTAGTAGGTCATCGTCGTACGTGCCGCCCCACTTTGGGTCACGACAAGATTGTAGGTTTCGTCCGGGGGAACCTGCACCGTGATCACCTCATCGTTGTTGTCAAAAGATGTACTGCTCGCCACCAACGTACCGTTCGATCGAACGAGTGCGATGTTCAAGTCAGCATCGGAGCTAAACCCCATACCTGGGACCAAAACGTTTCCGAAGGTCCTCCTCCAACCACTGCCTGTCACTCTCTGACTGAGAACGGGGGTCCCGGACCTGATCCAGCTGAAGATGCCGTGGGAATCGCTGACAAATTACAGATTCGATCCTCCCATCCATTGGAAGCGGAACCACCGTCACCGGCGCCCCGCAGTGGCCGCAGACAAATACCTTCCCCTCATGATGCCACCGATAAATGGCAGCATCACTCAAAGGATCTTTCAACACAATAATCTCTTCGACTTGTGACATTGCAGACCTCCTTTGTGCGTATGGCCATGGCGTCATTCAGCACCCGCGAATCCAATGAACTTGGCCAAATAACTACAATTACATGCACTTACGCACATGATAACATCGTACACTTCCTGTTGCTCGACAGAATCTGGTCTTCTGCCTGTAATGAAATCAAACTCAACCGACCGGGCCTCCAGCTCCTCAGCCAGTGTCGCACGCGCACCGCCCTGCGGGCCAACGATCGGTGAGACACCTCCCCCCAGGAGTTTACTGAGCAGTGCGGGTGAGCGAGGTTCTCACGGAGATGGTCACGCCAAAGCCGGGTCAACAGACCTTCGCCAACCGCTTCAAGTGAGAGATGTTGGCCGAAGCCGATGCCGCTGCGCGCCGAGCGGCCGCTGAAACGGCCCGCCTCGCGACCGCACCAGTCGAGACTTCTCCAGGAGCGAGCGCGCCCGAAGGTGTCGCGCCGAGCCCTCGCATGCGCTCACCACGCGCCGACGCACGCCCTCCGAGGTGGGGGCTTGCCGCCTTCTGTCGACGGCACCGAAAATCGCCTGGGTGTCGCGCACGCGGCCCCTAAAAGCTCGCTCCGGCGCCCAACATCGCCGAGAGCCGCAGGGCGCCCTCGAAGGGCCCCACGGGCGCGCCCCATCCGACGCGCGCATACCCCTGCCAGCGGCCCCACCGGAGGTCGGCGTGGAGCATCACCCCGAGCGCGCCGCCGAAGCGCCCCAACTGCCCCGTACGCAGCGGGTCGCTGAAGGCCCCTCCCCCCACCGCGAGCCCGAACTCGTGGGCGCTCGCTTCGCTCGGGCGCACATAGACGCCCGCCTGCGCGGCCACAAAGCGCTCGCTAAGGAGCGACGCCCACGGCACCCCCGGGAGCCCCACCACGAACGGGTTCAGCCCGCCGATGCGGGGCCGCGTGAGGTCGTCTTCGCCGCGACCCCAACTGGCGTTCTGCTCGACCCCGAGCCGCGCCCGCGGGCCCAGGCGTCGACCCGCCCGGAGCCACTGCCGCGCCATCACGATCACCGCGCCGGGCGTGTTGCGCGACGAGGGCGAGCCCTCAACGCCGCCCCAAGGGGCCCGCACATCGCGCACGTCGAGGCCGAGCTCGACCCCGGCGGCGAGGCCCTCCCAACGCGGAAAGGCCACCTCGGCCCCCCACTCGCGCGCCGCGTTGCGCGCCGCCCAGAACGTGTACCGCAGCCTCGGCGCGAAGACCCAGCTGTCTTCAGGCAAGACCAGGCTGTCGAGGGTGACCCCCGCGCGGCGATCGAAGCGCCACCGCCGACCGCCCGCGAGGCCCTCGACGATGTGGGGGCCGCCGATCAGCCATTTCACGGCCACGAACGCGTCGCCGTAGCTCGCCCAGAAGCCCCTCGCCGTCGTGCGATCGCCCCGCACGATGTAGTCGGGCAAGATGCCCGCGTAGAGGGCCTCGACCCGCAGCGCCGCGGTGAGCTCGACCCGCGCCCCGAGCCGCACGCCCTCGAGCGCGACGGTCACCGTCTCGGTGTTGAACTGGAGGTGAAAATCACCCCCGCGCACCGCGCCCCGACCCCGCAGATCGAAGAGAATCCAGCCGTGACCGGGCAGGCCCGGCGTCAGCACCTGGTCGTGCCCCGCGGCCACCGCGCGACGCCACGGGATGGCCTCGACACCAGGCGCCGCGAGACCCACCGCCAGCGCCAACACACCGACCCTACGGAACCGCCACAGCATAGAGGGCTCCATCGTCGCAGCCTGCCACCAAGAGGCCGTCTTGCATCAACGCAGGCCCGCTGTCGATGTCGGCCCCCAGCGAGAGGTACCACCCGAGCTGACCCTCGGGGGTGATCGCGTAGAGCCGGTCGTCTTCGCTGCCGACATAGCTCCACCCCTCGGCGTCGACCAGCGCCCGCGCGCGCACGGGCCCGAACGTGATCACGCGGAAGCGCGACACCCCGTCGGCGCCGCGGAGCGCGTAGAAGCCCCCGTCTTCGGCGCCCACGAAGATCGTACCGTCAGGGCCCTCAGAGGGTGTGGCGCGCACCCCCAGACCCCGCGCGGCGCCCTCGGTCGAGAAGCTCCAGAGGCTCGCGCCCTCAGACGAGAACGCACGAACCACCCCGTCTTCAGCGCCCACCACCACGTTGCCCGCCCGGGTCACGAGCAGCCCCGAGACCACCCGCGCGCCCACCGCGATGCGCGCCCCGGGCGCCCCCGTGGCCCGGTCAAAGACGCTCACAAAGCCCTGCATCTCAGGCACGTACACCCGGTCACCTGAGAGCGCCGGGGCGCCATAGGCGTGCCCGCCGAGGCCCTGACGCCAGCGCACCGCGCCGTCGCGACGCACCGCCAGCACCTCGCGCGACGCGAGAAACACCGTGCCGTCGTCGCCCCACACCGGCGCCGCGTCGGCGTCTTCGGGGGTGCCGATGCGCCACCGCTCGACCCCGCGCGCGAGGGCCACAAACGCGCCGCCGTCTTCGCCGTACACCACCAGCTCGCCGAAGGGCGCAGGGGCGCCGAAGACCCTCCCCCGCCCGAGGTGGCTCCACCGCACGACCCCGTCGGCGTCGACCGCGTGAATGGCTCCGTCGAGGCTGCCGAACACGGCCCAACCCGACGCCGTCACCGCCGGGGCGGCGTACACCCGGTGACGCGTTCGCACCCGCCAGCGAATCGAAGGGCGCGCCCGGGGGCCCCGAAGCGGGCTCGCACCGAGGGCCCTGAGCCTCAGCAATTCTCGATTGATTTCAACAGCTTGGTTGACTTCTTCGGGCGGCACCTGGGCCTGACTCGGGGGGTCTCGGCCGAAGAGCGCGAGGGCACAGCCGAGCACATACCGGAGCTTCACGACGTGGGGCCTGGCGTTTCACCGAGCGCGATGCGCCGGGCCTCGACGAAGCGGTCGCTGATGGCCACCCGCACGAGCCGGCCGGCCGGCGCGACGTCTTGGATGACCTGCGTCAAGGGCGCGTCGCCGGGCCCGAGGAGCCGAAGCGCCGCGGGCAGATCACCCGACGCGAGGAGCGCCACACGGTCGCCGAGCTCGAGGGCGCCGGCGTGGATGGCGTCGGCGTCGAGGCTCCCGCGGTTGAGGGCCTCGTAGGCGAAGGGCGCGGCCTCGGCGTGCACGGCCCGCGGCAGATCGCGGGTGAGCTTGCGCGCGAGGTCGTCGAGCCGCGCGGCGTCGACGTTGCCGCGGTACATGGGCTCGAACTGCCGAAAGATCGCGGCGAGGCTCAGCGCGAAATCTTGCGCCGGGAGCCGCAAGGGCAGCGAGAGCGAGAGGGCCATGAGGGTCATCGCGCGGGCCACCGCGGCGCGCCCCGCGGCGTCGTCGACGGCGTCGCGCGGCACCACCACCGTGGCGGGCGTACGATAGACCGGCAGGCACCCGATGCTGACCGTCGGCGCGACGAGGATTTCAACACGCCCGAGGTCGTAGATCGACGCCCAATGCACGAGCTCTCCGCGCCAAGGGTGGGCGCGCTCGCCGAGCGGCTCGGCCCCCATCGCGCGGGGGTCGAAGGGCACCAAGGGGTCGAGCACCCGACACACCCGCGCGAGCACCTCGCGGAGCGCCGCGGTGATGGCCGGCGGTGACAGCAGGTCGACCGCCGTCACCGCAAGCGCGCCTGCCTCGCCCGGCGGAAAGGTCGCCTCGGGGGCGCGCCCCGTCAACGCCGGGTCGGTCTCGCCGAGGGTCACACCCACCGCCGCCACGACCTTCGCGCCGTCGCGGAGCCCGCGGAGTTCGAGCACCTCGGCGAGCTTCACCAAGGCCTCGCCCCGGGCCGGGTCGCGGTCGAGCACGCGGCGCAGCTCGAGGGCCGCGCGATCGAGGATGCCGTGAAGGGTCGCGAAGCTCCCGCGGCGGGTGTGAAAGGCCGCCAGGGCCCGCAACACGTCGAGGTCGGTGGGCGCCTCGCGGCGCGCGCTCTCGAGCACCTGCTCGGCCTTCTGGGGCTCTGAGAGGCCCGCGTCGTAGACCGCGGCGAGGCGGAGCTGGAGCTGCACCCGCTCGGCCCCTTGAGGCGCGCGCTGAACGAGGCTCAGCAAGGCCTCGGACTCCTTGGCGGGCTCCTTCGCGGCGGCGTGCAGGTCTGCGAGGCGCGCGAGGGTGCGACGGTCGGTGGGGTCAAACTGGAGGGCCCTGCGCCACGCGGCCTCGGCCCTACGGCCGTCGTGAAGGTGACGCTCGAAGACGTCGCCGAGGCCGAAGAGCATCTCGACCCGCTCGTCGTTGTCTTGGGTCGACTTGGCGAGGCGAATCATCGCGTCGGCGGTGTTGGTCCAATCTGAGGCGAGCGGCGAGAGGCGGACGAGGGCCCGCAGCGCGTCGAGGCGCTCGGCGTCGAGAGAGACCACCGCGCGCCAATGGTCACGCGCTTGATCGAGCCGATCGAGCTTCTCAGAGAGCCCCGCGGCCTCGGCGTGGAGCCCCGCCAGGAAGGCCGCATCGCCCCCCTCCTCGTCGACCGCAGCGCGCTGACTCACCACCTCAAGGAGCCCCTCAAGGTCGCCCGCCGAACGGAGCAATTCACATGCAAGATCAAAGCTTTGCGCATGTCTCGGGTCGCGCCCGAGGGCCTCTTCGGCCACCACCAGCGCCCGCGCGGGCTCGCCCGCCGCGCGCCACATCACCCCCGCGTCGAAGAGCGACTCGACGGCGTAGGTGTTGACCCGGTACGCGCGCCCGAGCGCTTCGAGCGCCTCGGCCGCGTTGGCGATCTGGCCGTCACGGATGCGCGCGGCGGCGACCCCTTCGAGCACCCCGACGTGGCCCGGGTCTGCCTCGTGGGCGGCCTCGTAGGCTTCGAGGGCGCGGGCATCGTCACCGAGCGACTCCCAGCCTTCGGCCGCGCGGAGCAGCGCCGTGGCGCGCTCGGCCGGGTCGGTCACGAGCGTCGCGAGGCGGGTCTCGACCCCGGCGAAGCCTTCGATGTCGCCGAGGCGCCGCGTCTCGGCCTCGAGCGCCAGGAGCGAGCGCCGATCGAAGAGGGCCCGTTCGAGGGCGACGCGGTAGAACTCGGCTGAGACCGCGGAGTCGGCTTCGACCTCGCGCGAGGCCAGCCGCGCCCCGGCGTGAGCGAAGGCCAGGGCGTCTTGGGGGTCTTCGGCGTAGCGCGCGAGCCGCGCGTACACGGTCAAGAGCTCTTCGTTTCGACCCTGCTCGCCAAAATACCGCTCGAGCGTGCGGAGCGAGGCCATGTGCCCCGGCGCGAGCTCCAGGATCGCTTGGAACGAAAGCACCGACGAGGCCACGTCGCCGCGGTAGGTGCGATCGAGCTCGGCGAGCTTCTCGTAGGCCACGATGCGGGCCTCATCGGTGGTGGCAGACTTCAGCTGGTCGAAGGCGCGCTCGGCCACCTCGGCGAACATGCCCGCGCGCAGCCAGAGCCGCTCTTCGGTGGCTTCGAGGGCCGGGTCGGTGAGGGCTTGGGTGCGAGCCCGGGCCACCGCCTGGGCGGCCTCGGCGTGACGGGTGAGGTCTGACAGGGCCGAGGCGTGCAAGAGGCCCAAGGCCACCGCGGCGCCCCCCGCGCCCGCCTGCCCGTGGGCGGCGTCGGTGAGCGCCTTGAGCACCGCCGCAGAGCGCTCGCCGGCGCTGCTCGGCGCGCGCAACACCAGGGCCCCGAGCGAGGCGTCGCGGGGTGACTTCTGCCACGCCGACCAGAGCACCTCGGCCGCCGCGTCGGGGTCGTCGCCCGCGCGCCGCAGCGCCGCGCGCACCGCGCCCACACGGTGAGCCGCAGAGTCGCCCCGCGAAGACGCGCGCTCGAGGAGCCCCGCGCCCACCTCGGGGTCGAGCTCGCCCCGGAGGCTGTAGAGCGCCCCCAACTCGGCCGCGGCCAGCTCGCCGTCGAGCGCCTCGGCGGCCCGCAGCGCATCGTCGGCGGCGCCGGGCACCCCCACGGACGCGGCGAGCGACGCGCCGAGCATCCGGAGGCCCGCGGCCCGCGACCCCTCGGCGGCGTCGGCCTCCGCGCGCAGCGCGTCGACCGCGTCAGAGAGCGTCGGCCCCCAGGCGAAGCGTCGGCGCAAGCCCGCGAGCCCGGCGGGGGTGCTCGGCCCGTCGATCACCGCCTCTTCGGCGAGCCCGAGGGCGTCGTCGATGTGCCCCGCACGGAGCGCCGACTCGGCCGCCGCGACGGCGTAGAGCCCCGCCCGCGTCGCAGGCTGAGGCCACCCGCGCTCGGCAGCGTCGAGCCCCGCCGTCGAAGCGCTGAGAGCCGCCGCGAGGCGCTCCCCTTGAGGCGTCACCCGCTGCCCGAGGGCCGTCACCTCTTCTTCGTTCACGCGACCCGCCACGGCGCGCAGCGCGGCCTCGACGAAGCCCGCTGCCTCGCCGCCGAGAAGCGTCGCCGCCCGCACCGCCCGCGCCTCGGGGGCGGCCTCGCGGAGCGACAGAAAGCGCCCCCGCACCGCGTCGATCGCCTCAGCGCTGTGGGCCTCCCAAAGCGCACGCTGCGGGCCTTCGAGCCCTCGGGCGCGCTGAGCCGAGGCGTCTCCCCCGGCGTCGCGGAGCGCGTGGGCGACGAGCCACCCGGCGACCCGATCGTCGTCGATGGCGCCTGCCTTGACGGGCTCGCCGACGATGTTCGCCAGGGCGCGGTCGATGGCATCGGCGGCGTTGCCGAGGGCGCCCCCCGCCGAGGCGTTCACGAGCCCCTTCAGGCCCTCGCGGAACACCGCGGGTTGCACCTTGGCGAGGCCGATGCGGGCCATGGCCAGCCACGCCCCGGCGTCGCTCGCGTCGCGGGCCACAGCGTCTCGAATGGCCAGGAGCGCGGTGTCGGTCTGTGCGCCCTCGACCCTCCGCGCCCGTGCCACATCGATGCTCGACGCGAGCCCGCCCGAGCTCGCGCGCCCCCACGCTTCGAGGGCCGCGACCACGCGGTCGTCGTCGTTCACCGCGGCGCCCCAGAAGAGGCTCGCGAGGGAGGCCTCTTGGCCCTCACCGGCGGCCAGCGCGGCCCAGTGCTCGACCCCCGCCTCGGGCACCGCCCGGGCAGCGAGCTCGGCCAGCACACAGCGAAGCGCGATCGCCTCGTCGGCGCCGAGCTGCCCCGCGTCGAGCTCTGAAGTGCCGAAGCCGAGCGCCGCATCGAAGTCACGCTCGGCCAGCGCGATGCGCCGCAACACCCGGAGCGCCGTCAGCGAGCTCGGGGCCCGCGCGAGGGCCTCGGCGGCGAGGCTCCGGGCGCGCCCGCGATCACCCAGGACGCCCTCGAAGAGCTCGGCCGCGAGGGCCAGCCACTCAGCCGAAAGCGCATTGTTTTCACAGTGTTGTGCCTCATCAACGAGCATCTCGGCCCGGCTCCGCGCCTCGGCCCGCGCATCGGCGGCGAAGAGGCGATCGAGGCCCTCGACCCCGCGCTTTCGGCTCGTCACCGAGGCCGCGAGGAGGGCCCCGCGGTCGCCCTCTGAGGGCCCGGCCGCGTCGAGATCGACCTCTGACTCCTCGCCCTCATCGATCACGAGCTCTGAGCCCGCGTCGTCGTCGACCACAAAATCGACGGCCTCGTCGTCGCGCGACGCCGCCTCGACCCGCGCATCTTCGGAGGCGTCGGGGGGCCCATCGATGTCGAGCGAGACTTCGTCTCCGGCGTTGAGATCGAGGTCGAAGTCGACCTCAAGATCGGCCTCGTCAGCGGCGGCCTCGAGCGTGGGCGCGGCCTCGTGGGTGACCGGCGCAGGGGCCTCGGCCGCTTCGACCGGGGCTGCAACGGCCTCGACCACGGGCGCTTCGACCACCGGCGCTTCGACCACCGGCGCTTCGGCCGCGGGCGCTTCGGCCGCGGGCGCTTCGACCGCGGGCGCTTCGACCACCGGCGGAGACACGTCGTCGCTGAGGTCGAGCACGAAGTCTTCGATTTCGGCGTCGGCCGCGGGCGGCGCGCTCCGAACCTCGGCGGGCACCCGGGCGGCCTGCGGAACCCGCAGCGCTTCGGGCAAGGGCTCGGTCGCCGGAGGCGGCGTCGACGGCGGCAGAATCGACGGCGGGCGCAGGGCCCCGAGCTCGTCGTCGCCCATCGCGAGGTCACCGAACTCGATCATCACCCCGCCCCTCGCGCCCTCGACGCCCGTGGGCATCGGCGGCGGCAAGGGCGCGGGCGGCTTCACCGAGGGCGAAGGGTCGGGCTCGGCGAGCATGAGAAAATCCCAGTCGTCGCGCGGCGCGGCGACGGGCCCAGGAGGCGCCGTGTCGTCACCCCGCGGCGCCAGGGTCGGGCGTTGCTGGACCGGCGCCCCGGCCTCGCTCCCGGGCGGCGCGTCGGCCGAAGGCTCGGCGGCCACCCCTGCCAGGAGCTCATCAAGCGAGCGAAGCTCGGTCGCGTCGGCGCCCGCGGGCGGTAGGAGCCCCAGACTCGCGGCTGACATCACCGTCGTCGCGGCGTTCGCGGGCGGGGGGGCGACGTCGGCGAGCGGCTCGTCGAAGAGCGAATTCGAAGTTTCTCCGAGCCCCGCGTCGCCCCCCGGCATTTCGAGCGCGTCGAGCGCCAGCTCGGCGTCAGCGTCTGTAAACTCAATGGGCGGCGGACGCAGCGACGGGGCGCGGGTCAGAGGCGTGTCAGCGACCGCCGGCCGCGGCTCGGCCGGAGGCGTCACCACCCGCGGCGACTCGACCGGCGTGGCGGTCTTCGCCGAGGGCACCGTGAGGGGCACCCGCGGGGTCTTGCCCGCGAGGGGGGTCGGGGCGCGAAAGGCCGAGCCCGAGGGGCTCGAACGTGGGCTCGGCGTGGCCCCCGTCGGCGCAGGGGTCGGCGCCCGCACCGGGCTCGCAGGGATCACCCGCGGCGTGCCAGCCGAAGGCGTCGCGGCGCCGACCCGCGAGGGCAACGGAGTCGGCGCACGAAGCGGCGGAAGCGGCACAGACCGCGCACCGACCGAAGGCAATTTTGGTGTCGCAGGCAACGCGGGCGGTACCCCCGCGGGGTTCGCCGTCGCGCTCGACGGGGCGCGGGGCGGCGGCGCGGGGCGCGGGCCTCCGACGGGCGGCAACGGAGGGCGCGGCAAGGCACCCGCTCGCGGCAACGGGGGGCGCGCGGCCGGCATCGGAGGGGGCGCCGCCGGGGCCGCGGGGACCTCTTCTTCGATGGCATCGATCTCGATCTCGTCGTCGGGCTTCTTGGGGTCGCTCACTGTCGCTCGCCTTCACGCACCTTACGGGGAGATGGGCAGCCGCCGCTGCCGCATCTACATCAACGCCGATCTACGCCGGTCTCGCGCACAAGCTGGGTGAGCGCGTCGCTGACCGAAAACAACAAGAGCTCGCGGCCGAGGCCGTCGTCGGTGGGCGACGAGGCCCCTGAGGCGCCCTGGGGTTCGGCGCGCTCGAGGTCTGCGAACGCGGCCTGCACGGCGCCGCTCACGCCGAACGCACCGCGCCGCGCGGTCGAGAGCAGCGCCACCACCGCGCGCCGAACCTCGTCGGCGCCCTCGGGGCTCGCCGCGATGCCGCGCCCGAGTTCGGCCACCACCCGCCGCGTCTTGCGCGAGAGGGCCTTGGCCACAGGCTTGAGCTGCGCCTCGAAGCGCGCCGTGCCGCCCGCGATGGGGAGCTCGGCGTAGGCGAGGGCCGCCATCACCCGCGCGACCACGAGCTCGACCGGGTCTGCGATCGCCGCGGCGCACCCTCGCAGCGTCAACAGCATCGAGCGCACGAGCGAGAAGCGCGCGCCCTCGTCGAGCGGGACGTTCACCCCGCGGCCGAGCACCACCGCCACCGGGTCGCCCGGCAACACCAGCGCGCGCTGCGGGTCGTTGCCGCCCACGTAGAGCTCGAACTCGGTCACCCCGCCCGCGGCTAGGTAGGGCCCGAGCGCCGTGCGGATCGGGTGAGCGCCCTTGATGCGCTCGGAGCGCCCAAGTTTGAGCGCGTCAGGGGTCATCATCGCCAGTTCGGCGAGCTCAGGGAGCGCCGCTTCGAGGAGCGCCACCGCGCGACCGCTGTCGTTGGGGTTGCGGTACCGCAAGAGGAGCTGCGGGTCACGCAGCGAGGCGCCCGAGGGCGTCGCCAGGGCCGGGGCCACCGCGCCCGGGGTCACCAAGGCCAGGGCCCGACGCGCAGCCCGCTCGAGCACCGAGTCGCCGCCCGACTGCGCGGCCTCGGCGATGCCGAGGAAGGTGCCCGACGTCGGCCCCTCGCTCCGCAACCGATCGCGCAACGCCTCGATGGTGCGACGCGCATGACGCGCCCGATCATCGGGGAAGCTGAGCCCCTGAAGGAGCTTCAGCACCGTCAGATCGGCCGGCGCGATGTTGTGGGCTTCGAGGGCGTGGGCCCGCGCCGCGTCGGCGTCGCGGAGCCGGTCGCGCTCGATTTCGGCCACCGACACGAGGGCCCGCGCCTTGGTCGGCAGGTCGGCGATGCGGTCGGTCTGACGCACGGCGAACCTGCGGGCGTGCTCCCAGAGCTGCGCGCCGCGGGCGATTTCGAGGCCGCGGGCGATGAGGGCGTCGTCGCCGTCGCCTTCGCGCACGAGGGCGTCGAGCTGTTCGACGGCCTGCTCGGGTCGGCCGAGACGCTTCTCGAAGAGGTCAATGGCGCCGAGCCGCGCGACCTTGCGCTGGGCCCGCGGGGTCTCTTTGCAAGCCGCGAGCGCCGCCAGGGCCTCGGCGGCCTCGTCGAGCCGGCCCGACGAGGCGTGAATCTCGACGATCAACGCACGCGCCGCGACGTGCTCGGGGTCGAGCGCCACCACCCGCAGCGCGCCCTCGAGCGCGCCCTCGCGGAGGCCCAGGGCGCGGCGCAGTCGGGCCTGCTCCCAGTAGAGCTCGACCTTCTCGGCGTTGCCCTCGACCACCGCTGCGCGGCGGCTCACCACGGCTTCGAGGCCCGCGGTGTCTTTGCGCGCTTCGAGCACCTCGCGGAGCTTCTTGTACGCCACCACCCGGGTCGCCTCGGCCTCGAGGGCGCTGCGCAAACTGCGCTCGGCCCGCGAAGGGTCGCGCAGGGCGTCGAGGGCCACGACGCCGGCCTCCTCCCACAACGCGGCGGCCCGGGAAGGGGTCTTCACCCGCGCGCCGAGGGCCTCGCAAGCCTCGCAGACTTCGCGCCACTTCGAGAGCCGTCGCGCCGCGACCCGGAGCACGTCCCACGCGGCGAGGTCGTCAGGGTGCCTCTGAACCAAGCTCTTGGCGAGGGCCAGCGCGGCCGCGTCGTCGCCGCCCACCGAGAGCCAGTTGGCCGCGAGGCGCTCGACCGATTCGCGCCCCCCGTCTGCGGCGAGGTCGATGCGCGCCCGCAAGGCCTCGGCGTGCTCGGCCGCGAGATCGAGCGTCGGAGCGCTCTCTGAGAGGGCCACCGTCGCCGACGCGAGGCCGCGGTTGGCGAGCGCGAGCTGCCGCGCATCGGCCGCCCGACCCTGCGCACGGAGGGCCCCGAGCGCGAGCCCGCGGAGCGCCCCCGCGGAGTCGGCGTCAGCGAGGTCGGCCACGCGCCGCAAGGCCCCCGCGACGTCGCCGCGGTCTTCGCGCGAGATCGCGTCGAGGAGCGCCAGGAGCCGCGTCGCCGCGAGCTCGGGGCGGTCTTCGTCGACGAGCTCTCGGGCCGCCGCGGCCTGATCACGGGTCGAGCTCCGGGCCCCCAGGACGCGGGCCACTTCGAGCTCGATGCCCACGCGCATCTTGTCGTTGGCAGGCAGCGATTGGAGCAGGGCCTGGAGCGCCCCGAGGGTCTCTTCGGCGTCGGGCCCCAGGGTCGCGCCCGCTTGAAGCGCCGCGAGCAGCGCCACCACCGGCGCGTCGTCGCCGCCGGCCCCCATCGCGCGGAGCAGGAGCTCTCGCGCCGCGTCGGCGTCGCGGTCGACGAAGGCCCGCTGCAACACCAGCTCGACCGCGAGGGCCAGAACCGAGTCGTCGACCTCGCCCGCGCTGAGCGCAGACTCGGCCACGTTCGCGCGGGTGAGCGCGTCGCCGCGCCAGCGCGTCGCGAGGAGCACCGCCTCGCGCACCGCCTCGTGGCCCGGGTCTCGGGCCACCGCCTGCGCGATCACGGCCCGCTGCGCGTCGACGGCGCCTTCGGCTTCGAGCGAGGCCGCGGCCACGAGGAGCCACCGGGTCGCCTCTTCGCCCGCGAGGGTGTCGGCGGTACGCAGCGCGATCTGGACGGCCTGGTCGGCGTCGCGGGCCCCCAACGCGAGGTGCAGCGCCAGCGTCGACGCGTACAAATCATCGGGGGCGCTCAGGTGCGCCGAGAACGCGAGCTCGCGGGCCCGCGGCGCGTCACCCGCCGCGAGGAACCACCGCGCCGAAGCGGCGCCCCAAGCGCGGGCCTCGTCGACGCCGCCGGGGAGCGAGGCCACGTCGAGCCCTGAGAGGTGCTCGGCCCACCGCGCGGCCACCGCCGGGGCATCGGCCGCCGCCCACGCCAGGGCGGCCCGTTCGAGCGCCCACACGCTCTCGTCGGTCGCCTCGACGAGCCGCTCGGCGGAGGCCGCAGCCCCGCGCGGGTCGCCGAGCTCGTAGCGCTGGAGCATGTACCGATCGAGCTCGAGCGCGGCCTTCTCGACAGGCTCGACCACATGCCCGAGGAGCCCCTCGATCGCCGCGAGGCGGAGCGAAGCGTGCTCTCTCGGGTCGCGCCGCGCGGCGTCGCCGTCGAGCCCCGCGCGGGCCAGGAGCATCGCCATCGCGCGGCGAGAGATCACATCGGCCGCGTCACACTCGACCGCGGCCTTGAAGCGACGCAACGCTTCGTCGACCGAGCCCCTCAAGCACAGCGCATAGAACGCCGCCACGCGGTGAACCCCCGCGCGGGTCTCGGGGCTGCCGGCCTCGCCCGACTCGGCGATGCGGTCGAACTCTTGAACGACGTCGAGCCCTTCGCCCGCGGCGACGAGCTGCTCGACCAGGGCTGCGCGCACCGCCGCGCTGGCGGGGTCGAGGGCGAGGGCCGCGCGGAGAGCCGTCGAGGCCGCCGCGAGGTCGCCCCCGAGCGCCGCGCGCTCAGCCACACGGAAGTGCAGCGAGGCCTTGAGCGCCGCGTCGCCGAAGCCCTGGGCGAGGAGCCACGCGGCGTGATCGCCCGCGCGCCCGAGGTCGCCGAGAACGTCGGCGAGCGACATCGCCAGAAAGTGAACCCGCGCGTCGTCGGGGCGGAGCGCGAGCGCGCGGCCCATCGCCGACCACGCCCCCTCGGCGTCACCGAGCGCCCGCTGGCGCAGCTGCGACGCCCGCACCCAGAGCTCGCAGGCCTCGACCCCGGCGCGCTCCGTCGCGGCGAGCTGGGTGAGCGAGAAGGCCCCCGAGCCGCCGTGGAACTCGCCGCCGACCGCCACCTCTTGGGCCAGCATCGCCCGGCCCTCGAGGGCGTCGACGACGTCGACGGTGCGACCGAAGCGCTCGCCGAAGCGCTCGAGCTCGACCAGCGCGCGCCACCGACCGCTCGGCAGATCGGCCGCCATGCGGAGCCACTTCGACGCCTCTTCGAGGCTCTTGGGGTCGTCGGCCTGGGCCACCTCGACGGCGAGCTCGACGAGGAGCCGCGCCTTGCGGTTCGCGTCTCGGCTCGCGTCGGCGAGCTGCGCGAGACACTGGATCAGCAGGGCCTTGTCGCCGGTCTGGAGCGCCACCCGCTCGAGGGCCATCCACCCGGGGCGATAGCTCGGGTCGACGGCCACCGCCGACTCGAAGCTCGCCCGAGCGCCCGCGGCGTCGTCGAGCTTGTCTTCCTGGAGCTCCCCTTTGCGGGTGGTGGCCTCGGCTTTGTCGCGGAGCTCTGACGAGGCCTTGACGAGCGCGTCGAAGAGCTTCGAGAGGTTCTGCGTGCTGCGTCGACGGGTGTAGAGCCGCAGGAGCGCGTCGAGGGGCGCCCTGAACGCGGGACGCGCGTTGAACGCTGCGAGGTAGGCCCGCGCCGCTGCGGGCTCATCACCGCGCAAGCGCTCATCGGCCTCGGCCTGCTCGTGCAAGAGCACCGACCGCGACTCGCGCGACTCGGCCACCACCGCCGCATCGGCGACCTTCCGCGCGACCTTTTCAAGCCGCTCGCGGGTCGCGTCAGACAACAAAAACGTGGCCCGCGCTGAACCTTGCGCAAGACCGCCCTGGGGATTCGGTTGCTCGGTAGAACTCATCGCGCGCTTCGGGGCCCGCAGTCTAGTCGAGGCCCACCTCACGAGGCCAGAACACTTGCGCACTGTGCAGCGAATGCTCGCCCGAGCGCTCAGCCCTCGCCGAAGAGCTTGCCCTGCGAGGCCCGGGCGGGCTGCGCCTTCTCTGCGCCCCGAGGAGCACCCGAAACACTAGCCTTTTCGCGCACCTGCGTCTTCGTGACCTTCGCCCCGGGCGCCTCGCCGCGGCTCCGCGCGATCGCCTCTTCGGCCAGCGCGGGCCAAAAGCGCAGCTTCGAGCCTTCGAGGTACTCTTGATTTTCTTCGAAGGCCATCCACCGTCGGCCGAGCTTCTCGGCCTCGATGCCGGTGGTGTTGCTGCCCGCGAAGGGGTCGAGCACGAGCTCGCCCGGCTCGGTGAGAAACTCGGTGAAGAACTTCGGCAAGAGCGCCGGGAAGCGCGCCGGGTGGGGCTTCATGCCGAGGGCCTTGCACCCTCGAAAATAGAGCGTGCTCGCCTCGTTGTTGCCGCCCTGCAAGAGGTTCGACGGGATGGCGCCGCCGTTGTCGTTCTTGAACGACTCGCGGATCTTGTGCCCCGAGGGGCGCATGGTGCGTTCGAGCACCCGGCGCCGCAGCCGCTGCATCTCTTTGCTGTACGCGGTGAGCACGCGGGTGTTGTCGGCCCGGGGCGTGGGCCCGGGGGCCAGCCAGAAGAGATACTCGACGGAGTCTTTGACCCGCACCCGGCGCACCGTCACCCACTCGGCCGGCGCGGGCATCTTGGCCGGGTTGTACCAGAAGAACTCTTGCGCGAGGTGGTACCCGAGGGTGTCGCAGAGCGCGATGAGGAGCCTGAAGTGATAGAGCGAGCGGGTGGGCTGCTTGGGCGTCCACGAGCCGCCGATGTTGAGCACGAAGCTGCCGTCTGGTTTGAGTACGCGCTTGATCTCGCGCGCGAACGGCAGAAACCACGCCACATACTCTTCGGGGCTCGCGTTGCCGTACGCCTTTTTGATGTGCAGCGCGTACGGGGGCGAGGTCATCACCAGGTCGACCGAGCCCGCGGGCGTCGCTTGAAGGAGCCGCAGCGCGTCGCCGCAGTAGGCCCGACCCATGGGCGTCTCGTAGAATGCATCGCTCAACACAACGAGCGTCCGTACTCTAGGGCGCGGTCGGGGTCGAGCACGAGCACCACGGTGCCGTCGCCGTCGACGCTCGCGGCCCCGAAGGGCACCGGGCCGAGCGCCGCGCTGGGGAGGGCCCGCACCACGGTCTCGACGGGGTTCTCGACGGCGTCGACGCCGAGGGCCCAGCGCACCACCTCGCCGCCCTCGTCGCGCAAGAGCACCACGAGCCGTGACCGCGGCGCGGCGCCGTAGAAGCGCGACCCGTCGATGCGCGCGACGCCTTCATCGAGGGCCTCGACGGTGCTCACGCCCACCACCCGCGCGAGGGGCAAGAGCCACCGGGCCTCTGCGACGCGCACCGACAGCATGCGTTGAGCGAGCGGCCGCGGCACAAACTCGACCTCGAAGCGCGCGCCGGCCCCCGCGCGGGTGCGGGCCCTCACCACGCCGCCGAGGCGCCTGAGGGTCTCTCGCACGAGGTCGAGCCCCACCCCGCGCCCCGCCTCGACGTCGACCACCCGGCGGGTCGAAAAGCCCGGCAAGAACAAGAGCTCTAAGAGCTCGGCCTCGCTCACCTTGCGGCCCGCGGCGACGAGCCCGAGCGCCCTCGCCCGGGAGGCGACCTCTTCGAGGTGAATGCCCGCGCCGTCATCTTCGACGCCGATGCGCACGCCGTCGCCGACCCGGGTGGCGTCGAGGCGCAGCGTCGCCCACGCCGATTTGCCCAGCAGGAGCCGCTCAGAGTGCTTCTCGATGCCGTGAATCACCGCGTTGCGGGCGAGCTGCGAGAGGGGCTCGACGAGCTTCTCGGCCACCGCGCGGTCGAGCTCGATGGCCTCTCCGTGCCGCTGCACCCGCACGTTGCGACCGCTCGCCACCGCCGCCGCCTCGGCCGAAGGCACCACCCTGTCGAAGAGCCATCCGACGCTGACCCTCCCGAGGCCCTTCAGCGCCGCCGAGGCGCTCAGGCCCAGGGCCGAGAGGTGCTCGGCGTCTTGCCGCATGAGGGCCGCCTCGCCGTCGAGGGTGCGGGCCGTCTCGTCGAGGGTGCGACCCACCCGCTGCAAGAGCGCGAGCGCGTCAGCCGGGGCGCCCCAGGGTCGGGCGGGGCCGATCTTTCGCAGCGCGTCTTCGAGGCCCCGCAGCGCCCCCAACAAGCCCCGCGCGTGGCCGCTCACCTCTTCGACCCGCGCGTCGAGGCGGCGCTGCACGAAGGCCACCTCGCCGAGGCTCTCAGAGAGCCGCGCCACGGTCACCGCGGGCACGCGCAAGACCTCGCTGCCCGCGTCGAGCCCCGCGCCCTCGGGCATCGACGACGGGAGCGGCCCCGTGGGCCTCCGCGACAGCACGTCGCGCTCGCGCAAGAGCCCCGCGCTTCGGAGCCGCGCCACCGCGGCCTCTGCGGCCGCCTCGCCGCCGTCGTCTTCGTCGAGGGCGATGCGCAGCCGAGACCGAAGGCCTTCGAGGGTCGCCACGGTCTCAAGGTTCGGCGCCCCCGACCGCGCCCGCAGCGCCTGAGCCGCGCCCTCAAAGGCGTGAACGGCCCGCGCAAGGCCCGCGAAGCCCACCGTGCCCGACGAGCCCTTGAGCGCGTGGAGCTCGCGCAGCATCGCGTCGAGCACCGTGCGGTGGTCGTCGACCCCGGGCGCGAGGCGCACCAAGAGCTCGCCCAGGGTCTCAAGCCGCGAGCGCGCGTCGGCGCGAAAGAACGCGCGGATCTCGTCGCTCTCGGCCGCGTCGAAGCGCCCCAAGGGCGCGGCCACCGAAGGCGGAGGCGCCGCGGTGATGGGCCCCGGGTCGCCGAGCGGCGGCACGAGGGCCCGCACGAGCCCCGTCTCGATCTCGAGGGCCTCAAGGGCCCCCGCGAGGGCCCCCAAGGCGCGCCGTGCGGCCCGGGCGTCGCCGCGATGGAAGGCCCCTTGCAGCGCCTCGGTGGCCTCGGCGACCCCTTCGACGCGCATCATCCGCGCGGCCCCGAGCATCGCGTGCAGCGCGCGCTGCCACTGGGCGCGCCCGGCCCCGGGGTCTGCGAGGCTCCCGAGGTGACGGCCGAGCTCTTCGACGAAGATCGCCCGCAGCTCGGGGTCGTCGATCAGGGCTGCGTCGCTGTTCACCGTCTTGGGCCCTCGGAGTGGCTCATTCGTGCGCGCGGGTGCCGAGCGAGGCGACCCGCGCGAGGGCCCGTTCGAGGGCGTCTTGCCCGAGACGGTCGTCGTCACGGATGCGCGCCGTGAGGGCCCCGAGCTCGCGCTCGAGGCGCCCGAGGGTGTCGTTCACGCTGGCCACCATGCTCTCGGTCTCTTCATCGAGGATGCGCCACTCGTCGAGGCTCTTGCGGTAGCCCTCGTCGCTGCGCCGCGCGGCCTCGACCGCGGCCGACGCCTGGGTCGCGCTCTCGGCGAGGCTCCGCGCCCCGACCCGCGCCGACTCGATGCGTTGGGCCACCCCTTCGGCGCTCTGGGTGAGCGCGGCGACCCCCTCGCGCGCCTCGTCGGCCCCGGCCTGGGCGCGCTGCGAGAGCCGACGGATCTCTTCGCCGAGCAGGGTGAGCGCCCGTGCCGCCTCGCCGCCCGCGCGCATGCCCTCGATGCCCGTGTTCAGCGCGAGGAGCGAGGCCCGGTCGGCCGCCTCGGCCACCTCGCCGAGGAGCCCCTGGAGCTCTCGCGCCCGCGAGGCCGTCCGCTGGACGTCGTCGAGGCAGCGATCGAGCTCGACCTGGTACCGCGTCGCGCCCTCGGCCACGCGCCCGCTCGCGCGCTGGAGCGCCTCGATGGCGCGGGGGGCGTCCTCCTGGGCCTTGCGCCCGCGCACGATCACGCGCCGAAACCGCCCCACCAGCGCCTGCAGCGCCCGCCCCTCGTCGGTGGCCACCACGGCGCTCACGTTGGCCTCGGTGAGGTCGCCCGCCGCGGCCGCTTCGAGCGCCCTGAGGAGCCCCGCCACGATGCGCGCCGAGACCACCTCGCCCGCGGCGCGCTCGAAGACCGTGAGGGTCTTCCGCGCGATGCCTTGCCAACGCGAACCGTCGCCTTCGTCACTCACCGCTCGCCTCCGTCGCCGCGCCGAGGTTTAGCACCGCCCCATCGGCCTCGGCGTCACCGACGAAGCCCAACACCCGATCGACCACCAACGCGCAGAGGCCTTCGCGCGCTTCGAGCACCACCGCCGAGGGGCGCGCGGCCCGCGACCCGAGGTCGTAGAGCGCGAGCACCCGACCGCGCCACGCGATCACGCCGCGCACCGCCGCAGCGGCCCCGGGCACCCGGGTCACCCGCGGCACGGGCCCCACCCAGCGCACATCGCCGAGCGCGAGCCGTCGGCGCTGCCCCGCGACCTCGACCGCGAGCCAGCTCGGGTGCACCGACGGCGGCGGGTAGGTCAGCGTGCGACCCGCCTCGCTCACCCGCCCACCTGCACCACGAGCCGCGCCCGCACGAGGCGGTAGAGCACCTTGCTGGCGTCGAAGCTGTTCATCGCCAGGAGCCTCACAAGCTCGCGCACCGAGCGCTTGCCGTCGAGGGCCTCGAAGACCCGCACCTCGTCGCGGCTGAGGCGCTCGCGGCCGTGGGCCTGGAGGGCCAAGGGGTCGGCCGCGAACACGACCCGCTCGCTGGCGATGTACTCGCCGATCAAGCGCCACTCGTCGAGGCGCCGGAAGGCCTCAAGGATCAGCGCCTCGCTCATGATCGAGAGCCGCGCCGCGTCGGCCTCCGGGGCGCTCGCGCCTGCCTCGAAATGGAATCGCCCAGCGCTCCACCGCAAGACCTCGAAGATGAGCTCGCTGGTCTGCTGCGTCAGGCACCGTTCGAGATCGGCCGGCCGCAGATGCCCCGCCGCCACCATCGACGCCCCGAGCGGCACCTTTCGGCTGCGGGCCGTCACCACATGCCCTTCGATCTCTTCGCGGGGCACCGCGGCGTGCGCCACGAGGTAGCGCCCGAGCAGAAACTCGGCCCCGAGGTTCTGCGAGAAGCACTGCTCGATGCGGCCCTGCCGGAGCGCCACGGTGACCGTCGGCGTGGGCGCCTTGCCCGCCCGCTCGATCACCAAGAGCCCCGTCTGCGATTGCAGGGCCATCAGCTGAAACACCTCGCCGAGCGGCACCGCGGCGAGGTTGCCCTCGAGCGCGATGGCGCCGCGGAGGTTCGGGTCGAGGAGCCGCAGCTCCCGCGCGAGGGCCGACACCGCGTGCTGCGAGAGATAGAACCGAAGCACCTGCGAGACCGTCTCTTCGCTCACGTTGCCGCCGGTGGCCGCGAGGTCGGTGAGCACGGGCATGATGGCCCGCCCCAGCGCCGTCGCGAAGCGCTCGTGGGCGTGCTCGCGCGACTCCGTGAGCGAGGGCAGCTCGGGCACTTTGAACACCGAGTCGGGCGGCCACGACATCCGCGAGGGCGGCCGCAGGGGCTGCGAGGGCCGCGCCGAAAGCTCGTACACCGGCGCCTCTTCGCGGGTGCCGCCCTCTTCGTCATCGAGCCACGAGAGAAAGCCCTCAGCCTCTTCGCGGCCGAAGAGCGGCTCGGCGCTCGCGCTGGCCCCCATCGCCGCCGCCACCACCTGCCCGAGCCCGTGCCGCGGCGTCAGCGGCGGGCGCAGCTCGCGGGTGCTGATCGAGACCCGCCCCCCGGGGCGCTCAGGGTCGTCGGGAGCGGGCACCGAGAGCCGCATCGCCGACACGCCGCTCGGCATGCCCGTGCGCGGCGGCGGCCCCACCGTCGGCATCGCGCTCGACGCCATCGCGATCATCGGCTCGGGGCTCAGCGACTTCAGCGGCGACTGAAACTGCTGCGTCTCGCCGAGCGCCGACTGCACCAGGGTCACCAGCTGCCCTGGCGTAAAGGGCTTCGACAGCGCGGCCACGGCGCCGGTCTGCGCGCAGAAGCGCTCGCCGATCTGCTCGGCCTTGGCGCTCAGCAAGATCATCGGCGTCGCGCCCATCGCCGGGAGCGACCGGAAGGCCTGCGCGAACTGGTACCCGTTCAGCCGCGGCATCACGAAGTCGACGAGCACCAGGTCGAAGCCCTGACGCTGCACGATTTCGAGCCCTTCGGCCCCGTCGACCGCCGTCTCGACCTCGTACCCGGCCTCGGTCAGAACCTCACGCACGATCGCGCGGAGTGTCGCGCTGTCGTCGATCGCAAGTACCCGCCGCGGCATCGTCGCTCGCACTCCACACCGCCGAGGCCCACACGGTCAAGCCAAGCCTCGCGAACCCCCTGAGATTTCGCCGCCCCGGTGTTACCCTCGGGCGCCATGACTGCGGCCCCAGAAATCGTCCTCGATGGCCCCGCGATCGCTGCCACGCTTGACCAGATGGCCCTCGCCATTGCCACGAAATTCAAGCCTTCGACGCCGGTCGCGCTGGTCGGCATCCGCCGGGGCGGCGTGCCCCTCGCCGAGGCCCTCGGCGCGCGGTTGAGCGCCCAGCACCGCCGAAATGTCTTGCGCGGCGCCGTCGACATCACCCTCTACCGCGACGACGCCGCGACGGCCCTGCCGAACCCCCTCATCGGCCGGAGCGACATCGCCTTCGAGCTCGCCGAGCGGGTGATCGTGCTCGTCGACGACGTGCTCTACACCGGCCGCACGGTGCGCGCCGCCCTCGACGCCCTGCTCGACTACGGCCGCCCCAAAGCCGTCTCGCTGGCGGTGCTCATCGACCGCGGCCACCGGGAGCTCCCCATCGCGGCCGACTTCATCGGCCTGAGCCTCGACACCGAGGCCGACGCGCGGGTCGAGGTGGTGATGGGCCCCGAGGGCCCTGAGCGTGTCGAGCTCCGACGGCGCTGACGCCCCCCGCGCCGCGATTCGGCCACGACCGAGCGCTGAGAACGCGCTGAAAACAGGCGGCTTCGGGGTGCGCCGTGGTACCCCCTCGGGGCGTGAAACCTGCGGCCCGGCACCTCCTCGGCATCGAAGACCTCGACCCCCGCGAGATCGTGCAGTTTCTCGACACCGCCGAGGTCTTCTTCGACGTGTCTCGGCGGCGTGTGCGCAAGGTGCCCACGCTGCGCGGGAAGACCGTGATCAACCTCTTCTACGAGGCCTCGACCCGCACCCGCACGAGCTTCGAGCTGGCGGGCAAGCGCCTCTCGGCCGACGTGGTGAACATCTCGGCGTCGTCGAGCTCGGCCAGCAAGGGCGAGAGCCTCTACGACACGCTCAAGACCCTCGAAGCGATGCGCCCCGACGTGATCGTCGTGCGCCACCCGCACTCGGGGGCTCCGCACTTTATCGCCCGTCACACGCAGGCGGGGGTGGTCAACGCGGGCGACGGAACGCACGAGCACCCGACCCAGGCGCTCCTCGACGCGTTCACCATCCGCAGGGCCAAGGGCCGCATCGGCGAGCTGGTGGTGACCATCGCGGGCGACATCGCGCACTCTCGGGTGGCGCGCTCGAACATTCACCTCTTGACCCGGCTCGGGGCGCGGGTGCGGGTGTGCGCGCCGCGGACGCTCCTTCCGGTCGGAGTCGAGGCGCTCGGGGCCGAGGTCTTCACCGACTTCGACGCGGCCCTTGAGGGCGCCGATGTCGTGATGATGCTTCGCATTCAGCACGAGCGGCTCACCGAGGCATTGATCCCATCGACGCGCGAGTACAGCCGCACCTACGGGCTGACGGCGAAGCGGCTCTCGGCGGCGCGCCCTGACGCGATCGTGATGCACCCGGGGCCGATGAACCGCGGCGTCGAGATCGACCCCTCGGTGGCCGACGGTCGTCAGAGCGTGATCCTCGATCAGGTCGAGGCGGGCGTGGCCCTGCGCATGGCGGTGCTGTACCTCCTCGCGGCCGAAGTGGGGCAATCGCCGCTCACCTGAGGCCTTTCTCAGCGCGCTTCTGACGTATCGGCAGATACGCCCCGACGTATCGGCAGATACGCCCCCACGTATCGGCAGATACGCCCCCACGTATCGGCAGATACGTCTCCACGTATCGGCAGATACGTCCCCACGTATCGGCAGACTAGCCCGCGACGAGGCTGTAGGCGGCGAGGAGTTGGGCGCCGAAATACAGCGGCCAGCCCCAGGCTTTGTTGGCGAACCCCGGCGCCACGAAGCGGTCTCGGGCCACCGAGAGGTCGCTCAAATAGAAGCACACCGCCCCGAGCGGCAGGATCGCGTTACCGTGGGCGGCGTAGGTGCCGGCCGAGAGCGCCACCATCACCGTGATGACGCCCATGTACGCCATCACCGGCAGCTTCATCTCAGCCGGAACCTTCGGCAAAAGCCACCGCCCGACGCCCCAAAGCGGCACCGCGAGGAGGCACAGCCCTCCTAAGGCCACGGGCCACGCCACGCCGCGGATCACAAAGGCCACCGCGAAGCCGACGTGCCCGAGCAAGAAGGCCCCGAGGCCGGCCAGGAAGCTCAGCTCAGCCCTCGGGATCAAGAGCACGTCGCCCCACCACGAGAGCACCAACGCGGCCAAGACGGCCTGCCCGAAGCGCGTCGTGGTGGCGCCGTGCTGGAGCGCCGAGAGCACGAAGCCGGTCGACGCGAGCGGTTTGAAGATCCACTCGCCGAGCCGCGAGCCACGCGAGACGAGCGCCAGGAGCGCCGCCGTCGCGACCAGGGTGATCCACGCGCCGCTGTTCATCGTCGCCCGAGAGCCTGTCACACCCCCCACCGAGGCGAAACGATGAACCCACACGCCTGGTAGGGGCAGGCCTCGTACCCGCCCGACGACGCGCAACGGCGGGCGACCACAAGGGTCGCCCCAACCACGCGGTTCGTGACCCGGCAACCGCATACCTGCCCGGCGACGCCCAACGGCGGGCGACCACAAGGGTCGCCCCCACCGCAACGTCGCCCCCACCACCCGATGCGTGACCCGGTAGGGGCAGGCCTCGTGCCTGCCCGACGACGCCCAACGGCGGGCGACCACAAGGGTCACCCCCAACCACGCGATTCGTGACCCGGTAACCGCGTACCCGCCCGACGACGCGCAACGGCGGGCGACCACAAGGGTCGCCCCCACCGCAACGTCGCCCCCACCACCCGATGCGTGACCCGGTAGGGGCAGGCCTCGTGCCTGCCCGGCGACGCGCAACGGCGGGCGACCACAAGGGTCGCCCCAACCACGCGGTGCATGACCCGGTAACCGCGTGCCCGCCCGGCGATGGGCAACGGCGGGCGACCACAAGGGTCACCCCCAACCACGCGATTCGTGACCCGGTAACCGCGTACCGGCCCGATGACGCCGCCGCATACGCGAAGACGGCAAGGCCGCGTCGAAGGGCGGGCGGCGTTTGACAGGCCGCGGGCCGAGACTCTATGCATGACAGAGGTTGAGGTTTCGTCGGTGTCGCTCTCCCACCGTGCACGAAAGATCCTGCTGACCGTGGTCGGTGACTTCATCGCCACGGGTGAGCCCGTGGCTTCGAAGAATCTCGCGCTCCACCACGGGCTCGAGCTCTCGCCGGCCTCGATCCGGGCGGTGCTCGCGGAGCTTGAGGCGGCAGGGTACCTCGTGAAACCGCACACAAGCGCGGGGCGCGTCCCGACCGATGCGGGGATCAGGTTCTTCGCCGAGGCCATGGTCAACCTCGCAGAGCCCCGGGCCGACGACCGCCTCGCGCGGCGCCTCGCCGAGGTGGCGCCCGGCATCGACGCGCTCCTGCGCCACGCCAACAAAGTGCTGGCCGAGCTCAGCGGCGGGGCGGCGCTCCTGCGGCCCCCGCGCACCGAGGCGTGGGTGCTCAAAGACCTGCGCTTCCTCGTGCTGAGGCCGTACGAGCTCCTCGCGGTGATCGTGGCCACCAACGGGGCCGTCGAGCATCGCGTGCTGCGGGTCGATGACACCCCGACCCCGGCCGAGCTCGACCGGGTGAACAACCTCCTCGCGGCCCGCATCGAGGGCCGAACCCTCGGTGAAATCAGGGCCATCCTGGCCAGCGAGCTCAGCGCCGAGCGGGCCCGGAGCCCCGCGCCGCCGCGGCCCCAAAGCCTCGCCGTGCGGGCCCTCGAGATGGGCGACCGGGCCATCGCGGCGGTGACCGAAGCCGAAGGGAGCGTGCTGGTCGAGGGCGCCGCGCAGCTCATCGAGCGGCCGGAGTTTTCGCGCGTCGATGCGGCCCGGGCGCTGCTCCGTACGCTCGACGACGAGGCGCTGCTCTTGACCCTGCTCGACGAGGCGCTGCGGGCGCCGGGGCTGCGGGTGGTGATCGGGAGCGAGCACGCGGGGCACGGGATCGGGCCCGAGCTGTCGTTGGTGATGGCGTCGTTCGATGAGGGCGCCGGGGTGGTGGGCGTCATCGGGTCGCAGCGGATGGACTACAGCCAGGTGGTTCCGCTGGTGCGACAGACGGCCGAGCGGCTGAGCCAGGCGATGCGAGCGGGCTAGGCCGCCGCGCGGGCCCCTGCGACAGCGGAGCGATGCCGACCGGCGGGGCGCGACGGCGGGGGCGAGAAGCGCGCGTCGGGGGGAGATTGGGGCTTCCGTTACGGGGGGCGGTACCTTAGCGTTCGCGCTTCGACGAAGGCGGAGGCAGCGATGGCAAAGTTCGAGACCCTGGTTGAGATCTTCAACGAGAGCACCAAGCGTTTTCCGCAGTGTGCGCTGTTCGGTGAGAAGCACGGCACCGAATGGAAGTGGATGACCTACGGCGCCTTCAAAGAGAAGGTCGACAACTGCCGCGGCGGCCTCGCCGGGCTCGGCGTCAAGGTCGGCGACCGCGTGGCGGTGATCAGCAACAACCGCAGCGAGTGGGCGATCTGCGCGTACGCTTGCTACACCCTCGGCGCGGCCTACGTGCCGATGTACGAGTCGCAGCACACCGACGAGTGGGCGTACATCCTCAACGACTGCGGGGCCGAGGTGGTCTTCGTCGCCAACGACAAGATCGCCAAGAAGCTCGAAGGGGTGCGCGGCGAGATCGCGTCGCTGCGCCACGTCGTCAATTTTCAAGGCGGCGAGACCGACAACGGCGCCCTCGCGGCGCTCTTGCGTCGCGGCGCCGAGACCCCCGCGCCGCAGCACAAGCCCGAGAAGGGCGAGCTCGCGGGGCTCATCTACACCTCGGGCACCACGGGCAACCCCAAGGGCGTGCGGCTCTCGCACGGCAACCTCGCCAACAACGTGTCGGCCATGCACGACGTGCTGCCCCTCGCAGACAGCGACCGCTCGCTGAGCTTTTTGCCGTGGGCCCACAGCTTCGGGCAGACCGTCGAGCTGCACGGCCTCTTCTCGATGGGCGCCTCGCTCGGCATCGCCGAGTCGGTCGAGAAGCTCCTGGCCAACATGCAAGAGATCCAGCCCACGGTGCTCTTCGCGGTGCCGCGGGTGTTCAACAAGCTCTACGCGGGCCTCAACGCCAAGATGGAGGCCATGCCCCCCTTGCGGAAGAAGCTCATCACCCTCGGCCTCAAGGTGGCCGCGGCGCGGCGCGCGCTGCGCGACGGCGGTCAGTCGAGCCTCCTCAACGAGCTCGAATACAAGGCCCTCGACAAGATCGTGCTCTCGAAGGTGCGGGCGACCTTCTTCGGCGCGCGGCTGAAGTTCGCCTTCTCGGGCGGCGCAGCGGTCTCGCGCGAAGTGGCTGAGTTTATCGACAACCTCGGGGTCACCGTTTACGAGGGCTACGGGCTCACCGAGACCTCGCCCATCGCGACCGCCAACAGCCCCATGGGGCGCAAGATGGGCTCGGTAGGCAAGGCCATCCCGGGCACCCGGGTGGTGATCGACACCGCGGTCACCGGCGACCCGGTCAACGGCGAGATCATCGTGTACGGGCACAACGTGATGCAGGGCTATTACAACCTGCCCGACGAGAACACGAAGGTCTTCACCCCCGACGGCGGCTTCCGCACGGGCGACATGGGGCACCTCGACGGCGAGGGCTTTCTCATCATTACGGGCCGCATCAAGGAGCAGTACAAGCTCGAGAACGGCAAGTACGTCGTGCCGGTGCCCATCGAAGAGGCCATCAAGCTCTCGAAGTGGGTGTCGAACGTGCTCGTGCACGGGGCCAACAAGCCCTTCAACGTCGCGCTCGTCGTGCCCAACCTCGAGCTCCTGAAGACGTGGGCGACCGAGCGCTCGATCAGCACCGAGAACCTCGCGGCGATGCTCGCCAACCCCGACGTCAAGGCCCTCTACCGCGACGAGATCGCGGGGCACACCCAAGACGTGAAGGGCTACGAGAAGATCCGTGATTTCGCCCTCATCTCAGAAGACTTCACCGTCGAGAACGAGATGATGACCCCCAAGATGAGCCTCAAGCGCCGCAACATCGTCGCGCGCTACGACTCGACGCTCAACCATCTCTACACCGCGTCGGCGGGCGACAAAGACTGAGCCCCGGGCGCGATGGTCGACGACCCCATCGCCGAGGCCCGGGCGCGGCTCTCGCTCGCGGGGCCTGCGCCCATCGCCGCCGAAGGGCGGGTGGTGGCGGCGCGGCAAGACCTCATCGGGGTGCGCCTCGCGGGGCTCCGGCTCGGTGACACCGTCTCCATCGCGCGCTCGGGGCTCGCGCCGCTCCTGGCCGAGGTGATCGCCCTCGAAGAAGACCACGGCCTCGCCGCGCCGCTCAGCGACCCCCGCGGCGTCGCGCGCGAAGACCCGGTGTCGCGCGCAGACGACGAGGCCGAGCTCGCGGTGGGGCCTTCGCTCCTCGGTCGGGTGCTCGACGGCCACGGGCGGGCGCGTGACGGCGGCCCGGCGGTCAGCGGGCCCCTCGCCCGGGTGCCGCGACACCGGCGGCCGCCAGACCCCATGCTGCGCGCGCCAATCGCGCGACCCTTTGTGACGGGGCTTCGGCTCATCGACAGCTGCCTTACGCTCGGCGTCGGGCAGCGCGTGGGGCTCTTCGCGGGGCCCGGCGCGGGCAAGAGCACCCTCACCGGCGCCATCGTGCGGCACGCGCAGTTCGACGTCGCGGTGGTGGCCCTCATCGGCGAGCGCGGCCGCGAGGTGCGGAGCTTCCTCGACGACACCCTCGGCGCGGCCCGCGCGCGTGCGGTGACCGTGGTGGCCACCAGCGACGAGCCCGCGGCGATGCGGGTGCGGGCGGCGCACACGGCGCTCAGCGTGGCCGAGCACTTTCGCGATCAGGGGCGGCATGTGCTCTTGGTGTTCGACTCGCTGACCCGGGTGGCGCGGGCGCAGCGCGAGCTCGGCCTGGCGGCGGGCGAGGCGGTCACCCGGAGGGGCTTTCCGCCGAGCGTGTTTGGCTTGTTGCCGCGGCTGATCGAGCGCTGCGGCATGAGCGCCGAGGGCGCGATCACGGCGGTGATGACGGTGCTGGTCGAAGGCCCGACCCTCGACGACCCCATCGCCGAAGAGGCGCTGAGCGTGCTCGACGGGCACCTGGTGCTGCGCGGCGAGCTCCTCACCCGCGGCCAGAGCCCGCCCGTCGACGTGGTGGCCTCGGTCTCGCGCACGATGCCGCAGGTGACCGCCGAGGCCCAGCGCGACGACGCGGCGACGCTCAAGCGCTGGCTCGCCGCACACGAAGAGCGGCGCGACCTCATCGCCCTCGGCGCCTACGCCCGCGGGAGCGACCCCACCACCGACGCCGCCCTCGCGCGCTGGCCGCTCATCGAGAGCTTCCTGCGCCAGGGCATGCACCGCCCCGACCCCTTCGACGAGAGCCTCGCGGCGCTGGCCGCGGTGGTCAGGCCCGGGCGCCGCGAGGGCCCGCCGTAGCGTCACGCAGCGCGGCAATTGCAGCGAAGTGGCGGCGCCTTCGAGGGGGCGTGCTAGCGTCGCACTTCTATGGCCAACCGCGACGGTTCAAGCTCCAACAAAGATCGTTCAACTCCCTCGGGCCGCGGCGCGGCGGCGGTCTCGACGGCGCAGGTTGAGATCCACGACCCGGCGCTGTTGATGGCCCTCTGCGGCCCGCGCAACGAGCACCTTCGGATCCTTGAGACCGAGACGGGGGTCTCGTTCGGCTCTCGCGGCAACCAGATTCACCTCCAGGGCGCGGCCGAAGACGTCGCCTTCGCCGAGCGCGCGGTGGCCGAGCTCAGCCAGATGATCCGCGAGGGCAACGAGGTGCACGCCAACGACGTGGCCCGCGCCGTCAGGCTCTTGCGCGATCACCCTGACATGAAGCTGCACGACATCTTCCACGACGTGGTGCTGGTGAGCGCGCGGCACCGCGTGATCGCCCCCAAGGGGATCGCCCAGAAGAAGTACATCGAGTCGATCCGCGACAACGACATCGTGTTCGGCATCGGGCCCGCGGGCACGGGCAAGACCTACCTCGCGATGGCCATGGCCGTGTCGGCGCTGATGCAGAAGAAGGTCAAGCGCATCATCTTGACGCGCCCCGCGGTCGAGGCGGGCGAGAAGCTCGGGTTCTTGCCGGGCGACCTGGCCGAGAAGGTCAACCCCTACCTCCGCCCCCTCTACGACGCCATGCACGACATGATGGACCTCGACAAGGCCCAGGCCCTCATCCAGCGCGGCTCGATCGAGGTGGCGCCCCTCGCCTTCATGCGCGGCCGCACGCTCAACGACAGCTTCGTGATCCTCGACGAGGCGCAGAACACGACCCCCGAGCAGATGAAGATGTTTCTCACGCGGCTCGGATACGACTCGAAGGCGATCATCACCGGCGACGTGACGCAGGTCGATCTGCCCGAGGGCCGCAAGAGCGGGCTCAGCGACGCGATCACGCTCCTCGCGGGGGTCGAGGGCATCGGCTTTACGAACTTCACCGACATCGACGTGGTGCGGCACCCCTTGGTGGCCAAGATCGTCAGGGCCTACGACGCGCGCGACGCCGCGCTGAAGTACGGCCGCTCGCTGCGCGACGAGAACCGCGCCGCCGTCCAAGAAGACTGAGCCTCCCTGGCGTGCCCGCCGGGGCCTCGACCGCGCCTCGCCCCGCACACCGAGAGACGCGTCGGCTGCGGGCTTCGAGCCTCGGGTTCGGAGCCTCGGTGCGTTTTCCCAATCCGACCCGCGCGGGTCGAACGTTGTGGGGCACCGTGACGCTCGGGGCGTGTGTGACGCGACACGCCCGGCGGCCGACGGCGTCGGGCTCGAAAAGGTTCGTCTTGCCTCCCGACGCGGTGTTCTCCACTTTCGCGTGACGACCATGAAATTCACACCCCTGCTCCTGGGCGCGACGCTCTCGCTGGCCCCGACGCTGGCGCGGGCCCAACGCGCCGAATACGCCCAACCCTCTGAGGTGATGCGCGAGGGCCTCCGCCATGTCGTCGACCTCTCGCTCGGCGGCGAGTTCCTCGGCGCGATTCACACGCCGCTCTTCAACCCCCTCGACACCGCCGGGGGCTTCTACCTTCGGAGCCGCAACCTCCTCGGCGGCACGGGGGCGTACTGCGTGGGCGCCGACGCCGACCTCTTGGGCGGCTCTGGAGGCTTCGGGTACCGCGTCCAGGGGTACCTGGCGGGCGCGGGTCTGCGCTGGGGCGAGGCCAACTTCGCGTCGCTCTGCGGCGGCGTCGGCGTCTCGCGGATCGGCAGCGCGGTGCCCACCGGCGGGCGCATCCCGGTCGAGCTGCGGGTGGCTCAGAACCTCGGCCCGGTGCGGCTCAACCTCTGGGCCAACGCGGGCTGGATCTTCGGCTCAGACTTTCGCCAGAACGGCAGCGGCACCTTCAAATTCACCGACGAGTTCGAGCTCGGCCTCTCGGTGCGCTTCGCCCGGCAGCACCACTACTGGTCGACCTACAGCGCCGGGGGCGGCGTCTCGTTCGGCGTGATGTACCGCGAATTCATGCAGGCCCAGACCCTCAGCTTCACCCTCGGCATTGACCTCACAGGTGCACGATGATCCGCCGTCGATGGGCCCTCGGCCTGATTGCAGTCGCCCTCGTCTCGGCGTGTACGGCGCCGCCTTACCGCGCCCTCACCGAAGCCGCCCCCACCCCGAGCGAGGCGGTCGCGCACGAGACCGGGCGCTTCACGGGAGAGGGCGGCACGCAGCTCTTTGAGCAGCGTTGGCGACCGCGGACGGGCGACCCGCGGGCCGTGCTCGTGATTCACCACGGGCTCAAAGATCACAGCACCCGCTACGGCGCCTTCGCGACCCGGCTCGTGGGCCGCGGCTTCGCGGTGTACGCGTACGACATGCGCGGTCACGGGCACTCTGAGGGCCGCCACGCCGCGCTCGACAGCTTCGACGCGCTCTCGAACGACCTCGGCACCTTCCTCGAAAGCGTGCGGGCTCGCGAGCCGGGGCGCCCGGTGTTCCTCCTCGGGCACAGCGTCGGCGGGGCGGTGGTGACGCTGCACACGCTCGAACGGCGCCCGAACCTCGCGGGCCTCGTGGTGCTGGCGCCCGCGCTGCGCATCAACCGCGCGCCCATCGAGGCCGCGGCCACGCCCCTGGCGGCGGCGCTCTTGCCGAATTTCGGCGCCGTCGAGACCCCCAACGAGGCCTTCTCGCGCGACCCCGCGGTGGTGCGCGAGATGGACGCTGACCCCTTGGTCTACCAACCGAGCGGCCCCGCGCGAACGGCCGCCTCGCTCGTGCGCGCCCTCGAGCGCATCTGGGCCCGGGCCGACACCCTCGACGTGCCCGTGTACGGGCTTCACGGCACCATCGACACGCTCACCGACCCGCGCGGCACCGTCGAACTCGTGCAGCGCGCACGAAACCCAGACCACACCCTCACCCTCTACCGCGGGCTGCGTCACGACCTCATCCATGAGCCCGAGCGCGAGCAGGTGATGGAAGACCTCGAGCGCTGGCTCGTCGCCCGCATCGCGCCGCCGAGCGCCGACGACAGCGCCCCGAGGCCCGCGCCCGCCCCGCCGCCGGCCCCCGCCACACCCTGATTCTGCTGTAATATCAAGAGTTTACACCGCGACGTTGAGCGCGCTGAGGTCGAGCACCTCGAAGCCCGGCGCGTAGCGTTCGGGGTCGTAGACCTCGCTCGCGTTCTCGTCGCGAAAGCACGCGAGCATGCGCTCGGCTTCGCGTCGACGCGCCTCTCGGTCCGGCGCGGGTCGCGCGTCGAGAGCGGCGAGGGCGTCGGCGCGGCGGGCCCAAGGGGCACCGACACCCCAGACGGCGCCGGTCCGCGGGTCGTGGAAGGTGCCGATGTGGCGCAGGGTGATCGAGATGCGCGGCCCGTCGTCTTCGAGGGCCCGGGCTTGGGTGATGGCGTGGAGCCACGCGGCGTTGCTCGCGGGGCCGAGCACGAAGAGCGATCCGTCGACCATGGGCACCCGCTCGGTCTCGGCGGGGGCGGCCCCGACGCGCTTGGGGCGGAGGGTCATCGTGCGCGTTCGCCCGAGCGAAACGTTGACGATCTTCGAGTGGGCGACGAGGTCGAGGGTCTTGTCGCTGTGCTCGCCGATCCAGTCGCGGCCGTCGCGGTACCGCTGCACGAGCGCGTGGTTGAGCGGGTGCCCGACGAGGCCCTCGGCCGCGCGTCGCAGCGCCTCGACGGCGGGCGTAAAGGGCACCATCTCGGGGTTGAAATCGAGCGGGTGGCGGTAGAGCGGCACGACTCCGTCGCGCACCTCGCCCTGAAGCGCCATCTGTCGCGGCACCACGCCGCCCCGGTGCAGCGCCGTCTGCCACGCGACCTCTGCGTCGACCGCGGCGAAGTGCGAGCCCGCGGGGTGCGGCGCGAGGCGGCCCGTGTAGAGCGCCGCGTCGCCCGAGGCGTAGCCCCCGAGGGTCACGCGCCCGGGGTCGGCGAGGAGGCGGCTCCAGGGCGCGACCGCGCAGCCCATCGCGCGCAGGGTCGACAGGGCGCGGAGGTGCACATTCGGCCGCGCGTCGAAGCACGCGTCGTCGAGCACGACGACCTCGCGACGGTCTTCACAGAGCGCCTGGGCGAGCTGAAGAATCTCGACCTGCGTTGTGCCGCCGGCGAGGTACACGGCGCGGCTTTCGAGTCGGCCCGCGAGGGTCTCGGGCGCCGTGGGCGCGACGCTCAGCCCGGGGTCGAGCCCCAGCGATGCGGCCCACGCGGGCGCGCCGAGGCAGAGTATCGCGCGCGCTTGCTGGCGTGCGAGGTCTGCGAGCCTGGCGAGGGTCGCGACGCGGGGGTCTCGCGCGCCCGAGCCGTGTGGCGCGGTGAGGCCGAGCGCGTCGGTACGAGGCGCAACAAAGACGAGGGTCGCGAGCACGGGCCGAGTGTGGCCCGCGACGGAGCCCCGCGCGAGCCTCGCGTCAAGGGAGCTGGAGCGCGAGCACCGGGGCGGCGCGGGTCTCGGTGGTGCCGTCGCCCACCTGGCCGTATTCGTTGTAGCCCCAGCAGAAGACGCGGTTGCTCGCGAGGCGGCGCAGCGCGCAGCGGTGGTTGGCCTGAACCGACGCGAAATTCGGAAAGCCCACGAGGGCCTCGACGTCGGTCAGCATGGGCACGACGGTGGGGTCGGCGTTGGAGAAGGTCATGACCCCGGTGCCGAGCTCGCCCCGGCTGCCGCTGCCCCAGCAGTACACCTGGCCCGTACGGTTGACCGCACACGCAGACTGAACGCCTGCCGTCACGTCGACGATGTCGCTGAGGCCCGGCACCGCGCCCGGCGGAATGCGCGAGGCCCCGCGCATGCGGTTGCCGCACTGACCCGCGCCGTTTTCGCCCCAGCACCACACCGTGCCGTCGCTGAGCACCGCGAGGGTGTAGCCGACCCCCGCGGCCGCCTTCACGACCCCTGAGACGCCCGGCACCTGCACCGCGGCGCTGAGCGGCGACTGGCTCACGCCGGCCTCGCCCGCGACGTTGCGCCCCCAGCAGAACACCGTATTGACCGAAGTGACCGCGCAGCCGTGCCCCGCGAGCGCCAAGCTCGTCACATTCTGAAGGCTCGGCAGCTCTCGCGGAACCGCCGAGTGCATCACCGTCTCGGCCGCGCCGTCTGCGAGCTGCCGCGCGCCGTTCGAGCCCCAACACGACACCCGCCCCCCGGCCCGCACCGCGCAGGCGAAGCCCGAGCCCGCCCGCACCGAAAGGGCGTCGGTGATGCCCTCGACGTCGCTCGGCGCGAAGCGCATCCCCGAGCCCACGGCGAGCCCGGCACCGAGCTGGCCCGCGTTGTTCTCACCCCAACAACGAACCCGCCCCGAGCTCAACCGCGCGCAGGTAAAGTTGCCGTCGACGGCCACCTCGACCGCGTCGCGAACCTCGTCGACCCGGAGCGCCGTCGGAGAGGCCGCGGGCGTCGCGCGCCCGAGCTGCCACGAGCCGTTCTCGCCCCAACAAAATACACGCCCCCCGCGGATCGCGCAGGTGTGCACGGTGCCCGCCGACAGCGCCGTCGCCGTGCCGCACGCGCCCTCGAAGCAGGTCTGCCCCGCCGGGCACGCCGCGCCGCAGAAGCCGCAATGCATGTTCGACGTGTTGAGGTCGGTCTCGCAGCCGTTGCTGGCGTTGTTGTCGCAGTTGCCCGTGTTCGCCGCGCACACCCCCGCGTCGGCCACGACCACGTCAACGCCCACATCGCCAGAGCCCGCGTCGGCGACGCCCACATCGCCAGAGCCCGCGTCGGCGACGCCCACATCGCCAGGCCCCGCGTCGGCGACGCCCACATCGCCAGGGCCCGCATCGACGCCGACGTCACCAGGGCCCGCGTCTTGGCCGGTGTCGGCCGGGGGAAGGTCGGCGCCGAGGTCTGAGCCCGCGTCGGTGGCCGCGCCGCCGTTTTGCGAGCTGCCACAGCCCCAGAGCAAGCTCAGCGCGACGACCGGCCCGACATGACGAAACTTCATGAGGGGGTGCGTTGCCTCGCGCGGCGGCGCCGTTCATCACGTGCGATCCAAATCGACGCTGCGGAGCGTGGGTCTCAACCCACAGACCTGCGCCCCGCAGGCCGAGCGCGCTCAGGCGGCCTTGCCGAAGAGCGTCTCGTTGAGGCCCGTCGGGCGGAGCACCGTGTCGGCCCACCAGATCACGCCCACCGCGAGGTTGCGCTTGTCGCCGAAGAACTTCGGCTCGTTGCCCTGAAACCAGTGCCCCACGAACTGAAGCGCCCAGCCCGCGGTGAACATCGACACGCCCACCGGCGGCACGATCATCGCCGGCAGCGACGCGAGGATCATCGGGATGCCCACCACATGCGTCGCCTCGCAAATGGGGTTGTCGTGGTACTGTTTGTAGTCGGCCAAAAGCTGCCGCCACTCGTCGTTCAGAATCGCCATGGGTGCCTCTTCGGGGGCGAGTTCTACGCGAGTTCGGCGACGCTGCGAAGGGGCTCCGGGCGGCCTCCCGGGGGCCGCCGCGCGGCGACGGGCGCGGGGGTGACCCGGGGCGGAATGCGTCGCGGGGCGCCCTTGCCGCGCGGCCCAAGCGATCGTAGCGTCTGGGCCTTCAAGCGAGTGGGCGCCACCGAGTCAACAACCTCGCCCCACTTTGCAGAGCTTCGGGCCCAGGGCCTCGTGCTCCGCGGGGTGAGGGTTCATTACGTCGAAGCGGGCGAAGGGCCGACCCTCGTGCTCTTGCACGGGCTCTTCTCAGACCATCGCATCTGGCGGCGGGTGATCCCGACCTTGGCGCAGCAATACCGGGTCGTCGCGCCTGACCTCCCGGGCTTCGGGGCGAGCGAGAAGCCCACCCGGTACCCCTTCACCCGCGAGGCCCTGGCGAGCACCCTCTACGACCTCCTGGCCGGGGTGAACGCGCCCCGGGCCTCGATCGTCGGCGAGGGCCTCGGCGGCACCGTCGCCCTCACCCTCGCGGCCGATCACCCCGAGTGCGTCGAGCGCCTCGTGGTGAGCGGCGCCCCGGCCTTTGTGTACCCGCGGAGCTTCCGCGCGCGGCTGCCGACCCTGCCCGTCTTGGGGGCCGCGGTCTTCAAGCAGTTCTGGGGGCGGATCTTGTTTCACCAGCACTTTCGAAACGAGGTGTTCGCGCCGGGGTACGCCTACGACCGCCGCCTCGTCGACAGCTTCTACGAGAACTTCGACCCGCCCGAGGCGCGCGAGTGCGCGTACAAAGCGCTCAAGATGCTCGACGGCGACCCCGCGCCGCTTGAGGTGAAGCTCGGCAAGATTCGCTGCCCGACGGCGGTGGTGTGGGGCGACCGCGACCGCATCCCCTTGGGGCTCGGGCAGCGCCTCGCGAGCCGCATCCGCGGGGCGCGGCTTGAGGTGCTCTCGGGGGCCGGGGCGGCGCCCTCGATCGAACAGCCTGAGGCCCTCGCGGCGGTGATCGCGCGGCATCTCGCGCCGACGAGCGGGGCGGTGCTCGCGCTCCCTTCCCCCGTGGGCGACGACGCGGCAGACTCGCCGCCCCATGGCCCTCGTTGACCCCCGGGCGATCGCGCGCTTCAAGAAGAACCGCGGCGCCTTCGTAGGTGCGGCCCTCGTCGCATTGGTGATGCTCTTCAGCCTGCTCGCGCCGGTGCTGAGCCCGCACGACCCGAACCTCCCGTACCGCAATGAGACGCTCACCACCGAGGGCGTGCCCATCGGGCCGACGGCGCGCTTCCCGCTTGGGGCCGACCCGGTGGGGCGCTGCGAGCTCTCTCGGCTCCTCTACGGCGGGCGCGTCTCGCTGGCGGTGGGCTTCGCGGCCACGACCATCGTCGTGCTGGTGGGCACCACCGTGGGCCTCATCGCGGGCTACTTCGGCGGATGGGTCGACACGGGCCTCATGCGCACCGTCGACGCGCTCATGAGCTTCCCCTTCCTCTTGGTGGTGATGGCGCTCAACCGCATCATTCACCGGCCCGGCCTGTGGCTCGTCTTCGTGGTACTCGGCGGCCTCTCGTGGCCCTCGATGAGCCGTCAGGTTCGCGCCAAGGTCTTGCAGCTCAAGGGCCTCGATTACGTCGTCGCCGCGCGGGCCCTCGGGGCCTCGCACCTCAGGGTCATGACCCGCCACCTCATGCCCAACCTCGTCTCGCTGGTGGTGGTGATCGCCACGACCCTGGTGGCCGAAATGATCGTGGCCGAGAGCGCGCTGTCGTACCTCGGGGTCGGCGTCGTGCCCCCCGCCGCGTCGTGGGGCTCGATGCTGCAAGAGAGCGAGTCGCTCACCCGCGCGGCCCCGCGGCTGACGCTCATCCCCGGCCTCGCCATCCTCGTCACGGTGGTCGGCTTCAACCTCCTCGGCGAGGCCCTGCGTGACGCCTTCGACCCGCGGAGCTGAGCCCCCGATGACCCGCCTCGCCCTCGCGCTCACGGCCCTCATGGCGGCGCTCTTGGGGTGCCGCGACCCCTACCAGACCCCGCGCTTTCTCGGGGCCGGCAGCGTCACCCCGCGCCGCGGCGGCACGCTGCGCTTCGCCTACGACGCCGACATCGCCACCACCGACCCGGCCCTCACCAACGACACCGTGGCGGGCATCCCCACGCGGCTGATGTACGAGGGCCTGGTGAACTACGCGCCGGGCTCGGCCGAGCTCGTGCCGGCCCTCGCGTCGGGGTGGCGCGTGAGCCCCGACGGCCGCGCGTTCACCTTCGCGCTGCGCGACAACATCCGCTTCGCCAACGGCCGCGCCATCACCTGCGACGATTTCGTGTACTCGTGGGAGCGCGCCCTCGACGCCCGCAGGCTGCCCTCGCCTGGCGCCGAAAACTTCAGGCTTATCGAGGGTTTCGACGCATACCGTGGGGGCCGCGCGGCGCACCTCTCGGGCCTCTCCTGCGCCGACTCGCGGCATTTCGTGGTGCGGCTCACGGCGGCCGATCAGACCTTCCTCAACGTGGTCGCGATGCGCTTCGCGGCGGCGGTGCCGCGCGAGGTGGTCGAGGCGATGGGCGACGAGCGCTTCGGTCGCGAGGGCCTCGGCGCGGGCCCCTTCGTGCTCGAACGTTGGGAGCCCAACGTGCGCGTGGTGCTGCGTCGAAACCCTTACTATTACGACGCGCCGCGGCCCTGGCTCGACCGGGTCGTGTTCGAGCTCTCGGTGGCGCGGCACCTTCAGTACATGCGCTTCCTCGCGGGCGAGCTCGAGCTCGCGCACACCTACTCGCTCTCGACCGCAGATTACGTCTCGGTGCTCCGCAACCCTGCCTGGCGGCCGTACGTGACGCGCACCCCGGGCGCCACCATCGGCGCGCTCCTCACCAACTGCGAGATGCCGCCCTTTGACAACGTTCACGTCCGCCGCGCGGTGACCTTCGCCGTCGACCGCGACTCGCTCTGCCGCGCGCGCAACTACCGCATCACGCCCGCCGCGACGCTCTACCCGCCGGGCATCCCCGGGCACCGCGCGCAGCCCCCCGGCGCGCAGCGCTTCGACCTCGCCGCGGCGCGCCGCGAGCTCAGCCTCGCAGGGCACCCCGAGGGCCTCGCCGACGAGGTCGAGCTCTGGATCGGCGACGGCGACGCGGGGCTCGTGTACGGGCAGCTCTTGCAAGCCGACCTCGCGCGCATCGGCATCAGGGTGCGCATCAAGCAGGCCAGCAACAGCGTGTACTACACCTCGCTCGGGCGGCGGCACACCGTGAAGATGGCCTTCACGGGCTGGGCGATGGATTACCCCGACCCGTCGAACTTCATCGAGCCCAACTTTCACTCGCGCGGCATCGCCGAAGACGGCAGCTCGAACCACGCGTTCTACCGCAACCCGAGCCTCGACGCGCTGCTCGACCGGGCCAAGATCGAGGGCGACCGCGCGCGGCGACTGCGGATGTACCAAGACGCCGAAGACATCCTCTTGAACGACGCCCCGTGGACCTTCATGACCACCCCGGTCGACGTGCACGTCGTGCAACCCTACGTCCGCAATTTCACCCCCCACCCTGTGTGGAACGAGTACGTCGGCGACACCTGGCTCGACCTCCCGACCCGCGCCTTCATGCTGTCTGAATCGCGCCGCCGCAGCGGGTACGGGCCCCTCGCCTTCCTCGCCGCCTCGCTCGGAGGTCTCTGATGCTCAGGTACCTCGCGCGACGCCTCGGTTGGGCGCTCTTCGTGCTCTGGTTCGTGGCCTCGGTGACCTTCGTCGGCACCCTGCGCGTGGGCGACCCGGCGACCGCGATCGCGGGGCCCCACGCCTCGGCCCGCGACCGCGCGTTCGTTCGCCGCTTCTACCACCTCGACGACCCGCCGCGGGTTCAGTACGCGCACTACCTCAGCCACCTCGCGCGGGGCGACCTCGGGCAGAGCTTCCGGTACCACCAGCCCGTCGCGCGGCTCATCGCGCAGCGGCTCCCGCGCACGCTGCTCCTCGGCGTGATGACCCTCGCGTTCGAGTTCTTCGTGGGCATCGCGGTGGGCACCCTCGCGGCGCTCAAGCGCGGCACCCGCTTCGAGAGCCTGATCCTCGGGGCGACCTTCGTCGGCATCAGTACGCCGACCTTCTTGTCGGGCAAGCTCTTCTTGATCGTCTTCGCCTTCCGCTTGGGCCTCTTCCCCATCGGCGGCTACGGCGAGGGCTTCTTCGACCATGTGCGGCACGGGCTCTTGCCCGCCATGGTGATCGGGCTCCTCGGCACCGCCTCGCAGGCGCGCATGGTGCGCAGCGAGATGGTCGAGATCCTCCAGACCGAGTACGTGCGAACGGCCCGCGCCAAGGGCCTCTCCGAGGTGCAGGTGGTGCTCGGCCACGCCCTGCGCAACGCCCTCTTGCCGGTCATCACCTCGCTCGGGCTCTCGTTCGGCGCCCTCTTCTCGGGCGCCATCGTCACCGAGGCGATCTTCGCCTGGCCCGGCATGGGGCGCCTCGCCTTCGAGTCGATCACGGGCCTCGACCTCCCGGTGATCATGGGCACGGTGATCTTCGCCTCGACGGGCATCCTCGCGGGCACCCTCGTGTCAGACCTCACCTACGCCGTCCTCGACCCGCGCATCCGGCGGCCATGAAGCGCGCCGCGGTCTTCAGCCTCGTCGCCCTCGGCGCCTGCGCAGGGCCGGCCGCGAACGGAGTGCTCGCGCCCGCACCGCAGCGCCCCGCACCGCGCTGCCTCGACGCCCCGCGCCTCGAATGGTTCGCCTGGGACGCCGCCCTCGACCGCCTCGGCCGCGCCGCCCGCACCGCCGGTCACATCACCGCCCTCGAAGACGCCACCGCCGACGGCCCCGCGAGCCTCGTCGGCACCTTCGACGTCAAGGGCGCCCTACGCTTCAGCGCCCTCTCGAACGCCCTCGCCCGCGACGCCGCCCTGCACCCCGCGCGGGCCCCCTACCACCTCGCCCTCACCCTCGACGGCGCCCGCATCGGGAGCTTCGCCGTCACGACCACCATCCGCGGCGCGCGCTTCCGGGTGCCGCTCCGCGACCCCGGCGACGACGCGTGGCGCGGCGCCCTGGTGACCCGCCTCGCCGCGGCCCTCGACGACGACCGGCGCTGCTTCGCGGCGACCCCGGCGGCCCCCGACGAGACCCGCACGGGCCTCGAAGCCCCCGAGCCATGACCCCCGCGCCGCGCATGAAGCTTCGCCCGATCATGCACGCCGCGCATGGTCGAATCGCCGCGCCCGGGGCACGCAGTCTTTGCGCAAAGGGCTGAGAGACGTTAGCGTGAGCGGGTGCTCTGGCCGTGGTCGTCGCGTCGTGTGTCGGGCCTCGGGGCCTGCCTTTCGGCGCTGGCCCTGAGCGTCGGCGTGCTCGCCGCGGGCCACACGGCCTACGGTCAAGAGCGGCTCCGCAAGGGCCCCTGGGTGATGAATCAGCGCCCCGGTCGGGTGACCATCCTGGCCGAGCGCGGCACCCCGGGCGCGGTCTCGGTGCAGGTGTGGCGCGAGGGCGCGCGGGGGTCGGCGCCGGTCACGGTGCACAGCGCGGGCCCCGGGGTCTTGCACGAGCTGGTGGTGTCGGGCCTCACCGCGGGGCTTCGGTACCGCTACACGCTCTCGGGGCCGGGGCTCACGCCGCAAGAGGGCCATTTCAGCACCGCGCCCGCGGGGGCCGAGTCGTTTCGCTTCGTGCTCTACGGCGACACGCGCTCGCACGCCGCGGCGCACGCGGCCATCGCCGAGTCGATTCGGCGCGAGGCGCCTGACTTCGTCGTGCACACCGGCGACCTCGTCTCAGACGGGCGCCGCGAGCGCGACTGGCAGCAGTTCTTCGAGATCGAACGCGAGCTCCTGCGCGACACGCTGTTCATCCCCGTGATCGGCAACCACGAGCTCAGGCCGCCCTCGCACGAGGGCATCGAGAACTTCAGAAAGTACATCCACTGCGACCCCGACTCGCCCAACCCTGAGCTCGATTACTCGCTGCACTACGGGCACATTCGGATGATCCTCTCGAACGCCTACGAGAACTGGGCCGAGGCCCCGATGCGACCGTGGCTCGAGCAGCAGCTCGCCCGGGCGCGGCGCGAGGGGCCCGACGATTTTCTCCTCGTGGTGATGCACTGGGGCATGCACTCGAGCGGCCCCCACGGGCCCAACAACACCCTGCGCCGGGCGGGGCTCGTCGACCTGTTTCGCCGCTACAACGTCGACCTCGTGGTGGCCGGTCACGACCACATCTACGAGCGCGGCGAAGAGCGCGGGCTGCGCTTCGTCGTCACCGGCGGGGGCGGCGCGCCGCTCTATCGGCAGCGGAGGCCCTTCGAGTTCACCGACTCGTTCGTGTCGGCCCATCACTACATCCGCGTCGACGCTGACCCGCAGCGGCTCCAGCTCACGGCCCTGCGCGCCGACGGCACCGTGCTCGACCGCTTCGACATCCGCCACACGCGCCCCGCCGCGACGGCGCGCCCCGAGCCCGCCCTCGAGCACGTCGTGATCGGCGCCAACGCGCCGGTCGATGACGACGACGCGAGCCCCACCGGCCCGGGCCTCGAAGCGCGCGCGCAAAGCGCCGAGGCCGCCTCCGCGACGCCGCGACGACGCCGTCGGAGGCCGCGCGGCGAGCTCCACGCCCGCACCTGCCTCTGCACCGCGCCAGGGGCGCCCGGGGGCCCGAGCGGGGTCGCTTTGGGGCCCTTGGCGGCGAGCCTGGCCTGGGCGCTCAGAAGGCGCCGTCACAGCCCGCGCTGAGGCCCCTCAGGGCAGCCAGCGCACGACCCGCGGCCCGACCTGGTTGGCCACCGCGAGGGGGAGGTGCTGCCACGCGCTCACCACCTTGGCGACCTTGGGGTTGTCGCCGCGCAGGGTGGGCAAGGTTTCGCCGCGCCCGAGGAGGTAGTGGTACGCGAGGGGCGTAGGCTCGGCGCCCCAGTTCTTCTTGAAGGCGAAGGTGCCCGAGTCGGCGCTGCTGCGGCCGAAGCTGAAGGTCTTGTATCCGCGGCGGATGCACTCTCGGATCACCGTCCAGTAGAGCAGCATGTTGCCGCGCAGCCGGCTGAGCGCGTGGAGCGAGCCCGCGCAGGGGATCTCGGCGGTGTCGCCCATGCCCACCACGAAGCCCCCGCCGACGGGGTGACCCTCGTAACGGACGACCACCACGAAGGCGCGGTCGTGCATCACCTCGGCGGCCTCGGCGAAGACCCTGGCGCTGTGGCACGGGCTGCCGAGGTCGCGCATCACCGCGGTGTAGGCCGCGTGAAACTCGGGCACGAGCGCGCGGCCGCCGACCACCGCGGTCATGCCCTCTTTCTCAGGGCGTCGGATGTCGGCGCGGTTCTTCGCGCCGAGCTGCTTCAAGAGCGCCTCTTCGCTCTCGGGCAGGGCGAGGCGCAAGAGCACCTTGTCGTCGCGGGCGGGCATCGCGGCGGTGAGCGCGGGGTCGAGGGCGTGGGCGTGCCGGAGCTCGACCCGACGGGCGCGGGTCTCGACCCGAAGCGCCTCGGCCGCCGAGAGAAGGGCGCGGTAGCTCTCGAGGTCGTCGGCGAGGGCGCCGCCGTGGCCGAAGTAAGGCATCGAGACGAGCTGCGTGGCCGTGATCGGGCCCGAGAGCTTCACCAGCGGGAGCACCCCCGAGACGCGCCCGTCGCGCATCGCCATGAGCGGGAGGTACGGCGTCGCGTAGCTCGCCTCGAAGACCTCGCCCCACTCCCAGCGGTGGTAGACCGAGGCCGCGGGGTGGGTGCTGAGGTACCCGTTCCACCGGGCGCGATCGCTCGCGCGGGCGACCCGAACGGTGGGCACTACGAAGGCCTGGCTCGCCATCGACGACTCTCCTCTCGGCGCCCCGCCCTGACACCGTCCGGGGGCTCCGCGAGGCGGCAGTTCGCACGCAGGGGCGGTGCCCCGTCAAGGCCCCTGTGCCGCGCGGCGTCTTTCGCGGTACCGTCGCCGCGAGACCTATGGCGCTCCACGCACTCTCGGTTGATGTCGAAGAATATTTTCAGGTCGAGGGCCTCGCAAACGCCGTCGATCGCGACGAATGGGATCGCCTCGAAAGTCGTGTCGTTGGGCAGACTTCGGCCCTCCTCGACCTCTTCGCCGTCGAGGGCGTGCGGGCGACCTTCTTCACCCTCGGTTGGGTCGCCGAGCGGCACCCCGGGCTCATCGCGCGCATCGTCGCCGAGGGCCACGAGCTCGCCTGCCACGGGTACGGCCACCAGATGATCACCCGCCTCGGCCCTGCGGCGTTTCGTGACGATCTGCGCCGCGCCAAGGCCGCCCTCGAGGCCGCCGGGGGCGTCGCCGTGGCGGGCTACAGGGCGCCGACCTTCAGCGTCGTGCGCGAGACCTTCTGGGCCCTCGACGTGCTCCGCGACGAGGGGTTTCTCTACGACGCGAGCATCTTCCCGATCCGCCACGACCGCTACGGCGTGCCTGATTTTCCGCGGCATCCGCATCGTCTCGGGCCTGGGCCTGGCGAGGGCCTGGTCGAGTTTCCGTCGAGCACCTTGCGGCTCTTCGGGCGCAACGTGCCCCTCGGCGGGGGCGGGTACCTTCGGCTCTTGCCCATGGCCTACACCCTCGCGGGGCTCCGTCGCCTCGCCCACGAGGGGCCCTTCATGGTGTACCTCCACCCCTGGGAGGTCGACCCGCACCAGCCGCGCTTCGAGCTCGGTCGCCTCGCGACCTTTCGCGGGTACCGCAACCTCGACACCATGGCCGCGCGGCTCACCACCCTCGTGCGGAATTTCGCCTTCGGCCCCGTGCGCGCCGTGCTCGAAGCCGAGGGCCTGCTCAGCCCCGCCGCCCCGCGGAAGGTCGCATGAGGCCGCCCTCGTTCATCGTCTTCGGCGACGACTGGGGGGGCCACCCGTCGAGCGTCCAGCACCTCTTTCGCCGCATCGCGCGAGAGTGCCCCACGCTTTGGGTCAACACCCTCGGGCTGCGCCCCCCGCGCCTCGACCGCCGCGACGCCGCGCGGGTCGTTCGCAAGGTGCAGTCGATGCTGTCGCCGCGCGCGGCCCGCGCTTCGAGCGCCCTCGGCCCCACGCCCCCGGGGCTCAAGCTCGAGGTCGTCTCGCCCCCGATGCTCCCGTGGATGCGCCCTGACGCCCTGCGCGCCCTCAACCGCGGTCTTGTGCGCGAGCGCGTCTCGGCGGCGGCGCGGCGCATGGGCCTGCACGCCCCCATCGTCGTCACCACGGTGCCCAACGGCGTCGACGGCGCGGGGCTCGCGGGCTCGCAGTGCCTCGTCTACTACTGCGTCGACGATTTCACCAACTGGCCCGGGGTCGACGCGCAGGCCGCGGCCAGCCTTGAGGCCGAGCTCCTCGACACCTGCGCGGCGGTGCTGGCCACGAGCCAGGCGCTCGCCGAGACCCGCGTCCCCCGCTCGGGCGCGGTCTCGCTCTTGCCCCACGGCGTCGACGTCGCGCACCTCGGCCGGGCCAGCGACCCGAGCACCCCGCGCCTCGACGGCGTCTCGCGCGGCCGCCCGGTGGTGGGCTACCTCGGGCTCGTCGACGCGCGGCTCGACGTTCCCCTGGTGGTCGACACCGCGAGGGCCAACCCTGACTACGATTTCGTCTTCGTGGGCCCCACCGACACCGCCGTCGACCCGCGGCTCCGACAAGACAACATCCGCTTCGCGCCCGCGGTGCCCTACGCCCGGCTCCCCGAGGCCCTCGCGAGCTTCGACGTGGCGTGGCTGCCGTACGTACGATCGACCCTCACAAAGGCCATCAACCCGTTGAAACTACGAGAGTATCTCGCGTCTGGCAGACCCGTGGTGGCCACCTCGCTCCCCGAGGTCGTGGCCTTCTCGCCCGAGGTCGCCATCGCCGACACGGCCCCCGAGACGGGCCTCGCGCTGCGTGCCGCCCTCTCGGGCGAGCGCGACCGCCGCGGGCTGCGGGCGGCGTCTCTGGCCAGCGAGAGCTGGGAGGCGCGGGCTGACACCTTCCTCGCGCGGGTCGCCGAGGCCCTGCGCGGGCGGGGCGACACCGCATGGTTTGACGCCAAACTCGCGAGCCGCGCATGCGCACCGTGACGTCGTTGTTGAGAAGGGTCGACCCTCGGGGCGTCCATCTTTGGGGCCGCGGGTACCTCGAATCGCTGGCCCGCCGCGAGGCGCCCGACCCGCACCGCCCGGTGCATCTCTATGTCTGCATCGCAGACCATTATGAACCGCGCTGGCGCCGCCCCACCGTCGAGGTCGAGCGTTCGCGGGTCACCGATTGGGTCAACCGCTACCCCGCCATCGCCGATCGCCACCGCGACCACGCGGGCCGGCCGCACGTTCGCTCGCTGTTCTTCCCTGTTGAAGAGTATCGGCCCGAGCACCTCGACGGCATCAACGTGTTGCGCGGGCGGGGCCTCGTCGACGTCGAGGTGCACCTCCACCACGACGACGACACCGCCGATCACCTTCGGCAGACGCTCACCGACTTTGCAAAGCTGTTGCACACCCAGCACGGCTGCCTCCGCGCGCGCGAAGACGGCACCATCGAGTACGCTTTCATTCACGGCAACTGGGCCCTCGACAACAGCCACCCTGAGGGCCTCTACTGCGGTGTCAACAATGAGCTCTCGGTCTTGGTCGAGACGGGCTGTTATGCCGACATGACCTTGCCCTGCGTGCCCTCGCCCTGCCAGACCCCGCGCATCAATGAGGTGTATTACGCCCGGGGCGCCCCAGGCCGGGCCCGCGCCCACGAGACGGGCCGCCCGGTCACCGTGGGGAGCGCCCGCCGTGACGGCGAGCTGATGCTCATCCCGGGGCCCTTCGGGTTGCACCTCCGGTCGCGCGCCCGCGGGCTCGTGCCCCGCATCGAGGCGGCCATGCTCGAACCCGAGAACCCCGTCCCCGCGGCGATGCGGGTCGCCAGCTGGATCGCCAACGCCCCGGCCCTCCCGGGCGCGCCCAATCACCGGTTTATCAAGCTGCACGCCCACGGCTGCAACGGCACAGCGCCCGATTGGTTCCTCACGCCCGACGGGCCCTTCGACCGGCTGCTGACGACCCTCGAAGACGCCACCCGCGACGCCGATCGGTATGTACTTCATTATGTAACGGCCCGCGAGCTCTACGAGACCGTGGTCAAACTCGAAAACGGCACCCTCCACTGAGCGCATCCACACCGCGATGAAGACCGCCCTCGGATACCTCATTCTGCTCATCACCCTGTTGGTGGTGCTGCTCCGCAACCCCCGTTGGGCCGTCTACGGCATGGTGGTGTGCGACAACGTACGGCCCGGCGACGAGCACATCGGCTTCGGCATGGAGACGGTGCGCTTCTCGATCTCGTACTACGCCGTCGCGCTAGGCTTTCTGCTGATCTTCTATCGAAGGTATCGCATCACCAGCGACCGCTTTCACTGGACGATCTTATTCATGTTTCTCTCTGTGGTGAACAGCGCCCTGCACGCGCCCTGTTGGGGCCCGGCGCTCACCCAGATCGACAACTATTTCAAGATGCTCTTGCAGTACTACCTCATCTGCGCATTCATCCGCGATGAGAAGCAGATGCGCGAGCTCTTCTGGGCCATCGGGCTCAGCATGTTCGTGGTGAGCCTGGCCTTCTTTTACAACAAGTTCTACCTCGGGCTCGGCAACTGGGAGGGCGCCACCGGCGACCGCAACGAGATGGCCATGGCCGGCGTCATGGCGGTGCCCTTTCTCTTCATGCTCGGGCTCACCTCGAAGATGCGGCTCACGAAGATCATCGCTTGGGGCACCCTGCCCTTCATCGCGCTGATGATCCTCTTTAGCCTGTCGCGCGGCGGCATGTTGGGCCTGGGCGCCGTGGGGGGCTATCTCTTGTACCGCCTCCACCACAAGCGCTGGCTCGTGGTGGTCGGGGTCTTTAGCGCCGTGGTGGGCCTGCTCAACATGCCCAGCGAGGTGGTCGCGCGCTTTATGACCATCGGCAGCGCGTCGAAGAAAGACGCGAGCGCCATCGGGCGGTTGAACGCCTGGGCGGCGGCCCGAAACATGGCCAAAGACCGCCCGCTCTGGGGCATGGGGACGGGCAACTTCCTCGTGCGTTTTCGCACCTATGCGCCGGTGCCGAACGACATCCACGTCGCGCACTCGTCGTTCTACCAGCTGCTCGGCGAGCAGGGCCTGCCCGGCGTCGGCATCTGGATCTACCTCGTCTTCATGCTCTGGCTCGTCACGAGCTGGTGCGAAATCCGCGTGCAGCGCCTCGAGCGCGGCCAATGGACCGACACCCGGTATTACCTGGTGATGCTCAAAGCGAGCTGGATCGGCTACGCCCTCTGCGGCGCCTTTCTCTCTCAAGAAGACATGGACTTCTTCTATCACCTGTTGGCGATCTCATCGCGGTACACCGTGTTCATCGGCGAGCGCGAGGCCGCGGTGAGGGCCGAGCGCGCCGCGCGGCTCGCGGCCGAGAAGGAGTTCAACCGGAAGCAGCTCGTCTTGCCGCCCGCGGGCGTGAGCGGAGCCAGCGTGCGCCCCCCGGCCATGTATTAGCGACCACCGCCGTCGGCCGAGGGGCGGGCCCTCTGCCCGCCCGACGGCGCCAACAGACGACCCTCACGTCAACGAACAACGAAGACGCCAGCGGGCGGAGGCCCGAAGGCGCTCAGCCCTCGACCTCGCAGAGCGCGAGGTGCGGTCGGCCGAGGGCCCTCGACTTTTCAATGTCGACCTCGAAGATCAGAAGACCGTCGTTGTGGTCTTCGTCGTCGAGGAGCACCTGCTCGACACGCCACATCGCGTCGCGCTCGGTGTTCACTCGGGTGTTCGACGGGGCCCGGGCCGCGTGATCGACCCGCAGCCGACCGTGGGCCTCGAACCACGGAGTCATCGCGTCGTTGAGCGACTCGGCGCTCCATTGCGGGTCTTCGGCGAGGGGGTCGACGAGCCGCAGCGCCGTGGGCCAATCGCGGTTGGCCAAGGCCCTGACCACGCGGTAGACGGCCTGCCGAATCATCGCGGTGAAGGCCCTGGCGTTGCGGGTGATGTCGACCGGCCCGGTCGGCTCGGCCGCGGCGTCGTCGCGCTTCGGGGCCGAGGGGATGCCGTCTTCGTCGAGGGCGTGCAGCCGCTCCCACTCGTCGACAAGGCTCGAATCGACCTCGCGCAGGCTCGCCCTGAAGAACGCGATGATCTCAACAAGCTCGGGGCTCCGCGCCGACGCGGGCACCGTCTGCACGAGGGTCTTGTACACGTCTGAGAGGTAGCGCAAGAGCACACCCTCGGAGCGTTCGAGGTCGTACTCTTTAATGTAGTTCGAGAAGCTCGCGTACTGCTCGAACATCTCGCGCGCGATGCTCTTGGGCCTGATGTTCTCAGCGACCACCCAGGGGTGGAGCCGCGCGAACTCGTTGAAGGTGTCGTAGATGAACTCTCGATGCGGCTTCGGGTATTCGAGCTTCTCGAGCTGCGCGATGCGCTCGTCGTACTCGACCCCCGCGGCCTTCATCTCGCCGATGGCCTCGCGCTTGATCGCGTCGAGCTGCTTCTGAAGAATGATGTCAGGGTTTTCGAGGATCGACTCGACCAGCGTCAAGACGTTCAGCGCGTACTCGGGCGACTCTCGGTCGACCTTGGGCAGAGTGTCGAGGAGCCACAGCGCCAAGGTGTTATGAATGTTGAAATCGAGCTGGAGCCCCCGGTCGATCACGTAGCGCCACCCGTTCTCAGAGGGCTGTGTCGTGACCACCCGGGCTTCGATGAGCGATTTGAAGATCTCCCACGCGTACTTGAGGTGCCGTCGGCGCTCGACCGCGGTGCCGTGCGAACGCAAGATCAGCCGTCGCAGCGCCCGGGCGCCGTCGTGGAGGTTGTCGGTGCGCTGCAACACCGCGAGCACCATGCTGTGGCTCACGCGAAAGCGCGAGACGAGGGGCTCGGGTTGGGCGCCGATGAGCCGCTCGAAGGTGCTGCGATCCCAGTGCACGTAGCCCTTCTCGGGCGGCTTCCGGCGCACGAGCTTTCGCAGCTTGGCGCTGTCGCCTCCGGCCTTGGCCTCCATGCGCATGTTCTCGATGACGTGCTCCGGCGCTTGGGCCGCGACGAAGCCCACCGAGTCGAAGCCCTTGCGCCCCGCGCGACCCGCGATCTGCTGAAAATCGCGCACCGCGAGGATGGCCGTCTTCTCGCCGTCGTACTTGCAGAGCTTGGTAAAGAGCACCGTACGGATGGGGATGTTGACCCCGACCCCGAGGGTGTCGGTGCCCAAGATGATCTTCAAGAGCCCTTGCTGCGCGAGCTTCTCAACGATCAAACGGTATTTCGGCAAGAGCCCGGCGTGGTGGAGCCCGAGGCCGTGCTTTAAAAACTTCACGATCTCGCGCCCGTACGGGCTGTCGAAGCTCATCTCGCGGAGCGCCTCGGCGATGGCCTTCTTCTCGTCGCGGGTGCAGTAATCGACCGACATGAGGTTCTGAGCCTCTTCGGCGCAGGCCCGCTGGGTGAAATTGACCAGGTAGATCGGCGCCCGCGAGCGCTCAACATACTCGGTCACGGTCTCGTGCAGGGGCGTCTCGCGGTACTCGAAGTGAAGCGGCACCGGCCGCTCGCGCGCGCGGATGGTGACGGTCTTTCGGTCGGTCAGACCCGTGAGCTCTTTCTCGAAGAAGCTCACGTCGCCGAGGGTCGCTGACATGAGCAAGAAGGTCGCGCTGCTCAGGGTCAAGAGCGGGATCTGCCAGGCGACCCCGCGCTCGCGGTCTGAGTAGTAATGAAACTCGTCCATGATGACGAAGTCGGCGGCGGCCCAGTGGCCCTCGCGGAGGCACATCGACGCGAGGATCTCGGCGGTGCAACAGAGCACCGGGGCGTCGCGGTTGATCGCCGCGTCACCGGTCAGCATGCCGACGTTCTCAGGGCCGAAGTCTTGGCACAGCGCGAAGAACTTCTCGCTCACCAGGGCCTTGATGGGGCAGGTGTAGATGGCCCGCTTCGACTCGCAGAGGGCCTTGAAGATCATGGCCGTGGCGACCAGCGATTTGCCGCTCCCGGTGGGCGTCGCGAGGATCACGTTGCGCCCCGCGAGGAGCTCTAAGAGCGCATCTTCTTGGGCGGGATAGAGCGAGAGCCCGCGGGCGCCGACATAGTCTAGAAAGCGAGAAAAGATCTCGTCGCCGGAGAGAAACTCACCCCGCGGCGGCAATCGCTCTAACAACGGAAACGTGTGCGTCATGGCGGATACCGGGCCCTAAAGCATCACGAGCCACCACCCGGCGGCAACCCGCGACCTCGGCCGCCACCATTTCGTCGCCCCAACCCACGCAAGATCACCTTCGGCGGAACTTTTCGCCCCCTCTGCCGTCGCAAGGGCATGCACGCCGTCGCCCGAGACTTCGCCCCCCTCGCCGCCCTCGCGCTCTGCACCCTCACGGCCTTCGCGGCGGTGGGCTTCCCGGCGGCGCCGCTCCGCCCTGCGGTCGCCGTCGATCACCCCGCCCCCGCGGCGCCCCGCGCGCCCATCGCCTCGGCGCGCCCCTGGAGGCCCGCCGCGCCCCCCGCCAGGGCCGCCTCGGCGTCGTCTGAACCCGGTGGCGCAGACGACACCGCCCCGGCCTCAGAAGCGTCGACCGCGGCAGCGCGCGCCGAGCGCGTCGACGGCCGCGACAGCGACGACGACGAGGCCGACGAGGGCGAGGTGACCTTCGGCCCCTGGCGCACCTTCAGCGGGCGTCGGTTCTTTCGCAGCAGCCGGGCGCCGCGGATCGTCCGTCGGGTGACGGGGCGCGAGGCCGGGCCCGCGGCCTTCGGGCCCAGCTTCGAGGCGGCCGGCGGCTGTGAGAGCTTTCCGTTGATGTGTCGCGGGGTTGCGCGGTGGAGCCGGGGGCCATCGCGGCGCAACGTGGGCGCCGTGGTGACGCATCAAGGCCCGCGCTGGAGCCTCGAAAACAGCGTCGTGACGGCCGAGCTCAGAGTGGGCCCCGATTGCTGGATCGAGCTCTCTCGGCCGGGCTTCTCGCGGCGCCTGACCTTCGCGCGACCCGAAGGCGCCACGGCCTGCCGCGCCGAGGCCCTCACGCCCCCTTGGCGCGACGCGACCGGAGCCGCGGTGGCGGTGCTGTGGGAGGGCGCCGCCCGAGACGCGACGGTGGTGCTGAGCCTCGGCGACGACGACGACGAGGTGGCCCTCTCGGTCGGGCTCAGCGACGACCCCGAGGCCCCCGCGCTGGCGGCGGCGGCGGGGCCGGAGGCGCAAAGACCATCGCATAGTTGAAGGGCAGCACCCCGCTCTCAGGCCGCGGAAAGCGCATCAGCGCCAGCTGCTCGCGCAGGCACCCCGACAGCGCCGGAAGGCCCGCCAGCTCGCTCGCCTCGGGGCGTGACACGGTGCCGTCGCGGTTGACCACGAAGCGCATCGCGACGCGCCCCCCCGGGGCGTTGCGCACGCGGGCCGTGAGACGCTCATAACAGCCTCGCATCTGGGGGTCGTAGCGACGCACGAGCCGCGCCACGTCGGCGGGGCCGATGGGTCGGGTCATGTCGATCTCGCCCGGGGCCGGGCCGGTCGAGCCGCGCATCTCGCCGTGGGGGCCGCGCTCGTCGGCCACGGTGCCGGTGCCGCCGAGGGGCCCGGCGGGCGCGTTGCGGCTCGGCGGCGGCGTCGGCGCGTTGCTGTCAGCGGCCGGAAAGTCGCCCAGCGAAGGCGCCGAGCCCGAGTTGCGCCGGATGCCCGCCCCCAAGGTGTCGCTCGGTCGCGCCTGGGGCCCCGTGGCCGCAGCGGCCGCGGCCGCCGAGGTGTTGCCCGGCGCGGGCTGCGCCGAGGCCAGCCGGGTCAACGAAATGACACAGATCGCGCCGAGACGCGCAGCACGCACACCCATCGATTCGCCTCGTAGACCCGGCGCCCTCGCGCGGGTCGAAAAAGTTGCAAGCGAGGGTAGCGCAGATCGCGACTTTCGGCGCGCATCGAGTGACGGAGCTTTGGTAGCTTCGACAGGGTGAGCGCAAGAGAACCCGGGGCGGGCGCGGAGGCTCCCGCGCGAGGTGCCCTGAGCCGACGAGAGACGTGGCTCGGGCTCGGCATCCTGACGGTGATGAACCTCCTCAACTACGTCGACCGCTTCGTGCTGCCGGCGATCATCGAGAAGGTTCGTGTCGACATCCCGATGAACGACAAAGAGCAGGGCGTCGCCCTGACGGCGTTCATCTGGGTGTACATGGTGACCGCGCCGCTCTTCGGGCGCCTCGGCGACCGCGGCCCGCGCAAGGGCCTGCTCGCGCTCGGGGTGGCCCTCTGGAGCCTCGCCACCGCCGCCGCCGCGATGGCCCAGAGCTTCACCATGTTGGTGCTCTCGCGCGCCGTGGTGGGCATCGGCGAGGCCGCCTACGCGACGCTCTCGCCGGCGCTCTTGGGCGACCTCTTCGGGCCCAAAGACCGCGGCCGCGCGATGGCGTTCTTCTACCTCGCGACCCCGGTGGGCAGCGCCCTCGGATACGTCATCGGCGGCCAGGTCGAGTCCCACTTCGGGTGGCGCGCGGCCTTCCTCGCGGTGGGCCTGCCGGGGCTCGTGATCGCCGCGAGCGCGCTCTTGATGAAGGAGCCGCCGCGGGGCCAGTTCGACGAGGCGAAGCCCGAGCTCTTGCCCTTGGGCGAGACCCTCCGCGCCCTCGCCGCGAACCGCATCTACCGCTGGAGCGTGCTCGGTTCGACCTTCTACACCTTCGCGCTCGGCGGCCTCGCCCAATGGATGCCCACCTACCTCACCCGGGTGCGCCACCTCGACGGCGCCCGCGCCAACACGCTCTTCGGCGCGCTCACGGTGGTCACCGGCATCTTGGGCACGGTGCTCGGTGGCTGGGCCGCCGAGCGGCTCAAGCCCCGCACCCGTCACGCCTACCTCGCCGTCTCGGCCGTCGCGACGCTCGCGGCGGTGCCCTTCAGCGTCGCGGCCTTCGCCGTCGAAGACGCCGCGCTCCTATGGCCTGTGATCTTCGTCGCCGAGCTCTTCGTCTTCGTGTCGACGGGCCCGATGAACGCCGTGCTCGCCGACGCCCTTCCGCCCTCGATGCGCGCGATGGGCTTCGCGGTGAGCCTCCTCGCGATGCACGCCCTCGGCGACGCGGTGTCGCCCGCCCTCATCGGCGCGGTGAGCGACGCGACCGGCTCGCTCAGCGTCGCGGTGATGCTCGTACCGCTCTTTTTCTCACTCGCGGCGGCGGTGTGGGCCCTCGCGTGGCGCAGGCTCCCGGCCGCAGGCACAGAGGTCTAGGATGCTCGCGCCGCTCATCCGTACGCTCTTCATTCGGCTCTTGAAGCTCTACTATCCGACCCTCGAAGTTGAGGGCCGCGAGCACGTCCCCGAGGGCGTACCCGTCATCGCGGTGATGAACCACCCGAACGCCCTCCTCGACCCGCTCGTGCTCCGGGTGGGCCTCGACCGACCGGTCTCATTTCTCGGCAAGAGCACCCTCTTCGGCAACCCACTCGGGCGCGCCGCAATGGAGGCCTTCGACGGCATCCCCGTGTACCGCCACCGCGACAAGGGCCAAGGCGGCGGCGACCCTGCGAAGAACGAAGAGACCTTCGCCCTCTGCCGCGAGCGCCTCGACCGCGGCGGCTGGGTGGCGCTCTTCCCCGAGGGCACCTCGCACAGCGACCCGCAGATGAAGCCGCTCAAGACCGGCGCCGCGCGCATCGCCCTCTCGGCGGTGGTCGAGAAGCCCGGCGCGGCCGCGCTGCGCATCCTGCCCGCGGGCCTCTACTTCGAAGAGAAGGCGACCTTTCGCTCGCGGTGCCTGCTCACCTTGGGCCCCGCGATCCGGGTCGCCGACTACCTCGACGACTACCGACGAGACCCGCGCGCCACGGTCGATCGCCTCACCGACGACATCCGCGCGGCGCTCGATCGGGTGGTGCTCCAGGCCGACAACCACACCCTCCTTGACGGCCTGGCCCGGGTGGCCGAATTCACCGCCGCGGGCGCGCCCGCGGGCCTCGGCGCCCAGCATCGCCGGGCCCTCACCCTGCGCGCGCGGTACGACCATTGGGCCCAACACGACCCCGCCCGGCTCGACGCCGTGACCGCCTCGGCCCAGCGGTATTTTCGCATCCTTCAGGGCCTCGGGGTGCGCGACCCCTGGTCGCTCGAAGTGCTCGAAGTGACGCCCCGGGTGGTGCTCGTCGAGGCCGTCAAGCTCGCGGCGCTCTTGCCCTTCGCCGCCGTCGGCGTGCTCCTCGGGTGGGTGCCGTACCGCCTCGCGGGCAAGGTCGCGGCGCGCTTCGTGGGCGAGTCTGACGACGTGCTCGGCACCGCGAAGATGATCGGCGGCGCGCTCTTCGTGGTGGTCTACTGGCTCCTCGAATCGCTCGCGGCGGCGCACTTCTACGGCCCCCTCGGCGCCCTCGCGGTGCTGGTCATGGGCCCCCTCGGCGGCTACGCGGCGCTGCGCTTCGAAGAGCGTCTCGGGGTCGCGCTGCGGGCGCTCTCGTACCTCCAGCTCCGCAAGACCCACGTCGACGTCGTGCGCGCGGTCGGCGAGCGGCGGCGTCAGCTCGCCCAAGAGATCGAGGCCATGCTCGCCGAGGCCCCGGCGCCGTGAGGCCCGCTGTCTTCGACCTCGAGACGCCGCGGCTCCGCATCAGGCTCCCGCGGCCCCGCGACGCCGCGGCCATCGCGGCGTACTACCTCCGCAACCGCGCGCGCTTCGACGCGCTCGACCCGCCGCGCCCCGAGGGCTTCTTCACCGAGGCCTTCTGGGCCGAGCGGGTCGAGGCGCTCTCGAACGAGGCCGCGCTCGGGCTGAGCTACCGGTGGTTCTTGTTCGCCCGCGGCGACGACGAGGGCCCGGTGCTCGGGCAGATCTCGCTCACCAACCTCGTGCGCGGGCCGCTCCAGTCGGCCACCGTGGGCTACAGCCTCGACGCCGCCGCCGAGGGCCAGGGGCTCATGCGCGAGACCCTCGGCCGGGTGGTGCAATTCGCCTTCGAGGGGCTGCGCCTCCACAGGGTCGAGGCGGGGCACCTCCCTGACAACCACCGAAGCGCCAAGGTGTTAGAATCGCTAGGCTTTGAGGTAGAGGGCTACGCCCCGCGGTTTCTCTTCGTGGGGGGCGCGTGGCGAGACCACGTCAGGCGGGCGAGGGTATGTACGCGCGACGCCCCGCCGGGCACCTGAGGCGGGTCAGCGCGGGGGCATGTCGTCGAGGGCCAGCTCGACGCGGCTCGCCTGGTTGTTGAGATTGTCTTCGAGGGTGACCCGCTGGCCTTCGAGGTCGACGTTGACCCGGGCGTCGCCGTCGGCGCTGGTGAGGTCGGCGTCGTAGGCGCGGGTCGCCACGCCGCCCGAGACGTCGCAGTGGGCGTACCCGGTGGGCAGCGCGCCGTAGAGGGTCTGGGCCCCGCACACCACCTCGACGTGGCAGTTGAACTCGCGCATCGAGACCGGCACCACGCGCACGGTGCAGCTCTGCCCGGCGCTCACCGACGCGTGCTCGGCTTGGGTCACCCGGGCGCTGCGCTCGATCGAGGTGGTGAAGCGCTCGAACCCGAAGGCGGGCGCAGAGAGCTGGCAGCCCGCGTGAAAGGCGCGGGCCACCGGCGGGTGACCCGGCGGCAGCGTCGCCACCGCGGGGGTCATCGTCGCGCGCCACGCGTTGTGGGCGTTGACGTACGCCACGCGCCGCTCGCACACCGCCGACATGAGCAAGAAGGGGAGCATCAACGCCGCCCCGCCCAGGCAGCGCATCCCGAAGGCCCAACGTTGCCGCTCGACGTCGTCGGGCGCCATGCGCGGCCCCTCGTCTCTCGCTCGCAGCGCCTCGACCTCGTCTTGCGCCTCTCGGAGCTGCTGCCTGAGCACTTCGTTCTCGGCTTGCAGCGCCTCACGCGGATCACGGTATCCCATCGCGAAAGCCTCCATTCGCCTGCACTCGACCCGCTTGGGTCAACGATTGGGCAGACCTTGAGTCTGAACGCAGGGGGGCCCGCGGTGCAATCCCGCCGATGCGCTTTGGTCGGAGCCCCACGCACATCGGTGCGCCCCGTCACCGCGCGCCGTCGGCCCGCAGCGGCCGCGGGCGAACTTCGCGGGGGCGGCAGCGCGTTGAAGTCGGGCTACGAGACAGAGTACGCTCCGCGCGCTTGACGGCGGCGCCGGGCACCAGTGTGCGGCCCCCGAGTACGCAGCAACCTCGCTATTCTGGAGTGATTTCGCATCATGGCCCTGACCGAACGTGTCTCAGAGATTCTCTCGTGGTACGGCAGCGACAACCCCGGCACCCGCGCCAACCTCGCGCGGATGATGAACCACGGGCGCCTCGCGGGCACCGGCAAGCTCGTGATCTTGCCGGTCGATCAAGGCTTTGAGCACGGCCCGGCGCGCTCCTTCGCGCCGAACCCGGCGGGCTACGACCCGCGGTACCACGCCCAGCTCGCGGTCGACGCGGGCTGCAACGCGTACGCGGCGCCGCTCGGCTTTCTTGAGGCCGTGGCCGACCAGTACGCGGGGGCCATCCCGTTGATTTTGAAGCTCAACAACAGCGACTCGCTGTCGAAGGGCCACGCGGCGTGTTCGGCCATCACGGGCAGCGTCGAAGACGCGCTGAGGCTCGGGTGCACGGCCATCGGGTACACGATCTACCCAGGCTCTTCGGCCCGCAACGAGATGTACGCAGACTTCCGCGCGCTGACCCTTGAGGCCAAGCGCAAGGGCCTGGCCACGGTGCTTTGGGCCTACCCACGAGGCGAGGGCATCTCAAAAGACGGCGAGACCGCTGCCGACGTGGTGGCCTACGCCGCGCAGATCTCGGCGCAGCTCGGGGCCCACATCATCAAGGTCAAGCCGCCGAAGAATCACATCGAGCAGCCCGAGGCGAAGAAGGTCTTTGAGAAGTACGGCATCAAGACCGAGACCCTGGCCGATCGGGTCAAGCATGTGGTCGAGTCGGCCTTCGGAGGGCGCCGCATCGTGATCTTCTCGGGCGGCGAGGCCAAGGGCACCGCCGAGGTGATCGAAGAGGTGAAGCAGATCGCGGCCGGCGGGGGCTTCGGGTCGATCATGGGGCGCAACGCCTTCCAGCGCTCCCACGACGACGCCGTGAAGCTCCTCCACGACGTGATGGACGCCTTTCGTACGGCCTGAAGCCCGAGCGGCCCCTCGCGATGGAGCGCACCTTTCTCGCCCTCGGGGCCCTCAACGCCCTCGTCTCTGTGGCCTGCGGCGCCTTCGGCGCGCACGGTCTTCGCGCGCGGGTGACGCCGCGACTTCTCGAAGTCTGGGAGACCGCGGCGCGCTACCAGATGTACCACGCGCTGGCGCTCTTCGCGGTCGCGTGGCTCGCCTCGCGGGGCGCCCCGGCGGCCTCGGCGGGCTGGGCCTTCACCCTCGGCATCGTGTTGTTCTCCGGCTCGCTCTACGCCATGACGCTCACCGGGGTGACGCGGCTCGGGGCGGTGACGCCCTTGGGCGGGGTGTCGTTCCTCGTGGGGTGGGCGCTGGTCGCGCGGCTCGCGTGGCAGCGCTGAGGCGGCGCGGCCCGCAAATTCGACCCCGCGGCGGCACCCGCAGCGGCGGCGCAGGGCCGACCCGGGTTCACCCAAAGCTGATTGATTTCAATTAGTTCTGAGCGTCCTACGGCGCCTCCACGGGGCGGCCCCTGCGGCACTGAGCGCGCCCGTCGGAGCTAGACGCGGCCCCCAAGCGGTGCCAACGTCGCGGCCATCATGAGCCAGGGTCCGAATCAGGGTTGGGGGCCGTCGCAGCCTCCGAGTGGTGGGTTTGCGCCGGTTCCGCCTTCGCCCCAAGGGGGCCCGCAGTGGGCGCCTCCGATGCAGGGCGGGCCTCCCCAAGCGCCCAAGCGCTCGACCGGCAAGGCGCTCCTGGTGGGCTGCCTCGGCCTCATCGCGGTGACCTGCCTCTTCGGCGTCGGGGCCTTCACGTATGTCAGCAAGAGCGTGAGCGGCACCGAGCTGGCCAACTTTCAGGTTCAGCCCGGCGCGCCCTTTCTCTATGAGTTTCGGCCCCACGGCCGCGGCCAGGTTTCGGTCTGGCTCGAAGTCGACGCGACCTTCGAGAACGGCTTCAACCTCGACGGCCAGGTCACCGCCCTCTCGTCAGGTTCGAGCGCCTCGCACACCCTGCATTTCGCGAACGGCGGCGCGTGCGAGAACCCCGTCGCGCAGTCGACGAGCTCGATGTGCCTCAACTGGCGCGTCTCGCACCTGAACGGGCACGGCGAGGTGAGCGGCCGCACGCGGATGTTCACCGTTCCGACCACGCCAGGCCAGGCCGGCAGCCTCTCGGGGGTGATCACGCCGGGCCCAGGCACGACGCTCCGGAGCCTGCGCCTGCGCGTCCAAGAATAGCCCCGGCGCTTACTGGTCGGTGGCGAGGGGCACGGCCCGCGCGGCCCCCGTCGGGCGGCCCTCTTCGCGCGCGTTCGCCCGCGAGTGACGCAGCACGACCCTGCTGCCCGGCGTCGGAGCCCCCTCGCCCGCGTAGATGCCGTGCCACCCTTGCGGCAGCTGCGGGTCTGCCCAGAGAAACACATGCCGCGCGTCGGCGGGGGCGAGGTTCACGCAGCCGTGCGACATGCGCCACCCGAAGTAGTTGTGCCAGAAGGCGCCGTGAAGCGCGTACGAGCCCTCGAAGTACATCACCCAGGGCACGTCTTCGATCGAGTAGGGCCCGTCGGTGGCGGTGTCGCCGTCCATCGTGGTGGTGACGTGCTTGGCGTAGACGCGGAAGGTGCCCTCGGGCGTCTCGAAGCGCTCTGCCGCGCTGGGGCTCGTGCGGCGCCCTGACGAAATCAGCGTGGCGTACACGGGCCGCGGGCCCTCGTAGGCCACGAGCACCTGCTCGTCGAGGTCGACGTCGAACCATCGCTCGTTCGGCCCGACCCCCGCGGGCGGCGTACGGAGCGCGGCCCTGCGTGCGCTGCGCGCGTTGACGGCGTGCCCGTCGGGGGTGGGGTAGTAGGTCTGCGCCCCCAACCTGATGGGCTCGCGGTCGGCGAGCTGAACGCCCTCAAGCCGCCCGATACGACGGTGATACGAGACGCTCCGCTCGTTCGGCGCCACCGAGTAGAGCATCCCCGATTCGCTCACCATCCACGCGTAGGGGAGCGTGCGCGTCGCGTCGAGCACGACGCCCTGAAAGGTCGGCCAGCTGCGAAGCGCTGAGAGCCGCCCCGAGCGCACGAAGCCCCCCGATTGGGTGCGCCAGTATGACTCGCCGGTGGCCGTGTTTCGCAGCGTCCGGTCGAGGGCCACGTACATGCCCGAGAGCAGCCGTCGGATCATCGGGCCGCGGCGCTCGCCAGCGAGGTCGCTCAGCCTGATGACCCCCGCGTCGCGCACCTCGGGCTGCCGCGCCGGGCGACGCGCGCTGGCCTGGGCCTCGCCGCCCTGCTCGCTCGAACCCGTCGGCTCAGCGGCGCTGGCGCCCGTGTCGGCCGACTCGGCGCCCCCGTCGGTGCGTTGGTTGAAGCGCCACGGTTCGAACTGCCGAAGGTCTTCGTTGGTCGGGAGCCGCCGGTACATGATCGTGCGGCCGTAGTTGATCGCGTAGGCGTACGGCATCGACGCGTCGAGGTCGGCCTGCGTCGGCGCGCGAAACCCTCGGTTCGGGAAGGGCACCGCGCTCGCGCCGCCCTCACAGAGGTAGCCGCCCTCGACGCGGTACCAGCCGCCCTCGGGGTGGTCGCGGTGCACCACGCAACCGTCGCGACCGTGGGGGCCGTCGATCACATTCACCACCGCGCCGGCGCGGAGATAGCCCGCGGCGCGCGCGTCTCGGCGGGGCTCGCGGCGCACCGGCGTCCACCCGCTGAGGGCGATGATCTGCCTCGGCGGCGTAAACCGCGGGCCCGTGTCGGGAGGCCCCGCGTCGACCGCCCCGGGCGCATCGACCGCCGCCGCCCCAGCGTCACCCGGGACGCTCACCAGCTCGCTCGCGTCGGGGCTCTGCGCCCCTCTCGAACACCCCCAGAGGCCCTGCAACCCTAGGAGCGCGAGGCCCCACGGGCGCGGCCCGCTCGGTCGTTTCACTGGCACCACAACGGCGCGCTCCTACCGCGAGCGCCGCAGTTGTTCAACCAGTGCTGTCACCTCGGCCCGCACTTCGGCCGCCGAGAAGGGCTTGCGCAAGAAGACGCACACGCCCAATCCGAGGGCTCTTTCGCGCCGTTCGAGGCTGTCGTCGGTGCTCATGACCGCGACCCGAGGCGTCAACGCCACACCCTCGCGGCGCAGCGCTTCGAGCCATGCGAAGCCAGACATTCGGGGCATGTCGAGGTCGGTGATGACGAGATCGACGGGGCCGCTCTGGCAACGCGCGAGGGCCCGATCGCCGTCGTCGGCTTCTTCGAGGCTGAGCGCGTCGAGGCCCGCGAGCGCCCGCCGTACGAGGGCCCGCACCACGGCCGAGTCGTCGACCACGAGGAGCACCCGAGGCGCCACCCGAGGCCCCTCAGGTCATGGCCCGCGGCATCACCTGTCGCGGGGCGTCGGGGTTCTCGCGTGACCACGCGGCGTACTCACCGAGCGCGCGAAAGTAGCGAAAGGTGTAGATGCCCGAGGCGTGGCCGTCGCCCCAGGTGAGCTGCAAGGCGTAGCTCCCGACCTCTTCGATGTGCCCGATGACGCTGTTGCCGCCGGGCACGAAGCGGATCTCGCCCGAGTGCCCCTGACAGCCTGCGCAGGGGCAGTATCCGCGCAAAAGCTCGTTGTCGATTCGGCTCACAAACCCGTCGGCGAAGGTGATCTCGAACACCGTCGCCCCGACGGGGGCCCTCACCTCGACCGGGGTCACCTTCACGGGGTCTACGTCGCGCATCGATACTCCTCTGGTTCGCTCTTCGAAAATGCTGTCACCGCGCCCACGGCGGTGCACGCCCGGGCGCCCCAGGCCGTCGCCTGTCGGAGCGCCGCCGCGCCATCGTCGAGGCCGTCGCTGAGGGCCGCGACGAGGCCCGCCAGGAAGGCGTCTCCGGCCCCCGTAGCGTCGACCACGGTGACCGCCTCGGCCGGGGCCTCGTACCAGCGCCCCGCGCGCCGCAGATGGGCGCCCCGGGCCCCGAGGGTGAGCGCGAGGTCGGCCTCTGAGAGCGTCGCGAGGCCCTCGGGGCTTGGGCTCACCCCGAGCGCCGCGAGGTCGTCGTCGCTGGCCTTCACGAGGGCGGCCTTCGGCACGAGGGCCGCGATCGCGGCCCGCATCGCGCCTCGGTCGGGCCAGAGGTGCGCACGCACGTTGAGGTCGACGGCGAGCTTCACGCCCCGCGCGGCGGCCTCGTCGACGAGGGCCCAGGTGGCCTCGGCGAGGCTTGGGTTCAGCAGGCTCGACGAGCCGAGCACCAGCCACTCGGCGCCCCGTAACGGCGGCGCCGCGAGGCCCGCGAGCATCGCCCGGGTGAGCACGTCGTCGGCGGCGCCGCGGCGGTAAAAGAGGAAGCTCCGCTGCCCGTCGGGGCCCAACTCGACGAAGGTCACCCCCGTGCGCTCGGGCACCGTGATGACCCCCGAGAGGTCGACCCCGAAGGCCGCGAGGCTCGCCATGAGACGACGGCCGTGCGCGTCGGCGCCGAGGGCGCCCACAAAGCGCGCGGCCCGACCCGAGGCCCCGAGCACCATCGCGACGTTCGCTGGAGCTCCACCCGGACAAGGGCGAAAGCTCGCGGCGGTTTCGAGCGACGACCCTGGCGGCGTCGCGAAACAGTCGAGGAGGCACTCGCCGAAACAGACGATCATTCAGGCGCCTTCGTCGCGCCCGGGGCCGTCGCTTCGACCGCGGGCGCCGCGCTCGGGAGGCTCGCCACGGGCCCCTTCTTGCTCAGCCCAACGAGGAAGATCTCAACGCTCTCTCTGCGCGAGGCCTCGGGCTTGAGCAACCTCAGGGTGCCGTACTGGAGCCTCAGCCGGTTGCGGATCTCTTCGAAGCCCACCCCCTGGAAGATCTTCGCGACGAAGGCCCCCCCAGGCACCAAGGCCGCTTCGGCGATCTCGGCCGCGCGCTCGACGAGCTCGACCGAGCGCCACGCGTCGGCCTCTTTCATGCCGCTCGTGTGCGGGGCCATGTCGCTCAAGACGAGGTCGAAGGGCCCAAGGGCCGCCATCTCGCCCACGGGGGTCTTGAAGATGTCGAGCTCAAGGCGGGTGACGTACGGCGGCGTGGCGACCTTGAGGGGGTTCAGGTCGAGGGCCACGACCTTGCCGCGAGGGCCGACCTTGTTGGCGACGTAGCGCGTCCAGCTCCCGGGGGCGGCGCCGAGGTCGAGGACGCGCATGCCCTGCCGCACGAGGGTGTTGCACCGCCGGTCGATCTCTTCGAGCTTGTAGACCGAGCGCGCGGGGTAGCCTTCGGCGTGCGCCTTGGCGGTGAATCGATCAGGTTTGTTGCCAGGCTTCATGGCGCTCTCTGCGTCGGGAGGTCACACGGTCAGCGAGGGGCCCAATGCAACAAAGGGGTACCAACCTTCGCGGACGAAGGTCGACACCCCTCTGCTTCAGCCCGCGGCGGGGCTGCTCAGGCCTTCTTCTTCTTGGCCTTCACGGCGCCGCGCACCGTCACCACGGCTTCGTCTGAGCCCGGCACCGAGCCCTCGATGAGCACGAGGTTCTGGTCGGCGACGATCTTGGCGATGCGGAGGTTCTGCACCGTCGCGCGCTTGTTGCCGTGCTGGCCCGGCATCTTGATGCCCGGGAGCGTACGACCCGGCGTCATGTTCGTGCCGATCGAGCCGCCGTGACGGCGGTACTCGTGGGTGCCGTGGGTCGACACCATGCCCGCGAAGTGGTGGCGGCGGAACACACCCGAGAAGCCACGGCCCTTGCTGGTGCCGGTGACGTCAACGAGCTGGCCCTCGGTGAAGAGGTCTTGCACCGTGAGCGCCTGACCGACCTCAAACTTCGCCGCGTCTTCGATCGAGAGGCGGATCTCTTTGAGGGTGCGGGGGTACACCTTCACGTCGTGGCCCTTGCGGCTCTTCACCGTCTTCGCGGCCACATTGTTTTTCTCGAAGTAGCCGACGAGGGGCTTCTTCGTGAGCTTCTCGCGGCGCTCGCCAAAGCCGAGCTGGAGCGCGACGTAACCGTCTTTCTCTTCGCTGCGCTTGCGAACTACAATGCACGGGCCCGCCTCAACCACGGTCACCCGTGCGACGTTGCCATTGGCATCAAAAATCTGCGTGCAACCAAGCTTCTTGCCGATCAGACCAAGGTGGGTGTTCATCACATGCCTCGTAACGGAGGGCGCGGACTATACGGGTCTCGCCCCCCACGTCAAGCACGCTCGACCATCTTCTCACCCAAAACCACCCCGAAGGGCCCGACGATTGCGTTTTCGAGCGGCGCGCGCACCGTCACCCCCGGCCACGCGATCACGCCCCTAAGCGCCCCGGCGCCCTCGACGCGGACGCCGGCGCCCAACACGCAGCCCGAGAGGCTCACCCCCGCGGGCGCCGTCACCCCCGCGGCGAGCGCGTTCTCAGCGGCGTATCCGCGCAACGGGGCCAGCGCGCCGTCGAGCGCCGCGCGGTGTACCTCGGCGTACGCGGCGTGCGTGCCGAGGTCGTGCCAGAGCCCAGGGTCGACAAAGCCCGCCACCCGACGCCCTGAAGACAGAAGCCTCCGCACCGTGTGGCGCACCACGCAGCCCTCGGCCGGGAGGAGCCCAGAGAGGCGCTTCGACACCACGTAAATACCTGTAAAAAGACAGCTTTTCACGGGCTCCCGTGGAGTCTCGCCTTCGCCGAGGATGCGCAGCACCTCGCCCCGCGCGTTGACCTCGATGGCGCCGAGGCGGGCCGCGCGCGGGTCTTCGCGGAGCACCATGGTGAGCTCGGCGTCGGAGGCCCGGTGAAGGGCGAGGGCGCCGGCGAGGTCGGGGGTCGCGAGCACGTCGCCGTTGTAGACGATGAAGGGGTCGGTCATCGCGTCGAGCACGTTGCGGAGCGCCCCGCCGGTGCCGAGGAGTTGGGGCTCGAAGCGGGTGTCAAAGGTGAGCCCGAGGCGCTCGGCCCAGGGCCGCAAGGCCGGGTCGACGGTGGCCGCGAGGTGGTGGGTGTTGGCCACGACGTGGGTGACCCCGGCGCGCTTGAGCTCGGCCAGGGCGTAGGCCGCCAATGGGCGATCGAAGAGCGGCACGAGGGGCTTGGGGAGGTGGTCGGTGAGCGGTCGGAGCCGGGTGCCCAGGCCCGCCGCGAGGAGCAGCGCGTGGAGTGTCACAGGTGCCTCGGGGGATTTTACCGAGAAGGGCGGCCGCGGGGCCAGTTTGTCGCGGCCGGGCGCGGGTTGCCGCCGCCCCCGGGGGGCTGTAGCTTCTGCGCGTTTTGGTCGAGCCAGGCACCACCCTCGCAGACCGATGGACGCTCCGCGAGCGCATCGACGGCGGCGCGATGAGCGACATCTTCGCGGCCGACGATCGGGTCGCGGGCGACGTCGCGGCGATCAAGCTCCTTCAGGCGCGGTACGGGGCCGACGCCGAGACCGTGGCGCGCTTCGAGCGCGAGGCCCGGGTGACCCAGGAGCTCCGGCACCCGAACATCGTCACCTTGCGGGGCCACGGGCTCTACGAGGGGCTGCCCTTCCTCGCGATGGAGCGGCTCGAAGGCGAGTCGCTGGAGGCGCACATGGCCCGCGGCCCGCTCTCGCACGACGCGCTCGCGGCGGTGGCCCTCCAGGCGGCCTCGGCCCTCGACGCCGCCCACGCCCGCGGGGTGGTTCACCGCGACGTCAAGCCCGACAACCTCTTCGTCTTGAAGGGCGACGGGCCGCTGCGCATCAAAATGCTCGATTTCGGCTTCGCCAAGATCACCGACCGCTTCGGCCAAGACGGGCTCCGCACGGCCGGCAACGCGCTCCTCGGGTCGCCGCTCTACATGGCCCCCGAGCAGATCCGCGCGACCCGCGAGGTCACCGCGCAGGCCGACCTCTGGTCGCTCGCCGTGGTGCTCTACGAGCTCGTGACGGGTGATGCGCCCTTCGGCGCCCGCAACATGACCGAGCTCCTCGTTCAGGTCTTGACTGCGCCGATCGCGATGCCCTCGCAGCGCCGACCCGGGCTCCCGGTCGCCCTCGACGAATGGTGCCGACGCGCGCTCGACCGCGACCCGCGGCGGCGCTTCGCGACCGCGACGGAGCTCGCCGAGGCCTTCACGGCGGCGCTGCGATCGCAGCCGAACGAGCGCCCCGCGCGGGCCGAGACGCCGACCCTCAGGCTGGCCGTGCCTCGGGCGCGTCACCGTTGGGCCGCGACGGCGTTGGGGGTCACCCTGGCCCTCGGCCTCGCGGCGGCGCTCTTGTGCCGCTGAGGCGCACCGCGACGGGCCGCGGGGTGCGGAGCCGGTGGCAGGCGGTGACGCTCCGTGATAGCTCGCTCGGCCATGCAGATCGCGGTGGTGGGTACAGGCTATGTCGGGCTCGTGGCGGGCACGGGCTTCGCGGCCTTCGGCAACAATGTCACCTGCGTCGACGCCGACGCGCCCAAGGTCGAGACGCTGAGGTCGGGCAAGATCCCGATCTATGAGCCCGGGCTCGAAGAGATCGTGCGCGAGAACGTCGACGCCGGGCGGCTTCGCTTCACCACGCAGCTCGCCGACGCCGTCGCCGACGCCGAGGTGATCTTCATCGCCGTGGGCACGCCCCCGAACGAAGACGGCAGCGCCGACCTCAGGCACGTCATGGCCGTGGCCGAGAGCCTCCGCGGGGCCCTCACCCACGACGCCGTCGTGGTGCTCAAGAGCACCGTGCCGGTGGGCACCAATGACAAGGTTCAGGCCGTCTTCGAGGGACACCCGCATCGGGTCACGGTGGTGTCGAACCCCGAGTTTCTCAAAGAGGGCGACGCGGTGAACGACTTTCTCAAGCCCGATCGCGTCATCGTGGGCGTGCGCGACGACCACGGGCGCGACGTGATGCGGCGGCTCTACGCGCCGCTCCAGCTCACCAACGAGCGGCTGCTCTTCATGGACCCGCGCTCGGCCGAGCTCGCCAAGTATGTCGCCAACGCGATGCTCGCGACGCGGATCTCGTTCATGAATGACATCGCGCGGCTCTGCGAGGTGGTGCGCGCCGACGTGACCATGGTGCGACGCGGGGTCGGGGCCGATGGGCGCATCGGGGCGAAGTTTCTCTTCCCCGGGGCGGGGTACGGCGGGAGCTGCTTCCCCAAAGACGTCGAGGCGCTCTTGCATCTTGGGCGTTCGGTGGGGGTCGAGCTCGCCGTGGTGTCAGCCACCGAGGCCGTCAACGACCGGCAAAAGAACGTGCTCTACGAGAAGCTCACCCGACGCCTCGGCGGCCTCGCGGGGGCCCGGGTCGCCCTCTGGGGCCTCGCGTTCAAGCCCCGCACCGACGACGTGCGAGAGGCTCCGGCGCTGCGCCTCGTGCGTCAGCTGGTCGCGGCCGGGGCCGAGGTTCGCGCCCACGACCCGGCGGCCCGCGCGACGGCCCGGGCGGCCCTCGGCGAGGTGGCCGACCGGGTGATCTTCGTCGAGCACCCGTACGACGCCACCGTGGGCGCCGACGCGCTGGTGCTCGTGACCGAGTGGGCCGAGTACCGCTCGCCCGATTTCGCCAGGCTGCGCAACCAGATGCGTCGCCGGGTGCTCATCGACGGCCGCAACAACTGGGGCGCTCAGGAGCCCGAGGCCCAAGGCTTCGAGTACGAAGGCATCGGTCTCGGGCGAAGGCCAGGGGCGTAAAACAGTGCTAGTCTCGGCGGCCCGCGTGAAGGGCCCTCGAAGGAGCAGCGATCATGGCGAACTCACAATCAGACAAACAATCTGAGGCGCGCAAGAAGGCCGTCGTGGCCGCTGCGACGGCCGCAGGGTCGGTGGCCGTGGTGGCCGCGGGGGCGCCGGTGCTCGGGGCCGTGGGCCTCGGGGCGAGCGCCTACCTCGGTTACAAATGGCTGAAGTACCGCATCGACAACAGCCTGCGCTTCTAGGCCCCGCCCGCTCCGTCAGCGCGCGGGCGGTCAGCGCGGGCTGCGGGGCGGTTCTGCGCTCACGGCGCTTGACACTTCTCAGGGCCGCGTGAAAGGGTCCGCCGCCCTAAAGGAGAGTTGCGTTGGAGAGTAGTCACTCAAAGCGCGTGGTCACTGAGCGCGCCCGTAGCCGACAGGTCGCGGTGGTTGTTGCGCTGATGCTGGCGATGGTCGCACCGAGGCTGTACGCGCAGGTTCGGCTCGCGGTGATCGACATGCAGCGCGCCATGCTCGAGACCAGCGATGGTCGACGCGCCAAGGTTCAGCTCAAGCGCCTCTTTGAGTCGCGGCAAGAGACGCTGAACCAGCGGCAAGAGGCCCTCAAGCGCGAGAAGACCGAGATCGAGCGGCAAGCCGCCGTCGTGCGCGGCGAGGCCCTCAACAAGCGCATGGAGGAGTACAACAAGCGCTTGATGGACCTCCAGCAAGACAGCGTGCGCTACCAGCAGGAGCTTCAGACCAAAGAGGGCGAGCTGATGAAGCAGATCCTCACCAACCTCGGGCTCGTCGCGCGGCAGATCGGCACCAGCGACAACTACACGGCCATCCTCGATGCGAGCGCGGTGATCTGGTCGCCGTCGCACATCGACCTGACCGACCGTGTGATCCAAGAGTACAACAACCAGCACCCCGCGACCGAAGAGCCGGCCGCCGAAGGCGCTGATGCTGGCGCTCCCGCCGCGCGCCCCGCTGCCCCCGCCCGCCCCGCCGGCGCTGCGGCCACCCCCGCCCGCCCCGCCGCGAACCCCCACCCCCGCGGCGGCCAGGCCGAGTGACCGTCGACAGGCCGTCGACGCGCTCACGATTTTTCTGAATAAACTCTGACAGCCTCGGCCGACTCATCTCGCGTGCGGCGCCCTGCGGCGCTGCCGGAGTCGCCCCCCATGTCGAAGGCCATCTGGCTCGCAATGCTCACGGCGTGGCCGCTCTTAGTGCACGCTCAGTCGCAGTCGAACGTGTACCGCGCCGAGGTTCAACAAGGTGCGGCCCCGCGGTGGGAGCCCGACGGGTGGTACACCCTCGGCGGGCGGGGCGCGCAGCGGGCGGTGGCCATCGACATTCGCTCGACCGACGACGGGCAGAGCCTCAGCGGCAGCATGACCTACGCCGGAGAGGGCCCGCTTCGCCTGCGGCTCACCCACCTCCGCGGCGGCCATTTTCGCACCGAAGTATGCTGGGGCGGCCCCGACGCGCCCTGGCACGCCAACGGAGACATGGTGCTCGGGTCGAACGGTGACATCAAACCCGTGCTGGCGTTCGATGTGCGCTCCGACGACGGCGGCGAGACCCTCGCGGGCACGGTCACCTACCGCGGTGATGCGCCGATCGCGTGGCGCGGGCGACGCGCGCCGTGAGCCGCCGAGACGCTCGTCGGGGCTACGCTTCGAAGGCCGCGGTTGACACCCTTTCGGCGGAGGCGAGATGAAGGCCCCTATGGTGCCCTCGTCTGATGTGGTCTCGCGTGGCAGCCCCGGCCACCGACAGGCGCTCCTCGCGCGGCTCTACGGCGCCCATTTGCGAGACGTCTGGCGCTGGCTCGGGCTCTTCGGCGTGAGGCCGAGCGACCTCGAAGACGCCGCGCACGACGTGTTTCTCGCGGCGTTTCGAGCCCTCGACGCCTTCGAGGCGCGGGCCTCGCACCGTACCTGGCTCTTCGGCATCACGCGGCATGTGGCCATCGACCACCGACGGCGGGTGAGCGCGCGGCGCGAGAGCGGCGACGCGTTGCCAGAACGAGAAGACCCCCAGCCCGGGCCCGACGACGCGTTGCGGGTCCATGAGGCCCGGCGGCTCCTCGACGCGATGCTCGGGGCCCTCGCCGACGAGCAACGCGACACGTTTCTCCTCTACGAGCTCGGCGGCTACTCGGGTGCCGACATCGCCGAGCTCATGGAGGTGCCCTTACAGACTGTCTTTTCGCGCCTGCGCCGTGCCCGCGAGCACGTCGAGGCGCAGAGCCTCACGCGCCACGAACCCTGAGAGGATCGGCTCCCAATGCCAGACGACCCGCCCCGCCTCGTTGACCCATCGGCTCCGACCGCCGCGCCGCTGCGCGCGCTCTTGCAGGCGCTCGCCCCCCGCGACCCGAGCGACGAGGCCGACCAGCGCATCGAAGCGCGCCTCTTCGAGAGCCTCGCCGACCTCGCCGCCGGGAGCCCCTCAGCGACCGCACAACCCGAGGCCCCCGCGGCGGTGCGGCCCAGGCCTCGCACGGGCACCTGAGGCAGCGGTTTCGGCGCCGCATGCGAGTGTTTCGTGAAGGTGCTACCGTGCCGCCATGGCGCGGGTTTTGGGGTCGGCTGAGCGTTCTGTCTTTGGCCGCCGGGTGCGCAGGGTGCGCATTTGGCGATGACCCTCCGCGTCGGCGCCAGCTTCGGGCCCTACACGGTCGGCGAAGAGATCGGCCGCGGCGGCATGGCGGTGGTGTACGAGGCCGAGCATCGCGGGCTCCAGAAGCGGGTGGCGCTGAAGGTCTTGCACAGCCCCGATGCGCCCGGCGAGGCGCGGTTTTTACGCGAGGGCCTCGCCTCGTCGCGGGTCAGCCACGAGCACATCGTCGCGGTGCACGACACGGGCGTGGTCGAGGGCACGGCCTACCTCGTGATGGAGCGCCTCGAAGGCGAGTCGTTGGCCGCGCTCCTGCGCCGCGAAGGGCGGCTCGACGCGGGGCGGGCGGTCGACCTGCTGATGCCCGTGCTGAGCGCCCTCTCGGCGGCCCACGGCGCGGGGGTTTTGCACCGCGACCTCAAGCCCGAGAACCTCTACCTCGCCCGCTCGCGTCGCGACGCGGTGGTGCCGAAGGTGCTCGATTTCGGCCTCGCGCGGCTCAGCGCCCTCGACGCCGACGCGGCGCGGCTCACGGGGTCGGCGGCGCTCGTCGGCACGCTCACGCACCTCGCGCCCGAGCAGGTGCTCGACCCGAGCGCGGCCAGCGCCGCGAGCGATCAGTACGCCCTCGGCGTGGTGCTCTATGAGTGCGTGACGGGGCAGCTCCCGGTGCAGGGGCGCTCGGTCTTTGCGACGCTGAACGCGGTGCAGCGGGGGCGCTTTCCGAGCCCGCGGAGCCTCGTCGCGACGCTCGACCCGGCCCTCGACGCGATCATCGTGCGTGCGATGGCGCGCACACCCGCGGCGCGCTTCGACAGCGTGGGCGCCCTCGGCGCGGCGCTCCTGCCCTTCGCCTCGGCCGCAGTGAGAGCCGCGTGGGCGCCCGAGTTTGCGCCATCGGGTGACGCCCCCGAGCGCGACGCCGCGATCACCCGTCGGCCGCCGCGTCGCGCCCGGTGGCAGCCCGCCGCGGCGCTTCTGGGCCTCTGCGTGGCGCTCACAGGCTGGGTGGTCGTGCGAAGACAGCGCAGCGCCCGCGCGACCCCCGAGCGCGTGGTCACCGCGCCGCGTCCGACGCTGACGGCCGTTGTCAACGCTTCGGCAGCCCCCGCACCCCCAGTGGTCGCCGCGGCGCCCAACGTCGCACCGTCGCCCGCGCCCGCCCCCGGCCCGCACGCCTCGCCCCCGCGGCGCCCGGGGCCCGCCGCGACCCCACGACGCGCCCTCGCGCCCGTCGCCACGGGGAGCATCCGCGAGGGCCCCAACGCGCCGACGCAGACCGCGCCGACGGTGCCTTGGATGATGCGCACCCAGTACTGACCGCGCCGCGCTCAGGGCCCGCGGAGCACCGTGCCCGTCGAGCCTCCGTCGGGGGGCGCCTCGGCCGAGACGAGCACCGCCGCGCTCACCCCCGCAGCGACGGCCACCGCGGCGGCCCCCGCCCAGAACCACCCCGAGCGGTACCACGGCGACCGAGCGGCCCGGAGCGCGAGCTGCTCACTCCGGAGCTCGCCCGGCGCGAGCATCCAGTCGCGGCGGACGGACTCATACCCCGGGTGACCGATGCGAACGGCCACCGCGCCCGAGGGGCCCTCCCACGCGACCGCGCCCCGCCCCACCGCGCGGTCGTTCACGAACACCTCGGCCTCGCGCGGGGTCACCGTCATTGCCACCCGCGCGGGCCGAAGCGCGAGCCTGAGGCTACGCGACGCGCGCTCGCCGGCGGCCACGCTGACGTCGAGGCGACCGTCTTGATGATCGGGCGCGCGGGCCACAAGCCGGTGTTCTCCCGGGTCGAGCTCGATGTCGCGCGGATCGACCGCGGGCACGCCGTCGACGATGACCGCAGCGTCGGGCGGATCGACCGAGAGTGAGACCCGCGCGATGCTGTCGCTCACCAGCGCGAGGAGCAGCGCCGCGTCGCGCCCGAGGTCGGGCTCGGTCGCCAGCTGAGGCATCGCGAGACACTCGCGCAGCGTCTGACGGGCCGCCACGAGGCGCCCGAGGAGCCGTTGAAGCACCGCGATGTTGAGGGCGGTACCGGGCTGGTCATCGAGGGCTCTGGCGCGCTCAAAGGCCGCGAGCGCGTCGGCCCATCGCTGCGCCCGCGAGAGCGAGACCCCTGCCTCGAAGTGCGACCGCGCCTCGGCCGCCGTCGCGCCCTCTGGCACCGCCTGCGCCCACGCGACGCCGCCGGACGGCGACGCGCCGAGAGCGAACGCCAGCGTCGCACACACGCGACGCCCAAGCCTGATGCCCCCACTGCGCATGCGGGTGGAGCTACGGCATCTCGCGCTGCTGCACAACTCCGCGCGGCGAGGGAGCTGCCGTCAGCGCCGTCTTTGGGCCGCGCCCGCGGCTGTGAAGAAATCGACCTAGCGCCGTGTCGATGAGGCGCTGCCTTGGGCAAAAATCGGGCAGAGAGTCATCGTCGCGATGGCCACCGAAGACCCTCGAAGCGCAGCCGGGGCGCGCTCCCGGCGAAGCTCCTTCTGGGCGCTGATGGCGCTCGGGTGCGGTCTCCTGCGCTGCGACGATGCGGGGCAGACGCAGCTCCTGGTGTGGGTCACCGCGGCGCCCCTTGAGGGCCTGCCGATCGCGGCGGTCGACGTCACGGTCGAGAGCGAAGACCGCGAAAGAACTTATGATTCTGCTCATTTCGAGCTCGTCGGCGGCGCCGCGGGGCGCTTCGCACTTCCGCTGACCTTGGGGGTCGTGCCGCGCGATGCGTCGGGCGCGCGGGTGCGGGTGACGGCGCGGGCCGAGCTGCGTGATGCGGCGCTCTCGCGGCCGCTCGTGGCCTCGGCGGTTACGGGCTTCGTGCCGGGGCAGAAGCTCCTCTTGCCGCTCGTGCTTGATGTTCGGTGCAGCCTCGGGCGACCGTGCCCCGAGGGCCAGGTGTGCGCCGAGCAGGTGTGCGGCCCCGAGCTCCGTCAGGCCTCGACGTTGCGGGTCTTGGGCGCGGGCGCGCCCGGGCCGAGCACGGGCAGCACCTGTCTACGTCCGCGCGACGCGTGCCTCGACCGATGCGACGCGGGCGAGCGCGTTGCGGTGGCGCGCTTTGTCGACCGCGAGGGCCGCGCGACCCTCGGCACCGACCTGAGCGAGGCGCCCTGTTGCCGAGACGCCCAGCTCGACGCGCCCGAGGTGTTCGCGGTGTCGCCGACGCCGCGCCCTGACCTTCTGCCGCTCTACCGATGTCGCAACGGCGCGGGCATGACCCACTACACCCTGCACCTCGGGTGCGAGGGCGACGGGGTCAACGACGGGGTCCTTGGGTATGTTGTCTCGCCCGTGACGCCGGGTCGATGTGACACGGTGCCGCTCTTTCGATTGCACGACCCCGACACGTCGGAGCGTCTGTCGACGGTCGACCTCCGCGAGCGCGACCGACTGGTGGCCGGCGGGTTCTTGTTCGAGGGCGTCACGGCCTATGTGTGGCCAGAGGTCGGGCCGCGGTGCGCGACGGGGGCTCAGGCGTGTGTCCTCGCCAACGCCGTCTCTCGGTGCGAAGGCGCGCGCTGTGCGGTCGCGCGCTGCATCGAGGGCTTCGCAGATTGCAACGCCGACCCCGACGACGGCTGCGAGGTCGACACCCGGCACAGCGCCGGGCACTGCGGGCGGTGCGGCGCCGCGTGTCGCGAGGGCGAGGTCTGCGACGCGAGCCAGTGCAGGGCCGCAGCGTTGGCCGAGCGGGTCGGGTGCGCCGACGCGACGCGCGAGGGGTTCGCCGACCGGAGTCGGTTTCCGGAGATCGCGGCGTGCGGCGGGCGTTGGCTGGTGCCGGGGGTGTTTCCGCCGACCCCGAGGGTGAGCCTGGCGGCGTGCGCGAACGCGGGCAACAGCAGTGACGGCCGGGCCGAGACGGCGCACTGCGCGGCGGCGAATCTTTGCGCGTTGGGGTGGCATTTGTGTCGCGGCGGCGAGATCGCGGCGCGCACACAAGGTCAGGGCTGCGCGGGGTCGAGCTTCGCGCCAGAGAGCTTCTTCGCGGCGTCGGTTTCGGGCCCTGGGTGCTACCGCTGCGCCCTCGCGACGAACGCGGTGACCGGCGCGCTCTGCACGAACGCGTCGTGTTCGAACGATTGCCGCCCGACGGTGTGTTCGCTCGCGTGCCGCGCCGAGGCGACGCTCACCAATGACCTCTTCGGTTGCGGCACGCTCGGGTACAGCCTCACCTCGGAGTGCGACGGCCTTGACCGCACGGCGGGTGACCTGTGCAGCCAGCTTCCGTCGTCGGCGTGGCGGTGCGGCGGCGTGACGAGCGAGAGCCGCACGGTGACCAAGCCCGACGCGGCCCACGGCGGCGTGCTCTGTTGTCGCGACCCGTAGCGCGACGCCGCGGAGTGACAGGGCCACGCAGCGACCCAGAGGTTACGGCCCGAGACGAGCAGACCGCAGGCCTGCCCGGACACGTCGACGGGCAGGCGGGCAGCAGTGAGACGGTGAGACAGTGAGAGGCACCGCGCGGGCGGTGCGGCGAGGCGGGGCGCGAGGGCTGAGCGGGTCAGCGACCGTCGAACTGGCCGTTGAAGCCGCGCTCGGCGCCGCAATGGGGCTCTTGCTGGCCGCCACACCAGGCGTGAACGCTGCAACAACGACCCGTGTCGCAGCGGCCGTTGCCGAACGCAGGGCCGCAACGGTGGTCAGGGCGCTCGACCGAGGCAGGGGCCGGAGGAGGCGTCGGGGCCGCGGCCGGACGGCCGCCCGCGGGCACGATGTTCCACACCTGACCTGAGACGTTCTGGCAGCTGTCCATGAAGGCTGAGCCGCCGTGGACGGGCGAGGCCGACTGGTTGCCCTCAAGGCACTCGCCGTCGCCGCGAAACTGCGTCCGCAGGCGGAAGCCGTTGCCTTCGGGGACGAGACGCCAGAGCTGACCCGAGACGTTCTGGCAGCGGTCCATGAAGGCCGCGCCGCCGTGGACGGGCGAGGCCGACTGGTTGCCCTCAAGGCACATCTGCTGGCCCTGAAACTGCGTGCGCAGACGGTAGAAGCCGCCCGCCACGGGCTCGAAGCTCCAGAGCTGACCCGAGACGTTCTGGCAGCGATCCATGAAGGCCGCGCCGCCGTGGACGGGCGAGGCCGACTGGTTGCCCTCAAGGCACTCACCCGCGCCGCGGAAGACGGTCTGAAGGCGGTACCAGCGACCCGCCACCGGCGGCGCCGGCTGCGCGAGGGCGACGCTGCTGACCAACGACGCCACCAGACCCATCGGGAAAACTGCCAAAAAGGCCAACGAGCGCTTCATTCGATTTCTCTCCGTCGTGTTGCCGCGCGGTGATCGTCGCGGCTTCTGTGCATGAGTCGATCGAGCCTCAGCCTTTTCTTTCGCCGAGCTACTTTTTTCACGTTTACCTAGAAGGCCGCGGTCAGCACAATCTCACGCGACCGTCAGCCGTGCGCCTCGGGGCGGAGCGCACATCGCAGCACGACGGCCCACGCGAGCCTGTGGGGCGCTTGACAGCGCGAGGCGCTTGGAGTTCCCTCCGCCCGCCATGATGCGAACGGGAATGTTGGGTGTTTTGCTTTCTCTCTCGATTGCGGCCTGCGGGGCCAACAACGGCTCGGGCGGCGGCGGCGGCGGCGGCACCGACGCCGGGTCGATGACCACCGACACCGGCAGCACGACGCGCACCGACAGCGCCGTGGCCACCGACTCGGGCGCGCGCGACGCGGGCAGCACCACACCCCGTGACAGCGGCAACACCAGCAGCGCCAACTACGGCACCTGCGGCATGGCGACGGTGGCGGCGATCTGCAACTGCGGCAACAACCAGAGCTGTCAGCAGATGGCGCTGAACTCGAGCCCGGCAGATTGTCAGCAGTGTTTGGGTCAGGCCCAGGCGCAGTGCTGCCCGAGCGAGTTCCAGATGTTTCAGAGTTGCGCGCAGATGGCCATGTGCCAAGACCTCGCGTGCGCGCAGCGCAGCTGCGGCTCGCAGATCATGGCCTTCCAGTCGTGTCTGAACACCGCCATCCAGGCCGAAGCGATGACCGGCGGCGGCCGCTGCACGAACCTCCAGCAGCCTTGCTTGGGCGACCTCGTCACCATGGGCCAGTCGGCCTGCCCCTGAGCGCGCGCTAGCCCTCGCGGCGCCCGTCGCGCGACGCTTGCCCCCGACCGAGGGCGCGTCGCGCGTCGCGTTTGGGCCCCCGCTCAGGGTCGCGTGGGGGCGCGCCGACCCGCCCGCTCGAAGGCCTCGCGCACCTGCACCGGTCGGTCGCTCTGCACGATGTCGGCCCCCTCGTCGAGGGCCGTGACGTAGCTCGACGTGACGCCCGTGGTGGCCGCGAAGACGTCTTCGACGAACACGTTCGTGCTCACCCGAGACCCCGCGCGGTGAACGATCGGCGCCCCGAGCGCCACATCGCTGCGCCCGAGCTCGACGATCACCGGGAGCTCGCCCCCCAACCGCGCGAGCTGCGGCGCGATCTCCTCAACCGACCGAGGGCGAATGTGCAGCGCGAGCCCCGGCAGCATCGCCCGCGCGCGCAACGCCTTGTCGACATCGCTCGTCGAGAAGGTGACCCATTCGACCGCGTCGGCCGCACGAATGGCCGCGACCAGAAGATCGACCCGGTCGGTCTTGTTGGCGTCGACCACCACCACCGCGTGCCCCCGACAGAGCCGCAAAACCTCTTCGAGCGTCGCGATGTGCTCGCACGAGAAATCACCCTCGAAGCCCTCAGCCCGCAACGACAGCGCCCGCAGCGCCGCGTACGACTGCTCGGCCACGAGCCCCGAGCCCGCGGTGGTGCGCGCGAGGTCGGGGTCGTGGTGATTCACCAGCACGCCGTCGGCGGTCAGCCGCGGGTCGGTCTCGACGAGCTCGACGCCGAGCGCGATCGCCGCGCGATAGCCCGAGAGCGAGTCTTCAGGCGCGAGGTACCCGAGCGAGCCCCCGGCGCCGCGATGACCGATCACCTGCGGCACGCGACAGCGCGGGTCGAGGGCGCACGACGCGGGCACCGCGCTCACGCGTCGCGGCGCCTCACCGCGGGCGCGACAGTCATACCGGGCGGGGTCGATGGGGGCGCCCGGGCGCGCCACGGTGCGGCGGTCGCTCGCGACGTCAGACGCGGCGTCGATGGGGCCTAGATCGGCCGCGGAGGCGTCGTGCGGGGCCTGCGGCGGGGTCGTGCATCGGGCGAGCGCCACGAGGCCCCAGAGGGCCCAGACGCGGCCGCCGAGGCTCACGGGTGGCGCTGCCCCAGGTCGACGTAGGCCCGCCAGCCCTCGTCGATCATCTGGCGCTCTCGGGGGCCGAGAGCTTTGTCCTTCTTGGCGGGGCTGCCGAGGTAGAGATACCCCGATTCGAGGCGCATCCGAGGGGGCACCAGGGCCCCCGCCCCGACCACCACGTCGGACTCGATCACCACGTTGTCGAGCACGATGGCGCCCATGCCGATGAGCACCCGGTCGCCGACCTCGCAGCCGTGCAAGATGACCCGATGCCCCACCGTCACCTCGGCCCCGATCACCGCGGTCGAGAGGTCGGTGGTGGTGTGGATCATCGTGAGGTCTTGGATGTTCGACCGGGCCCCGACGCGAATGGGCATCACGTCGCCGCGCAGCACGGCGTTGTACCAGACCGACGCGCCCTCGCCGAGCACGACGTCGCCGATCACCCGGGCCCCGTCGGCGATGTAGACCCCGTCGGCGAGATGGGGGCTTCGGCCCTCGAAGGGCAGCACCGCACCCCGCACCCGCGGGCTCACGCCGTCACCACCGGCAGGCCCACCTTGCGCGGCGCCTTCGCGGCCCGCTGGAGCGCGTGCCCAGGCACCTTGACGCGCTCGATGCGACCTTCGAGCGAGTGCTTGTTGGCCCGGGCAACCTCGACCACCACCACGGCCCCCGCCCCGACCCCCGCCATGCCCTCGGGGGTCGCAACATGAACGAGCTCGTTGCGGCGGGTTCGCCCGACAAGAGAGCCCTCGCCGACCCGCGAGGGGCCTTCGAGGAGCACCTCGGCCCGCGTGCCCACGAGCGACGCGAGGTGCGCGCGGGTCTGGGCCTCGCTTCGCGCGAAGAGGGCCTCAAGGCGCGCCTGCTTCTCGGCCTCGGCGACGTCGTCTTTGAGCTTCAACGCGGGCGTATTCGGGCGCGGCGAGTACTTGAACCCGAAGAGGCCCACAAAGTTCATCTCTTCGACGAGCGAGAGGGTCTCTTCGAACTCTTCGCGGGTCTCACCCGGGAAGCCCACGATCACGTCGGTGCTCAGCGTGAGCCCCGGCCGCGCCGCCGCGAGGGCCTTGAGGCGCTTCACATACTCCGCGCGGGTGTATCGCCGAATCATGCGCTTGAGCACCCGGTCGCTGCCCGACTGAACCGGCATGTGGACGTGCTCTGCCAAGACCTCGAGCTCGGCGTGGGCGGCCACCAGCGCGGGCGTCACATGGCGCGGGTGCGGCGACGTGTACCGCAGCCGGTCGAGCCCCGGCACCTCACGCGCGATGCGCCGCAAGAGCCACGGAAACTGCGACCCGTCAGGGTCGTCGCCGTCGAGCGCCGGCGCCCCCGCCTCGACGTAGCTGTTCACCGTCTGCCCGAGCAGCACCACCTCGCGCGCGCCGTGGTCGACGAGGCGCTTGATCTCGTCGACGATCTCGTCGCTCGAACGGTACCGCTCGGGCCCGCGGGTGTAGGGCACGATGCAGAACGAGCACCGCTCGTTGCAGCCCTTCATGGTGGTCACAAAAGCGCTCGGGTTCGCCGTAGCCTCGGTCGACACCGCGTCGAAGGGCAGAAAGCGCGGCGCGTCGAGGTCGAACACCGTACGCACCGCCGACGCCGCCCCCATCTCGGCCGCGCGCACGAGCCCCGGGAGCTCGCCGAGGTTGTCAGGGCCCACCACCACGTCGATGAAGGGCATCGACTTCACCAGCCGCTCGCCCTCTTGTTGCGCCACGCAGCCCGCCACCACGAGCACGGTGTCGAGCTTCTTCAGCCGCCCAGCCTCGGAGCGCAGCTTCTGCTCGGCCTTCTCGCGCACCGAGCAGGTGTTGAGCACCACCACGTCGGCGCCCTCGGGGTCGTCGACGAGCGCGTACCCCGCGCCGCCCATGAGCGCCGCAATTCGTTCAGAATCATGCACATTCATCTGGCACCCGAAGGTGACCAGGGCCATCCGTTTTGCCATCAGAGCGCGGCAATCTCCCGCCCTCGGCGCCCCGCGTCAAGCGCCGCCCCTTTGCCAAAGCGCCTCGCCGGCCCCACAAGTGCCCTCTCCCATGCGCGCCCTCGCCCTCGCCCTCGCCGCCTTGTCGATCGTCTCGGCCCCTCGCGCCGCGCCCGCCCAGACCGTCGTCGCCGCCGAGCGCGACTTCACCGCGGCCCAACCGGGGCGCCACCGCCTCGGCCTCGACACCACCGGCGAGCCCCAGTTCGTCGTAGTGATGCAGCGCGCCCCGGCCGGCACGGTGCGCCCCGACGGCACGCCCCGCGCGATCCTGGGCTCGGGCACCTGCCGCACGCCCTGCGCCCTCTTCGTGCCTCCGGGGCCCTTGTGGCTCCGCGCGGCCGGGCCGAGGCTCCGCAGCACCGAGACCGGCATCGAGATGCCAACGCGCGACGCGAGGCTCTCGCTCCGTTCGAGCTCGTCGGCGCTCTACAACCTCGGCACGGGCTTCGTCGTCATCGGCGCCGCCGTGGTGGTGGTCACCGCGGTGCTCGGCATCGTCTCGCAGACCCGCATCTCGAACCCCGACGGCGCGCCCCTCGACACCACCGCGGTGCTGAGCCTCGGGGGCATCGCCGGGGCGCTCTTCGGGGCCGGCATCCCGCTGCTGGTGACCCAGCGCACGGGCGTTGAAACTTATTGATTTTACAACACTTTTACGGAGCTGCAGGCTCACCGAGGAGCCGCGCGACGGTGGCGTCGAGGGCCCTCGGGTCGTCGGTGCCCACCGAGACCTCACGCACGACCCCGCGGCGGTCGATGATGACCAGGGTGGGCAGGCTCTCGACGCGGTAGCCCGCCACCGACTGAGGGCTCGACGCGAGGGTGTAGTGAATGCCCATGCGAGCCCCGACCGAGCGCGCGGTGCTGACCGGGTCGTCGGTGACGCCGAGCACCGTGAGCCCTTGGGCTTCGTACCGCGCGGCGAGGGTGTTGAGCACCGGCATCATCATGCGGCAGGGCCCGCACCAGCTCGCCCAGAAATCGAGCAGCACCACACGGCCGCGGAGCCGCGCGAGGTCGACCGGGTCATGCCCGCTCGCCACGGTGCTCGGCCCCAACGCAGGCGCGAGGGCGCCCACCCGCGGCCCCGCCCCCCGCTCGGGCAGCGCGCCCACGGTCACGTTCACCGCGCGAAGGGCCCCGCCGCGGCGAAGCTCCAACGGGTACACCGACCCCGGCGCCGTGACCCGCACCGAGGTCGTGAAGGCGTCGACAGAGCCCGGCGGCAGCGCCCGGGCCCGCACGATCACGTCGCCCGCTTGGAGCCCCGCCTGCTCGGCCGGGCTGCCCGGTGAGACCGACTCGACCACCAGGCCCGCGGGGCTCGCGCGGAGCCCGACCCCTAGAAAGCCCGAGGCTTGCGGCGCCGCCGGGTCGGCCCACGCCCCCATCGCGAAGAGGCTCGCCAGCGCAAAGGCCCGGAGGCCACGAATCGAAGATCGCTCCATGCTTCAGGGCCGAACCTAAGCACGCCTTCGCCGAAATGGGGAGCCGACGTCGGCGCGCGGGGCGGGCGCGAGGTCGCTTTCGGTGCTGTCTCGGGGCGGCGCGGGGCGCTACCCTCGGCCCGTGCGGCGAGCTCTCACGTATGGCCTGGCGGTGGCGTGCTTCGCGTTGCTCCCGGCGCTCGATTGGCCGGGGCAGAGCGCGCGCCTCGCGGCGGAGTTTGCGACGGCCTCGCCCGCGCGGCGGCTCGAAATCGTGCTCACCCTGCCGGTCGAACGGGCCGCCGGGCGGGCCGAGGTGCTCACCGCGGCGCTCGCAGATGAAGACCCGCGGGTGCGACGGGCCGCGCTCCGGAGCCTCAGGCCCAGCGTCGACGCGGCGCTCGCGGGCGCGGTCTTGCCGCTCCTCAACAGCGAGCAGCCGGCGCAGCGCGAGATGGCCGCCGAGGCGCTCGGGCGTCTTGAGGTGTCGTCCGCGGTCGCGACCCTCACCCGCAGTTTGGGCGACGCCGACCCTGCGGTGCGGCGCGCGAGCATCACGGCGGTGGCGCGGCTCGGCGGGCCCGACGCGGTGCTCTCGCTCCTCGACCGGGTCAACGACCCCGACGCGACGGTGCGGCGCGAGGCCGTGTCGGCGCTCGGCCGCAGCGGCGACCTGCGGGCGGTCTTGCCGCTCACCGGGGCCTTGCAAGACCCCGTGACGCCGGTGCGCCTCGAAGCCATCGCGGCCCTCGGGGCCCTCCACGATCGACGGGCCATCCGCGGCCTCCAGGGGCTCATCGGCGACCCCAACCTCGAGCTCGCCCTCGCGGCCGTTCGGGTGCTCGGGAGCCTCGGCGACGCAGCGGTTCCGTGCCTCGACGACCTCGCCGCGTTGGCCTTGCGCAGCGCCCCCGAACGCGACGGCCCCTCGCGGAGCGCCCTCGCCCGCGCGGCGCTCGAAGCCCTCGGCCAGATCGGCGGAGCGGGCGCCGCCTCGGTGCTCGCCCGCGCCCTCGTGGCGGCCCGCGACGCGAGCGAGGCCCACCTCGCCGCGGCGGGTCTTCGTCGCTTGGGGCGCGTCGCCGAGGGAGAGGTCTCGCGGCTCGCGGCGGCGCCGTCGGGCGTGTTCGAAGCGGCCCTCTCGGCCCTCGGGGGCATCGGCGGCCCCGAAGCGACCCGCGCGCTCGTGCGCCTCGCCGAGGGCCCCGAGGGGCTCACCGCGCCCGCGCACCGCCCGGCCCTCCTCGCCGCCCTCGGGCAGACCGCAGACCCGCAGGCCCGGGCCCTCTTGGTCGACACCCTCGCGCGGAGCACCCGCGACCGCGACCCGCACCGCGTCGCGATGGTGCTGAGCGCGCTCGGCCAGTGGAGCCTCCGGGCCGACGGCTTTGACCCCCTCTCGGTCGACGTCGTGATGGCCTCGCTCGGCGTGCTCGACCCCCGGGCGGTGACCGAGCTGGAGGCCGCCCTCAGGCTCCTCGGGCGCAGCGAAAACCCTAGAGTTCTCAACACGATCCTGGCCTTCCGGGGGCACCCCCAACAGAGCGTGCGGGTGGTGTGCATCGAGGCCCTCGGGCGCCTCGGCGACGCCGCCACCGCGAGCCTCGTCGACGCGCTCGGCGACCCCTCGTCGCGGGTGCGCGGCGCCGCCGCCGACGCCCTCGCGACGGGGCCGAGCCTTGAGCGCCTTGAGGCCCTCTGCGACGCCCTTGAGAGCGCCCGCGCCCTCGACCGCAGCGCAGGCCTTCGGGCCGCGGGCCGCATCGTGGCCGCCCTCGCCCCGCGCGCCCCTCGGGTCGACCGCGCCCTCGCGCGCCTCGTGGCCTTCGACGACCCGCGCAACGAAGCCCGCAGCGCCGCCCTCTACGACGCCCTCGGCAGCCCCCGGGCCTTCGAACACTCCGCCGTGAGGGCCCTCTTGACGGCGCCGTCGGCCACCGCGCGCCTCGACGCCGCGCGCCGCGACGCCCTCGGCCACGCCCTCGTCGCCCCCGAGCCCGCGCTGCTGGCGCCCTCGCGCCGCGACGCCGGGGCAGCCCGCGGCCCTGACGGCACGACCCTCGCGGCGCGCTGGCACCTCGGTCGCCTGGGGCCCAACACCGACGCCCTCGGCGACGCCCTCGACGACGCCGACGACGGCCTCGCGGGCACCGCCGCTGGGGGCCTCGCCCTGGCCGCCGAGACCGCCCTCGCGCCCGAACTGGTGCGCCGCCTCTGCGCGCTCCGGGGCCGCGCTTCGCTCTACGCGCAGGTCAACGCCACCCACGCCCTCGCGCGTCATCGCGCGCGCTGCGACGACCGCCCGCGCCAGGTCGTGGCCCCGCTCTTGCGCGCGGCCGAAGCGCGTTGGGCCTCATCGCTCGCGCAGAGCCCCGAGGCGCTCGAGCGCTGCGCCGCGGCCGACCCGAACCCGAGCGCCGCCGGGTGGTGCCGGAGCTGGCGGGAGCCCTCTGCCCCGCGCACCCTCGACGTCGCCGTGCTCGGCCCCGACGGCGAGGCCCTCGGCGACACGACGGTGGTGCTTGTGCGCCCCGACGGGGTGCTCCGGATGGTGGCCCCTGGGCCTGACGGGTGGGTGCACGAGCGCCCGGTCGGGGCGGGCGAATTCAGCGTCCGCTCGCCCGACGGGCTCTCGCACTGAAGGGCGATTCAGTTCGCCGGGGCGGGCTCGGTGATGGTGAACTCGACGCGACGGTTGCGGTCGTGGCACGCGTCGTTGTTCTCTTGGCAGACGGGCTGCGTGGCGCCGAAGCCCACCGGCTCGAACTGAATCGACGCGAAGCCGTGGGCCCCGAGGTACGCGGCCACCGCGGCGGCGCGGCGCTCAGAGAGCGCCTGGTTACGGCGGGCGTCGCCGCGGGTGTCGGTGTGGCCCTCGATGCGCACGCGGCGCACCTGCGTGTTCTCGCGCAAGAGCGCCACGATGTCGTTGAGCACCGAGGCCGACTCATTCTCTTGAATGTGGTCGCTGTCGGTGTCGAACAGGATCTGGTGCTCAAGGGTGATGTGGCCGTGGTTGAGATGGGCCTCGGCGTGCTGCGGCGCGGGGGCCGGCGCGGGGGTCGGCGCGGGGGCCGGCGCCACGATGGGCTCGGGAGCCGGCGCGGGGGCCGGGGGCGGCGTCTGGGCGCTCGAGCACGCCCCAAGAACGACCATCATCGCTGCAGAAACCAACTTCAGTCTGGCACTCTGAATCACAGAAACGATCCCTCTGCCTGTCGTGTCGGCCCACGCACCACGACTCGGGCCGCGCGACGCAGCAGCGATCACCGCCACCGCGCCCGAGACCCGGCCCACGGGGCCCAACAATGGCCGAGGCAGAGTGCCGCGAGACGGTTCGACCCGCAAGCACAACCCGACATCTCACCCCGAGGCCCCGCCGCGGCAGAACGACCCCAGCGCGCGGGGTTCAAAACTCTAGAATACCCGCCGCGGTGAAGGCCGCGAAGGTGCTGTACCCCACCAGGGCGTGGATCGAATTCATGTTGCGCTGAAAGCTCTCGCGCCCTGAGGGCGTGTCGATGCCGAGCACCTGGGGGTTGGCCGTGAGCACCCCGAGGATGGGCATCAAGATCATGCCCGCCGCGTGAACGTACGCGAGGGTCTTGTGCCGCCGCAGGGTGCGGGCCGCGAGGTCTTCGCCCACCGAGGCGTTCTCGGGGTCGGGCGCCGTGGCGGCGATCACCCCGGCGGTGGTGTAGAGCCCCGTGGTGATGAAGGCGAAGGCCTGGTGAAAGCCCGTGATCATCGAGGCGTTCTCGCACCCGAAGGCGTTGAGGTCGCTGCGACAGCTGCCGTCGCCGAACCAGCTCGGGCTCTGAATGAACCGGATCGTGCCGAGCACCTCGGTGACGAGCATCGAGCCCCACGCCGCGATGGCGAAGTACCGGTGCGCCCTGAGGTTTCGCGCGCGTCGCCGCAGCACGTACCGCGCCGCGCGGTCGCTCTCGCGGCAGGTCTCGCAGTCGATGTCGCAGCTGTCGCCGCAGGCGCTCGCGCCGTCTGACGCCGCCTGGCTCGCGGCCTGGTTCGCCCCCTGGGCGGTCTGGGCGAGCGCCCGGGCCCGCAAGAGCGCGTCGCCGTCGAGGCCGAAGACCTCGCTGCGCAGGGTGAGGCCCTGCGGGGCCGGGGCCACGAGGCCCGCGTCGAGGCGGAGCGTCGGGGCCGCCCCCGAGGGTGCCGGTGCCGTGAGTGAAAGCGCCGTGAGATACAGGGCTGCGGTGATGGCCATGGTGGGTCGCGAAGCTCCTCGTCGAGACTGTGAGACGCCAGGAGTTCGCCACCTCCGGCTTCGAGCTTCAAGCGAATAGCGTCACCGCGCCCGCGGGCGCGCAGACCGGCCTCACTGCCGCAGCGAGCGGAAGCCCGCCTTGTGCACTTTGCCCGGGAGCTCGCGCCCCACCACCGCCGCGGCCACCCTGCCCGCTTCGAGCAGCTTCTCGGGGTCGATGCCCGTGCCGATGCCCATGCCGTGGAGGGTGTACACGAGGTCTTCGGTGGCGAGGTTGCCCGCGGCGCCGGGGGCGTAGGGGCAGCCGCCGAGGCCCCCCACCGACGCGTCAAAGGTGCGCACGCCGAGCTCGAGGCCCACGAGCATGTTGGCGAGGGCGGTGCCGCGGGTGTCGTGCAGGTGCAGCGCGAGCGAGGGCGCCGCGAATTCGCTCAGAAACATCGACACGATCTCTTGCGTCTGCCGTGGGGTGCCGACGCCGATGGTGTCGCCGAGCGAGACCTGGTAGCAGCCCATCTTGAGCAGCCGACGGGTGATCTCGACGCCGCGCCGCGGGTCGATGGCGCCCTCGTAGGGGCAGCCCCAAAGCGTCGACAGGTAGCCGCGGACGCGCAAGCCCGCGGCCACGGCGGGCCCGACCACCTCTTCGAAGCCCGCGAGGCTCTGCTCGGTCGAGCGGTTGACGTTCTTGCGGTTGTGGGTCTCGCTCACCGAGAGAAACACCGCGACCTCGGGCACCTCGGCGGTGAGGGCGCGGTCGAGGCCCGTGCGGTTGGGCACCAAGGCCGAGTACGAGACCCCTTCGACCCGGGGCAAAATGCGGCAAAGCTGCTCGGCGTCGGCGAGCTGCGGCACCCACTTGGGTGAGACAAAGCTCGTCACCTCAAGGCGCCGGATGCCCGACGCGACCAAGGCCTCGATCAAGCGCACCTTCGCCGTCACGGGCACCGTCACGGCCTCGTTCTGCAAACCGTCGCGCGGCGAGACCTCGTACACCGACACTTGATCGGGGAGGGCTGAAAACAAGGACGATGGCTTCAGGGTCATGGCGCTCCGTCGGTGGGTTTCGAGCCTCGCGATACTCCACCCTCGGCGGCTTTGCCACCGTCAGAAACATCGCCGAGCCTTGACGCACCGCGTTCGCGCCGATATGCCCTCGCGCTGGAGCGGCCCTGGCGAGGCGGCGCAACTTTGCCGATCGCGGGGCGATGACAACACCCATGAAGACCACCGCAGGCCAGCTTCTCAAAGAGCGCAACCGTCTCCCCAACAACACCGTCGCCGCTGTGGTCGACGGCAAATTGGTCGACCTCCATACACCCATCGAGGTCAGCGAGAAGACGACGGCCGAAGCGGTCAATGTTGACAGCCCCAAGGCCCTGGCGGTGATTCGGCACTCGACGGCGCACGTCATGGCCGACGCGGTGCAGCGGCTCTTCCCGGGTACGAAGGTGACCATCGGGCCTTCCATCGACAACGGGTTTTATTACGACTTCGACCGCCGCGACGGGCGCTTCAGCGATGAAGACCTGGCCAAGATCGAAGCGACCATGCGCGAGATCGTGGCCGCCGATTTGCCCTTCGTGCGCCACGGGGTGACCCGCGACGAGGCCCAGGCGCGCTTCAGCTCGCTCGGCGAGACGTACAAGCTTGAGATCCTGAAGTCGATCCCCGCTGACGAGGAGGTCTCGTACTACCAGCACGGCGAATGGATCGACCTCTGCGAGGGCCCGCACGTGCCGTCGACGCGGTACCTCCAGGCGATCAAGCTCACCAGCGTGGCCGGGGCTTACTGGCGCGGCAACGAGAACAACCCGATGCTCCAGCGCATCTACGGCACGGCCTTCCCGAACCAGAAGGCCCTCGACGCGCACCTGAAGCAGCTCGAAGAGGCGCGGGCCCGCGACCACCGCAAGCTCGGCAAAGAGCTCGGGCTGTTCATGTTTCATGAGTACGCCCCGGCGTCGCCCTTCTTCTTGCCTCGCGGCGCGCACGTCTACAACGGCCTGATCTCGTACATTCGCGGGCTGTACGCGAAATACGGGTACTCTGAAGTGATCACCCCGCAGATCTTCGACAAGGCCCTGTGGGAGACCAGCGGCCACTGGGAGAACTATCGCGACAACATGTTCCTCGCCCTCGGCACCGACGCCCTCGAAGCGGCGCGGAGCGAGAAGGTGCAGGGCATCAAGGTCGACGAGATCTTCACCGTCGAGCCCGAGGTCGCGACGGCGCTCAAAGACGTCCGCGCGGGCTACATGTCAGGCTGCAAGGCCATGAACTGCCCTTCGCATTGCTTGATGTTCGGGGCCGAGAAGAAGAGCTACCGCGACCTGCCGCTGCGCCTCGCCGACTTCGGCCGGCTGCATCGGTATGAGCGCTCGGGCACGCTCCACGGGCTCTCGCGGGTGCGCACCTTCAGCCAAGACGACGCGCATATCTTCTGCACCCTCGAACAGATGCAGGGCGAAATCGCGTCGTTCTTCGACCTCCTCGAAGAGGTCTACACGGGCCTCGAAATGCCCAACTTTCGCATCGCCTTGGCGACCCGCCCCGAGAAGTACCTCGGCGAAATCGCCAACTGGGACGCCGCCGAGAAGGCCCTCGCCGACGCGGTGGTGGCCAAGGGTCGCACCTTCGACCTCGCCCCGGGCGAGGGCGCGTTCTACGGACCCAAGCTCGAATTCCACGTCACCGACGCGATCGGCCGCTCGTGGCAGCTTGGCACCATCCAGGTTGACTTCAACCTCCCCGAGCGCTTCGAGCTCGAGTACGTCGGGAGCGACAATTCGGCCCACCGGCCCGTGATGTTGCACCGCGCGGTGCTCGGCTCCATCGAGCGCTTTCTCTCGGTGTTTATTGAGCACACGGCGGGCTGGTTCCCCGCGTGGCTGGCGCCCGAGCAGGTGGTGCTGGTGACCGTGAGCGACAAGCACCTCGAGTATGCGCGCACCCTCGCGGCGAGCCTCCGCGCGGCGGGCCTTCGGGTGCTCCTCGATGACTCAAGCGACAAGCTCGGCGCGAAGATCCGCGCGGCCTCGGTGCTGCGCGTGCCCTTCATCGGAGTCATTGGCGACAAAGAGGTCACCGAGCAAGGCGCGACGCTCCGCAAGGGCCGCACCGACCTCGGGTTCTTCGCCGCCGCCGACCTCACGGCGAAGCTCCTTGAGGCCGCGCAGCCTCCGGCGCGAAAGTCTGCCTGACGCGCTGCGCGTCACATTTCGCGGTGCCGCGTGCGGGCCGTGTGCGGTAGAGGGTCGGCAGAGACATGAGCACGGCCCCTCGCACACTCCACAATCATATCGCAGGCTCACTCTGTCAGGCCCTCTCGGGGGCGACCCTGCCCGTGTACAACCCCGCAGACGGCAGCGTGGTGGCCCTCGCGCCGCGCTCGTCGCGTGAAGACGTCGACCGCGCTGCGGAGGCGGCCCGGGCGGCCTTCGGGGCGTGGAGCCGGACGCCTGCCCCGGTGCGGGGCGAGGTGCTGTTTCGCGCCGCGGCGCTGATGGTCGCGCGCAAAGAGGCCATCGCGAAGGTGATGGCGGCCGAGATGGGCAAGCGCCTCGAAGAGGCCCGGGGCGACATCCAAGAGGCCATTGATACGGCGTTTTATGCGGGCAGCGAGGGGCGGAGGCTCTTCGGGCACACGGCGCCGAGCGAGCTCGTGGCCAAGATGGGCCTGACGCTGCGGCGCCCCGTCGGCACCGTCGGCGTCATCACCGCGTGGAACTTCCCCGTCGCCGTCCCAAGTTGGAAGATCTTGCCCGCCCTCGTCTGCGGCAACACCATCGTGTGGAAGCCCGCCGAAGAGGCCCCCGAGAGCGGCTTTCTCTTCGCCCAATGCCTTTGGGACGCTGGGCTCCCCGCGGGGGTCCTCAACGTGGTGCACGGGCTCGGCGAAGAGGTCGGCGCGGCCATCGTCGAGCACCCCGCGATCGCGATGCTGACCTTCACGGGCAGCACCGCCGTGGGCCGCAAGATCGCCGAGACGGGCGGCCGCATGCTCAAGCGCGTGTCGCTCGAAATGGGCGGCAAAAACCCTGTGATCGTGATGCCCGACGCCGACCTCGACCTCGCCGTCGACGGCATCCTCTGGGGCGCCTTCGGCACCGCCGGTCAGCGCTGCACGGCCACCTCGCGGCTCATCGCCGTCGGGGGCGTCGAGGGGGCGCTCCTGCCCCGTCTCATCGCCCGCGCCGAGGCCCTCAAGGTGGGCAACCCGGCCGACCCCGCGGTCGAGGTCGGGCCCGTGGTGAGCGAGGCGCAGCGGCAGCGCATCCATCACCTGGTGGGCGTCGGCGTGGCCGAAGGCGGCACCCTCGAAACGGGCGGCGCCCTCACCCCGGGGCCGGGCACGTTCTACCCGCCCACTGTGGTCTCGGGCGTCAAGCGCGGCTCGACCCTGGCGCTCACCGAGGTCTTCGGGCCGGTGCTCGCGGTGCTCACGGCGGCCGACCTCGACGAGGCCCTCTCGATCGCCAACGAGGTCGAGTACGGGCTCTCTTCGTCGATCTACACCCGCGACATCAACGCGGCCTTTCGCGCCGTCGAGTCGATCGAGGCGGGCATCACCTACGTCAACGCGCCCACCATCGGCGCCGAGGCGCACTTCCCCTTTGGGGGTGTGAAGGCGACGGGCAACGGGCACCGCGAGGGCGGATGGGCGCCGTACGAGTTCTTCACTGAAGTGAAGACGGTCTACATTGATTACTCGGGTGTGCTTCAGCGCGCGCAGATTGACAACCGCGAAGAATGACCCTAACGCCCCGGGCGAGCGGCGCCGTGGGGGTCTGCTCACTGGGGGTTGAACATTGATGGCGAACATCATTCCCGAGGGCTGGTCGGTGCCCGAGCGGGTGCGTCAGCGTGTCGGCAAAGAGGCCGGCAAGCAGCGCGCGATCTGCGAAGAGGGCCACCTCTTGCTGATCGTGTACGACGTGCCGCAGGCCGATGAGAGCGCCCGTAGCGCGAAGCTCTTCTGGCGCGACCGCGAGGGCGCGTGGCGCTCGCCCCCGAGCGGCGACATGAACGCGCTGCCCGCGCTCCGCCGGGTGATCGAGGCCTACCACCAGTGCATCGCCGAGCTCGACCGGCGGGTCGACAGCGGCAAATCGGCGCAAGACTTCTTTCATGTGTTGAACCACGCCAACCCCGTGAGCCGCGCCGCGCGCAACCTCGCGCGGGCCATGCAAGAAGCCCGCGACCACGTCGACGACCGCGAGGTGATCGCCCTGCGCGACACCACCCACGAGCTCGAACGGAGCGCCGAGCTGGTGGTCACCGACGCGCAGAACGCCCTCAATTTCACCATCGCGCGCAACGCCGAGTCGCAGGCCGCGCTCGGCCAGAAGGCCCTCGACGCGCAGCATCGGTTGAACCTCCTGGCGGCGCTCTTCTTCCCCGTCACGGCGGTGGGCTCGATCCTCGGGATGAACCTCCCGACGGGGCTCGAACGCGCGCACCCTGCCCTCTACTGGGCCATCCTCATGGCGGCCTTCGCGTCGGGCTTTGTGCTGCGGGGCTCGCTCAGCCGCTGAGCGGCGTCACTCGACGACGACGGTGCGCTCGACGAGGTCGAAGCCGCCGCGGGGGTCTTGGGCGGTGAAGACGAAGCGCACCGTGCCGGGCTCGCGCGGCACCGTCCAGGTGTTCTGAATCGGGCCCATGGGGCGCTCGGCGGTGTCAGTGCGGAAGGCGCTCGAGAGCGTGCCCTTGTCGGTGAAGAACCCGAACACGATGCGCTCGGGCTGCATGATGCGGTCGCCGGCGTTGTTGAAGGTCTCGTAGATTTCGCGCGTCTCGGCGCTCACTTCGAGGCGCACGGTGCGGGTCGGGCACGGGTCGGCGGCGCAGCGCGGCACCCGCACGGGGGTGGCGGGGTCGAGCTCGGTCTCGGCGCTGCCGTCGACGAACATCGCGCGGCGGAGCTGCGGGTTGCGGTTGGCCGGCACGGTCTCGTCGAGGCGCACGATGAGCGAGCGGGTCATCGTCCACCCGGTGCTGCCCGGGCCCTCGCAGCGGGGGAACATCGTCTGCGGGTCGAAGCCGATGGTGCCGTTCGCGCACGCGATGGCGATGCCCTGGAGCCGCGCGCGGTTCTGCGGATCGCGGCTGTACTCGGCCGTCGGCACCACGAGGTTGATCTCGGCCCCCATCTGCACGATGGCCGTGGCGGGGCTGCACCCGACGCTCAGGCCCGTTCGCTGGGTCTGCGGGCAGAACACCCACATCACAGTCGGCGGGCTCGGCATCGCGCTCGCGTCGCCCGTAAAGAGCCGGATGCGCACGCTCTCGCCCGGCGCGACCTCCGAGACGCTCGGCTCGCCGCCGCGGGTGGTGTTCTCGATGCGGGCGCCGAAGATGCGAAAGGCCTCGATGCGCCACGCGGGCGAGAGCGCGTCGCCGCAACCCGAGACGAGGCCGAGGGCGGTCAAGAAGAGAGCAGGGGTGCGAAGTCGTGCCATGGCTCAGTACTCGACGCGCAGCCCGAGGTTGGGGAAGAAGGGGATGCCCCCCACCGTCGCAGACTGCGTGAAGTTGTAGTTGTATTGAACGCCTTCAGGGTTGGTACGATTGTAGACGTTGAGCACTTCGAGGAAGAGGTTGATGCTGCCTCGACGCTGAAGCTGCCAGGTCTTGTCGATGCGGATGTCGAGCTGGTGAAAGGGCGCGTTGCGCACCGTAAACGGCTGCCCGGGGATCTGCGTATACGTGCCCGTATCGCCGTTGAAGAGCGCGCCCTGCACGGGGGTCGTGGGGTTGCCCGTGACGAAGCGGAAGCGACCGCCGATCTCCCACCCGCGGCCGAGCCTGAGGCTCCCAATTAGGGTGAGAATGTGGGTCTGGTCGAACTGAAAGATGCGATACGGCTGAAAGGGCGCGTCGCGCCGCTCGCTGCGGCTGATGGTGTACGCGAGCCAGCCGAAGAAGCGCGACGAGGGGCGGTGCCGCAAGAGGATCTCGGCGCCGTAGATGCGCCCCGTGCCGACGTTGGTGTAGGGCGGCATGCCCGCGGCGCTCTGCGACACGATCTGGTCGTCGAGGTCTTTGTAGAAGCCTTCGACGCTCGCCGAGACGATGCGCGAGAAGTTGTGCTCGACCCCGAGGCCGTAATGGATCGAGCGCTGCATCATCAGGTTGGGGTTGCCCACCAGGGTGTCGGGCGCCCACGAGTTGCGCGCGGCGCTGCTCTGATTGGGCTGCGGCGGTTGATTGTAGACACCCACCCCGCCCTTGACGAACCAGTCGCGCAGAAACTCCCAACGGAAGCTCATTCGGGGCTGAACGGCCCAGCTCCGCCCCGCGTCGCGGGCGTAGTCGAGGCGCACCGCGGGGATCACCCGCAGCCGCGTGTTGGGGGTCATCTCGAGCTCGGCGTAGGCGCCCGGGCGGTAGAGGTTGTCGGTGGTGTTGGTGGCCACCCGCTGGAGGTTCTGCGGGTCGAAGGTCTGCCCCTCGGTGGGCGCGCGCACCCCGTTGAAACGGATGGTGGCGGGGCCGCCCAAGATGTCGATGCCGAAGTTGCTGCGGAGCTGCCGGCTCGCTTGATACGAGAGCTCGCTGCGGCCCGTGAGCTGCCAGAACCCGAGGTCGAGGCCGAAGACCTCGCCGCCGCCGAAATTGATGTTGTTCCAATTCAGCGAGGCCATGGTGCGCTGCGAGAGGCGGCTCGTGAAGGTGCGATCCCAGAGGAGCTGCACCGCGTGAAAGCCCGTGTTCGACGAGAATCCGCCTGAGAAGCGCGGCGCGTTCTCGGGCGGGTCGTTGAGCACCAGCGAGAGGCTGTCGTTGCTCCCGAAGGCCGCGAGGCGCACCCTGTCGCGGCTCGTCGGGCGCCACTCGAGAATGCCTTGATAGTCCCAATAGACCGGCAGCGAGTTGAAGGTCACCGCGCTGACGGCGTCGAGGAAGAAGCCCAGCGTCGCGTCGATGTAGCTGCGCCGGAAGCTCGCCGCGAAGGAGAGGTTGCGCGTGATCGCGCCCTCGACGAAGAGGCTCGCGTCGATGAGGTTGATGTTGCCGACGATGCGGTACCCCTGCCGACGCGGCGAGCGGAAGCCCACGTCGACGATGCCGCCCTGGGCGCGGCCGTACCGCGCCGAGTAGTTGCCGGGGTAGAAATCGATGCGGTCGAGGAGCTCGGTGCTGATCACCGCCGAGAGGCCGCCGAAGTGGTAGACCAGCGGGATCAGCGTGCCGTCGGCGAAGATCTGCGTGTCTTGCGGCGTCGAGCCGCGCACGATCAAGAGCCCGTTGATCGCCCGCGCCACCCCGGGGAAGTTTTGCACCGCCCTCAGCGCGTCGCCGCCGGTGCCGGGCATACGCAGAATCTCTCGAAACTCCAGGCTCTGACGGGTGACCTCGCGCTGCCGACGGCGCTGCCCGCGCACCACCGCCTCTTGCACCTCGTCGCCCTCGTCGTCGCCGTTCGCCGGGCGGGGGCCGCCCTGCGCGGCAGGCCCTGAGGGCGTCGCCGTGACCCGCGGGCGCTGGAGCCGGTAGATCACCGACACGTCGTCGCGCTCGGCCAGCGTCTCTTCGCTCTCGTACGCGGTGTAGCCCTCGGCCGAGACCGCCACGGTGACCGCGCCCACGGCGTCGAGCTCGAAGCGAAACGCCCCCGCCGCGTCGGTGGTCGCCGTGCGCGTCGCGCGGTCGGGCAAGGTGAGCATCAAGGTGGCCCCGGCCACGGGCTGGTCGCCCTCGGCGCGGAGGCTCCCGCGTAGCACCGCCCGCGGCCGCGGGGTCGCCGCAGCGCGCCCCTCGCTCAAGCGAAAGCGATAGCGGTAGCGCAGCATCGCGGGCACGGCCTGCCCGTCGCGACGCCCGGGCTCGAAGACGAACTGACGGGCCGCGGCGAGGGCGGCCTCGTCGAGCCCGTGCCCGAGGCCCTGCACCACCGTCGCCTCGGTGACGCGGCCCTCGGCGTCGAGGGTGAGCTGCAAGAGCACCGCGCCCTCGGCGTTCGCCGCGAGGGCCTCGGCAGGGTAAGGAGCCTGCACAAACTGCCGCAGGCGCGGCGCCACCGAGCCCGTGGGGGTGCCCGGTGTAGGGGTCGGATCTTGCGGCGTGGTCGCGCCGATCTGGGCCCGCGCGAGCCCCGGAAGTGCGATGCCCAAGCCGAGGGTCAGAAGTGAAGCGAGACGGGTACGGTTCATGGCGGCTGCGTGCGGTGGTGGGCCACGACGCCCCGCCACCTCGTGCTGAGCTAGATGCTCCTCGTCATGGTCGGGTTGCAACGAAGATGCGCCGATCTGTTCAGCCTGCGGGTCGATTCGAGTGACGAGAGTGCTTGATTCAGGCTCCGATGCGGTGTCTACGCTTCGCGCTGACCATGCAGACGCGACCCCTCTCGCCGGGCCAGGCCCGTGGCGTGCTGGAGCCCGAAACGACGGCGCTACGGCCCTGCACTGTTGAACCGCACCATTTGGTCACCCACGGGGTGATCTTGGGCATGACGGGCTCGGGCAAGACCGGCCTCGGCGTGGTGGTGATCGAAGAGGCGCTGCGCTCGAAGGTGCCCGTGCTCATGATCGACGTGAAGGGCGATCTGCCGAACCTTCTCTTGAGCTTCCCCGCGCTCGACGGGCCGTCGTTCGCGCCGTGGGTCGACGCCGACGCGGCGCAGCGCGAGGGCCTCACCGTCGAGGCCAGCGCCGAGGCCGTGGCGACCCGTTGGCGCGAGGGCCTGGCGCGCTCGGGTCTCGGGCCCGACGACGTGCGCGCGTTTCGAGAGTCGGTCGCCTTCAGGCTCATCACGCCGGGCACCGCCGCGGGCGAGCCCTTGCACGTCCTCTCGGCCCTCGAAGAGCCCTCAGACCTGTGGGAGATCGACGAAGAGGCGGCCCGCGAGTCGCTCTCGGCCTCGCTCTCGCTCCTCCTGCGCATGCTTGACCGCGCCACCGACGGCGCGCCCTCGCGCGAGCACGTTCTGCTCTCGCTCTTCGCCGAGCGGCGTCTCCGCGCGGGTCAACGGGCGAGCCTCGAAGACCTGGTGGGCGATCTCCAGCGCCCCCCGCTGGCCCGCGTCGGCGCCCTCTCGGTCGACGAGTTTCTGCCCGAAGACAAGCGCGCCCGGCTGGCCCAAGACCTAAACACCCTCATCGCCTCGCCCACCTTCTCGACCTGGCGTCAGGGCGCGAGGCTCGACGTGGCGGCGTGGCTCCGCCCGCGCCCCGACGGCAAGACCCCCGCGGTGATCGTGAGCGTGGCCCACCTCGACGACGCCGACCGCGCGCTCGTGCTCTCGCTCTTGCTCGAACAGGTGCTCGCGTATGTGCGCGCCCAACCGGGCACCTCGATGCTGCGCGCGCTGGTGTTCTTCGACGAGGTCTACGGCTTTCTGCCGCCGCACCCGGCGTCGCCGCCCACCAAGCGGCCCATCATGGCGCTCCTCAAGCAAGCGCGGGCCTTCGGCGTGGGGCTCATCTTGGCCACCCAGAACCCGATGGATCTCGACTACAAAGCCCTCTCGAACGCGGGCATCTGGTTCGTCGGGCGGCTCCAGACCGACGCCGACCGGGCCCGGGTGGTCGACGGCCTCACGGGGTCGAGCGGCGCCGACGCGCAGGTCGACCCCAGCGCCCTCGGCGACCTCCTGAAGTCTCTCCCGGGCCGGCAGTTCTACCTCCGCAACGTGCACGACGCCTCGGGCTCGAAGCTCCTCTCGACCCGCTTCACGCTGTCTTGGCTGCGCGGCCCGATGACCCGCGCCGAGCTCCGCAAGCTCTCGCGCACCTTAGCGCCGCCGCCGCCCGCAGCCCCCGTCGCGCCCGTCGCGCCCGCAGCCCCCGTCGCGCCCGTCGCGGCGCCGACACCCGCCGAGGCGGTGGGCGTCGTGGCGACCCCGAGGGCCCTGCCCCAGACCCTCGCCTCGCCCGCGTCGGTCGCGGCCCCGAGCCCCGCACCGCTCGCGCCCCCCCGCGTCTCCGCGAGCCCCCTCGCGGCCCCCGCCGAGGCCCCCGCGCCTCCACCCAACTGGAGGGTCGTCTATTCGAGTGAAGGCGGCACCCTCAAGCCTTGGGTGGGAGCGGGCATCGTGGCGCACCTCCGCGACGCGCGCTTGGGCGTTCAGCTCACCCGGGCCTTGTCGGCGATGGCGCCGCTCGGCGACGACGGCCGCCCGGTGACGGCCCAGGGGAGGCTCTTCGACCCGCAGCGCTTCGGGCCCTCGCCCGGGCCTTACAGCGCCTTCGCGCCGCTGCCCGAGGCGCTCTTTCGCAAGGGCGGGGTGGCCGCCGTCGAGCGCGTGCTCCGCGACGAGGTGTACCGCACGATTCAGGTCGCGCTCTACACCCACAAGGGCCTCGCGATGGTGTCGGGCGACGGCGAGTCGCTCGCAGATTTTCAGCGCCGGGTGGTGCTCGAAGCCCAGCGCCGCGCGGTGAACGCCGTGGCCGCCGAGCAGGTCAAGCACGGCCCGCGGTTGCAACGCGCGAGCGACGACGTGGCCGCGGCGCGGGCGGCCCTCGACGCCCTGGCCCGAGAGGCTCCGGCGGGGGGCGCGGTGGCCTCGGTGTCGGCGCTCATCCGCGGGGGTCAGCGCGCGCTCCAGCGGCTCGAGACGCAGCAAGACCGCCAGGCCGCGCGGCGCTTGAAACTTGAGGGCACCCTGGTCGACGCCGAGAACGCGTTGAGGGCCGCCATCGCGACCCGCGACGCGGCGGTGGCGACCCTCGAACGCGAGGCCCTGGCCGAGGGGCAGCAGGTCGAGACCCGCACCCTCGCGGCCAAGCGCGACGACATCGAGGTGCAGTCGCTGACCCTGGTGTGGGCGCCCTGAGCGGCGCTCAGCCCTCGCGGCGGCCGGTGGCGCGGCGCAGGCGGGCGAGCGCCTCGCGGTGGTCGACGTGGGCGTTGACGAGGGCGAAGCGGGCCCGCAAGAGGTCGTTCTCGGCGTCGGTGAGGTCGCTCGACGTGGCCACCCCGGCGTTGAAGCGCTCGCGGCGCACGCGGTAGCTCTCTTCGGCCGCGGCCACCTGGCGCTCGGCCACCTCGACCGCTGACGAGGCGGTCTGCGCGGTGAGGTAGGCGGCCCGGAGCTCCAGCTCGATGCCCTCGCGGAGCTGCTCAAGGCTCGCCACGAGGGCGTCGCGCTGGGCGGCGATGCGATTGGCCGTGGCGTTGGTGACGAGGGCCTGGGTGGGCGACCATGAGAGCTGGAGGCTCACGTCCCAAGTCGTGCGGAACTCGCCCACGGCGGGGATGATGCGCTGGTTCGGGTTCGCGATGTCGACGTTGCCCACCGCCGCGAGGCTCGGCAACATGCCCGCGCGGGTCGCCCCGAGGTTGTGCCCGAGGGCCCGGAGCTGACGCTCAAGGCTCGCCGCCTCGGGTCGGTCGTGGGCCGCCTGGCTCAAGAGATCGTTGAGGTTTCGCGGGTTCTCGATGCGCTCTTCGAGGCTCTCGCCGAGGGTGAGCGCCTGGTCGCTGCCGACGTGCATTCGCAGCCGCAGTTGGGCCTCGGCGAGGCTCACCCCCTCGCGGGCCGCGAGCACGAAGCGCTCGGCCTCGGCGACCTGGGCCTCGACCCTGAGGAGCTCGACCCGCGCGAGGGTGCCCGCTTGCACGAAGTGACCGAGGTCGCGGGCGTGGGCCTGCGCGGTGGCCAGGGCCTCTTCGGCGACGGCCCGCTGACCGAGGCCGCGCATGTACTCGTAGAATGCGACCCGGCCGTCGGTGGCGGCCTGCGAGCGCGCGGCCTCTTCGTCGAGGCGGCGGGCCTCGGCGGTGAGCCCCGCGGCGGCGTACACCCGCGAGAGCCGCAGCGCGATGTCAGAGATCGGGATGGTGAGCGTGCCGCGGATCAACGCGTTGTCGAGGATCACCGGGAACGAGAAGCCAGGCGACGCGGGCTGCTGGAGCTGCGTGCTGCCCTCGGGGCACTGGAGCGTGCCCCCCGCGCCCGGCGGCGAGGCCGTGACGGTGCCGTTCGCGGTCACGCACCCGACCCCGCGGTTGCCCACAAAAATAGGCACGCCCGGCGAGACCCCGATACGCGGCAGGTCGACCGGCGAGAGCCGGGTGTAGCGCGCCGTGAGCGAGAGCTGCGGGATCATTTGCAGCGCCGCCTCGGTGCTCGCCGCCTCGGCCGCTTGGGTGTTGGCGTGCGCCGCCCGCACCTGGAGGCTCGTCTCGAGCACCCGACGCGCGACCTGCTCGGCCGTGAGCCCCCCCGCCACCGGGGTCAGCGTCGACGGGAGCGTCGGCGCGACCCGAGCCCCGCCCGGAGGTGTCGCGGGCGCACCCTCGGGCGCCGTCGCGGGCGGTGAGGGCTGCGCAGACGCAGCCTGCGTGGCCGTCATGGCGCACAGCACGCCCAGCGCGAACATCGCGCGTGAGCCTCTACGATGACTCATTGCTTACTCCCTGTCGCCTTCGTCTTCGGCTGGAGCAGCGACGCCGGCGGCCTCGCCGAGCAGAGACTCGATGGTCTCGATCGCCTCGATCAACCGAAGCTGATTGTCGTCAGACAAACGCTCAAGCACTACGCGGTGGTGGGCGCGCATGGCCCGCCGCTTCTCTTCTAAAACGGCGCGACCGCGCGACGACACCGCCACCTGCACCACGCGGCTGTCTTCGCGCGAGGTCTTCTTCTGCACGAGGCCCGCCCGCGCCAGCCGCGCCACCATCTCGCTGGTGGTGCTCTGGGCGCTGCACGAGCTCGCGCGAAGCTCAGAAATGGTCTTCGGCCCGTCTTCGACCAGGCGCAACAGAATGGCCGTCTGCTGCGGCGTCAGATCGGCCGAGTCGCGCGGGAGCTGCCCCATGCGAAGCATCGTCCGCCCGATGCGGAGCGCCGCTTGCGCGAGACGCTCAACCCTCTCGTCGAGAACAGACATCGACCTCACCACCTGCTCGCTCGAAACCTCTGCGCCACCACGCGGCGTCGCCGCGCGGGTTTCATCGCCATACGATGCATCTTCGCCCCAAACGACTCACCGGGGCCTTCACTTTTCTACCGACGGCGCCAGATATGGGCCCTCGCACTGGGTTTGTCACCCCTCTTTGATGCGGTGCAGAAAATATTTCGTGACCCGATTGATCTTCACGCAGAGAAGATGCATCTGATGGTCATCGAGCGGTCGGGCCGTTGTGGCGAAGGTGCGTCAACGAGTCCGCGGTCGGTGTCGAAGCAGTCGCGGTGAGCGCCCCAATGGTTGGGCGGCTCACCGATGGAGCAGAGTCGATGAGACGCGAAGGCGTAAGGTTCGCATCGAAGGCCACGCTGGCGCTTTGGGTGCTGGGTGCGGGCGGTTCGTGGGCCATGGCGGGTTGCAACAAACCGGCCGAGCACGCGGCGGTGAGCGCCGAGGGTGCGGCGACGGCGCGCGGGCCTGTCGCGGTGGGCACGGCGGTGGCGACGGCCGAGAGCTTGGCTGACACGCTGTCGGCGACGGGCTCGCTGGTGGCCGACCAACAGTCGCAGATCACGCCCATCGTGCCGGGGCGGGTGATGGCGGTGCTGGTCGAGCGCGGTCAGCGCGTGCGCGAGGGCGACGCGCTCTTGCGGGTGCGCGACGCAGACTATCGCACCCAGGCGGCGACGGCGAGCGCGGGGCTCTCGCAGGCGCGGGCGCGTTTGGGGCTCGACGAGCCGGGCGCGAACGGCAGCTTTCGCGCTGAGAACACGGCCGAGGTGCGGGCGGCGGCGGCGCAGCGAGACCTGGCCGATGACGCGCTCCGGCGCGCTGAGCAGCTCCATCAGTCGGGCGCGATGAGCGACGCAGACTATCAGCGCACGGTGGCGCAGAGCACGGCGGCGCGGGAGCAGTACCGCTCGGCGGTGAACAGCATGCGCGGGGCGTACTTTCAGTACCAGCAGGCCCGCGAGCAGCTCTCGGCGGCGCAGCGCAACGTGAGCGACAGCGTGGTGCGGGCGCCCTTCGCGGGCGAGGTGGCCGAGCGGCCGGTGAACGTGGGCGAGTACGTCTCGCCGCAGCGCGCGGTGGTGACCCTGGTGAACACGACGCGGCTCCGGATGGAGATGCAGATCCCGCAAGAGCGCATCGCGCGGGTTCGGCAGGGCCAGGCGGTGTCGATTCGGGTCGACGCCTTCCCTGATCGGGTGTTCGCGGCGACGGTCGAGTACATCTCGGCGGCGGTGCGCGCCGACACGCGCTCGCTGGTGGCCGAGGCGGTGATCCCGAACGACGACGGCGCCTTGCGCCCGGGCATGTTCGCGACGGCGCGGGTCGACCTCGGGTCGCGGCGCAACGTGGTGGCTGTGCCGCTGCGGGCGGTGGTTCGCGAGGGCGGCACCGACCGGGTGTTTGTGAATGCGAACGGCCGCGCGAGCGAGCGTGTGATTCAGGTGCTCGACCGCAACGAGCGCGCGGTGCTCGTCGAGCGCGGCGTGACCGCGGGCGAGCAGGTGGTGATCGAGGGTGTGGCCGAGTGTTACGACGGCGCCACGCTGACGGCCCGCGGGGCGGGTCAGGCGGCACCGGCGCAGGCTCCGGCGGGTCGCTGAAAGGCTAAGACGTCATGCAATGGCTAGCGGCAGTCTGCGTTCGGCGGCCGGTCTTCACCTGGGTGCTGATGTTGGCCCTGGTGGTGGTCGGTGTCGCGTCGATTCGCGGCCTCGGGGTCGATCGCTTTCCGAAGATCGACTTCCCGGTGGTGCTCGTGACCACGGTGCTCCCGGGCGCGGCGCCCGAGCAGGTCGAGAGCGAGGTGAGCGACAAGCTCGAAGAGGCCCTCAACTCGATCTCGGGTCTCGATGAGCTCCGTTCGATCTCGTACGAGGGCCTTTCGGTGGTGGTGGCGCGCTTCGACCTTGAGAAAGACACCGCCGAGGCGGCGCAAGAGGTTCGCGACCGGGTGAACCGCACGCTCTCGCTCTTGCCTCAGGGCATTCAGCAGCCGCGCGTCGAGCGCAGCGACCCCGACGCGGCGCCGGTGCTCCTCGCGGCGGTGATGGCGCCTCGCTCGGCCCGCGAGGTGACCGAGTACGCCGACCGGCGCATCCGTCGTCAGATCGAGTCGCTGAACGGCGTGGGCGGCGTCACCGTCCTCGGCGGCGCGCGGCGTCAGATCAACCTCGTGCTCGACCCGCAGCGGCTCCAGGCCTTCAACCTCACGGTGGTCGATGTTCAGCGCGCGATGGCGACGCAGAACGTCGAGGTGCCGGGGGGCTCGGTCGAGCAGGGCGATCGCACGTTTTCGCTGCGCGTCCAGGGCCGCGTCGAGTCGGTGACCGAGATCGACGAGCTGGTGGTGGCCACCCGCGGGGGCCTGCCCATTCGGGTGCGCGACGTCGGTCACGCCGAAGACGGTGAGGCCACCGCGAGCAGCATCGCGTCGTACAACGGCGAGAGCGTGGTGGTGCTCTCGGTGCGCAAGCAGAGCGGCACCAACACCCTCGCGGTGATCGACGCCCTCAAGGAGCGCATCGAAGAGATTCGCCCGACCCTGCCCTCGGGGTACCGCATCGTGGTGGTGCGCGACGAGGGCGAGTTCATTCGTAACGCCGTGCACGCGGTACAAGAGCACCTGGTCATCGGCGGCCTCCTCGCCGCCCTCGTCGTGCTCGTCTTTTTGTGGAACGGGCGCTCGACCCTCATCTCGGCCCTCGCCATCCCGACCTCGATCATCGCGACCTTCGCGCTGGTGAAGGCCATGGGGCTCACCCTCAACGTGATCACCCTCCTGGCCCTCACCCTCGCCGTCGGCATCGTCATCGACGACGCCATCGTGGTGCTCGAAAACATCGTGCGCTTCATCGACGAGAAGGGCATGGCCCCGCGCCGCGCGGCCATCGTGGCGACCCGCGAGATCGGCCTCGCGGTGCTGGCGACGACGCTCTCGCTCATCGCGGTGTTTCTCCCGGTGGCCTTCATGGGCGGCATCGTCGGGCGCTTCATGCGCTCGTTCGGCTTCACCATGAGCTTCGCCATCGCGGTGTCGCTGCTCGTGAGCTTCACCCTCACGCCGATGCTCTCGTCGCGGTGGCTCAAGCCGAAGCCCGGGGCCCGCGAGCTCGGCAACCACGACGTCGAAGAAGACATCGACGCCGAGTTCGTCGACCCGGCCCCCGAGCCCCGCGCCGAAGAGAAGGCCTCGTACCGCGAGTGGGCCCAGAGCCGACGCCAGGTGCCCGCCGAGTTCGCCCACTCTGCGCACGGCTCTGGGGGGCTCTACGGCGTCGTCGAGAAGGCCTACATGAAGCTCCTGGCCTTCGCGATGGGCAACCGCAAGATCGTCGCCGTGGTGGTGGCGGCGGTGTTCTTCTCGACCATCCCGCTCGGCAAGCGCGTGGCCAAGAACTTCCTCCCGGTCGACGACGAGTCGCGCTTCGACGTGGTGATCCGCGCCCCCGAGGGCACCTCCCTCGAACAGACCCACATCATCGGCGAGCGCATCGCGGCCGACATTCGCCGCCTGCCGGGCGTCCGTCACACCGTGACCACGACGGGCTCGGCGCCCGGCGACCCCTCGGGCCGCGGGCCGAACCAGGCGTCGATCTTCGTGCTCCTGGAGCCTCCGACGGCGCGCACCCGCGACCAGCAGACGGTGATGGGCGAGGTGCGCCAGCAGGTGCTCCCGCGCTTCAGCGCGCAGCATCTTCGCGTGCTGGTGGCCCCGGTGAACGTGTTCGGCGGCGGCTCGGCCGACAGCGCCCCGATTCAGTACGTGCTGAAGGGCCCCGACCTCGACCGCCTGGGGCAATACGCCGACCGCATGCTTGAAGGCGTTCGCCGCATCCCGGGCGTGGTCGACGCCGATTCGACCCTGGTCACGGGCAAGCCCGAGCTCGTGGTGCGCATTCGCCGCGCCCGGGCGGCCGACCTCGGGGTGAGCGCCTTCGACATCGCCAACACGCTGCGCATGCTCGTGGGCGGGCTCCAGGTGTCGACCTTCAACGAGGGCAGCGAGCAGTTCGAGGTGTGGGTCCGCGCCACGCCCCAGGCCCGCAGCCAGATGGCGAGCATCGAGAACGTGTCGGTGCCCACCAACGTGCCGGGGCGCACGGTGCTCTTGCGCGACGTGACCGAGACCCGCGAGTCGACGGGCCCGTCGAGCATCCAGCGCCTCGGGCGTCAGCGCATGGTGACGATCTACTGCAACATCGTGCCGGGCACCTCGGAGGCCTCGGTGATCGCCGAGTTCGAGCGGGTCAAGCAGGGCCTCTCGCTCGACGCGGGCTTCACCGGCGAGATCGCGGGTCGCTCGAAGGAGCTCGGCCGCGCCGGGCAGAACTTCGCCGTGGCCTTCATCCTCTCGCTGGTGTTCATGTACCTCGTGCTCGCGGCGCAGTTCGAGAGCTGGATCCACCCGGTGACGATCCTCTTGTCGCTGCCGCTCTCGGTGCCCTTCGCGCTCTTCTCGCTGGTGATGCTCGGGCAGAGCCTCAACATCTTCTCGATGCTCGGCATCTTGGTGCTCTTCGGCATCGTGAAGAAGAACTCGATCTTGCAGATCGATCACATCCGGGCGCTGCGGCGTCAGGGGCTCTCCCGGGCCGACGCGATCATGATCGGCAACCGCGACCGATTGCGGCCCATCCTCATGACCACGGTGGCCTTCGTGGCGGGCATGATCCCCCTGGCGGTCTCGACCGGCGCGGGCTCAGGCACCAACCGCGCGATGAGCTCGGTGATCATCGGCGGGCAGACCCTGTCGCTGCTCTTGACCCTCATCGCGACCCCGGTGGTCTTCTCGATCTTCGACGACCTGGCGAACTCGACGCGGCTCAAGGCCCTCGCGCGGGTGCTCACCTTCCCCATTCGGGCCATCGACGGGTTGTTTACGTCGAAGGCGCCCGACGGCCACGCGGCCGCGCCGGTGTACGACCCCCTCGACGACGCCGAGCAGACCCGCGAGCACAACATCCCCCCGCGCCGCTAGGCGCCGCCCTCCGCCCGCTGCGGGGCCCCGATTTCGCGGGCCCCGCGCCCTCTCTCAAAGACCACGCGACAGGAGCCTCGGGTGAGGCTTGACACCCTCTTGGGAGTCTTGTTCTAACCTCGGGCGATGTACCTTGGTCGCGTGGTTGGTACCTGCGTCGCCAGCGAGAAGGCTCCGGGCCTCGCGGGGGTTCGGCTGCTGGTGGTTGAGCCCGTCGACAGCGGCGGGCGTCCCACCGGCGGGGCGCGCTTTGTGGCCGCCGACACGGTGAGCGCGGGCCCCGGCGAGGTGGTCTTTCTGGTGGGCGCGCGCGAGGCCGCGCTGAGCCTCGATGAGAGCTTCGTGCCGGTCGACGCGGCCATCGTGGGTCTCGTCGACGAGACGGCGCGCGGCGATGAGAAGCCCGGCTTTTTGCGGGGTCGCGACGAGTTCGAAGGGGGCCCGCGGTGAAGCTCGCGAAGGTGGTGGGCACGGTGGTCGCGACGGTGCACCACCCAGACTATGACCGGCAGACGGTGCTGCTCTGCGAGCCCGTCGACGGGGCCGGGCGGGTCACCGGCGAGGCCTTCGTCGCGGTCGATCGCGCGCAGGCGGGGGTGGGCGACACGGTGCTCGTCAACGCCGAGGGCACCGGGGCGCGGCAGATGTTCGGCCTCAAGGCCGCCGACAAGCTGGCCATTCAAGACGTGATCGTGGGCGTCGTCGACGACGCGACGGAGCCCTGATGGAAGCGAAAATTCGCGACGAGATCGAGCGCGCTTCGGCGCTCATGGCGACCCGCGGTTGGGTGGCCAACCACGACGGCAACGTGTCGGCGAAGATCGCGCCCTCGCGGCTCGTGTGCACCCCCGGGGCGACCCACAAGGCGCGGGTGCGGGCGAACGAGCTGGTGGTGACCGACCTCTCGGGCAAGGTCATCTCGGGGCGCGGCAAGACCTTCTCGGAGTACGCGCTGCACCTCGCGGTGTACAAAAAGCGCAGCGATGTCGCGGCGGTCGTTCACGCCCACGCGCCCTTCTCGACGGCCCTCGGGGTGAGCGGGCGTGAGCTCGTGAGCTTCTTGCCTGAGGCGGTGGTGTCGCTCGGGCAGCGCATCCCGCTCGTGCCGATGGCGGCGCCTGGCGCGGCGGCGGTGGCGGCGCTCGAACCCTTCGTCGAGAAGTTTGATGCGGTCTTGGTGGCGGGCAACGGCGCCCTCGCGTGGGGCGAGACCGTCGAGCAGGCGTACCTCCGGCTTGAGCTGGTCGAGCACCTCGCGAGCATCGCAGCCAAGGCGGCCGCTTGGGGCGGCCCGCACCCTTTGCCCGGCGACGTGGTCGAGGCGTGCCTCGCGGCGCGCAAGAAGGCCTTCCCCGGGCGCTGAGCGGGCGTAGCCCAGGTCTTCGACGTGTCGTTTCGGTAGACCGATCGCGCGGGCCCGTGCGTCGACGGCGGCCGATGTCAAACCGATGGCTCGTCACCCTCTTGCTCTTCACGGCGCCGCTCGCTGCACAACCTCGCCCCGAGGCGCCACGACCGACCGCGCAGGGGTACTGCGAGGCGGCCTGCGCGCACCTCGACCGCTGCCTCTCGCGTGCGGCGTCGAACGCGTGTGTTTCGGCCTGTACGGCGCGCTACCCGGAGCTCGCCCGCGCGGGGCGCTACGGAGTCTGCGTTCAGCGGGTGCCGTGTGACCACGTTCGCATGGCCGAGCAGCTGCATGTGAACCCGCTCGAACGCTGCGCCCTCGCGGCCGATCGCACGCACTGAGGGCGGCGCGATCGACGTTTGTCGGCTCGCGCGATGGCGTGCGTCGAAGCGCTCGGGTGAAGCTGCTGGGGAAAGTCCGTCGACGCGGCCTCGGCGTGACCTCGGTCGACGGCGATTCGGGCTCGTTCGTGCCCACGCCATGTCTGCCGCTACACAGCGTGCCGTTTCAGACCTAATGCAGGGTACTCGAAAGCCTGAGTTCCATCACACGTTCTGCTACCTGAGAACCATCTCGCGATGAAACGTGTACGTGTAGCGACACAGACTGGCCAAGGAACCGTTGCACCCTAGGCCGTGTCCGCAAATGTGGTGGCGTCGGCCGAGGGGGCGAAGTGCCCAATCCGACGAGGTTGTGCCGCGCCCCAACGCCTGCGTGACCTCACCCCCTGTGGGGCGCCCGGCCCTCGCACCCCCCCTCTCCCTGCCAGGAGAGGGGCATAATGGCCCAAATCAAGCACTATACCAACGATAACATTGTTAACATTCGTGATTTTTGCGGGATATTAAAGTAAAATCAAACGACATCCGTCACATTTTGCCCCTCTCCTGACAGGGAGAGGGGTGCGAGGCTCGTGCATCCCTCAGGGGGTGAGGTCACGCTGGGCGCGGGGCCGTAGGTCCACCACGGGTGAGGTCACGCGGGGTCGCAACTTGCTACGAACGGCGCGAGAAGTGCTGCGCGGCGATGCTCACCAACGCATGCATTCGATGTTGGTTATGACATTTGCGGACACGGCCTAGGACACTACAAGAGAGTGCCCAGACGATACTAAGAGGGTGTTTACTCGTGAACATCGGTGCCTGGGGTCTTGGGCATGACCCCCTCGAACCCCATTCGCAACCGCGACCCCACCGACCTGAGCGACGCAGAATGGTCGCTGATCGAGTCCTTCGTCGGCTCGCTTGCGACCCATCTTGCCAACCCGCGACGGAAAGAGCGGGACGATCTTCGCGAAAGCCTCGTCAGATTAGGTCAAATCGCCCCATCCGCCGAAGCCTCCACATCTGCGGACACAGCCTCCGCGCACACACCATACGGGGCGATCCCCCGCCCCCCGGCGCTACCCCGGCGGCAGGCCCCCGCCCCTCGCGGGCACCACGATGAACAGCGGCCGCCGCCCCACCTCGCTGCCCGCGCGCCCGCGCACCACGATGCTCGCCTGGAAGACCTGGGCCGTGTCGCCGCCCTCGACGAAGCTGTTGTAAAACGACACCGAGAAGGTGACCCGCGCGGTGGGGCTCACCCCGTAGAAGGTCGTCTCGTCGCGGCGCTCGTACCCGTTCGGGGCCTCGGGGTCGCCCGAGACGGGGCGCACTCCGGTCACGAACTCGCGGGCCGCCCTGCCCGTCGGGAGCCGCATGTCGGCCGCGCTCTCGGTCACCGTGGTGATGCTCTGCCGCGTCTCGTTGGCGAGGGTCGAAATCGCGCTCACCAAGGCCTCGGCGGTGCCCGTCGCGGAGCACCCCTGACACGGGAAGATCACCTCCTGACGTCGCGCGTCGGTGGTGCCCGTGGCCCGCGCGAGGTAGGCGCTGTTGGCGAAGGTGAAGCCCCCGCGACCCGACATGCTCACGTCGATGCCGACGTAGAGCGCACCCCGCGCGTTCATCGCGGCGGCGAGCTCGGCGTAGCGGTGACCGGCGAGGCTCCGGGGGCTGCTCGCGAGGGGGCCGTCGTACCACGCGCCGTCGCTGAACATCACCACGATGGGCACGCGCCCCGGCGCGAAGCACGCCCACCCGAAGGCGTCGGCGCGGCCGCAGTCTCGCATCGGGTCGACGGCGCTCACCCAGCCGTTTCCTTCGGGGTCGAGGGCGTTTCGTACGCTGCGCGCGGCCGCGGCGTCGGCCTCGTGACCGCGCGACCCGGTGCCCGCGATGGCCTCGTACATGGCCTCGACGTGACACTCCGGCGCGTCACCGCCGAGGTAGCGCCGGCTGGTGTCTTCGACGATGGTGCGCATGCCCTCGAAGGCGCGCTGCACCGCGCCGAGGTCGCTTGTCATGGGCTGCCGCACCCAGAGCGTGTAATCGCCGGGTCGACCCGCCTCGCCGTCGGTGTCGAGGCCGGGCACCTCGCGCTCGCCCTCGCGGCGGTCGGGCATGCTGTCGAAGCTCCCGACGCCGACCCGAAGGTCGCGCACGGCGCGCTGAATGCCCGGCACGATCACGGTGTTGAGGTTCGACCTGAGGGCCGCGATGGTAGGGTCCATGCTGGCCGAGTTGTCGACCAGGAGGAACACGTCGGCCTCTTGCACGCGGGTCGCGAAGGTGAACTCCCGGCGCTCGACGATGCCCGTGACCCCGGGCGGGTAGTACGGCACCGTCACGTAGATCGACTCGGCCGGCGGCCGCGAGCCCGGGTCGCGCGGGTCAGAGCCCGCGACCCTCTCGACGAGGTCGGTGGCCCCGTCGCGGTCGGTGTCTTCGCTGCACGGGTTGGTGCGGGCCTCGCGCTCCTCGCGGTCGGTGAGGCCGTCGTTGTCGCTGTCGGTGTCGCGAAAGTTGGGCTCGCTGTCGGCGGGGCTGTCGCACGAATCGGCGGCGTCGTCGCAGCCTCGCGCCCGCGCCCGGTCGTCGTACCCGGGGTACCGTCGCGCGGCCTCGACGGCGTCGTCGAAGCCGTCGTTGTCGCTGTCGGTGTCGCGAAAATCGGGCGTCCCGTCGCCGTCGGTGTCGCGGGCGGGGGGGCCCTCGACGGCGTCTGAGAGGCCGTCTCGGTCGGTGTCGACGCACATCACCGCAGGGTCGACCGAGGCCCCTCGATCGGCCGTTGCCACATCGTCAACGCCCCCGAGATCGCGCGCCGCGACGACGTCAACCGCCGCGCCCGCGTCGGGGTCGCGAAGCCCAGGGCCGGGGTCGGCCGAGCAGCCCGCGAGCCGCGCCGAGAGCACCGCCAATCCGAGCGCATCGCGCCATCGTGAGGGCATCACCACCCCGCGACCGTAGCACCCTCTCGCGAGAGTTCGCGCGGGCCGCGCATTGGGGGTCGATGTTCGCGCCGAGATCGACGAAGCTCTGCGCGGCGATGAGGGCCGCGCGGCCGGCGCGTCACCCCCCTCACGCTCACTCTGAACAGCGCGCATGGTACGGGTGCTTCTTCGCGAATCGGGTCTCATCGTGCTCGGGCTCTTCGCCTCTAGCGTGCTCGTGTTCGCCCTCTTTGACAGCCTCGCCGACCCCGACTGGACCGACGCCGCCCGCCACGCGCCGCGCCTCGCCATGGCCCCCGCGGTGCTGCGCGGTGAGGCGCTCCCGCGGTTCTATGAAGCGAAGCCCCGCGACGCCGCGCTCCGCACCGACGACGACCTCGCGGCCCTCGCGCGCGACCCCGCCGACCCTGGCGCGCGTGGGCGCCTCGTGCACCGTGGCAGCGCCGCGTTGCCCACCCTGCTCGCGCACACCCCCGCGAGCCCGGCGGCGGTCCAACGCGTGGTCTACGGCCTCCTCGCCGACACGGCCCCGCGGCTCACCGGCGGCGAATCGGCGCCCCGCGAGCCCGAGGCCGCGCGCCGCTGGTGGAGCCATTTCATCGAAGCCCACGGTCTCGATTTTCGCTCGGGCTACGCCCAACGTCAGGCCGACCGGCTGCTCGAACACGACAGCCCCAACGCCCACGAGCGGCTCACCCGCATCGGGGCCTTCGCGCTCCCCGCGCTGGCCAGCGCCCTCGAACGGAGCCTCGGCGACCCGAACGCCAGCGCCGCGGGGGTCACCCGGCTCTTGGCCCTCGCAGAGACCCTCTCGGGGCACACCCTCGCGCCGCACGACCGCGACGACGCGCCCGAGGCGACCCGCGCTTTTCTCGCCTGGTGGTCGATCGAGCACCTCGAGTACGACACCCTCTCACCGTGGAATCGCAGCCTCGCCCGGGTCTTCGAGACCCGCTACGGCCGCTGGCTCCTGCGCGCCCTCTCGGGGCAGTTCGGTCGCTCGGCGGTCACGGGCACCCTCGTCGGTCGTGAGGCCGCGCGGCGGCTCCCCGCGAGCGCCCTCGCCTCGGGCCTCGGGGGCCTCCTCGCGACGGCCTTCGTGCTCGGATTCGGCGGCAACGCGGCGCTGCGACGTCGCCCCCGCGCGCAGAAGGTGACCGACTTCGTGGGCGCGCTGGTGCCCGGCTCGGCGGCCTTCGTGATCGCGTGGAGCGCCCTCGCCCGCGCCTGCGCCCGCGCCCTCGCAGAGCCCTCGCTCCTGGCGGAGCTTCTCCGCCCCGGGCACGTCGTGCGGATGGTGCTCGGGGCAGGCGTCGTGGGCGCCGTCGCGGGCATCTGGATGCAGCGCCCCCGAGCCTCGGCCGCCCTTCACGTCGTGCGGGTCGACGCCGAACGGTGGGCGCTCCAGGCGTCGACGCCGACGCTCCGTCAGCGTTTGGTTCACGGGCTGCGCATCGGTCTCGCGTCGGTGCTCGTGCCCTTGGGCTTCGCCGGGCCGGTAGTGCTCCTCGGCTCGCTGGTGGTCGAGTGGTTGCTCGGGGTCGAGGGCATGGGCGCGCTCACCATCCAGAGCCTCGCCCGCTTCGACGGCCCGTGGACGCTGGTGGCCTCGCTCACCGTCGTGCCCCTGCTCTTCGGCCGACGCTGGGCCGCAGGCACGCTCTTCCTCGTGCTCGGTGCGCGGCCCGAGGGCGAGCCCGAGACCGCCCCCGAGGCCGTCGCAGCGCGCGCCCCCGAGACCGCAGTCACCCCGCATGAGGCGCCGCCGTGAGGCCCTGCCTCGGGTGCCTCGCCCTCGGCGCGCTCGTCGGCTGCAGCGACGCGCCGCGGCTCCAGAGCCCCCGCGACGCGGCGGTCACACCGTCAGACCTGGGCGAAGATGTGTACAGTGTCCACATTGCCCAGCACCCCGGGCCGAGGGCCTGTGACGAGGCCGCGTCGCGGGGTGAGGGCCGGGGCTGCGCCTTCGTGGCGACCTCGCTCTTGCATCACGGCCTCGGTCAGATGGTCGACGGTCAGCGGCCCGACGATTTTCACTTCGCCGTGGCCGTCGCCAACCCCTGGGATGACCCCGTGACGGTCACCGTCGAGGGCCTCGGCGAGACGGTCACCGAGACCCTCGCGCCGCGGCGGGTGAGCACCCTCGCGCGTCGATGGTTCGAGCCCGCCGCGCGGGTGTACGACCCCGCGCCGCCCGCCGACGTTCAGGCCGCCGACGGCGTGGTCAGGCTCACCGCGAGCGCCCCGGTGTCGGCCTGGCAGCTGTCACCGTGGCGGGCCGAGCGCCCCGACGAGGCCTGCGCGGGGCGGCTCCCCGAGGCGTGCCTCGCGGGCAGCGCCGAGGCCTCGCGGCTCGTGCCGGTGCATCAGCTGGGCACGCGGTACGTTGCCTTGACGCTGCCGACCCAGCGCGTTCTGAGCGCGGGCGAGACGGCGTGGCGCGTGGCCGCCGGCGCGGTCACCATCGTGGCGCTCGGGGGCGGCGCGACGGTGCGGCTCAGCGGCTCGGGCGAGAGCACCGCGGCGCTGCGCGGGCCGTCGCCGCGTGCGGTGCGGAGCCTCGGGCCCTTTGAGATTCTGTCGCTCGTTTCGTCGCAATCCGAGGGCTGCGCGCGCGAGGTCGAGGTGCGGCAGAGCGGGGGGCGGTTCTGTGTTCCGCTGCGGAGCGAAGACCTGTCGGGCACGGTGATCGAGAGCGACCGCCCGGTGGCCGTCTTCGCGGGCCACGCGTGCGCCCAGGTGCCCTTCGATCGGTACGCGTGCGACCATGTGGAAGAGCAGCTCCCGCCCGTCGCGGCGTGGGGCACCGAGCACGTCGTGGCCCGCGCGGTGCCGCTCGCATCGGGCGCATCGGGCGCGCCCGCCGAGGGCCCGCCGACGTACCTCCGGGTGATCGCAGACGCAGACACGACGCTCTCGTTCGAGCCCGCGGGCTCTAACCCCGCACAGCGGATCGCGGCGCACGAGCCCTTCGAGATGAGCTTCCGCGCGCCCTTCGTGCTGCGCTCTCAGTCGCCCGTAATGGTCGCGAGCTTTCGCGCGGGGAGCGCGTGGTGGCCCGCGTCTGGCGCGGCGCCCCTCGGCGAGCTCGGCGACCCGTGGATGGTGATCGAAACACCCCGCGCGCAGTGGCGAAGGCAGTACGTGGTGACCGTGCCCGAGGCGACGCGCACGGCCTGGGCCACGGTGATCGGAACCTCGCCGCCCGTCGTCGACGACCGCCCGTTCGCCCTCGCGCCAGCCGCCACGCTCGGCGACCTCTCAGTCTGGAACATCCCGTTATCACAGGGCTTTCACGAGATCCGCGGCCCCCACCGGATGGGCCTCCGGCTCGACGCCCTCGGGCGCTACGTCGGCTACGGCGTCTCGGGCGAGGGCGACCTGAACCTCGGAGGCTCCCCAGAATGAGAGGCCCCGCGCTGGCGCTCTGCGCCCTCATCGGTTGCCGCGACGGCGGCTTCGCGCCCGAGGATGCCTCGCACGACGCCGGTCGCGACGCCGCGGTCGACGGCCCCCGCGGGCCCTCGGGGCTCGGGCGCCGATGCAGCGACGAGCGCGACCTCCGAGAGGTCAAAGCGGGCTGCCGCGGCGGGCAACAGTGCTTCACCGCGGGGCGCGGGTTTCGCGGCGGATACTGCACCCAATCGTGCCTCACCGCCCCCTGCCCCGACGACGGCCTCTGCGTCTCCGAGGGCAGCGTTCGGTACTGCCTCTTGCGCTGCGACGACGACGCCGCGTGTCGCACCGACGAGGGCTACGTCTGCGCGCCTCCGGCCTTCGGGTTGCCGCCCGCGTGCATCGCCAACCCCGAGCCGCTCGGCACCCGCGACGGCCTCGCCTGCGCCCCCGAGGCCGGGCGCGACGCGGGCGTAGGCGACGAGGCGGTGTCGGCCGACCGCGACGACGCTGACACCGAAGCGAACCCGCAGGTGAGGCTCCACCCGGGCGACCGATCGGCCCTCGTGGCCTACCTCGCCCGCAGCCCGCGCGGCGATTTCTTCGGCGGCCTGAGCCGCCACGACGGCACGGGCTGGCGGCACCTCGCGCCGCTCACAGACTTCGAGTTCAACAACGTCGTCGACCCGAGCTTCGTCTATTTTCGCGACGGCGCGCTCTTCGCGGCGTGGCTCGGGCTCACCCTCGACCGGCCCTCTCCGGGCCTGCGCTTCGCGGTGAGCGATGACCGCGGCGCGCACTTCACCGAGGCCCGCTCGGTCGCCCCCGAGGGCCGCTGCGCGGGGGGCTGCGACCCGCCCGTCGTGACCCTCGTCGAAGGCACCACCGAACGGGTGATGGTGGCGTATCTCACACGCTCGACCCGACGCGACGCGTGGGTGACCGTGCAGTCGAGCGACGACCGCGGCGCGCGCTTCTCGGCCCCCGTCGCCCTCGCGGGTGTGCGCCCCGCGCCGGGCGACAACACCCTCACCCCGACCCTCGTCTCGGTCGCCTCAGACGCGTTCGGGCACGTCGCCGTCGCGTGGATCGACCAGCGACGCGACAACCCCCGGGCGGCCCTCGGCGACAGCCAGAACACCCTCCGCGTGGCCCTCTCGAACGACCGCGGAGACCACTTCGGAGCCCCCGAGTCGGTGGCCCCGCCGGGCCCCGGCGTGGTGGGTCACCGGCCCGCGCTCGCGTTCTCTGCGGGGCGGCTGCACGCCCTGTGGGTCGAAGGCCTCGACGACGGGCGCTGGGCCCTCAGGCTCGGCACCCGGAGCCTCTCTGCGCCCACGGCGTGGGCCCTCCGCGCGGTCACCCGCGGCTCCGAAGGCTGCGCCACCCACGGCTGGCCCGCCCTCGCCCTCAGCGCCCGCGGCGACCGCCTCGCGGCGCTCTGGCTCGACAACCGCAGCGGCGTCGGTGCGGCCTGGCTCGGCGCCTGCGGGCTCGCGCCTGCCAGCCCTTGCGGCGAGCCCGAGCGGCTCTCGTCGCGCCCCTTTCGGCTGAGCACCGGCGCAGACCCGACCCGCTGGCACGGCACCCACGCGGCCCTCGCGATCGGCGCCGACGGCACGCTCTTCGCGGCCTGGAGCGACACCCGAAACGGCGGCCCCGCGGTGCAGCTCGCGCGACGCCCCGGGTGGTGAGTGCGCCCCAAACAGAAACAGCGACCCCGCTCGCGCGAGACCGCCGTCGCTGTTGACCCTTCGAGGTGAAGCGTCAGCGGGCGATCACACCCACTTCTTGACGAAGCCGCCGATGCCCGGGAGCTCCTTGGTCTGACCGTCTTTGGCCTTGAGGCCGATGAGAATCGCGCCGACGAGCCAGCCGAGCCAAAGAAGGCCCGCGAGCATCCCGACGACAGGGATGCGCGCCACGACCTGGGTCAAGATCGACACCACCAGCGAGAACATGAACGCTTGCCACGCGTGGAAGCGGATCCATGAGCGCGCGGGCTCCTTCGGCTCGGTCACGATCACGATGAGCGCGAGCAACGGGAAGACGTACCCGATCAGCGCGGCGAGACCGTATTCGATCCCCGCGGTCTGTGTCTTACCCTGCGGATTGAACTGATACTCCCCTTGCGGAGCCCCACCCGGCGGCTGAAAACCGCCACCCTGCTGACCGTACGGTTGCATGCCATATCCCCCTTGCTGTGAACCATATCCGCCTTGCGGCGGCGCGGCGCCGAAGCCCTGCTGCTGCGGCGCACCATATTGACCCGGCTGACCGTACCCACCTGCGGGCGGTGCCGCGCCAAAACCCTGAGCTTGCTGCTGCGGCGGCTGAACCGGGTTGAAGCCACCCTGGCCCTGCGCCGGAGCCGCACCGAAACCACCCTGGCCCTGCGCCGGAGCCGCACCGAAGCCGCCGTACTGCGGCTGCGCGGGCTGCTGCGCGGGGGTCGGGTTGAAGCCGCCCTGAGCCGGGCCGCCGAAGCCCCCCGGCGGGATCTCCATCGCCACCGTCGCGCCCGCGCCCGGGGGCATCTGCTGCGCGCCGGGCTGAGCGCCAGGCTGAACGGGGTTGAACCCGCCCGGCTGCCCATACCCTTGCTGCGGCTGCGCGTAGCCCTGCTGGGTCGGCTGCGCGTACCCTTGCTGCGGCTGCCCATAACCCTGTTGCGGCTGGCCGTAACCACCCGCCGGCGGATAGCCCCCTGGGGGGTACCCTCCACCGGGCGGGTAACCTCCACCTGGCGGTCCCTGCATAGTGCGATGCCCTTTCTTCGACGCGGGCCATGGTCGACACCCGCGTGTCGGCCCAACGTCTGCGCAGCACCTTGGGCCCTACCCCAGCGCCCTGTCAACCGAACGACAAGACTGCGCGTTGCAAGCCTTCGTCACCTGCGAGTAGGGTTCGCCCGCCCCGAAGGAGCAGCCCCACACCCCGATGGCCACCCCGACGCTCACAATCACCGTCAACGGCGACCCGGTCTCGACCCCCCACGGTGCCACCGTTCGCGGCCTCTTGACCCAGCTCGGCCTGCCGCACACCACCGCGGTCGAGCGAAATCAGCGGCTTGTTCCGCGCGCGCAGCATAGTGAAACAGAACTCTGCGAGGGCGACGTGCTCGAGATGGTTCAGCTCGTCGGCGGCGGCTGATCGCCCCTCTCGCGCTCTGAGGTTTACATGGACGACGCATTGCACATTGGCGGTCGCACCTTTCGGTCGCGGCTCTTCGTTGGCACGGGCAAATACAAAGACGTCGACGAGACCCGGGCGGCGATCAAGGCCTCGGGGGCCGACCTGGTCACCGTGGCCGTGCGCCGGGTAAACCTCGCCGAGACGGGGGGCCGCTCGCTCCTCGGGATGCTCCGCGAGGAGGGCCTGACGCTCTTGCCCAACACGGCCGGGTGTTACACCGCCGACGAGGCGATTCGCACGGCGCGGCTCGGGCGCGAGGCCGCCGAGACCGAGCTCGTGAAGCTCGAAGTGATCGGCGACCCGAAGACGCTCTTCCCCGACACCGAGGGGCTCATCGAGGCCGCCCGGGTGCTCGTAAAAGAGGGCTTCTTCGTGATGCCCTACACCAACGACGACCCCATCGTAGCCCGCAAGCTCGTCGACGCGGGCTGCCCCTGCGTGATGCCCCTCGGGGCCCCCATCGGCTCGGGCCTCGGCCTCAGAAACCCCTACAACCTCCGCATCTTGATGGAGACCATCTCGGTGCCCGTGATCGTCGACGCGGGGGTCGGCACCGCCAGCGACGCCGCCGTCGCGATGGAGCTCGGCGCCGACGGCGTGCTGATGAACACCGCCATCGCCCTCGCCCGCGACCCGGTGGGCATGGCCCGCGCGATGAAGCTCGGCGTCGAAGCGGGCCGCCTCGCGTTCAAGAGCGGCCGCATGCCGCCGAAGCTCTACGCCAACGCGAGCTCGCCCCTCGACGGCATGATCGGCACCCCCGGGGCGGTGGCGCGCCTCGACATCGAGTAGGGCCCCTCGCGATGCTGCCGACACTGGGCCGCACGGCCCTCGTTCTTGGCCTCCTGGCGCCGCTCCAGTGCCCTGCCCGGCAGCCCCCCGAGCTCGCCCGCGAAGAGACCCCGGGCGAGGCGCTCTGGGGGCTCGCCGCGCGCTTCGAGGCCGAGGGCAACACCGCCGCCCAGCGCGCCACGCTCTGCTACCTGGTCGAGCGCCACCCGAACAACCGCTTCGCGCCACGGGCCCGGGCCGTCTTGGGCGCGGGCCCCTGCGCGCCGCCCCGTTGAGGCCGCTCTGGCTCTGCGCCGACCTCGAGCTCGGCCCCCTCGAAGCGCTCGCCGCGTCGCTCGCTCAAGCCTGCGCGGCGGGCCCTGTGACGGTGTGGGTGCGGCACCCCGAGCGCGCGCCCGAGGGTCGCCTCGTGCCGTGGATCGAGGGCCTCCGCGGCACGCTCCCTCGCGAGACGCGCTGGGTGATCGCCGACCGGGTCGACCTCGCGCGGGCGCTCTCGCTCGACGGCGTTCACCTGCCGCGCGGGAGCTTCGGCCTCGACGACGCCCGGGCTCTGGTCGGCCCACGGGTCTCGCTCTCGACGCCGTTTCACGCCGACGCGCCGACCCCCGCAGAGTGGCCCGACGCGGTGCTGATCAGCCCGTTTCGCCCTGTGGCGGGCAAGGGCCCGGCGCTCGGGTCTGCGGGCCTCGCGGCCATGACGGCCCGCTGCCCGGCGACGGTGAGCGCCCTCGCGTTGGGCGGCATCGAGGGCCCCGAGACCGCGCGGGCGGCGTGCGAGGCGGGGGCCGACGGCGTGGCGGTGCGGCGCGCCTGGTTCGCGAGCTCCGACCCGGCCGAGACGGTGCGCTCACTGCGCAGGGCGCTCGACAGATTGGGCCCGCCAGGTCGTCGTTGAGCCGGGCTGAACCACCGGGCGACGCAAGACGCCGAGGGTGATGCCGACGGTCGTGAGGAGCCCGCCGACCCCGAGTGTGACAAGGCCCGCGGGGCGAAAATCGACAGGTTCGCCGCGATCGGTGGTGGTCTCACCCACCGCCGCGAGCACGCCCCCCATGAGGAGGCCCATCGCGCCCACGCTCGACATCAAGAGCGCCACCAGGAAGCTGCCCTCGCGGCTGTCGCGGAAGCCCGGAGCGTGCCGCACATAGGTCGTCTCTGCGCCCACGGTGACCCACCCGAAACCCTGACGGTTCGACTCGGGCTCTTGCCCCGAGAAGCGCAGCTCGCGCGGCCCCCGCGGGAGCGCCACCGCGCACGGCGTCACACACAACGGACGCCCGTACACCACCTGATTGCCCACGGGCACTGCGGGGCGGCTCCCGGCGTTGAAAGCGCGCCCATTGCCGGTGACCATCGAGCGCTCGGTGACCCACTCGACCTGGGCGGGGCCGCCCTCGGCGTCGATCACCACCACGCCCTCGTTGGGCCCCGGGCTCACCTCGACCGGCGTCTCGACCACCTGCCGCGGGGGCGCCACCGGGGCCGGAAGATACCGGGCGGTGCACCCCTGGAGCAGAACCCACGCCATGAAGCCCGCGACGTACCGAAGGGTGTTCGATTTCTTCATCGCTGCGGTGTCTGCGGCGCGCGATGCCCAGGAGCAAGGGGCACAACACCCCGTTTTCGTTTTCAGACGCCAGATTGACACGCGACGGCGTTCGGGTAGCTAGGCCGCAGGTTAGGGTCGTCGGCGCCGCAGGTGCGACGGCATCACCCCAAGAGAAGAAGGCAAGAGCCGTGAAGAGTTCACGTTCGAATGGTTGGTTGCGCTGGGCGGCGCTCGCGCCCTTCGTGTTGGCGGCGTGCGGGAGCGACCCTGCCCCGGCCGACAACGACGCCGGCGAGACGGTTGACACGGGCGAGGCCGAAGACCGCCCGATGAAGTTTGTCGACGCAGGGCAGCCCGTCGAAGACGCAGGGCAGCCCGTCGAAGACGCGGGGCAGCCCGTCGAAGATGCAGGGCAGCCCGTCGAAGACGCAGGGCAGCCCGTCGAAGACACAGGGCAGCCCGCCGAAGACGCGTCGGGTCAGCTCGACAGCGGTTCGGCCCCGCTCGACGCAGGCGGCTCAGTTGACACGGGTAACCCGTCGATTGACACGGGTAACGCGGCTGACACGGGTAACGCGGTTGACACGGGTAACCCGTCGATTGACACGGGTAACCCGTCGATTGACACGGGTAACGCGGTTGACACGGGTAACGCGGTTGACACGGGCGTGCGCGACGCGGGGCCGGTCGACACCGGCGTGCGCGACGCGGGGCCGGTCGACGCCGGGCCGGTGAGCAACGACACCCGGGCCAACGCGACGACGCTCGACCTCTCGCGTCCGACGAGCACGGTGATGGCGTCGAACATGGGAGCCCGCAACGACACCTCGTCGACCTGCGGCGGGGCCTGCGGGGCCGCCTCGGGGCAGCGCGACGTTTTTTATCGGTTCACGCTCACGCAGCCTGAGTTCTTCTACGCCGACAGCTTCGGCGCGAGCTTCGACACGCTGCTCTTTCTGCAAGACAGCATGGGGCGCAACGTCGCCGCGCAGGGCGGCGCTACGACATGTAGCGACGACGTCTGCGCGACGCGGCAGAGCCAGGTCGCGGCGCGGCTCGACGCGGGCACCTGGTACCTCGTGGTGTCGGGGTGCAATGGGGCGCAGGGTACGGCGCCGCTTCGCATCCAGCACTTCGCGGCGGGCGGCAACGTCGCGCGGATCGACCCGACCCTCGTGTCGAACCAGTCGCAGCAGGCCACCCTCGTGGCGGGCGCGTCGCGGGTCGACGTGGCCCCGGGCGCTGAAGACGCGCTGTGGTTTACGACGTGTCCGGCCTTCCGAGAGACGCGGCTGGTCGCGACCACCTGCGGCACGCCGACGCAGTTTGACACCGTGCTCGGGTATCGCCGCCCGGGGGCCACGCCCGCCACCACCGACACCGCCGACAACACCTGCGGCCCGCTCTCGACGGTGACGACGAACGTCCCCGCGGGGGCTGGGCTCCACGCGGTCTACGTCGACAGCAAGACCCCCGCCACCGCCGGCGGTTGGAGCGTCAACTACCGCTTCGGCACCACCTGTCCGACGGGGCTCACCGCGTGCGGCGGGCAGTGCGTCGACCTCACCACCGACACCGCCAACTGCGGCCGCTGCGCGACCTCGTGCACCATGGGCACGCTCTGCCAGAACAGCCGCTGCGCCGCTGCGCCGCCGAACGACGCGTGCAGCGCCGCCGCGACGGTGACCCTCAGCCCCTCGGGCCAGGTCACCACGGTGAACGGCTCGACCGCGGGCGCCACCCACGAGGCCAACACCACCCGGTGCAGCACCCTCGGGCCCGACGTGTACTACCAGTTCACCCTCACCGAGCGCGAGCTCGTCTACGTCGACACCTTCGGCTCGTCGTTCGACACCTTGGTGGGCTTCGTGGCCAACTGCGCCGCGACCACCGCGGCCACGGCCTGCAACGACGACGCCTGCAACGGCCTGCAATCGCAGACCGCCGCCGTGCTCGACCCGGGCACCCACCGCGTGGTGGTCACCGGGTACAGGGCCTCCGAGGGCGGGGCCTTCACGCTGCGCCTCCAGCACCGCCCCGTGAGCGGCCCGAGCGTGGCCGCCCTGCCCGCCACGGTGAACGTGATGGGCTCGACGGCGATGGCCCCCACCCGGGTGCCCGCCTGCCCCGCGACCCCGAGCCGCACGCCCTCGCCCGAGCGCGTCTACACCTGGCTCTCGTGCCCCGGCAGCAGCGGCATCGTGAACCTCACCACCTGCAACACCGGCACCACCTACGACTCGCTGGTCGAGTACCGCGCCACCCTCGGCACGGCCTCGGTCTGCAACGACGACCTCGGCACCGCGTGCCGCGTCAACGGCAGCCGGGCGGGCATCCGCGGCAACGTCGTCGCCGGCGCCACCGCCCACATCGTCACCGTGAGCGGCTACAACGGCGCGTCGGGCGGCTTCCAGCTCACCGGCTCGCACCCCTGACCGTTCGGCGCTGTGCCCTCAGGGTGGCGATGCTACCCTGCGGGCCGTGGGCCGCTCGTCACTCGCCTTTCTCGCGCTCGCGCTCGGCGCCTGCGCAACCCGCTTCGATCAAACCATCGTCACGCAAGACGCTGCGACACATGTTGACAGTGTCAACATGCCCGATATACCTGAGGCAGCGACGGGCGATGTTCCGCGCGATCAGGTCGACGCGGGCCTCGATGTTTCGCAAGACCTCGGCGACGACGCGGGCTCCGACGTGCCGCGCGACTCCGGCAACGACGTAGGCTTTGATGCGGGCCTCGACGTGCCGCGCGACTCCGGCAACGACGCGGGCTTCGATGCGGGCTTCGACGTGCCGCGCGACTCCGGCAACGACGTGGGCTTCGACGTGCCGCGCGACTCCGGCAACGACACCGGGCCGATGTGCCAGCCCGGGAGCGGCGACTGCGACAGCAACCCCGCCACGCCGTGTGTTCCGCTCAACACGATCGAGCACTGCGGGGCCTGCGGGCGCGCCTGCGCGGCGCCGACGGGAGGCACCGCGAGCTGCACCGCGGGCGCCTGCCAGAGCCTCTGCCCCGCGGGCAGCACCCTCTGCGGCAACCGCTGCGTGATGCTCCAGACCGATGTCGAGCACTGCGGCGCGTGCGGCAACCGATGCGCGCTGCCCTCGGCTTCGGCGCGCTGCAACGCCGGGAGCTGCGCCATCGCGTCGTGTCAGGGCGGCAACCTCAACTGCGACACGAGCGTGGCCAACGGCTGCGAGACCGCCGCGCAGTCTGACCCGCAAAACTGCGGCAGCTGCGGTCGCACCTGCATGGCTTGGGAGGCCTGCATGCTCGGCATGTGTCGCCCGCGTCGATGCCCCGACGGGTACTCGATCCCGCGGACTGACTTTCTGTACTACCTCGACGCCAGCCAGCAGGTGCAGTCGTGGCAAGCCTACTGTCTGCCCATCACCCTGCCGGGGCAGGCGATGCAGGTCTACACCTTGGTGCTCAAGGCCGACGGCAACTCACAAGACTTCACCTACGACAGCCGCTTGTGGAACATGCCCTCGCAAGAGACCTACGCCAACCAGACCGCTGGGGTCGCCCCGACGGCCGACGCACGTGCCACAAACGCTTTGTTTCGAGGGTTCTACAGCATCCCCGCGTCGCAGGTGGTGGTCGAATTCGAGCCCGTCGGCAGCTCGATCGTCGACAACGTCCAGCGCATCGCCGCTGCGCCCGTCACAAGCCGCAACCTCTCGCTCCATCAGCTCGTCAACCAGCCGCTCTCGGCCCAGGCTTCGAGCATGCCCGCGCTCGAGGCCGTGCCTTGGGAGGCCGCCCTGAGCTTCACGGGCATGCCGCCCTTCGCGATGAACCGCGCCTGCGCCGCGGCGGGCTTCAACGTGGGCGCGCTCAACCACAGCCGGGCCCGCATCGGCATCATCACCAACAACGAGAACGACTGCGGGAGCACCCCTGACTCGCGGGCGGGCGTCGGGCTCACGGGCAACTTCTCGAACCCCTCGGCGGGGGTGTGCGGTCAACCGCTCCCGTCGGGCGTCGAGCTCGCGTCGGGCGGCGTGTCGGGGTGCACCGCGATGGCCATCGCGCGAAGGGCGCATACGCGGGTCTACGTTCGGTGAGCTTGCGGGGCGCGCGGCCTCGTGCGAACACCCCTCGGGCGGTGCGTGACTCAATGCGAACTACGATCTTGTCGGGCGGCCTCTCGTTGGCCATGGCCCTCGCCTCCTCAACGGCCTCGGCCCAGACCGAACCTCGGTATTTCGGCCAAATTCGTGCAGAGCTTCAGGCCATGGGGCTCAGCGCCCAGTGCGCCGCGGCGACGGCCCAGTCGGGCTCGTGTCGGGTCTCGACCACCGCCCTCGCCGCCGGGGCGGGGCCCAGCGACGGCGCCCCCGCGTCGAACCGCCGGTACATCGTGGGCTTCGACTACAGCGACGTGACCGACACCGTGTACGTCTTCGTCGACCACTACACCACCGTGGCCCGCAGCGCGGCCACCGCCGACGCGCTCGCGCGGCGCCTCCTCGACCTCAACTGGGAGATGCTCGTGGGCAAGTTCGAGTGGTCACCCGCCTCGGGCGAGGTGCGCCTCGGGGCCGTGCTCAACACCGACTCGAACTTCGACCGTCGCGCCTTTCGGGGTGTGCTCCGTACGGTCTTGCGCCTCGCCGACCGGTACGCCGACGACATCGCCCGGGTGGGCGGCGCCGCCGTGGGCGACAGCACCGCCCCGGCTGCCGCAGCGCCTACTGCCGCAGCGGCGCCCGGTACACGATAAGCCCCGTCGCGGCACCGAGGCGCGGCGTCTGGCCGATGGCGCCGCCCCACTGCATCGCGCCGTCGTTCTGCGAGAACGTGAAGGTCGAGGGCCGCGCGCTCGCGACCCGGGCGCCCACATCGGGGGGCAGGGCCGCGACCAAGGCCTGGGGCACGAGGTACATCTGCTGGACGTCGTTGTCGTTGCCAGAGGGCACGACGCGGGTGCCATTCCAAATACCCACGGCGAGCTGGACGCGTGCGCGTTGGGTCTCGTTGTCGAGGGCCACCCTGACGGCCTTGGCGAGGCCGCCGAAGCTGTACGCGCCGACGAGAGCGCCGAGCACCGGGCCGCCCGCCTCGGCCCGCAAGGGCACCGCGGCCACGGCGTAGTTTCGCACGAGCTCGCCGGGTCGCGTCGGCATCGTGCCCGCGCAGGTGCCCGCCGCGCCCGAGAGCGCCGCGCCCACACACGCAAATGCGGCGCCCACGTCGAGGCCCGGCGACCAGTCGTTGGCCACCGTACGGTTGGCCGCGATGGCGCGCCCGTCAGGGCCCACCGCGATCACAAAATAGGTCGGAAAGAACGACAGCTCGCGCCCCACGGCGTTGTGGTCGTCGCCGAGGTCGAGCAAGCGGTTGCGCACCCGGGCCGCATCGACCGGGGCGACCATCGCCGCGCCCACCACGGTCTCGGCGTGCGAGAGGCCGGTCTTGAGCCCGTCGAGCAGGTTGTCGACCATGCCCGAGGCGCGGGTGACGTGCTGGGTCGCCTGCTGCGCCGCCTCGCGGCCGACGCTGTCGTTGTTGCGGTTGCAGCCGAGGGCCGCGGTGAGGGCCAGCGACAACGCCGTGAGCCGGGTCGTGTGCGATTGCATGAGGGTCGAGACAGTCGGGTGTGGGGCGGGTTCCGTCAATGGGTCGATTTTTGAGCGAGGGTCGCGGCGAGCGAAACGCCCCACCCTTCGAGGATCGCCGCGAGCGCGTCGGCCTCGCGGCACCGCGCCGTGTGCGGGTCTTGCCCCACCACGACCCCTTCTGGCACGAAGGCGTCGCCGCGAAAGAGCACCGCCCGCGCCCCCGCGCCGAGGGCGCCCACGTAGTCGGCGCTGTACGCGTCGCCTACATGAACCGTCGCGGCGAGGGGCACCCCGAGGGACTCGGCCATCCACGCGAAGATGGCCCGGTCGGGCTTCTCGATCTTCAGCACCCCCGAGTCGGCCACCGCGTCGAAGCGCCCCTGCCAGCCCATCTCTTCGATGAGCCCCGCGAGGCCGCCCTCGCTGTTCGAGATCACCCCGACCTTCAGCCCCGCGGCGCGCAGCGCGTCGACGAGTTCGATCATCCCCGCGATCGGACGCCGCCAGAGGTTGCTCTCGGGTTGCAGCGCGAAGAGCCACGCCGCGAGGCCCTCACACGCCGCCCCGTCGACCCCCGCGCCGCGCAAAAGGGTCGCCATCAAGAGATGCCAGGGGTGCCCCCCGTGCCCCGCGCGGATCGCGCCGTTGTACGCCTGCCACGCGCCCTCAAGGGCCGCGTCGAGGGCCGCCGGGGGCACTGAAAAGCCGCGCTCGGCGAGGCGCCGCGACAACATCGCCGTGTCGAGCTCGGCGAGGGTCTGGCCGAAATCAAAGGTCACCGCCCGAATGTCAGAGAGGGTCACCCTCTGGGGGCCTACGCCAAAGCTCAGCGGCCCTCAACACGCATCGCACGCGCGCTCGCGAGCACCGCGTCGACGCGCCCCAAAGCCCCGTCGTAGTGCCAGCAGTCGACGCAGCGCCCCTCGGACGCGAGCGGGTCTTCGCGCAACGTCGCCCCCTCGCCCACCGCCCGAACGCCCCCGAGCGCCACCACCCGGAGCCGCCCCACCGCCCCGTCGGGCGCCCACCGGAGCCCCGCGCCCTCGACCTCGACGCTGGCCCCTTCGAGCGCCGCGCCGCCGCGAAAGCCGACCTCCGGGGCCCACAGCACCGTGCGCCCCGCGGCCCGATCGGCGGGGTCAATGACGCCGGGCGCCGAGGCGTCGACGAGGGTGTCGAGGTCGGCGTCGCCGAGCTCGAAGAGCGCGCCCTGTCGCACGAAGAAGGCCGGCCGGCCCAAAGGCGCGGGCACCGTCGCCTCGCCCGAGAACGCGCGGCCCGAGTACCAGTGGACCCACGCCCCGGGCGGCAGCACCGTCGTGCGGGCGGCGGCGCCCTCGCGGGTCACAGGGGCCACAAAGAGCGCGTCACCGAGGAGGTACCCGAGGTCGTCGTCGGGCGCCCGCGCGAGGCCGTCTTGCCAGCGCAGCGGGGTCACCGGCGGCGTGCCCTCGCGCGAGGCCCGCGACGCCTGGGCGTAGAGGTACGGCACGAGCTGCTGGTGCAGCCGCGCGAGGCCCTGGTAGAGCGTCGAGGCCTCTTCGTCGTAGCTCCAGGGGTTGTGTGATTCGCCGCCGCCGCCGAGCTGCATCATGGGCGAGAGCGCGGTGTGCTCGGCCCATCGGAGGAGAACCTCGCGGCTCGGCCGCCCCCCGCGATACCCCCCCGTATCGGAAGCAAAATTGGGGAATCCGCTGGCCGCTAGCGACAGCATCGCGTGGATGGCCGCGGGCAGCCCGCCGACGTTCTGATTGGGCACATGCTCGCTGAAGTCGTTGTCGAGGTCGCCGGGCCAGATCACATCGACCGCGGCCTGGCCGCCCCAGCTTGAGGCGCGGCCCATCACGAAGCCGTCGCCGCCCGCGGCGAGGTCGAGGGCGCGGCGGTACGCCCGGTGGTAGCCCTGGGGGTAGGCCCATCGGCCCGTGCGCTCGTTGGCGTTGCTGGCGAAGCCGAAGCGGGTGCGCACGCCCCCGAGGTCGGGCACGATGTCTTCGGCGTAGTCGAGCTTGAAGGCCCGGGCCCCGAGCTGAACGAGCGGCACGAGCTGCGCGGCCCACCACGCCTCGGCCGCGGGCGAGGTGAAATCGACCAGCGATCCGGCCGCGTCGCGCATCCCCCCGGGGGCGCCGTAGGGCAGCGGCGAGACGTAGGGTGCGCCGCTCGGGCCACGCACGAGGTGACCGGCCTCGCGGGCCTCGACCCAGCGCCGCTCGGCGGTGTTGCGCGGGCTCGCCGCCCCTTCGACGGCGTCGAGGTAGGGCACGCTCCAAAAGAGCACCCGGAAGCCCATGGCCTGGAGGGTCGCCATCATCGCCGGAGGGTCCGCGAAGCGGGCCGTGTCGACGGTGTGATCCATGTAGGCGGTCGACCAGGGGTTGTCGATCCACAGGGTGGTGGTGGCGATATGGCGCTGTCGAATTTCGCGGGCGTCGCCGAGGAGCTCGTCTCGGTTTCGCCACTCGTTGCGCCAGTGTTGGGGCGCGAAGCTCCACCGCGGCGGCAGCCTCGGGAGCCCCATCTCACGCGCGAAGCGCGCCACGAGCGCGGGGCGGCGCCCCTCGGGGGCGGTGAAGACCCTGAGCGTGAGGGCGTTGCCCTCGAAGGTCGCGTGCACGCTGTCGGCGGCCGCGGCCCCGAGGTCGAAGGCGCCGGCCTCGGTGCTCTCGACGAAATAGCCCACCCGCGCGGGGCTGATGAGCCACGGCACCGGGCAATGAACCTCGTTCGTGCCTGAGGGGCCGGGCGCGATGTGGAGCTGCATCGCATGCACGGCGCCGCGCGCGTCGAGCGCCCCGAAGCGCTCTCCGAGGCCGTCGTAGGGCCCGTCTTCGCGCGGCAGCACCACCCGCACGAGGGCGACGTCGGGCCCGCTCGCGCGCACCGCGAGGCGCACCCCTTCGCGCGCCCCTTGCGAGAGGCTCACGGTGATCTCGCCCGCCCCGGGCTGTTGCGACACGGCCAGCACCGCCTCGCGCCGCGCGGCGTCGACGCGCAGGAGCCGATCGACGGTGTGCCAGGTGACCTCGGGGGGCGTCGGCTGCCGCGGGTCGTGAAAGCGCGTACGGCTCGGGCCGTTGGGGCGAAGCGCGACCTGCAAGAGCCCGTCGCCCCGCGGGGCGGCGGCGCCCACTGACAGGCGCAGCGGCAAGGCTTCGAGGCGCACGGCGTCGGCCCCTTCGCCCACCGAGAAGAGAAAGCGCGTAGGCGCTGCGGGCCCTGCGGGCGCGGCCTCGCTGCACCCCAACGAGAGCCCCAAGAGACCGAGAATGAACCCGCGCCGCTGGCCTGTCACGCGGGCGAGTGTAGGCGCCGCCCTGGGCCCGGGCGGAGCCGAAAATGCGCGGTCTGACTCAGAAGGTGCGCGACCAGCGGCTGTTGGCGATGCGGTTGCCGGCGGCGTTGATGAAATCGACGGTCAGGGTGCGGGTGCTGGGGTTGGCGTTGAGCAACGTGTAGTTGTGAATGTTGTACACGAGCACGGGAAACTGGGCCGCAGAGACCGCCGGGCGGCTGTCGCGGTCGGCACCCGAGGGGCCCATGATGACCTCCCAGATGTTGCTCCAGTTGCCGCTGCCCTCGACCTTGCAGACGGCGCCGAAGTGGACGTCGCCCGAGAGCCAGACGACGCCGCGGAGGCGGTTGTTCGAGATGTGATTGAGGATCTCGCGGCGCTGGGCGGGGTACCCGTTCCAGTTGTCGGTGTCGGTGCCGGGGCGGTCTACGATGGGCACGGAGTTGACGATGAATTTGAACACGCAGGGCGAGTTCGAGAGCCCCGCTTTGAGCCAGTTCATCTGGGCCCGAGAGAGGTATTGCGCGTTGCTGCCGTTGCGGGTCGAGGGGCGACGCTCGCTGCGACAATCGAGAATGAAAATCTCGGCCGAGCGGCCCCATCGAAAGCTGCGCCAGATGCGGTCGGCGTCGGCGGCGCTGCGCCGGGTGGCGCGATGCTCGAAGAAGGCCTGCCGCGCGGCCGCGAGGCGCGCCCTCGGAAACTGCTCAGGATCCCAGTTGTTACGCACCTCGTGGTCGTCCCAGGTGAGGTACATCCCGGTCGAGCGGTGCAGGCTCTTCATGCCCGCGGCGGTCCAGTTCTGTTCGTACTTGGTGCGATACTGACCGAGGGTCATCGCGTCGTCGCCGTAGTCTGTGTACGTGTGGTCGCCGGCGTGGATGAAGAAGTCGAGGTCGTCTCGCCCCCCCGCGTGTGACAGCACCGGAAAGGGCCGCTTCGACTGGTTCGTGCACGCCGTGCCGCCGAAGGTGATGGGCGCGAGGGTGTCGGCCCCAAACGCCGTCTGCACGCGGCCGATCGGGCTCCGACCGTTGGGGTCATCGACGGGCCCGGTGAGGAAGGCGAAGAGGTGCTGCTTGTTGGCCCGAAGCCCGTTCACCACCGCGCGCACGTAGCCCCCGCTGCCTGGCGTGACGCGGCCGTTGTAGCGCACCGCCACGATGCGGGTGCCCTCCATTTCGAGCACCCGCAGCGTGATCGCCGCCGAGCCGTCGTACCGCGTCCAGAACATGGCCGAGCTCGCGTCGGCGTCGCCGCCCATCACCCCGAGCGGGAAGAGCATCGGCCGCTCGGTGAGCCTCCGAAAATCAGGGTTTGATACGGGCATCCCCGCGTCGCGTGCGGCGTCGACCCGCGCCCCCACGTCGACCCCGAGGTCGCGCCCCACATCGCGCGGCACATCAACCCCCGCGTCGCGCCCCGCATCGAGCGACGCGTCGCCGCCCCCGCCCGAGCCCGCGTCAACCCCTGCATCAACGCCCGCGTCTTCGCCCGCGTCTTCGCCCGCGTCTTCGCCTGCATCGGCCTTCTGCCCCGCGTCGTCGTCGATGGGCACATCGAGCTCGCCCGTCATCGCGTCGAGCTGCTCATCGGGCGCGGCGTCGAGGGGCTCGTCGGTGAGCACCTCGTCGCCCGCGCACCCGAGCGTCGAGGCCACCCCAGCGACCTGAAACAACCGACGGCGCGAAAGCTTCATCACCCATTCGCTATCACACCCGTCAGCCCCTTCAAACCGCTCAGAACTGCAATCGACCCCACCGCGACGCGCGGTGAAAATTGCCCTGCCCCAAGATCGGCGACCAGGCGAGGCTGTCGCGCTGGCCGTCGCGGAAGGTGTACACGTTGGCCCGCCACACCGCGCCCGGGCTCGGCCGAAGCGGCCCCGCGCCGAGGTCGAGGTCGGCCCAGCGCACCGTGAGCTCGACCCGAAACCCGCGGCCCCCCGCGAGGTCGCGGGTCTGCACCGACAGAGCGGGCTGCCAGTCTTGGTGACCGAAGCGGAGCTGCCCGTCGGCGCCCCGCGAGATGGGGCGGTTGTAGCCGTCGAAGCGGGTGCTCCACACGGCGCCGCGGCGGTCGACCTGGAGCTCGAAATAGCCCTGGTTCAAGCCCTCGGCGTGGGGTTCGAGCATCAGCTCGACGCCGGTCGACCGCTCCCAGATGTGGGGGTCGAGGCTCGCGGGGTCGAAGGGCGCCTCAGGGCGGGGGTCGTACACGTCGACACCGAGATGGAGGCCCTCGTCATCATAGCAGAAACTTCCATCACCCTGGACGTTTGACCCGGGCCTCGGGCGGCCCGTGCCGGGGTCGACGAGGCCGCCGAGGCGCGGGGCGCTGCCGAGCGAAGCCCTGCCGCACCGGGGCACCCTGAGCGTCGGGAGCGCCCCGTCGCTGCGATCAGGGCGCGGCACCGGCGGCCCGCCGGAGCGACCGCACCCGAGTAGAACCGCCGTCAAGAGAGTGAAGGCCCTCATCGCGAACCGCGGCGCCCGAGGAGCGTGCTGAGCCCCGCCACGAGGGCCACCGCGCCCACCGCGCCCATCAACACCGGGAGCTCGGCCGAGGGCGTCGCCGCCGGCGGAGGCCTCACCCGCGCGCGGGCCTCGGCGTCGGGCGCGTGCATCCGTTCGAGCTCGAGCAAGAGGCTCTCGTAGCCGCGATCCATCGCCCATTGGTGGTTGGCCTCGAAGACCGGCCTGAGCATGAACGACAGCTCGCGCAGGAGGGGCTTCTCGGCGCGAATCTGCCATCGAAACAGCACCTCGGTGTCAGGCCCGAGGGGGGTGAGCGACCAGCGCCCCTGCCCGTCGAAATCGCCGCTCGCGTCGAAGGCGATCTCGACGGGGCGGGCCACCCGGGTGGTCTTCGCGCTCCATTGCAGGGTGTAGGGCAGCCAGCCCTTGGTGTGAAAGCGCACGATGCGGCCGAGGCCCTCGTCGTCGCCGGGCTCGACGGTCTCGACCGCGAGGTACACCGAGGGCCACCAGCGCGGCAAAGACTCGGGGTCTGAGAGGAGTGAGAAGACCACCTCGGCGGGGTACGGGAGCCGCCACCGGGTCGAGAAATCGTACGTGTTGCTCGCCATTGCGGGCCCGAGAGTCTACCGTCCCGGGCCGCGCCGCGACAACCCGCATGCCCTCAGCCGAGGGTGCAGAAATGCTCGTAGTCGATGTACCCGGTGATGCTCGGCGCCTCGCCGCACATCGGGCACTCTTTGTCGCGGCGGAGCTTCAGCTCTCGGAATTTCATGCCGAGCGAGTCGTAGGTGAGGAGCCGCCCCACCAAGGGCTGGCCCTTCTTCAAAATCAGCTTGATGGCCTCGGTGGCCTGGATCACGCCGATGATGCCGGGCAAGACGCCGAGCACACCGGCCTCCTGGCACGAGGGCGCGAGCTCAGGCGGCGGCGGCTGCGGGTACAGGCAGCGGTAACACGGGCCGACCCGAGGCACGAAGGTGGTCACCTGACCCTCGAAGCGAAAAATGCTCCCGTGGACCACGGGCTTGTTCTTCATCACCGAGGCGTCGTTGACGAGGTACCGCGTCGGGAAGTTGTCGCACCCGTCGACGATGACATCGTAGCCCTCGAAGATGCGGTCGATGTTCTCGCTCGTGAGGCGCTCTTGGTACTTCACGACCTTCACGTCGGGGTTGAGCTCGCGCAGCGCGAACTCGGCCGAGTCGACCTTCGGCTGCCCCACCCGCGAGGTGGCGTGAATGACCTGACGCTGGAGGTTCGACGCGTCGACGGTGTCGGGGTCGACGATGCCGAGGGTGCCGACCCCCGCGGCGGCGAGGTAGAGCGCCGAGGGCGACCCGAGCCCGCCCGCGCCGAGCAAGAGCACCTTCGCGTCGAGGAGCGCCGCCTGACCCTTCTCGCCCACCTCGGGCAAGAGCAAATGGCGCGAGTACCGGTCGCGCTGCTCGCCCGTCAAAACCCGCGGTACGACCATCGGGTATCGCCGGTCTTTCCACTGGACGAAGCCCGGGTTGGCGCTCTCGACCTGGGTGTACCCGAGCTCGGCCAGGGTGCGCGCGGCCAGCGCCGAACGGGTGCCCCCGGCGCAATACAGCACGATGGGCGCGTCTTTGTTGCCGATGAGCGACTCGACCTTGCTCTCAAGGTGCCCCCGCGCGATGTGCAGCGCCCCGGGGATGTGCCCCGCGCGAAACTCCTCGCCCTCGCGCACGTCTACTAGAATGAAGTCGGGTCGGGTCTCGATCCGCTCTTTGAGGGCCTCGAGCGAGACCTCTCGGATGCCCCGCCGGGTCTCGCTCATCAAGTCTGCAAAGCTCTTCGCCATCGCTCTCTCCAGCCGCGCCGCCCGGCACCCGCCGACCCGCGCGGCTCGAACCCTAAGCCCCGGCGCCGCACATCGCCAGTGCGAACTATACCGAAACTCACGTTCATCATACTGAAGGCGCGGGCGGGCGAAGGGGCGCCGAGCGCATTGACGCAAGGGGCGTCACTTCGTAACCCTTCGCGCACCGGGGCAGGGCTCAAGACCAATGGCAAAGTTAACCTACCGAGACGCGGGCGTAGACATTGAGAAGGGTGGCGCGGTGCTGTCGCGCTTCACGGCGTTGGTGAAGAAGACCCGCCGCCCCGAGGTGATCGGCGATCTCGGCGGCTTCGCGGGCCTCTGCGCGCTGCCCATGGGCCACCGCGACCCGGTGCTGGTGAGCGGCACCGACGGCGTCGGCACCAAGCTCAAGGTCGCCTTCGCGCTCGGCAAGCACGACACGGTGGGCATCGACCTCGTGGCGATGTGCGCCAACGACGTCTCGACCACCGGCGCTGACCCGTTGTTCTTTCACGACTATTTCGCCACCGGCGCCCTCGACGTGGCGGTGGCCGAGGCGGTAATCGGCGGCATCGCCGAGGGCTGTCGCCGGGCCGGCTGCGCGCTGCTCGGCGGCGAGACGGCGGAGCTTCCGGGCATGTACGCGCCGAACGAGTATGACCTCGCGGGCTTCGCGGTGGGCGTGATCGACCGCGAGAAGCTCGTCGACGGCCGCGGCGTCAAGGTCGGCGACGTGGTGATCGGGGTGGGGGCCTCGGGGCTCCATTCGAACGGCTACGCCCTCGCGCGCAAGGCGCTCCTTGAGGTGGGCGGCTACCGGCTCGACCAGCACGTCGACGACCTCGGGGCGACCCTCGGCGAGGCCCTGCTCGAGCCCACGCACATCTACGCGCGGGCGGTCTCGAAGGCCATGCGCTCTGGGCAGATCAGGGCCATCGCGCATGTGACCGGCGGCGGCCTCGGGGGCAACATCCCGCGGGTGCTGCCTGAGGGCGTGGGGGTGGCGCTCGACCTGCGGCGGTGGCAGCGCCCGGTGCTCTTCGATTTGATTCAGCGGGCGGGCGACATCGAAGAGGCCGAGCTGCGGCGCACCTTCAACTTGGGCCTCGGCATGGTGGTGATCGCCTCGGCGCAGGGGGCCGACACGGTGCTGCGCGCGTTCCGCGAGTCGGGCTTCGGGGCCGCGATCGTGGGCGAGGTGGTGCCCTCAGAGGCCGAGGCCGCGGCGCGGGTGTCGTTTCGCGAGCGCTGAGCCCGATGCGTGTCGCGGTGCTGGTGTCGGGCCGAGGCTCGAACCTTCAGAGCCTCCTCGACGCCGCGGCGGCCTCGCGGCTCGGCCCCGCGCGGCTCGTGCTGGTGGTCTCAGACCGCGTCGGCGCCCCGGCCTTGGCGCGGGCGAGCGCGGCGGGGGTCGCGACGCGGGTCGTGCCCTTCGTCGAGTTCGCGGCGCGCGAAGATTTCGACCGAGCCCTCGTGGCGGCGCTCGCCGAGGCGGGGGCCGAGCTGGTGGTGCTGGCGGGCTTTCTGCGGCGCCTCGGGGCCGACTTCGTGGCCGCGTTTCGAGGCCGCGCGGTGAACGTTCACCCCTCGCTCCTGCCCGCGTTTCCGGGGCTCGGGGCGCAGGCTCAGGCCCTCGCGGCGGGGGTGAGGGTGAGCGGCGCGACGGTTCACTTCGTCGACGAGGGGCTTGATTCGGGCCCGATTGTGGGGCAGCGCGCGGTGACGGTGTTTGACCACGACTCCCCGGCCACCCTCGCGGCCCGCATCTTGATCGAAGAACATTGGCTCCTGCCGCGGGTGGTCTGCGCCCTCGCCGAGGGCCGCGTGCGGGTCGAGGCCGGGCGCGTGCGGGTCGACGGGGGGCTCGGTTGAAGCCGCGCAGCTCGTACGACGTGGTGGTGCTCGGCGCGACCCTCGCGGCGGTGGGCGCCGGGGCCCTGCTCGCGCGCCGCGGCTTTCGGGTGCTCGTGCTCGGCCAAGGGCTGCGCCCCGACACCTACGGCTACGAGGGCTTCGCGCTGCGGCGGGTCTCGCCGACGGTGAGCTTCGTCGAAGCCCCGGCCTTCAATCGGCTCATCTCCGAGCTCGCCATGGTGCCCACGGTGCGCCGAAGGGTGCAGGCCCGCGAGCCCGCCTTTCAGGTGGTGATGCCGGGTCACCGGGTCGACGCGTCGGCGCAGCGCGAGCGCCAGCTGGTCGAGCTCAACCGTGAGTTCGGCGAGATCCAGCGACCCATCGAAGACTTCTACCGCCGCCTCGACACCGAGCACGAGGCCCTCGATCGGGTCTTCTCGGCCGACGTCGCGCTGCCCCCTGAGGGCTTCTGGGCGCGGCGCGAGGCGGCCCGGGCGGCCAGCGCGGCGCCCTTCGATCGCGAGGGCGAAGGCCGCGATCTTTATGCAGAATTCGCCAGCGATCACCCCTTCAGGCTGGTGGTCGAGAGCACGCTCCGCTTCGGCGCCGACAGCGACCCCGACGCGGTGACCGCGCTCGGGCGGACGCGGCTCCACGCGGCGGCCTTTCACGGCGTAAGCCTCGCCGAGGGCGGGGTCGAGGGTCTGCGGGCGCTCTTCGAAGAGAAGATTATTCAGTTCGGCGGCGAGGTGCGGCTCCGCGACCGGGCCGAGTCGATCGCCGTGCAGCGGCGGCGCGTGACGGGGCTCAGCCTCGCGGGGCTCGACGAGGCCATCGGCTGTAGGTTCATCGTGTCGGGCATCGACCCCGCCGAGACGCTGCGGTTGACGGGCGATGAGCCGAGCCGAGACTTCACCCGTCGGCTCCTCGGGGTGCGCCCGCGGTACCATCGGTACGTGCTCAACGCGATCGTGCGGGCCGAGGGCGTGCCCGTGGGCATGGCCAGCCGGGTCTTCGCCATCGTCGACCGAAAGCGCCCGCTCACCGAAGAGAACCTCTTGGCCATCGATGTCGGCGACGCCGATGACGAGGGCCTCGTCGCGCTCACGGTGACCGCCCTCTTGCCGCGCTCGCTCGTCGAAGAGGGCGGCAACCACGTTCGGCGCGTGCGGCAGCGGGTGATGCGCGCCCTCGGCGAGGTGATGCCCTTTCTTGAGCGCCACCTCGTGCTCGTCGATTCGCCCCACGACGGCGCGCCCCTCGAAGACCGACGGAGCGGCGCGCCGGTGATGGTGGAGCTCCGGCGCGGCGGCCTCGCCGAGCCCATGGAGACCCTCGACCTTCACGACGCCCCGCGGTGGCTCGGGGTCTGCGGGCTGCCCGTCGAGACCGAGGTCTCGGGGCTCCTCCTGGCGGGCCGCGGGGTGGTGCCGGGCCTCGGGGTCGAGGGTGAGTTTCTCGCCGCCCTCGGCGCCGCGCGGGTGGTGACCCGAAGCGACCCGTCGCGCGAGCGGATGCGGCGCGAGCTGTGGTCAAAACCGCCGCGGTGATGGTGACGCTCTGGGGCTTTGTAGTAGCGTGCCCCCCGCATGGCACGAGAGGGCATTCCGACGTGGACGTACGCGCTGGTGGTGGTGCGCCTTGGGCGGCGGTTTCTGCTCGTTCAAGAGTCGCATCACGGTCAAAAGTGGTACCTCCCCGCGGGGCGGGTCGAGCCCGGTGAGGGCATCGCCGAGGCCGCCATTCGCGAGACCCTCGAAGAGAGCGGGCTCAGCGTGGTGCTCGAAGGCTTGCTGCGGGTCGAGCACTCGGTCTCGCCGCTCGGCGCCCGGGTCAGGGTCTTCTTCGTAGCCCGCCCGGCCGACGACTCGGCCCCCAAAGAGGTCGCAGACCTCCACTCGTTGCAGGCCAAATGGGTGGGCCTCGACGAGCTCGACCACCTCCCCTTGCGCAGCAGCGAGGTCAAATCGGTGCTCGACTATGTCTCCCGCGGCGGCCAGGTCTTCCCCCTCTCGATGCTGAGCCCCGAGGGCGCGCCTTGGCGAGGGCCCGCGGGCTGAGCCCCGGGTCGGGCCCGCGCGGGTCGGTCGCTCGGCCGGTGTTCGGCCGTTGACGGGGGCTTTCGTCGAGGGGTACGAGCTTGGGGCGATGTCGATCGAGATCCGTACGCTGTGTTACCTCGACGTGCTGCAACCTCAGCTCGCGGGCTTCTTTCAGACCGTGTCGTCGGGCTTTCAGCCGCTCGCGGGGCAGGCCGCGCTCCTCGTCGAGGTGGCCCCCGGCATCGCCATCAACAGTCTCACCGACGCGGCGCTCAAGCACACGCGGGTGATGCCCGGGATGCAAATCGTCGAGCGCGCCTACGGGCTCCTTGAGATCCACCATTTCGACCAGGGCGACGTGCGGGCCGCCGGCGACGCCATCCTCGCGCGCGCCGAGAAGAGCCTCACCGACCGCATGAAGCCGAGCATCGTGTCGCGCGAGATCATCACTGGCATCGACGGCCACCAGGCCATGCTCGTCAACCGCATGCGGCACGGCCAGCTCTTGCTCGAAGGCGAGACGCTCTATGTGCTCGAAGTGCAGCCCGCGGGCTACGCCGCCCTCGCCGCCAACGAGGCCGAGAAGGCCGCCAACATCAACCTCCTTGAGGTGCTCTCGTTCGGCGCCTTCGGTCGGCTCTACCTCGGCGGCCGCGAAGAAGAGGTGGCCCAGGCCGCCGCCGCCGCAGAGCGCGCCCTCGCCGCGGTGACGGGCCGTAGCAGCGCGCGCAGCGGGGGCTGACCCGCACCCTCGGGCGACGTCGGCGTGACCCGTGAGGGCAGTTTGCCCCTCGCATCGGCGCGACGCGAGGCGCCCGCGCGGGGTGTCGCGAGCGGGTCGTGACATTTTTGAAACCGTGGTATGTGGCCGCCGCTCAGTTTGCGAGTCGGCGGTTGTTGTCTGTCGTCGGCGGCGGAGTGTGACGGGGCATGCTAGGCCCCACGATGTGCTTCAGCCTGGAGGCTTTTTCATGATGCGGAAGATGGGTTGGATTTCGGCTTCTTTGATGTTCGTGCTCGCGGGTTGCGGCGACAGCAACACCTCGAACACCCCGGCCGCCGACGCGGGCCCGAGCGATGTGGGCAACGCGACTACCGACACGGGTTCAGACACCGGCGTGCGTGACACCGGCGCGCGCGACACCGGCGGCACCGCCGACGCGGGCCGCTCGACGGCGGGCAACGCGTGCAGCGAAGAGAACGCCTGCGGCGAGGGCCTGAACTGCTTCGCCGACATCGCGGGCGGGTTCTGCTCGCTGGCCTGCACCCCGGGCACCGCGGCGCGCGAGCGTGCCCAGTGCGGCGGCACCGGCGGCACCTGCCTCCAGGTGCTCGCGGCGAACCCGATGGGCGCCACCGCGCAAGAGCGCATGGGCGTGGCCTTCTGCCTCCAGGCGTGTGACCCCGCCGCCCAGTCGGGCCGCTCGGGCGCCTGCCGCGCGGGCTACGTCTGCACCGTCTCGTGGACGAGCAACGCCGATTACCAGAACGAAGAGCCGGGCTGCTACCCGTACTGCACCGAAGACGCCCACTGCATGGGCGTGCAGAACCAGATGGGTCAGGCCCTCAGCCGCTGCAACCCGCGCACCGGCGCTTGCCAGGCGGCGGCGGTGAACACGGCGCTCCTCGCCGACGGTTCGCCCTGCAACCCGACGATGTCGCAGACCGCGCCGCAGTGCCGCGGGGTGTGCTTCCGCACGAGCTCGAGCACGACGCAGGGCATCTGCGGCAGCTTCCTCAACATCCGCGCGGCCAACGGCTGCCACGACGGCATGGCCATCCAGCCGCTCGCGCCTCCGGGCACCGACAACCGCGCGATCTGCATCTTCAAGAGCTGCGAGTCGAACAGCGACTGCGCCTCGCCGCACATCTGCCGCTTCCAGGAAGATGCGATGGGCCAGCCCGCCACCCAGGGCGGTCGCTTCTGTGACTACCCCACCACGGGTCAGCCCACCGGCGTGACCGGCGACGGCGGCACCCGCACCGACGCCGCGGTGACCGACGCCCCGGCCCCCGCCGACGCCCCGGCCCCCGCCGACGCGCCCGCGCCGACCGACGCGGGCTCGACCGCCACCGACGCCACGGCCTCAGACGCCGCCATGGGCGCCGGCTGATCGTCGCGTACACCCTCGACGATTGACGAGACGGCCTCATCTGGGCGCGGCGACGCTCCCGGGTGGGGCTTTTCTCATTGGGCCGCCTCGCAGGCCCGCGTTGCCCTTTTATCTTCGATGCGTCGGGCCCCCAAACGGAGACGCCCCTGGGCGCCCTTTCAACGGCACACCAGAGGCGTCGGCGTCACCCCGTGAGGGGCGATGCGGGGCTCAGTCGTCTTTCTCGATGCCCTCGTTGCGGCGCGGCCTGAGCGACTGCGGCAGCACGGCCTTGCGGACGCGCACGGCGTTGGGCGTGACCTCGACGAGCTCGTCGCGGTCGATCCACTCCATCGCGAGCTCGACCGTGAGGGTCTTCGGCGAGTGGAGCATCACGTTGTCGTCTTTGCCGTGGTTGCGCACGTTCGAGAGCTTCTTCTCGCGGCACACGTTGACGTCGGCGTCGTTCGGGCGATTGTGCTCGCCGATGATCATGCCTTCGTACACGGGCACGCCCGGCGTGAGAAAGAACTCGCCGCGGGGCTGAAGGTGAAAGAGCGCGTACGGGGTCGCCTCGCCCGCGCGGTCGGCCACCATCGCGCCGTTCGCGCGGCGCAGCATCGGGCCCGCCCAGGGGCGCCACCCGAGGAACTCGGTGTGCAACAGCCCGAGGCCGCGGGTCGACGTCAGAAACTCACCGCGGAAGCCGATGAGCGCGCGCGAGGGCACCTCGAACTCGACCCTGGCGCGGCCGAAGCCCGGGTTGTTCATCCGAACCATGAGGCCCTTTCGCTCGCCGAGGCGCTGGGTCACGGTGCCCACGAAATTGTCGGGCACGTCGCAGATCACGAGCTCGACCGGCTCGCAGAGCTCGCCGTCGACCTCGCGGGTCACCACCTCGGGGTTGCCGAGGGCCAGCTCGTAGCTCTCGCGGCGCATCGTCTCGACCAAGATCGCGAGGGCGAGCTCGCCGCGGCCGTACACCAGAAACTGGTCGGCGCTCTCGGTCTCTTCGACGCGGATCGCGGGGTTCTTGCGGGCCTCGCGGAGGAGCCGCTCGCGCACCTGGCGCGAGGTGACGTACTTGCCGTCTTTGCCCGCGAAGGGCGAGGTGTTGACCCCGAAGCGCATCTTGATCGTCGGCTCTTCGACGTGGATGCGCGGCAGCGCCCCCTGGTTGGCGAGGTCTGCGATGGTGTCGCCGATGGAGATCTCGTCGATGCCCGCGACGGCCACGTTCTCGCCCGCGCCCACGGCGTCGGTGCGCTTGCGCGCGAGCCCGTCGTAGGTGAAGAGCGCGGCGACCTTGCCCTCTTTCGGGCCCTTCTCGGTCATCACGGCGACGCGGTCGCCCTCTTTGAGGGTGCCGTCGACCACGCGGCCGATGGCGAGGCGCCCGACGTAGTCGTCGTGGTCGAGGCTCGTCACGATCATGCGGAGCGGCGCCGCGGGGTCACCCTGGGGCGGCGGCACGCGCTCGACGATGGTCTCGAAGAGGCACTGGAGGTTGGTGCTCGGGTCGGTGAGCGACCGCTTCGCGATGCCCTGCCGGCCGATGGCGTAGAGCGTCGCAAAATCGGCCTGGGCGTCGCTCGCTTCGAGGTCGCAGAAGAGGTCGAACACCTCGGTGAGCACCTCGTCGGGGCGCGCGTCGTTGCGGTCGATCTTGTTGATCACCACCACCACGGGGTACCCGCGGGCGAGGGCCTTGCGCAGCACGAAGCGCGTCTGCGGGAGCGGCCCCTCGGCGGCGTCGACGAGGAGCAGGGCCCCGTCGGCCATCATGAGCGTGCGCTCGACCTCGCCGCCGAAGTCGGCGTGGCCGGGGGTGTCGACGATGTTGAGCTTGTACTCACCCCAGCGGACCGAGGTGTTCTTCGCGAGGATGGTGATGCCTCGTTCGCGTTCGAGGTCGTTCGAGTCCATCACCCGGTCGGTGAGCTCTTCGTTCGCACGGAAGACCCCCGCCTGCCGGAGCATGTGATCTACGAGGGTGGTTTTGCCATGGTCGACGTGGGCGACGATGGCGACGTTGCGGATCTTTTCACGAGGCGTCATGGGCGTGTCGGCGCGGCCCGTAACATGGCCTCCGCCCGATGGCTAGCGCTCGCCGCCCGCTTCACCATTTCGTCGCGCGGGCACCCCCTCTCGGTTTGACCGAGCGGGCCCGCCGCGCTAGCTCTCGCCGGGGCTCGAATTGTGGGGTTGGGCGCTGCGTGCGCCCCCTCGCGTCGCGCCCCGATCGTGCGGCCTGTCGGGCGCGTCAACGGCGCGTCTCAGGGTCGCCGCCCCTCCAACGCGCACCGTCGCCTGCGCGACCGACGAAGTTGACCCCTCCATGGCCAAGCTCAATCAGATCATCGCGGTCGAAAAATCGATCAAGGGTCGCGCCCACGGGCAGATCACCGAGGCCCACCAGCAGCTCTTGAAGCCCGGCTTGCTCGCGGGCATCGCGCGCACCTACCGGCCCAAAGACGAAGAGGGCGAGCGGCTCCCGGCCGAGTCGACGCGCATCCAGCTTCGGGCCGAAGACGCGATCAAGGCCACCGCGACGGCGCTCACCGAGCTCTTCGACGTGACCCTGACGAAAGACGTGGCCAACTGCGAGGCGCGGGCCGACGTGGTGGTCGACGGCCAGACGCTCCTCGCGCAGGCGCCGGTGACGTACCTGCTCTTTTTAGAGAAGCAGCTCGTCGACCTTCACACCTTTTTGAAGAAGCTCCCGGTGCTCGACCCCTCAGAGAGCTGGGTCTTCGACCCCGCGCAAGATTGCTTCGCCACCGAGCCGGTCGAGACCGTGCGCACGAAGAAGGTGCCGCGCAACCACGTCAAGGCCGAGGCCACCGAGAAGCACCCCGCGCAGGTCGAGGTTTACTATGAAGACATCGCGGTGGGGTATTGGCGCACCGTGAAGTACTCGGGGGCCCTCCCCGCGCGGCGTGTGGCCGAGCTCACCGAGCGGGTCGAGCGGCTCCAGCGCGCGGTGAAGTTCGCGCGCGAAGAGGCCAACGGGCACGAGGTCAAGGCGCAGAAGGTGGGCGAGGCGCTGTTCGCGTACTTGCTGAAATGACCCGCCGGGGCGCTTGACCGGGGCCCGCGCTTCGACCCACACTCGCGGCCGAGCACAAGCTGAAGTTCAGGCTCAATCTCATCGCCACAAAGGCGGGTCAGTGCGTGGTTCGAACCCCGCCGCAGCCAACGTTACGGCTGCGTAGCCCAACCGGTAGAGGCGCCGCCGCGCGTTACGCTGAGACTCTCGCTCAAGCTTCAGTATCGCCGTTTGAGACCGCATCGACCACCCTGTTACGCGACCGTGCCAGATGCCAGTTCAAGTCTGGCCCTCCCCTCTCGTGCGGGGAGGTCGTCTAATGGCAAGACGGGCACTTTTTACTCTGACGTGAGGGTTTAAACGTGGCGGCCTCAGCGAGTGACGGCTCCGCGGGCCGGAGGGAGGACACCCTTCTGGCTCGCACCTATTTGGGCTGACGACGGGTGGGGCCGCGGCGCCCCATTGGCAAGGGTGCGGGCCGGGTGCATGGTCGTGCGATGAAGGCTCGGTACGCGGCGGTTTGCGCGCTGGCTGTGGGGCTCGGGCTCTGGGGCTCGGCGGCCTCGGCGCAGGTGCGCTTTCGACGGCCCGTGGGGCCCGCGCCGACCATTCAGTACGGCTACGACAACAACGGCTCGGCGGGCGGGTGCCGCGATTACACCTGCGGCGGGCGCTGTTACGACACGCACACGGGCACAGACATCCCGGTCGGGGTGGGCACGCCGGTGTTGGCGGGGGCGGCGGGCACGGTGATCGCCACCAACAACGGGTGCGCGAACTACGGCAGCGTCGGCAACACCTGCGGCGGGCGCTGCGGCAACTACGTTCAGCTTCAGCACGCTGACGGCACGCGCACCATCTATTGCCATATGATGTTGAACTCGATCCGCGTGGGTCGGGGGCAGTCGGTGGGATGCGGCGAGACCCTCGGGCAGTCGGCTTCGTCGGGGAGCTCCAGCGGGCCGCACCTGCATTTCGGGTGGCAGAGCGGGGGCGTGTCGCGGGACCCCTTCTCGGGCGGGTGCAGCAACGGCGGGGGGCGTTGGGTCGATCAGCGCCCGTACCCCAACATCCCGGGCGATTCGTGTGGCGGCCCGCCGCCGCCCCCGCCGCCGCCGCCCTGCCTCGCACGCGAAGGCCCCTTCGGGTGGAACTGCGCGGGCCCCATCGCGGGCATGACCTGTACGCAGATCAGCGAGGGCTCTGACCCCCACACCTGGGGCGACAACTACTTCTGCTCTGACATCGACCGCGGCTTTCGCTGGTCGAGCGCGGGGCCCATCGCGGGGATGAATTGCACCCAGATCACCGAGGGCTCGGAGCCCGCGTCGCACACCTGGAATGACAATTTTCTCTGCGCGCCGGGGTGGCTCCCGTACCGCTTCCGCTGGTCGAGCGCGGGTCGCATCGCGGGCATGTCGTGCGTGCAATGGCGAGAGAGCGCAGACCCCCACACCTGGGATGACAACTTTCTCTGTTGGCAGCGCGTCACCGACTGCACCCGCCGCGCGGGGCCCTTCGGCTGGAGCTGCGCGGGCCCCATCGCGGGCATGACCTGCACGGCCACGGGCGAGAGCTCTGACCCCCACACCTGGAACGACAACCACTTCTGCGCCACCAGCGACCTGGGCCTCCGGTGGTCGAGCGCGGGGCCCATCGCGGGGATGAATTGCACTCAGATCACCGAAGGCTCGGAGCCCGCGTCGCACACCTGGGGTGACAACTTTCTCTGCCTGCCGCAAGGCTCGCCGTACACCTTCCGGTGGTCGAGCGCGGGGCCCATCGCGGGCATGGAGTGCATCGCGTGGGACGAACCCGCCGACCCCCACACCTGGGAGGACAACTTCCTCTGTTGGCGCTACACCCCGCCGCCGCCGCCTCCCGACGCGGGGGTCGCGCCGCGCGACGTCACGACGGTCACCGACCGCGGCGCCTCGGTTGACACCGGGGCCAGCACCGACCGGGGCACCGACCTCGGCGAGGCCGACGCGGGCGCAGAGCCCCCTGCCGACGCCGGCGAGCTCGTCGACCCGCCCTTCGACGCCGGGCCCCGCGATGTCACCCTCGTCGACGCCGTGTGGGACGACGCGGGCCCTACCGCCGACCTCGCCGACCCCGAAGACGTCCAGCTCGAAGCGATGCCGCCCCTCGTCGAAGCGCCCGAGGGTTGCGGGTGCCGCAGCGTCGGGTCGAGCCGTCGCGGCGCCTGGGCCCTCGGCCTCGCCCTCGTCGGCCTCGCACGTCGCCGTCGTCGCGCGGGTCGCTGAGCCGTCAGGCGTCGCGAGAGACGCGATTCACGAACTCAGCAGCGCCGCGACCTTGCCGTGCTCACCCGAAGCGGCATCGGACAGCACCTCGCGCTTGAAGCGGCTGGTGACGGTCCGTCGACGCGGCTTCGGCGTGACCTCGGTCGACGGCGACTCAGGCTTCGAACCGCTCGCCCGCCATGCTCCGTACACTCCTTGGGGGGAGGTGTTTCACTGATCTTTGGCACGGAGGGGCACTGATCAGCAGCCTCGGTGCGTCCGTCGCTGGCTGATGCTGTGAAGAGGCCGAACCCCGACCGCGGACCTCTCGTCCATCCCTGTACTCCGCAAGAGGTGAGGTCACCCGGCCCACGCGGTCGGCCACCCGTTGAAACGCTCCAGGCGGGAGGCTGTGCCGTGCTGGCGTTGCCGTTGTACGGCTCCGAGACGAGGACCCACCCATGAGCTCCATCGCGAACCGCATTGCAGAGATCACGGCCGCCCTGCCGCCCGAGAAGCAGGCAGAGGTGCTGGACTTCGTGGACTTTCTCAAGGCCCGGACACGTCCGGAGCACGCAGCGACGCCCCCTCGGCGGCTGGGTACCCTCGCGGGCCAGTTCACCGTGCCCGACGACTTCGACGCCCCTCTTCCCCCCCGAGGTCCAGCGATCCTTCGAGGGCGAGGAGAACGGTGTGCTCGGAAGGACCTCGTGAGCCGCCTGTTGATCGACACCCACATCTGGCTGTGGTCTCTCGGAAGCCCTGAGCGTGTGACCCCCGGCGTGAGGTCTGCCATCCTCGACGCCGACGAGATCGTGCTCTCGATCGCCAGCATCTGAGAAGTCGGCATCAAGCACGCGATGGGGAAGCTGCCCCTGAACTCGTGGGTTCGGGCGCTGGTGGACGAAGCGGTGCGTGAACTCCGGGCGCGGATCCTCCCCATCGAGGCGGACCATGTCATCGAGGCGGCGGGCCTCCCGACCCACCACCGCGACCCCTTCGACCGACTCCTCGTGGCCCAGGCCCGGACGGAGGGGTTGACCCTGGTGACCCTGGACGAAGCCCTCCGACCCTACGCCGTCCCGATGCTGTGGGCTGGGGCGTAACCGAGGGCCCGAAGTTGTCGACGAAGGCGTCGCCGCTCAGCCTCCGTGCCAATGATCGGGAAGACACCTCCCCCGCGGCGTTTACTGAACCGTGCGGGCGACCGAGGCGCTCACAGAGAGGGTCACGAGGCAGCCCGCGTCGCGCGTGACTGCCGACACGCCGCCGCGGCACCCTCCGCAGCCAACCCGCCGCGTGCACCCCGAAGGCCGCCCTGCGAGACTTGCGTCTCGTTGCACGGCTCGGCCCGATGACGAGATCGCGTCTCTAGGCCACCGCGGTGCGCTCGCTCGGCGCGTCGCGGTGAACCTTGACGCTTACGAGCTTCGACACCCCGGGCTCTTGCATCGTGACGCCGTACATCACATCGGCCATCGCCATGGTGCGCTTGTTGTGCGTGATCATGATGAACTGCGAGCGGTCGGTGAGCTCGCGCACGAGGTCGACCAGGCGGATGACGTTGGCCTCGTCGAGAGCGGCCTCGACCTCGTCGAGGAGGCAGAACGGCGAGGGCTTGAACATGAAGAGCGCGAAGAGCAGCGTCACCGCGGTCATGGTCTTCTCGCCGCCCGACATGGCCTCTAGGTTGACGAGCTTCTTGCCCGGCGGCTGCGCGATGATCTCGACGCCCGCTTCGAGGAGGTCGTCGGCGCCGGTGAGCTGCAACATGCCCTTGCCGCCCCGAAACAAGCGCGGAAAGAGCGCCTGAAAGTGCTCGTTCACCGCGTCGAAGGTCTCGCGAAAGCGCCGCCGCGACTCGCGGTTCATCTGCGCGATGGCGGCCTCAAGCTGTTCGAGGCCGCGCTCGATGTCGGCCTTCTGCCCTGCGAAGAAGCTCCGCCGTCGCTCTTGCTCGGCGTACTCGTCGATGGCCCCGAGGTTGACCTCGCCGAGGCGCTCGATGGTGCGGGCGAGCTCCTCTTGCCGCGCGCGCTCTTCGGGCCCCGGCGGGGCGGCGTCTTGGTGCTCGGGCACCACGCTCGGCAAGGCGAGCTGATACCGGTCGGCCACCGTGGCCACGAGGTGCTCCATCGCGAGGGCCTCTTCGCGGGCCTTCATTTCGAGCTGGCTGACGTGCTTGCCGAGCTGCTCTTTTTGCCCACGGATGGTGCGCAATTGCGCATCGATCTCGGCCACGCCGTTGCGCAACCCCTCGAAGCCCACGCGCCGCTCGGCGACGGTCTGTTGACGCTCTTGGGCCGCCGCGACGGCCTCGCCGAGCTGGGCGCGGAGGGTGTCTTCTCGCGCGGCGCTTTGGGTCTCGCGCCCGCTGAGCTCGGCGAGCTCGGCTTCGAGGCGGTCGCCGCGGACCTTGAGCTCCTCGACGCTGCGCTCTAGCCGGTGCACGGCGTTGCGGGCCGCCGTGGCGCGCTCTCGGGCCCGGGCCGCCACCACCTTGGCGTCGGTCACGCGGCTGGTGGCGCGGTCGACCTCGGCCTTCCACGCCTGGCCTTCGGCCTCGCCGGCCATCATGCCTTCGCGGGCGCGGTCACGCTTGGTGCGGGCCTCGGTGATCGCGCGGTCGAGCCCCTCGTCTTCGACCATCGCCTCTTCGACCTTGCGGGTGGCCTCTTCGAGCTCGCGCGAGAGCCCTTGGAGCCGCAGCGTCCCTTGGGCGACCTCGGCCTCTTGGGCCTTGGCGTCGCGCTCGACGGTCACCAGCGCGAGCTCTTGGGCGTGCAGGTCGGCCTTGAGGCTCTCGAGCTCGTCGGCCGCGGATTTCACCCGCTCGCGCCACATCACCAGCTCGTCGCTGAGGGCCGCCACCCGCTCGTCGAGGGCCTCGACCCGCGGCTCCAGCGCACGGATCTCAGCCTGCGTCGCGAGGAGCCCCGCGCCCGCGGCCTCGGGCACTCCGCCGGTGATGCGCCCCGAGGGGTCGACCACCTCGCCCGCGCGGGTCACGAAGCGCCACCGCCCCCCCTCGCCTTGCGCCCGCCAGCATCGCACCGCGTCGCTCAAGGTCTCGACCAAGACCACCGCGGCCAGGCTCTCGGCGAAGAAGGGGTCGATGCTCGCGTCACCTCCGGCGAGCTCGTAGAGCAAGCCCACCACCCCTTCGCCCTCGGGCGGCGGAGCCTCAGCCCGCGCCAGCGCCGTCGCCTCGCCCGCCTGCACGGCAGCCACCACCGTGGCGCGGCCCCGCTTGTCGGCCCGGAGCTTCTCAAGCAAGCGAACGCCCGCGTCGAGGTCGCCCACCAGCACGTCTTGCCAGCGGTCGGCGAGCACCGCCGCGACGGGGCGTGCCCAGGTGTCGGCCACCGCGAGCCGGTCGGCCACGAGGCCCTTCACCGCAGGGTCGCGCCCGTCGAGGAGCGCCCGCACGCCTTGCCCCACCCCCTCGTGCCGCCGCGCCACCTCGCGCAAGGCCTGGAGCCGCGCCGCGTGACGCTCTCGCTCGCGCCGCGTCTCTCCGAGACTCTGGTCGGTACGGCTCAGGGCCTCGCGCATCGGCCCCTGCTCGGCCTCAAGCACATGGCGCCGCGCCTGAAGGGCGTCGCGCTCGGCCCGGAGCCGTTCGAGCTGCCCCTGGGCGCTGCCGCGCTCGACCTGAATCTCGGCGAGCCGACGCTCGATGCTCCGCGACTCGGTGCGCGCCCGGGCGGTGCGCTCGTCGAGCTCTCGGAGCCGCCGCCCGACGCCCACCCGGGTCGCCTCGGCGGTCGCGAGGGCCTTCTCGGCGCTGAGCGAGGCCTCGCGGTGAGCGCGGAGTTCGCCCTCCATTTCTTGAAGGTTTTCGCGTACTTCGCGCAATCTGTCTTCGGCGATCGCGAGGCGCTCGATCTCTTCGGCCTCTTCGTTGGCGACGCGCTCGAGCTCTGCGATGAGGGCGTCGCGCTCGCCGAGGAGGGTGGTCGCCGAGGCGTTGACTTCGGCCAGCTCGCGCCCTGCGTCGGTGAGGCGGCGGCGGGCGTTGACGAGCTGGTCGCGGGTGCGTTGCAGCTCGGCTTCGAGCCGTCGGGCCTCATTGTCGGCGGCGAAGGCGAGGTTCTGCGCTTGTTCGAGGGCGCTCTCGAGGGCGAAGAGGGCGCGCCGTTGGGTCTCTCCGTCGGCCTCGACGTGCACGAGGGCGGCCTCGACGCCTTCGAGCCTCGCGAGGGCGTGTTCGAGCTGGGTTCGGGTTTCGGCGCCGACCTTGGCGAGCTCGAGGTACCGATGCGAGGCGATGTAGAGGTCGAGGGCCCGCTGCTCGCCGCGGAGCTGCTTGTAGCGCTCGGCCTTCTGCGCCTGCCGCTTGAGCGAGACCAGGCCCTTCTCGATTTCGGCGAGGATGTCGCTCACCCGCAAGAGGTTCTGCCGGGTCAGCTCGATCTTCTTCTCAGCGAGCTTCTTGCGGGCTTTGAAGCGGGTGATGCCCGCGGCCTCTTCGAAGAGCGCGCGGCGGTCTTCGGGCTTCGAGGTGACGATGAGCCCGACCCGGCCCTGCTCGACGATCGAATACGCCTTCGTGCCCGCGCCGGTGCCGAGGAAGAGGTTGGTCACGTCCATCAAGCGGACGGGGGTCTTGTTGATGGCGTAGTCGCTGCTCCCGTCGCGCGAGAGCCGACGCGTCACCGCGATCTCTGCGTAGGCCGCGAACTCAGGGGGCGCGAGGCCGTCGCGGTTGTCGAAAGTGAGCGTGACCTCGGCGAAGGGCGCCGCGGGGCGCGAGTCAGAGCCGTTGAAGATCACATCTTCCATGCTCCGGCCGCGGAGGTGGCGCGCGCTCTGCTCGCCCATGCACCACCGGATGGCGTCGACGGTGTTGCTCTTGCCGCAGCCGTTGGGCCCGACCACCGCGGTCACGTCGTGGTCGAAGGTGAGCACCGAGCGATCGACGAAGCTCTTGAAACCCTGAAGCTCTAGCCTACGAATCTTCATAGCCGGTGACGCGCCGGGGCACCGTACACGCACTCGCGCGCCGCTGCACACTCTGCGGCACACCGAAGACCCGCGCGGCCGAGGCCCGAGGGGTGCTAGCCTCGCGCCCACGATGCGTCGATTCGTCGCCCTCGGGGCCCTGAGCCTTGCGGCTTGTTCGTCTGCGGCAACCCCTCGCCCCACCGTCGCAGCCCCCGCCGAGGCGCGGCTCGACCTCGGGCCCCCCGTGACCTGGAGCGGCCAGATCACCTACGAGTCACGCTCGCCCACGCCGCACGGCGCCTCGCTCGCGGTGACGCCGCGCCCTGCGCGCTTTGTCGAGCTCCGCGCGGTGGGCCCTGCGGGCGTCTCGCTCGGTCAGAGCCGCACCGACGCCGAAGGCCGTTATGTGCTCACGGCGCCGTCGCGGGCGGCCATCGAGGTGGTGGCGCGGCTCGCCGATCAGACCGTGCAGCTCTCGGTCACCGGCGACGCCGACGGGGTCACGCCGCACAGCTTCCGCGTGCCGACGGTGCCCCCCGCAGGAGGCGCCCTCGATGTTCGCTTGCCCGACGACCCCGCGGGCGTGGCGGGCGCGTTTCACATCCTCGACACCGTGCTTCGCGGGCTCGACGCGGCCCATCGCTGGAGCGGCGTCACCTTGCCGCCGCTGTCGGTCTACTGGGGCCGCGGCGTGACCACCGAGTGGAGCTTCTACCGCGGCGAGCGCCCCGCCGGCTCGGGGCGGTATGTGCTCGAGCTCCTCGGCGGTCGGCGCAACCGCACCACCGAAGACGACTGCGACGAGCACGACGAGGGCATCATCCTCCACGAGGTCGGCCACTTCGTGATGGACATGCTCTCAAGCAATTCGAGCACCGGCGGGAGCCACCCGTCGGGCTACCTCGTCGACCCCGGCCTCGCGTGGGAGGAGGGTCGCGCGACGTGGTTCTCAGCCGCGGTGCGCGGCGCGCCCGACTACCAAGACACCATCGGCCGAGAGCCGCAGGGTTCGCTGCGGGTCAACCACGACCTTGAGGGCCGCGGGCGGCCTCCGCGCGGCATCGGCAGCGAAGACAGCGTCGCCAACGTGCTCTGGGATCTCTCAGACGGCGTCGAGGGGCAGCCCGACACCGACCACGACGGCATCGCGCTCGGGCCCGAGGCGGTGCTCCGCGCGATGATGGCCGACCGCAACGACCCGGCGGCCTTTCCGAGCCTCGGGAGCTTTCTGCGACGCATTTCGGAGCCCGCGGCGGGGGGCGCTCAGCCGCTCGTGGCCCGGGCGGCGCTCCTGGCGATGCTCGACGCGACGGGCGAGCCTGCGACCCTGGTGCCGACCCAAGACGCCGACGACTGGCCCACCAACCTCGCGGCCCCGGGCGTGACGACGGGCAAGATCGACGGGCTCACCAACCCCGCGCCGAGCGGCGGCCCCGCGCGGGCCGAGAACGGCTTCGACGCCGTGCGCATGTACCGCGTGCATGCGACCGAGCGAGGCTGGCTCTTTGTCGAGCTGAACATCAGCGGCATGGGCTCGCGACGCGACCGCAGCGACCTCGACCTCGAGCTCCGCGACCACCGCGCCGAGGTGCTGAGTTCGTCGCGCGGCACGGCCCCGCGCGAGACCGTCGGGAGGCTCGTCGAGCCGGGGTATTACTACGTCTACGTGCGCGACGGCGGCGGCGGCAACCGCGCGAATTTCGAGCTGCGCACGCGCTTTCGGCCGATTCCGACGACGCCCTCGGCTGCGCCCGCGCCCTCGGCTGCGCCCGCGCCCGCCGCGACGCCCTGAGCGCGGCGGTTCGCGCTCGTTCGGTGACGCCTCCGAAGGAGCGCGACGCCTGCCCTCAGCCGTGCCGCGGATCTGTCGTCAGCGAAGGAGCACCTTGAGCAGGCCTTCGAGCGCGCGGCCGAAGGGCGGACGCAAGAGCGCCGTCGCGTTCGGCGCGTACTGGTGAAACACGGGCTTGAGCTGCGACAGGCCGTCAAAGCCCGCCTGGCCGTGATACCGACCCATGCCGCTCGGGCCGACGCCGCCGAAGGGCAGGTCGTCGACCCCCACATGCAAGAGCGTCTCGTTCACCGTGACGCCGCCCGCGACGGTGCCGCGCAAGACCCGCTGGTGCCGCGCCTCGCTGCGACCGAAGGAATACAGCGCCAGCGGCCGCGGGCGCGCGTTAATGAACCCGAGCGCGTCGTCGAAGCTGTCGTAAGGCACCACCGGCAAGATCGGGCCGAAGATCTCGTCTTGCATGAGCGCGCCGTCGAGGGGCGCGTCGACCACCACATGCGGCGCGAGCACCCGCGACGACGGCGCCAGGGCCTCTCCCGCGGGGTTGACCTCGTACACCGTCGCGCCCCCCGCGCGCGCCTCGTCGAGGGCGCCCCGGAGTCGGGCGAGCTGTCGGTCGTTGATGATGTGGGTGTAGTCGGGGTTCGACTCAAGGCGCGGGTAGAGCTTCATCGCGGCGCTCCGAAACGCCGCCGCCCAAGCGTTGCGTTGGCCGCGCGGAACGAGCGCGTAGTCGGGCGCGATGCAGGTCTGACCGGCGTTGAAGAGCTTGCCCGTCATCACCCGGAGCGCGGTGTCTTCGAGCGGCGCGTCGTCGTGGATGAGCACCGGCGATTTGCCGCCGAGCTCAAGGGTGACCGGCGTGAGCGTCTCGGCCGCGGCTCGCATCACCAGGCGCCCGACGCGGGTCGAACCCGTGAAGATCAGGTGATCGAAGTCGAGCCCCGCGAAGGCCTCGCCCACCAAGGGGCCGCCCACGATGACGGCCACCTTGTCTTCAGAGAACGCCTGCGAAAGAAGCTGTTTCATCAACAGCGACGTCTTCGGCGTGAGCTCGCTCGGCTTGAGCATCGCGCGGTTGCCCGCCGCGAGGGCCGCGGTGAGGGGCGCGAGGGCGAGCTGAACGGGGTAGTTCCACGGAGAGAGGATGCCGATGACGCCGAGGGGCTGGGGGATGATCTCGGCGCGCCCTGGCTGAAAGAGCCATTCGAGGCGTCGCGCGCGGGGCTTCATCCACCCGCCGAGGGCCTTCTGCGTCTCGCGAATCCCCTTGAGGGTCACGAAGACCTCGGCCAACAAGCTCTCGTGCCGCGAGCGGTTGCCGAAATCTGCCGAGATCGCCGACGCGATGGCCTCGCGGTTCGAGAGCAGCAGCGTCGCCAGCTTCTCAAGGTCATGGAGCCGCGCGTCGAGGCTCGGGTTCATGTTCTGCCCGAAGGCCGCCCGTTGCCGCGCGAGGAGGCTGTGCGCCGACGCGATGGCCGCGCGGTCGTCGTCGCTTCGGGCGCGCTCGCCGAGCGAACCGCCGGTCTGTACGGGGCTGTCTGCGCTCACGTCGCGGGCTCCAGGGCCTTGGCGATGGCCGCGCCCAGCTCAGCCGACGTCGGCGTCACCCCTGAGCGAAAGCGCCCCACCACGCGCCCGGCGCGGTCGATGAGAAACTTCTCGAAATTCCACTGAATGTCGCCGGGTGGCGCGGCCGACGCGGTGAGCCACGCGAAGAGCGGGTGCTGGGTGTCGCCCTTGACCACCAGCTTCGACGCCATCAGAAAGCTGACCCCGTACCGGCTCTCGCAGAACGCCTTGATCTCAGCGTCGCTGCCGGGCTCTTGCGCGCCGAACTCGTTGGCCGGCACCCCGAGCACCACCAGGTCTTTGTGGGCCTTCGAGAGCGCCTCAAGCCCCTCGTACTGCGGGGTGTACCCGCAGCGCGACGCGACATTGACCACCAGCACGGCCTTGCCCCGAAGCGAGGCCAGCGCGAGGTCGCGACCCTCAAGGGTCTTCAGGGTGAAATCATAAAACGAGGTCATGGGCGTTGGTCTCCGAGCGGGCGCGGTGTCGTCGCGGTGGTGTGCGGCCGAAGGTGCAGCCGTGCAGAGACCGTCGGCGCTCAGGTCGAGAGGTCGCGCGCCACCTCGCCGAGCTCTTCACGGATGAAGCGCCGCTCGGTCTCATACTCGTTGATGTGCACCCACGCGACGTAGAGTTGCACACCCCAGAGCATCACGGCAGAGAAGAGCACCAGGGCTGACACCATCCAGTTGACGAACCACGCGGGTACCGCCAAGAGGGCCAGCCAGAGCATCCGCGGGGCGTTGCGAAAGTCGACCTGGAGCTTCGCGAGCGCGTCATCGAGCCACTTCAACCGATCTTCGAGCTTCTCGCGTCGCTCGGGGGTCATCGCTGCCATCGAAGCCGCACCGTAGGGACGACCCCGCGCCCGCGTCAACCCCGGCGCCCTTGGCGACGCCCTTGCAAAGCGGCCGCCCATGCGTCGCGCCCTCGCCCATTCTCTCGACCCCTCAGCGCCTCGGCGGGCGCACGCCTTGCGCAAACACGCGCAGATTTTTGCCGCCCTCGCCGCCCTCGTGGGCTGCGCAGACGCGCCCCCGTCGGCGACGCCGCAGTCGGGGCTGCCGCCGCAACGCGCGGTGAACGCGGGTCGCTTCGTGAGCCAATCGCAGTGCCAGACCTGCCACACGGGCACGGCCTCGGTGCTCTCTGACCGCGCGGGGCGCGACGTGAGCCCGGGCCACCTCTGGCGCGGCTCGATGATGGCCATGGCGGCCCGCGACCCGTACTGGCTCGCGCGCTTTGAGCGCGAACGCGAAGCCCACCCGAGCGCCCACGGCACCATCGACGCGGTGTGCACCCGGTGCCACTTGCCCGGCGGCTCCGAGGCCGCCGCGGCGATGCAGCGCCCGCTCACCTTCGAAGCCGTGACCCAGAGCCGCGAGGCCCACGTCGAGCTCGGCCGCGAGGGCGTGACGTGCAGCGTCTGCCATCAGCTGAGCCCCGAGGGGCAGCGCAGCCCCGAGCGCTTCACCGGCGGCTTCGTGCTGAGCCCCGAGCCCACGCTCTACGGGCCCCACGCCGACCCCACCGAGCTTCACGGCATGGCCATGATGCCGTACCGCACCGAGGTCTCGCCGCACCTCGGCCAGTCGGCGGCCTGCGCGAGCTGTCACACCGTCATCACCCGCGCCCTCGACCCCCGCGGCGCGCCCGAGGGGCCCGAATTTGTCGAACAGGCCACCTACCTTGAGTGGCAGAACTCAGACTTCAACAACGAAGACGGCGAAGGCCCAGGGCGGCAGCGCTGCGTCGCGTGCCACATGCCGAGCCGCGACGCCGAAGGGCGGGCCATCGAGACGGTGCTCTCGAACCGACCGCGCACCCTCGGGCCGCGCCCCATCGCCCAACACACCTTCGCGGGCGCCAACGCCTTCATGCTCGATCTCTTGGGCGCCGAACACGCGTGGAGCGGCGCCGTCGCGAGCCCCGACGAGCTGCATGCGGGCGCGGGAGCCTCGCGGGCCCTTCTGGCCTCGGCGGCCCGGGTGAGCCTCGCCAACCTTCGACACGACGGCGCCGCGCTGCACTTCGAGGTCAACATCGAGAACCTCACGGGGCATCGCCTCCCGAGCGGATACCCCTCACGCAGGGCCTGGCTCGAAGTGAGCGTGCGCGACGCCGAAGGGGCGCTGCGCTTCGTCTCGGGCGCCGTCGACGCCGACGGCCGCTGGGTGAGCCGAACGGGCCAGAGCCTCGAATCCGAAGCGCCCCGACCGCACCTCGACCGGCTCACCCGTGAAGACGAAATTGTCGTGTACGAGAGCGTGATGGGCGACGCCCAGGGCCGCCCCACCCACGCCCTCTTCGCCGCCACCCAATACCTCAAAGACAATCGACTCTTGCCCCGAGGCTGGCGCGCCGACCACCCGAACGCCGCGCGGTGCGCTCCGGTCGGCGTCTCCGACGACTCGTTCGTCGCGGGCCGCGACCGCGTCAGCGTGGCGGTGCAGACCCCCGGGTGGCGACCCGCGCGGGTCACCGTACGGATGCTCTTCCAAGCGACCGCCCCCCTCGCCCTCGACGCGGCCCGCGGCGGCCCCGTGGGCGAGGCCCTGGCCGCGATGGTGCGACGCGCGCCGCCCCGCCCCGACACCCTCGCGCAAGCCGAAGCGACGCTCAGCCAATAAGAAGCAAACTATTGTAATCTCAACGCTTTTTGTGTGCTTCTTCGTGCTCGATGTCGCCGAGCCGCGCCGCGTCGAGCTTGCCATCGAGGGCTTCGAGGAGGTGCGCTCTGACGCGGGTGTCGCTGCTGCCCTCGGCGGCCATGCGAACCTGGGTGAGCGAAGCGGGGTCGCGCTGTTGCCCGACCAGCGCGAGGGCCGCGGCGACGCGGAGGTCGAGCCCGAGGGTGCCGTCGTTGAGCACCGCCGAGAGCGCGTCACGCGAGAGCGAGGCGCTGCGGTAGCTCTCGCGCGAGAGCAGGGTGCTGAGGTAGGCGTGCCACTGGGCGGGGCTGCGGTCTTCGCGCTGGAGGCTCTGGGTGGTGGCCTCGGTGACCTCGCGGGTCTCGGCCGCGACGGCGTTGATGCGGTCGACCAGGGCTTCGAGCTCTTCGTTGTAATCGCCGTCGGCGGGCACGACGAGGCGGGTGCCGTCGCGCAGCGCGAGGGCGGCGTCGCGGCCCTCGATCGAGGCCGAGGCGACCAGCGCGGCGGGCACCACCCGGGCGCTGCCTTCGGCGTCGACGAAGCGAATCGCGTCGCGGCCCACCACCACCTCGCGGTCGCGGTCGCGGCGCCAGCGGCGCACGAGGCCCCCGAGGCTGAGCATCGGCAAGAGCCCCAGCGAGAGCGTGAGCGCGAGGGGCGACGCGAAGGCCAGCGCCGCGAGCATCGGCGCCGTGGCGAGCACCGTGGCGAGGCCGTAGAGGGCGAAGGCGTTGACGCGACGGGTCTCGCGGCGCATGACCACGGTGCAGCGGCGCATCCAGCCGTCGAGGCTCAGGGCTTCGAGCATCGCGTGCCCCGTGTCGACGTTGTGAACAATGAGCTCATACTGCTGCCGCGCGTCGACGGTGAGCTGCACCTTCGCGCTCGCGCCCCACTGCTTCACGATGCCCTCGCGGAGCGTGTCGACGCGGTGGCTCCGGGTCTTTCGCGAGTTGCCGAGGTAGAGCGTGCCGTCGCGCACCCATGCGAGGCCGTCGCCGCGCAAGAGCAGAAAGCGCGTCAGGAGCGCCAGGAAGGGCGCCCCGAGCACCATCCCCTGCCCGATGAGCGAGAGGATCATCAGCCACTCGCCGAGCGCCGAGCCGAAGAAGACCGAGAGGGCGATGCCGCCGAAGCAGACGAGAGGGCCCATGAGCAGCGCCGCCGCGGTGGCGGCCGCGAGCAGCTGCGGGCGCTGTTCAGAGATTTTCACCGCCCAGGTGCTGCGCGCGGGGTCGATGGTCGCCGCCGCTGCCGAGTCTTGTTCCGCCATCGCGCGGGGCGATGCTCGCACGCGGCGAGGCGCGCTTCAACGCTCGCCGCTGCCTCGCACGAAGCGCACCGTACGGCTGACGCCCTCGCGCTCGAGCTCGAGCACGACGTCGTCTCCGAGGGGCCCCGCGAGCCGGGCCTCACACTCGCGCCGGTCGCTCACCATCGCCCCGTTCACCCGCACCACCCGGTCGCCTTGGCGGACCCCCGCCCGCTCGGCCGCGCTGCCGCTCTGCACCTGGGCCACGCTCACCTCGCGGCCGCCGCCGCGCCCCGGCAGGTCGACCACCACCATCGACGGCACCGCGGCCACCGTCGCCTGTCGGCTCTGGTCGCCCTCGAACACGAGCCGCACGGCCCGCGCCACGGTGCCGCGGATCACCCGCACCGTCACCGTCGCGGTGCGCCCGAGCGAGGGGTGCCAGGCCATGAGCGCGCGCTCACCGAGGGGCAGCGCGTCGAGGCGAAACTCGCCGCTGCGGCCCGTTCGGGCGGCCCCTGAGAGCGCGTCGGCTGGCGTCTCGGCGGGGGCCACCACCGCGCCCGCGACGGGGCTCCCGCGGCCATCGACGACGGTGCCCTCGGCGCCGCCGCCCGCGACGAGCTCGAGCACCCCGAGGTCGTCGCGACCCGAGGGCGCGAGGGCGACGCCGCGCTGCACCCGGAGGCAGCCCGGGGCGTCGACGATGAGCTCGCTTCGACCCGCACAGAGCCGCGAAAAGACAGCCTCTTCGCGGTGCACGACGGCTTGCCGCACGGGGCCGCAGGGGCTCCGCACTTCGGCCACGAGCTCGCCCGTCGCGCAGCCGTCGTGGCGGGGCGTAAAGCGCAGCGTGGCGCCGGGCTGGAGCTCGACCCGGAGGCTCCGCTCGGCGTCTTCGACGCGAAGATGCCGGGGGGCAAAATCGGGGTGACGTACGGCGAGGTCGAGGGCCCCGGTGGCGGCCACGAGGGTGTCAAAGGTGCCGTCGGTCTGGGTCAAGGTCGTGGCCGTTCCGAAGGTGCTCCGGCCCACGTTGGTGATCGCGATGGAGGCGCCCGCGACGGGGAATCCGCGGGCGTCGACCACCCGCCCCGCGAGCTGCCGCAGCGCGCCGTTGACCGCGAGGTCGAGGTGCACCACCGCGTCGTCGTCGACCTCGGCCTCGGCCCGGGCCGCGATGCGCGCGCCCATCCACCCGACGAGGCTCACCCGGCCCCGCACCGCGCTCACCCGGAAGCTGCCATCGCGCAGCGTAAAGAGCCGAACGGGCGTTGGGCTCGTGCTCGTCCGCAGTTCGAGCTGAAGGCCCGGCACGGGGAAGCCCCGCTCGGTGAGCGCCCTGCCTTCGACGACGCCGCCCGCGTGGAGCGTGACGGTGCTCTCGACGGTGCTACCGGATTGGGCCGCGCGGGCCTCGGATTCGCCCGCGACATAGGCCGGGTGCGAGGCGCGCACGCGCAGCACCCCGGGGGCCAGGTCGGTCAACGAGAAGCGCCCGTCGCTGTCGGTGACGAAGCCCGACGCGATGCGCTCGGCGGTCACCCCCATCGGCACGGGCACCACCGGCACAATGGGGACGCGCCCCCGGGTCACCCCGAGCTCGCCCGCGGGCACGAGGGGCCTCGGCCCCGACGCTTGGGCCTCGAAGAGCGCCTCTCTGAAGGCCGCGGTGGCCCCGCTCAGCTGCGTGCTCCGGCCCTCAAGGTCGGTGCTCTCGACCTCGATTTGTGCGCCGGCGACGGGGTTCCCCCGACCGTCGACCACGCGGCCGTCGAGGCGCACGGCGGCGTCGAGCAGCACCGTCAACGGCTCGGCGCCCGGCACCACGCGCTCTTGGGTGCGCGGCGCGTAGCCCCGGGCCCGCACCGACACCACCTGCGGCTGCCGAAGGAGCCCGCGAAGCACGAAGCGCCCGGCGGCGTTGCTCCGCAGCGCTTGGGGCGCCGTCGAGAGCGAGGCCTCGCCCACCACCACCTCGGCGTCGGCCACGGCGCGCCCCGAGGCCGCGTCGCGCACCACCCCTTCGAGGGTCGCCCCGGGCCCGAGACGGAGCTGCACCTCGCGGTGCTCGCCGGGCTCAAGCAAGAGCGGCGCGAGGGGCTCGGCCACGTCGTCGTCACGGCGCGCGCGGAGCTCGTACACGCCGCCCGGGAGGTTCGGCACCGTGAAGCGGCCGTCGTCGAGCACAGGGATGCTCCGCGCGGGCCACACCCCCGAGCCCGCGAGCAGCACCGTGGCGGCCCGAGCGCCCTGACCGTGCAGGTCGAGCACCTGCCCTTCGAGCGAGGCCAAGGCCCGCACGGTCAAGCTGAGGCTCTCGCTCGGCGCCGCCACCCCGAGCCTTCGCAGGGCCTCGGCGCCGTTCTCTGCGACCTCGACGCGGTAGCTCCCCGCGCTGAGGCTCTCGAAGCGAAAGCGCCCCGCGGCGTCGGCCCGTACGGCGAACCCGGGGCCCTCGTCGCCCTCGCGGAAGGCGCGCACCACGGCGCCCGAGAAGGGGCCCTCGTCGTCGCGGTTGCGCAGCGTCACCACCCCCGCGATCACCCGCGCGACGTCGAGCCTGAGGGTGCACGCGCCGCCCGTCGGCGTGCTCACGAGCCGCGCAAAGCCCGGCGCGTCGACCACGAGGCGCACCCGCTGATCGCCCAAGCCCTCGAACACGAACGCGCCCTCGGCGTCGGCGCGAAGCGTCGCGTAGCGGTAGCTTCGGCCCTCGTGCATGACCAGGGCCTCGACCCGCGCGCCGGCCACGGGCGCGCCCTCGCGGCTCAGCACGCGCCCGGTGAGGGCCCGGGTGTTGTTGACGGCCCGCGCCGCGACCGCGCTGTAACCGCTCACCCGCGGCCCAAATGTCGAAGCCGGCTGCACGACCCGCGACGAGGCCCCGGGCAGCGGGAGCATCGCCAACACAAGCCACCATCGGCCATCTCGCAGCACGGTCACCAATCTTCGATGCAGCGCCCGGGGGTGCACATGGTATTCCCGCCGAGCGAAGGAAGTTCAAACGATGCCACGTCACCCGAGGCCTCCGCCAGACGACGACCAGGCTGAGACAGAGTATGCGCGGCTGCGGGCCTCGGTGCGGCGGCCCGACGCGGTGCCGTCCGACGCGCTGATGTCGCTCTTTGAAGCGCACCCGCACCACGGCGGCATGCGCCTCGACCGCTTTCTCGCCGAGGTCATGTCGCGCCTCACCCGCACCCGCGCGCACCTCATCGTGACCGACTGGGCCTTCACCCCCGAGGGGCGCCCGCTGCGGCCCTCACATCGCATCCGCCCGGGCGAGCGCGTCGTCGTCTACCGCCCGCTCTGGGAGGAGCCCGAGATCGAACGCGACATCGTCGTGGTCTACGAAGACGCGGCGCTGCTCGGGGTCAACAAGCCGCCCGGGCTGCCCGTTCACCCCACCGCGCGGGTGTACCGAAACACCCTCACGACGCTCCTCGGCGAGCGCTACCCGAACGAGCACGCCGCCCTCTGTCACCGCATCGACAAAGAGACCAGCGGGCTCATCATCGTGGCGCGGACCCTCGACGCCGAGCGCACCATGAAGGTCGCCTTCGCCGCGCGCGCGGTGAAAAAGACCTACCTCGCTCTCGTCTACGGCGAGGTGCGCGATGACGCCTTCGAGGTCGACGCCGCGATGGCCCTCGAAGGCGGCGAGGTGGGCGTCAAAATGTGCGTCCGCAGCGAGGCCCAGGGCGGCCAGGCGGCGCGCACGACGGTGCGTGTGGTCGAGCGCCTCGACGGCTTCACCCTCGTGTCGGCGCACCCCGAGACGGGCCGCCAGCACCAGATCCGCGTGCACCTCGCGCATGCGGGCCACCCCCTGGTGGGCGACAAGCTCTACGCCCACGGCGACGCGGTCTTTCTGCGCTGCCTCGAAGGGCCCCTCGACGACGAACTGCGCGCGCGACTCTTGCTCGAACGGCAGGCCCTCCACGCCCACGCCGCGAGCTTCGCGCACCCCGTCACCGGCGAGTCTGTGACCCTCACCGCGCCGATGCCGTCTGACATGGCCGAGTTCTGTGCCCAACGACGTCGGCCCTCGACGGGGCCCATGCCAGGTGGTAGCGCGTGAAGGTGATGATGATGTCGACGACTCTGCGTGCGTTGGGTGTGGTGGCGCTCCTCGGCGGGGCTGCGTGTTCGAGCAGCGGCGCCGCGGGCAACCGCGTCGAGACGCGGCCCTTCACCCAAGAGATGTCGCGCGACTTCGACGACGGCGCCGACTACATCGAGAACGTCGAAGACCTCGGCGGCCGCGTCGCCGCTGACTGGCGAAGCGCGATCGATCGCCTCGCCCGCGCCGCCGACTTCATCGCCGTGGTGCACGTCGAGACCCTCACCGGCAGCGACGACGCCGCCTCGTCGCGGGCCTACCGTCTCTCGTCACGCATCGTCGGCGCCCCCCTCCACGGCGCGGCGCCCCGCGACGGCCTCATCGACCTCAGGGTCGAAGAGGGCCAAGGGGGGTACAACACCATCCGCTCGAATTACACGCGCCTTCAGGCCCGCAATTTCTTGCTCTTCGCGCGCTATTACACCGACAGCGAGGGGGCCGTCCGCCCGCACTGGCACCTCACCCCCGACACCCGCGCGGCGCAGCAGCGCGCCCGCGACGCGCTGGGCCTGGTCGACCCGAACGCGCCCACCGAGACCATCGTTCGCACGAACTGACGCCGCGCGGCCGGGCTGCGTCTGCGGGTGTTTTCCCGCAGCGAGGGCGCTCGGGGGGAGCATCGCGGCGTTGTACTTCGCGCGCTGTTCGTAGCGCGTTGCGAGACGTCTGCCCTGCGTAGGGTTACCGCACCGACCGCAGGCCGCTCGGCCTGAGGCGATGCGCGGCAGCGGAGATCGTTGTGCCCTCGCGGCCATCGGAGGCCCTTCTCCGCGGGTCTTCCGACGTATCGCCAGATACGCCCCGACGTATCGCCAGATACGCCCCGACGTATCGCCAGATACGTGCTGCGCACGGTGCGGTCTCGCGTGACCTCACCCCCGCTGCCGGGCGCCTGCGACGGAAAGGCGGGCGCGATCTTCGCCAAAGCCCGCACGAACTGACGCCGCGTCGTTAGGGGTTCACCGTCGCGCTGACCCCTTCGAGCACCAGGCCCCGCAGCCACCCGAGGGCCGGGTCGGCGTCGCGCGATGCGCACCACAACATCCGCATCGGGTAGCGCGGCCCCGCAAGCGCATCGGGGAGCGGCGCCCAAGAGACGCGCCCGGCCCTCGCCAAGGCGGCCGCGAAGGGGCGCGGCAACACCGCCACCGCGTCGCTCGCCTCGACCAACGGCACCACCCCGAGGAAGCTCGCCGCGAGCAGCGCTACATGCCGAGAAAGCTGATTCTTTTCAAGTACTTCGTCGATGTCACTGCGCGCCGAACCGGCGAAGCGCACCACCGCGTGGGGCCACCGCGCGAGGTCTTCGAGCTGCCACCCGAGGCCCGCCATCGGGTGCCCCGGGCGCATCACCACCACCCGCTCGAAGGCGAAGAGCAGCCGCCCCGCGATGTGCATCGGGAGCGAAGGCAGCACCGAGAGCGCGAGGTCGACCTCGTGGGCGTCGAGGGCCGCCACCGCGCGCCCCGGGTCGAGGGGCAGCACCTCGAGCTGAACGCCCGGCGCCTCGGCAAGCACCCGCGCAGCCACCCAGGGCATCACCACCGAGAGCACCGCGTCGGCGCCGCCCACCACCAACCGCGCGCGGCTCTCAGCGGCCACGAACACTGGCGCCCGCATCGCCATGTGAAGCGCCGCGAGGCTCTGCGACACCGGCCCCGCCAGCGCGTCGGCCCGGGGCGTCGCCTTGAGCCCCGATGGCGTCTTTACGAACAGCGGGTCATCGAGCATCGCGCGGAGCCTCGCGAGGACGCCGCTCATGGCCGGCTGCGAGAGGCCGAGACGGCGCGCGGCGCGGGTGACGTGACGCTCGACGTAGAGCGCCTCGAAGGCGACAAGGAGGTTCAGATCGAGCGCTTGTAAGGGCGAGGCCACGCTACGCGCGGGCGGCGGTGGGGCGGGCCGCGGCGACCGCGAGCCCTCGTCGGATGCCATGCAGGTTGATCGCCAGCATGAGCGGAACCGCCACCCACGGCAAGCTCACCGCGGGCCTCACCTCGGCATGGCGCGCCACCCACGGCAACACGTCGAGCGCCACCCCCGCCAAGACCGACGCGAGGTCGACCAGCCCCACGACATGGATCGCCAGCCTCGCCCGCCGCGTCTCGGGCAGCGCCCACGCCAGCCAGCCCACCAAGAGGTCACCCGTGCCCGCCAGCAAGCCGAAGCGCGGCGGCAACACCCCCGAGAACGCCGCCGCGTAGAGAAACGCGCCGAACACCATGCGAAACCCGAGGAGCCCTCGCTCGCGCTCGGCGGGCATCGCGTCGAATCGAGCCCGCGCCTCGGGCCCCGCAACGCTGGCCAGGGTCACGCCCATCGCGAGCGCCATGCCGAGCTGAAACACCCTCGGCAGCCGCGCGACGAGCCCTTGCTGGGTCACCAGCTCGGCGAGCGCGAAGAGCCCGAGCAGGCGCAGACCGAGCCTCCGATGCCACGCCTCGGGCGCACCGCGCGCGGGCGAATCTGGAGGGTCAGCCGCGGGCGTGAGGGCGCGCCAGGTGCCCCACGCGAAGGCCGCGACCGAGAGCGAGAGCGAGAGACGCATCGGAGTGACGAGGGCGAGGGTGTCCATACGCGAAGACCTTGGGGCCAGAGCGTGGCGCCGTCGCATCGCATCGACCGATGGTGAGCATCGCCGCGATCGATGCCCCTTCGGGTGCGGCCCAATTCATCGCATCGCGTGCACGCCCCGCGCGGCCTCACGGTACCCTCGGGGTCATGGCTCGGCACGAAGACCTCGACACGCTCTCGCAACAACCGACGGCCTTCGCCTTCGCCGAACGCGCGACGCCGCACCTCGTCGACCCGCGCCCCGCGACGCGCGACGACGACGGCCACGCCGCCCGGTATGAGCTCGGCACCCTCCTCGGCCAAGGCGGAATGGGCGAGGTCAGGCTCTGCCGCGATCGCCACGTCGGCCGCGACGTCGCCATGAAGGTCATCAGCGCCGAGCACGCCCACAACCTCGACGCGCGCGACCGCTTTCTACGCGAAGCCCGGCTCCAGGGTCAGCTCGAACACCCCGCCATCGTGCCCGTCTACGACATCGCCTTCAACCGCGAGGGCGCTTCGCATTTCACCATGAAGCGCATCGCCGGACGCACCCTCGGGCAGGTCATCGAGGCCCTCAGCCGCAACGACCCCGACGCCGTCGCGCGGTACTCGCTCCGGAAGCTCCTCACCGCCTTCGGGAGCGTCTGCCAGGCCATCGAGTTCGCGCACCGCCGCGGCGTCATCCACCGCGACCTCAAGCCCGACAACCTCATGCTCGGCGCCGACGGCGAGGTCTACGTCCTCGATTGGGGCGTCGCCCGCGCCCGCGGCCACGAAGACGCCCCCGCACCCCGCGCCGCGCCCGAGGCGCCGACCCGCGCCCGCGCGCGCACCCAACAGGGTGCCATCGTAGGCACCTTCGGCTTCATGCCCCCCGAGCAGCTCCGCGGCGAAGCCGACGCCGTCGGGCCCCGCAGCGACGTCTACGCCCTCGGCGCGGTGCTCTTCGAGCTCCTCACCCTCACCCCGCTCCACCCCCTCACGAGCCACGAGGCCCTGGTCACCTCGACGCTCTCGGGCGCCGACGCGCGGGCCTCGGTGCGAGCGCCCGCCCGCGACATCGCCCCTGAGCTCGACGCGCTCTGCGTCAAGGCCACCGCCCTCGACCCCGCCGACCGCTTCGCCTCGGCACACGCGCTCTACGAAGGCATCGAGCGCTACCTCGACGGCGCCCGCGACCTGGCCCTGCGACAGACCCTCGCCGACGGCCACGCCGACCGCGCCGAAGGGCTCGCCAAGATCGCCCACGGCGACACCCGAGAGGCCCTCCGCGCCCGCGAAGAGGCCCTCCGCGAGGTCGGCCGCGCGGTGGCCCTCATGCCCGATCACCCGCGGGCCCTGGCGACGCTCCTGGGGCTCCTCTTACGACCGCCGCGCGAGATGCCGCCCGAGGCCGAGGCCGCGTTTGACGCCAACGTCGTCGCCCAGGTGCGGGCCGCGGCGCGCTCGGCGGGCTACGCGTTCTTGTCGTGGCTGGCGCTCTTGCCCTTGGTGCTCTGGATGGGCGTCCGCGACCTCGCGTGCCTCGCGTGGCTCGTCGCCACCATCGCCGCGGCGGCGGGGCTGAGCTTCTTCACCGCCGCCCAGGCCCGCCCCTCGGCGACCTTGCAGACCGCGATGATGCTCGCCGGCAACGTCGCCGCCCTCTCGACCTACCCCCTCTTCGGGAGCTGGGTGCTCTTGCCCTCGCTCGTCACCGCCAACGCCGTGCTCTTCTCGATCTCGCCGAACGGCGCCCGGTGGCGGCTGAGCGCCCTCGTCGCGGCCCTCGGGTTCACCGCCCTCGTGGGCCTCGAAGCCCTCGGGGTCTTGCCGCCGCGATCGACCCTCGACGGCGACGCGCTCCACGTCCGCGCCCAGATGACGCGCCTCGACCCGCTGCCGTCGCAGGTCTTCCTGGTGGTCATCCACCTCGGCGTCATCGGCACCGCCACGGCCCTCATGGAGCGCTTCCGACGCTCGCTCTGCGAGGCCGAGCGCCAGCTGCGGCTGCACGCGTGGCAGCTCAAGAGCCTCGCCCCGCTCCCGGTCAACGCCGCCGAGGTCTCGAACCCCGGCGCCTAGCGACGCGACCAAGTAGTCTCCCGTCGCCCCACTTTAGGTCCGCGGCGCGCTGCTGCGTTGCCGGGTCTCGACGGGCCAACAGCCCGTCTTCGCCCCGTCGCCTTGCATCACTTGCGCCCCTTCGCGGTGCTCGGTCC
>JAEUKH010000033.1 GCA_016792845.1 Myxococcales bacterium | reverse complement strand
ACGCGACCAAGTCGTCTCCCGTCGCCCCACTTTAGGTCCGCGGCGCGCTGCTGCGTTGCCGGGTCTCGACGGGCCAACAGCCCGTCTTCGCCCCGTCGCCTTGCATCACTTGCGCCCCTTCGCGGTGCTCGGTCCGACGACATGGTCGCGTCTCTAGCGCCCGCAATGTTCACAGCGCCCACATTCAATGTAGACGCTGTGAACATCACCCCGCGTCTTTGAGAAAGCGCGTCTCGACGAGCCATCGGATGTACGCCCAATCGGGCTCGCGCTGCCGCACCACGGGCAGCTTCTTCAGCCGGGTGATGGCGTCGCCGATGATCATCTTCGAGGCGCGCCCGAGGGCCGTACAGGCGTGCCGAAAGGGCTTCTCAGACTCCGGCGGGAGCGACCGCGAGAAGTCGCTGTTGATGGTGAGGTCGCCCTTCTTGAGCCACCGCGGACGCGTCGCCAGCGCGGGCATCTCGTCTTTCTGCGTCGACTCGAACTGCTCGACCCTGACGCCCACGAAGACCCACCCGCGGCCCGGCTCGACGCCCCCCTCGGTGTGGCCGCCGATGGCGCAGTCGACGTCCCACAGCTGGTCGACGTAGGCCTCGAAGGCGCGCTCGTACCGAATCCGGTCGGTGATGTGCTTCTCGTGCCGTCGCGCGTCGAAGCGGAGCAGCGCATGGATCTCAGACACCGCCGCCTCGGGCGCGACCCCGAGCGAGCGGTGAAAGCCCTGCACGAGCGCCTCGGTGGCAGCGGGTTCGAGCGGCAAACCAACACAGATTCGGTGATAGATCTCAAACAGCATGGGGGGCTTCGGGCTACGCCCTCTAGCACCGAATGCCCCGAGCGAGGAGTGCGCCTTGCAAAGCGGCGTCGCTTCGTCAAAGACTCGACGGCATCGCATGCGCTCACGGTTGATGCTTTCTTTTCTCGGCGCGGGTCTCTTGAGCCTCGCGGCGACGCGGCAGGGCGCGGCCCAGGTGCTCGGCGGCGACGGCGGCACCCTGCCCGGGCAGCTCAGGCACCCGCTCGAACCCGCGGCCCGGTGCTCGGAGTGCCACGCCGGCGAGACCGACGCCCAGGGCAACAATTACATGGCGGCCGACACCTGGCAGAGCTCGATGATGGCCAACGCCGCGCGCGATCCGCTGTTTCTGGCCACCCTCACGGTGGCCAACCAGCAGGCGCCGGGGGTGGGCACGTTCTGCCTCCGGTGCCACAGCCCCTCGGGGTTCACCGCGGGGCGGGCCGTTCCGCCGCTCGGCACGGGCCTCGACCCGGTGCTCGGCGACGCCGACGGCGTGCACTGCGACACCTGCCATCGCAGCGTGGTGCCGACGGGGGCCAGCGGCCCGCTCCTTCGCAACGCGCAGCTGTATTTTCAAGACGCCCCCGAGGGCGAGCTCCCCCCGCGTCACGGCCCGCGGAGCGACCCCTTTCAGTCGCCCCGTCACCCGAGCGTCGGCTCGGCGTTCGTGCGCGACAGCCGCCTCTGCGGTCAGTGCCACGACGTCGACCACCCCACGCAGAACCGCCTCGACCCGCGCGACGGCCGCGACACCGGGGCCCGCTTCCCGCTCCAATCGACGTACTCCGAGTGGGCCCAGAGCGATTTCGCACGGCGCGCGAACCCCGAGACCTGCCAGAGCTGCCACATGCCCGAGGTCGGCGGCGAGCCCATCCCCGTCACGCGCATCCCCGGGGCGCCAGTGCGACCGGGCCAGCGTCGGCACGATTTTCAGGGCGCCAACGAGTGGGGCATGGCGCTCCTCAGGGCGGCCTTTCCGGGCGAAAACGACGAGGGCTTCGACGCCGCCAGGCGCCAGATCCAGGGTTACCTCCGCACCGCCGCCACGGTCGAGCTCATCGACCCGCCGCGCACGGCCCAAGCGGGCGCCACGGTGCAGCTGCGGGTGCGGGTCACCAACCTCTCGGGCCACAAGCTCCCCACGGGCTACGAAGACGCGCGGCTCATGTGGCTCCAGGTGCAGGTCGGCGACCGCGTCGTCTCGGGCGCATACGCCAACGACGAGCTCGTCGAAGACGGCCAGGCGCGCATCTACCGCTTCGAGCCGGGCCACTACGCCGACGGCCGGGTCACCCGCTCAGACTTCGTCGTCGCGCACGACACGGTGCTCGAAGACACCCGCATCCCGCCCCTCGGCATGATGCCCGACGACCGCACCCGCCCCGTCGGCCGCGACTACAGCGGCGGCCCCGGCGGCGCCCTGCGCAACTACGACGAGGCCACCTTCGCGCTCCCCATGCCCGCCGCTGGGGGCGCGGTGCCCATCACCGTTCGGCTCCTCTACCGCACCACCACGCGGCACTACGTCGAAGCCATCGCGGGCGCCAACACCACCGACGACCGCGGGCGCACCCTCACCCAGCTCTTCAACGCCACCGGCCGCGCCGCGCCCTTCACCATGACCACCGCCACCGCCAGCATCGCCGTCACGGGTGGCGCCCCGGCCGATGAGGGCGGCGCGTCGTGCGCGGCCCGCCCGAGCCCCGCAACGCACCCCGCGGCCCTGAGCCTCGGCGCCCTCGGGCTCGCCCTCGTGGCCCGCCGCCGACGCAACAAGCTCCGCCGTTGAGTGACACGAAGAGCTCATTCGTGACACGTCATGCGATTGGCGCAAATGGCTCTACCCAGAGGCAAATCACCGCGCTACGAAGCGATCTCGCGTAGCCTCAACTTCGAAGGAGCATCGAGATGACAGTGGTCGGGCGTAAAACGGGCGGCAAGACGATCGATTCGGTCGACCTTCTTCAAGAGTATCAAGAGAAAGAGCTGCGTCGTCGCAGCCTGCTCTTGGGCGCCTTGGGCCTCGGCGCGTCGGCCGCGCTTGCGGGCTGTGGCGACAACGGCAACACGGGCGGCGGCGGCGGCGGCGGCACCAGCGACGCGGGGAGCGACGCCGGGGTCGCGCAAGACGTGCCTCCGATGCGCACGCAGCACCTCGTGGGCGCCGGGCAGAACGACGACCACATCATGGCCGCCGAGGCGGCCCTCGCCGAGACCGCAGGGTTCTCGAACATTCAGCGCGGGCAGCGGGTCTACATCAAGGTCAACACCAACTCGGGCGACCCCTTCCCGTACTCGACGAGCCCGGAGCTCCTGCGCTGGGTGATCGGCAAGGTGCGCGACGCCGGGGCCGAGGTCTTCGTCGGCGACCGCAGCTTCTTCGGCGACCGTAACACCCTCTCGAACTTCACCCGCAACGGCATCCGCGAAGCGTGCGAGATGACCGAGACGCCTCTCTTTGTGTTCGGCGACCGCGCCGCCAACGACGCCGCCAGCAACGTCGTCGACTGGATGGACCTCCCCGCCACCGTCGAGGGCATGGCCCGCCCCCGCTCGGCCTTCTGGGATGGCACCATGCGCATCCCTGCCATGGTCGCGCAGGCCGATCACATCATCAACATGGCGGTGGTGAAGACCCACTTCATCGCCACCTTCACGATGACGATGAAGAACATCATCGGCATCATCAACCCCGTCGATCGCTCGCGCACTTCGAACCTCGGGAGCCACGACGGCCGCGTCGGCGGCAGGCTCTACCCCCAGGTGGCCTACATGAACAAGGCCCTGCCGACCTCGACCTTGAACATCCTCGACGGCTTCCAGGCCCTCATCTCGGGCGGCCCGACCCCCGGCGATCGCCCCTCGGGCATCCCCGCCGGGTGGATGCCCCAGACCGCCGAGCCCAAGGTGGTGATCGTCTCGGCTGACCGTCTCGCCGCCGACCTCACCGGCGCGGCCCTGCTCCGCACGCTCTCGCCGAGCTACGAGCAAATCACCCGCGGCGACTCGTTGTGGTCGAACCGCCAGCTTCAGGTCGCCATCGAGGCCGGCGTCGGCATCACCGACCGCGCCCAGTACGACCTCTCGGGCCCCACCGTCACCGAGATCGCGCGGCTGCGCGAGATCGCCACCGCCTGAACGGCCCCTCCGGGCCCCTCGCGCCAGTCGCGAGAGGGGCCCTTCGAGGCCCGCGCTTCACTGAAAGCGGTACATCGACACGGTGTTGCGGCCGGTGACGTAGACGCGCCCGCCAGACACCACCACGGGCACCCACTGGCGCACCGAGGGGAGGGTGTCGGTGAAGAGCTCCATGCCCGTGCTCGCTTCGATGGCCCTGAGCGACGCAGGGCTCGTGCCCGCGACCCACACCACCCCGTCGCTGTTGCCGTTCGACGAAATGGCGGGCGGAGAGGGGTTCGACACCGTGGCCGAGCACCACGCCGTGGCGAAGCGCCCGCCGCCCTCGGCGGTGACCCTGAGCGCCATCACGCCCCCGTTGGCGCTGCACCCCGACGCGCGACCGCGGCCCGGCGCGTAGACGTAGGTCTCGGCGCCGTTCGACCACGCCGCCGTGGCGCCGTAGACGCCGCCCGCGAAGATGCGGTTGCTGAACAGCGCCGACCCCGTGCCCCCGAGGCTCGCGCGGTCAGCGAGGTACGCCACCCCCGCCTTGCCCACCTGGAAGACCAGCCGCGCGCTCAAGCCCATCACCGGCGGCACCACCACCGGCGCCGTCGAACCGATGTCGAGGTCGGCGAGGTCGAGCGATCGGGCGTCGCTCGGAGAGAAGAACGACCCCGTGTCAGACTCGGTGAACGAAGGGCCCATGGCCCCCGTGCCGATGCGAAGAATGTACTCGCCGAGGGAGCCCGGGGTGTGGCCGCCGAGCGGGGTGCTGTTGCCCGTGGCGACGTAGAGGCGCCCCTCTTCGTCGACCGACTCGCCCGCCGGAGCCCAGATGCCCGAGCCGCGCCCGGGGGTGGCGAAGGCCATCTGCGATGCGGGGTTGGCCGGGTCGATGGCCACCACCCAACCGTGGTAGAGGCCGCAGTCGCCGTAGAGACCGCCGAAGGGCACGTAGACGCGGCCGTTGACCAGCGCGAGGGCGCCGCGCTGCTGTTGCGGCGCCGCGTTAAAGCTCACCCCGTTGCTCGTCGGCGGCTGAAGCGCCACAGGGAAGCCCGCCCGCTCAGCCCCGCTCGTCACGTCGAGGGCGTGGAGCTTGAACACCAAACCGCCGTCGTTGTTGTACGACACCGCGTAGAGCGTGCCCGCCGCGGCGTCGATGACCGGCGTGCCGAGCACCCCCGTGGTGGGCGAAATGTTGCCGCAGGGCTGCATCGACCGCGGCGCCGGCGTACCGAGGCTCACGCGCCAGACCTCGGCCCCGGTGGCCGCGTCGAGGGCGTAGACCGAGTTGGCCTGGGTCGTCACGAAGAGCAGGTCGCGCGCCCCGCCGCTCACCGAAACACGGGGCAATACAAGGGGTTGGGCGTACACTTCGCCGTCGAGGCTGGGGCTGAAGGCCGTGTCGCGGCCCAAGGCGCGCGCGCGCAGCGCCGCAGGGGTCAGCACGGTCTCGCTGCGGTTCGCGCCGGTGCGGGCGTTGTCGAACTGAAAGGTCGTCACGGCCACGACGCCGCCGGTCGGCAGCGGGCCCGCGTCAGCGCCGGCGTCGACGGGGCCAGCGCCCGTATCGGTGGGCGCCGCGACGTCGGCCGCGGCTGCATCTTGAGGGCCCGGAGAGACCGACTCACCACAGCCGACCGCCGCGAGGGTCGACGCCAGGGCAACGAAACGCTTGAGTTTCAAAGAGAAGCTCCTCTGCAAGGGCGCAGACCGCGGAGCGGCCGCGCGACGCCGCGGGAGTCTATTCGCACGGCCTCGGCGGTGCTGTCACGGGCGGTGAAAAAAAGACCCGTCAAAGCGCACCGAGGCGTCTTGCCGAGTGGGCGGGCTGGGGGTAGATAGCGGCCCCCATTTGAGGGGTTCTGAGGCCGACGGGTCTGTGTATCGCCGATGTGCGGCGACCACCCTGAGGCTTGTGTTTTTGACCTTTTTCCCTGTCGAGCATGTGCCATGGAACGCCCCCGTTCTGACCGCGAATTGCGCGAACTGATGATCTACCTCCGCGACACCTTCACCGACGCCGCTGCGCGAATTGACGCCTTTCTGGCGCGCGGCGACGAGGCCCCCCGCGGCGCGATGCGCCCTGGCCGCGACGCCCGTGATTTCCGAGACCCGCGCGACGTTCGCGATGTGCGCGACCCCCGCGAGGCCCGCGACGACCGGTGGAACCGCAATGACCGCCCGGCCCAGCCCGACACCCGCCGCGAGTTCTCGCGCGGCAACGACAGCCCCCGCGGCAACGACGGCCCCCGCGGCAACGACGGCCCCCGCGACGAGGGCTCGCGCATGCAGCTTGAGCGCATCCGCGAAGAGGTCCGCAAGATCTCAGACGACGCCCCCGAGATGGATCCTGGCCTCTTGCGGCTCACCGTCGAGGCCCTCACGGCCGAGACGCGCATCCTTCAGGCGCGGGTGACCGACCCCGAAGACGGCGACATCGCCGCGAAGATCATGCGCGCCCTCACGGCCATCGTGAGCGAGCACCGCCCCGGCCACGTCTACGGCCTCGCCCGCCACCACCAGGCCGACTGGGAGGAGCTCGCCCGCCGCGCCCGCGCCGAAATCGCCGCCAACAACGGCGCGAGCTCACACGCAGACTGACCAGCCGACGCGCCCCGCGTCAGCCCGCGGCCCCGGCGGCGTCTCGATGGCGCCTCCTCGGGCCGCTTCTCATTGGGCCCCCTGGGCCGTCGCGCCGCGCAGCTTCAGCCAATAGTGAAGCCACAGCCCGTGGAACGCGCCAAAGATCACCACAAAGGCCCACGCCATGACCGGCGCGCCGGTGAGCGCGCTCCAGAGCACCCCGAGGGTCGCGGTGGCCGACCACAAGAGCTTCAGCGAGAGCATCGCGCGAAACACCTCGACGCTCTCATCTCGCCCGCGCCACGACTGAACCCCGATGCCCACCAGAGCGGCCGCGACGATGCGCGACGACACGGGGTCAACCGCTTGCCACCCGAGCGCGCGCAAGAAGGGCCCGGGCGCGAAGAAGAGCGGCACCGCAAAGAGCAGATCGGCCACGAAGTGCACGACAAACCACCGCCGAAGCGATCCAGGTACGATCATGGGGCGAGCCTACCGCAGCGCGGCCTGGATGCCCCGATCAACCGTCATCGTTGACCGGGCGGTCGAGCCTGCGCCGCGCGTCTCCGTGACGGCGTTGCGACGCGATCAGCGCGATCACGCCGACCGTCACCGAGAGGGCGGCCTGGGCTCCGTACATCGTGGGCCCGAGCCCGAGCCGCACGAGGCCGCCCGCGCCGCCGACACGGAGCCGCGGCACCGTGCGACAGCGCCCCGCCGCGACGCAGCGCTCGAACCCACACGAGGTCTCGTAGAGCGCTCCCGCCGCGCGCACGCCGCAACGCGCGACCCACCGCCCCGCGGTGTTCTTCGACCGAACCCACGCCCGCCAGGTCACCGTTTCGGTCACCGCGACGGCGTCGACCCGCCCCGCCACGAGCCCCAAGGTGACGTCGCCGAGCAGCACCGCGTGGGTCACCGCCAGGGCCGTCACGAGCCCCCAGAACCATCGGCCGTCGCGCGCCGCGGCTGCGCCATGATGCGCCAAAAGATCGTCGGTCGAGACCTTTAAAGCGAGCACGCCGCGCTGCATGACCCATGATGGCACACCGTCCGAGGAGCGCGATTCGCTGACGGTGCCGTCGACCCAGACCCGCGCGCCGTGTCGCACCCGAGCCGTCCGTTGACGGAGCCCTTCGGCCACGGGCTGAGGCCCTTCGAGGGCGGTGACGAGGGCGGCGCGCGGGTCGGGCGCGACGGTGACGACCGCTCGGGAGTCGGTGACGAGCCGAAAGGGCTTCGAAGCGAGCGCGCGACGCGATTCGTTCCAGACCGCACGGGTGCGGCCATTGTGTCGTACGTGGGCGCGGGTCTGGGTGATCGTGAGGGTGAGCGCATCGCCGCCGTCGCACGCGACGCGCCCCGCCACGATCTGAGGGCCGGGTCTGAGCGCGGCGCCCTCGGGTCTCGGAGCGGCGCGCCGCACCCCGCGTCGATGCCACGCCCAACCGAGGCCTGCGCTCAAAATCCCGAGACCGAAGGGCAACCACAGCCCCCAAGCCAGGCACCCGAGGGTCTGTCGGCTGGCGACGCGGCCCGTCGGCATGAGGGCGGCGTCATCGTCGCGCGGCGTCGCGTCGTCACCGACGGCGGTCGGCACGGCCCGGGTCTCTTGGGCGCTCTGCGGCTCACACCCCGCCGCGACGAGGAGCCCGAACGCGAAGCCCCAGAGCCCCGCGGTGCCGCCACCCTTCCGACCGCAAACGCCGCCCACGCTCGACGCTCAGTTCGGGTCGCAGAGCCCGTTGAGGCAGAACCCGTCGCAGCACTCGCTGGTCGAGCGGCAGGCCCGAAATCGGAGAATGCAGCTGGTGATTCGGCAGGTGTTTCGCCCGCAGTTGCCCGTGCAGCAGTCGGTGCCGCCGCCGCAGGCCTCGCCGACGCTGCCGCACATTGTGTCGCAGCGGTTGTTCTCGCACCGGCGATTGCAGCAATCGGTGCCGGTCAGACACCGATCGCCGTTGCTCCGACAGAAGGCCTCGCAGCGGTTGAAGTCTCCGCATCGGCTGCCATCGCAGCACGGCGGCGTGCCGAGCCCGCATTGCGAACCGGGCACGGTGCAGAAGGCCGACGAGCGGCAGGTGCCCGCGGTGCAGTTGTTCGAACAGCAATCGCTGTTGACGCGGCAATCGCGCGCGTCGACGACACACCGCGTGAGGTCGACGCAGGCGCCCGAGTAGCAGCTCAGGCCCGTGCAGCAAGGCCTTGAGACGTCGCAGGTCTGCCCCTGAGCGCGGCACGCCGGCGGCGTCTGGCAGACGCCCGACACGCAGCTGAGCCCTGAACAGCAGCCGCTCCCGCAGGCCTGACCGGCGGCGCTGCACATCGCCGGCGCCTGGCAGACGCCCGACACGCAGCTGAGCCCTGAACAGCAACCGCTCCCGCAGCTCTGGCCCGCGGCCGCGCAGGTGCTGGCTGCGGTGCAGGTTCCGCTCAGGCAGCGGGTGCCCGCGCAGCACTCGCCGTCGTAGACGCAGCTCCGCCCCGCGGGCCGACAGACGCACGCTCCGGCTGAGCAGAGCATGTACCCGCAACATTCGAGCGAGCTCGAACAGGCCTGCCCCCCGGCGCGACAGCAGATGCGCGAGGTCGGCGCGGGTTGGCAGTCGGTGCCCGCACAACAGCTCGACTGCTCCGTGCACGCCGCCCGCAGCGGCAGGCACATGCTGACATTGCCGGTGTCGTTGCCGATGTCGTTGCCGGTGTCGTTGCCGGTGTCGTTGCCCGTGTCGTTGCCCGTGTCGTTGCCCGTGTCGCGGGGCTGCACATCGATGCCCATCGGCACATCGACCACGTCGGGCGCGTCGGCCCGCGGCGCATCGATCGCGAGCCCCACATCGCGCATGCCGCCCGTGTCTTGGGTCGCGCCGAGGTCGGTGCCCGAGGGTCGATCGTCAGCACCCTGATCGGTCGTCGCGGGCGCATCGCGCACTTCGACATCGCTCGACGGAGGCGCATCCGCACGCGCCTCGGCATCGGTCGCGCTGTCAACCGCTGGAAGGTCTACAGCGACCGCCGAATCGCTCGCTGGGCCGGCGTCGTCAGCGACCGCAGCGTCACCGTCGGGAGCGCCACGATCTGGCACCGCCGCAGCGTCGTCGTCGCCGCCACGACGCCCCGTGGCGCTCGGCGAACAGGCCCCGACCGCAACCAAGAAGGCCACCGCCCAGGTCACACTCTTTTTCATCGACGCGCGGGTAACACACCGCGGCGGCGCAGGCCATTGCACGACGCCGATTTCACAGCCCGGAGTGTCGCCCCATCAGCGGGGCGCAGCGGGGGCGGGCGCAGCGGGAGCGGGCGCAGCGGGGGCGGGCGCAGCGGGGGCGGGCGCAGCGGGGGCGGGCGCAGCGGGCGTCGCGGGGGCGGGGCGGCGGCCGACGAGCTCGGCGATGCCAGACACGATCTGCGGCTGTTCGCTCATCGAGAAGCCCTCTCGGGCGCGCACGATGTTGCCGTTGCGGTCGATCCAGACGCTGAAGGGCGCGGCGCGTCGCGGGTTGTAGACCGACACCACCTGGGTCTCGAGGTCGGTCACCACGGGGAAGGTCACCCCGAGCCGCCGCGCCGCGGCGCCCGCCTCAGAGACGGTGTCAGGCCCGTCCATCGAGATGGCGACGATCTGGAGCTGGTTGCCATACTGCTGCGCCAACGACTGATACACCGGAAGCTCTTGCAAACACGGCTGGCACCAGGTCGCCCAGAAGAGCACCACCACGGGCCGACGCCGCAGGTGATCGCCCAACCTGAAGCGCCCCCGAAAGGTGTGCCCCGCCGCCGCCGGAAGCGTGAACTCTGGCGCCGCCGTGCCCACCTGAGCCGAGGCCGACGAGGCCGAGAGTGAGAGCGCCAAGGTGGCCAGAGCTGCGGCGAGAAGGGTGCGTCGTTGCATGGCGGGCAATGACGTAACACACCGCCACTTTATTGAAGAGCGAATGCCATCACCGCGCCGCCCCGCCCCGCCCCACCCCCAAGGCCGCCGCCCCGACGACGCCCCGAACCGACACCTGCCGTCGAGACCGCAGCCCGCGACCTCGGGCGTTGCGACGCCGTTGATGACAAAATACTTTCATACTTTCGACAACTTACAGCACATTCGCCCGACGCGGTCGCCGCGACGTTCGGGGCGAGCTCGCGCGACGCGTGTGGGCCTCCGCGGCGGGCGAGGCGGGGGCCAATGCGTGCTGCTCGGTTGCACCGACGGCGGGAATAAAGTACGCGTCTCGCACTTCCTATGGTGCGCACTTCGTGCTTGGTGCTGGTGGGCGCGCTCGCGACCCTCCTCGGTTGTTCTGATTCGACGACGCCTCCGGCCGATGCGGGCCCCGCTGACACGGGCCCGGTCGATGCGGGCAGCGCCGACACCGGGCCCGTCGACGCGGGCCGCACATTGCGCGAGCCCCAGGGCATTTATGGCGAGTGTGTCGCCGACGCCGAGTGCGGCGAGGGCCTGCGGTGCTTCACCGAGCGCGAGACGGGCTTGCCGGGCGGGTACTGCAACCGCGAGTGCACCTCGCCCGACGACTGCGTGCGCGAAGAGCCGGGCGTGCCGCCCATCGACGGCTTCTGCCAGGCCGCCGACGCCAACGGCCGACGGTACTGCGCGCGGGTCTGCGCCAACGGTCAAGACTGCGAGCGCAACGGCTACACCTGCATTCAGCAGAATGCCAACACCCTCAACGCGGTGCGCGTCTGCATCGCCGTGTGCACGCCCACGAGCTGCACCGATGGCACCACCTGCGACGGCAACTCGGGCCGCTGCCGCGCCACCGGGGCGACACTCACGGGTCGCACCATCGGCGAGCGGTGCCTCGCCAACCGCGACCCGGTCTCGACCCCTGAGAACCGCTGCCGCTCTGAGCTCTGCAACCCCGAGGTCACCACCGATTCGCGCGGCGTGCCCTTCTACACGGGCTTCAACGGCGGCCAGTGCGTGGGCCGCTGCATCCTCCCGCAGGGCTACAACCCCAGCACGTTTTGGGACGAAAACCGCCTCCCCCAGGGCTCGTGCCCGAGCGGGGCGATCTGCTTCCCGAACGGCTCGCTCGCGCGCGGCGACCTCGGCATCTGCCTCGATGAGTGCTCGCAAGACAGCGACTGCCGCACCGCTGAGGGCTACTTCTGTCGAAAGACCATCCAGCTCTCGACCACCAACACGCGCCGCTTCGACAACGGGTGGTGCACCCCCATCAACTGCGTCAACACCGCGACGCCGTGCCCCACGGGGTACATGTGCGAGCGCCGCACGTCGCAGGGCACCACCACCGGGGCGTGCATTCCCGTGCGGGGCACCGACGCGGGGGTCGGCGGCGACGCCAGCACCGGGGTGAGCGACGCCAGCAGCGCAGACGGCGGCGCTTGATCGTTGACCCCGGGCGGTGTTTGAATCGCGCCGTCGCGGGTACTTTTATGATCCGAGAGGTTCTCATGTCGATGAAAGCTTTGTTCTTTGCAGTGGCCGCAACGCTCGCGCTTGCGGGTTGTAGTGACGGCGGCTCGACCACGGGCTCGACCACCGCCGATGCGGGCACGGCCCCCGTCGACACCGGCGTCGCAACCGACGCGGGCGCCCCCGTCGACGCCGGCGCACCGGCCGAGACCTACCCCGCGGGCCCCTACGGTTCGAGCGTGGGCCGCTTGTTCGAGCCCTTCTCGCTCACGGCCTGCAACCGCGAGGGCGGCGACGCGAGCTGGCGCTTCGACCAGAGCGATTTCTTCAACAACCGCCTCACCCTCATCATGATCTCGGCGATGTGGTGCGTGCCTTGTCAGAACGAGGCCATGCAGATCGAGCGCGAGGTCGTCGAGCGCTACCGCGACATGGGCGTGCGCATCGTGCAAGTGCTCGTGCAAGACCCGCAGCGTCGCGCGATCACCCCCTCGCAGTGCAACACCTGGGTGAACCGCTTCGGCCTCACCTTCCCCGTCTTGATGGATCCGCAGTTCATCACACAGCCTTTTGTGCCCATGGCGGCCTTCCCGGGCAACGTGATCGTCGACCGCCGCGGGCGCATCCGTTGGCGTGAGTACGGCTCAGACCGCGGCCTCTCGTCGATCCGCACCGCCATCGACGAGGTGCTCGCCGCCCCCGAAGGCAACTGAGCCCTCGAAGCCTCCGCGATGCCCTGCCGAGACCCCCGCGCAGGGCGCCCTCCCCTCGCCCCTCATCGCCCCGGAGTCGCTCCTCTCGTGCGCCCCCTTTCGGCCTTCGTCTTGGGTGTCGCGGTGGCCCTCGCGCCATCGCTTTCGTGGGCGCAGGGCCTCGTGCGACGCCTGCCCGGGCTCGGCCCGACGTCGTTCAGCATCACGAACACCAACCTCGTGCGCTTCCGCGCCGACAACTTCGACAACAACCCGCACGACGACAACTTCGGGTCGTACACCCTGCGCCTCGACCTCGCGGCCAACGCGGCCCCGTGGCGGCTCTACGCCCGCATCGACGGCTTCTCGCCCTTCGGCCACGACCGCAGCTGTAGCACCGAAGACGCCGCGCTCTGTTACCTCCGCTCGAACTACCGCCCCGAGCGCCTCTCGCTGCGCTATCAGCGCAACAACCTCACGGTCGAACTTGGCGATTACTATCAGGTTTTCGGCCGCGGCGTGACCCTCGCGTTCCGCAAGGTCGACCCCATCGGGCTCGACACCACCTTGCGCGGGGCGCGGCTCGAGTATGAGCGCGACCGGCTCACCGTGCGCGGCTTCGCGGGTCTCGGCAACCCGCAGAACCTCGACCCGATCTCGCTGTCGATCTTCCCCGACCCGAACGATTTTCTCGCCGGCGCGAGCCTCGCAGCACGGGTGGGGCCCGACGCCGACATCGAGCTCTCGACCCACGTCGTTCACGCTGATTTTGAGCGCGGCGCCGATGCGCGGCGGCAAGACTCCGTCGACATCGCCGGGGGTCGCGTCGAGCTGCCCTCGCTCTTCGACGGCAACCTCTCGGTGTACGTCGAGGGCAACGTGATGCGCCGAGACATCCGGCAGGGCGAGGGCGTCTCGACCTGCGACGGCCTCTCGGCCTTTGCGAGCCGATCGCTCGGGTTTTCGAGCGACAACGCGGCCTGCGCGAGCGCCCCCACGCAGACCCGAAACGGCCGCGCCGTGTACGCGGCGGTGCAGTACCAGCACAACCGCTGGACGCTCCTCGCCGAGTGGAAAGACTACACCAACTACCTCCTCGGCCCGACCGAGTCGGCCAACTCGAGCCCCCGCGACGTGGCCCGGGTGTACAGCACCGCCCCGTCGCTCGAACGCGACGACCAGCGCATCTTCACCAACGCCAACACCCGCGGCGGCCGCCTCAGGGTCGACTACGCCCTGCAACCCACCCCGTGGATCTTCACCGCCAACAGCGTGCTCTACGGGTGGGCCGAGTCGAGCAACTCGCGGGGCGAAGCCCTCGACCCCTGGGACCCCAACGAGGGCTTCATCACCTCGCACACCTACGTGGCCGTTCGGCGCCGCTCTCGGCCCGTGCTGACCCCTTCTCGGCCCGGCGAGGCCCCTTCAGGCGGCGCGGCGTCGGGCAGCGGCACCCCGGCGGCCGCGGGCATGGGCGGCGGGGCGGCGACGCGGGTGGCGCGGGGCGATTACAACCTCATCGCGTCGATCGGGTACCGACGCGAGTTTCGCGCGGGCACGGCCCCGACGGTGGGCACGCTCCCGCCGCAGTTTGAGGCCGGAGACATCAAGCACGAGGCGCTCCAGGCTGACTTTGACATCGCCTTCCCGGTGGGGGCGAACGACTCGATCGAGCTGCGGGTCGACCATCGGTTTGAGCGCAACTACACCTTTGATCGGCTCACGGGCTTCGGCTTCGGCGACATTTTCAGTCGCTTCCCTGCGATGCGCGGTGGCGTCGCGCTGTCGTGGTCGCACGGCCTGCCCTTGGTGGTCTCGGCGATGCTGCGGTACGACAACACCTCGCGGGCGTACGAAGAGAACGGGCTGCTCAACGTGCCCTTCGGCCAGTCGGCCACGGCCACCAGCGCGCCGCTCCTGCCGACGCTCTACCCTGCTGCAGAGCTCCGGTGGAATTTCACCCTCTCGAACTTCGTGCGGGTCTTCGGCGGCATGACCCCCGGGGGGCGCGTCTGCTCGGGGGGCGTGTGCCGCGACGTGCCGCTCTTTCAGGGCGCCGTGGCCGAGCTGGTGATCAGGCTCTGAGCGCGCCGCTACGGCATCGCGAGGGGTTCGGGCGCGACCCAGTAGACCGCGCCGCCCTGGTCGTCTGAGAAGAACAAGCGCCCATCGGGCGCGAAGGCGAGGTCGGTCAGGCGGCCCCGGATGCCCTGACGCGACACGCCCCAGCCCGTGACAAAATCGCGCCACGCCCCCGTCGGATGGCCCGTCTGCGGGTCGACCGGCGAGAACACGATCTTCGTGTTCGCCCAGCTCCCATATGCGCCGTGGAGGGCCACAAAGAAGCCCCCGTCGTACGGCTGCGGGAAGACGCCCCGCGGCGCGAAGGCCATGCCGAAGGGCGTATCGTGCAGCGGCCAGCTCTCGAGCTCGCGATGCACCCCGCGGCAGTCGGTGCGCCCCGCCCCCGCCGGGGCCGTCGCCCCCTGCCCCGCGCAGCACGGGTAGCCGTAGTCTTCGCCCCCCGCGATGCGCACGAGCTTCTCGCGCCCGAGCACCCCCGAGGCGGGGTCCCACGCGTCGTCGCTCAGCTCGGCCGCGTAGCAGCGCTCACCCCGCGTATCACACTGAAGGTACATCGGATTTCGGAAGCCCGAGGCCACCACCTCGGCCCGCGCATCGGAGCGGTCGAGGGGCACCCGCAAGATGGCTCCGGCGTAGGGCGAGCTCGGGCAGGTGAAGCTCGCGTACTGCCCGACCGAGACGTACATCGTGCCGTCGGCGGCCTGGGCGAGGGTGTGCGTCCACCGGGCGCCGGGCGCGAGGCCCGCGAGCGAGACGACCCGTTCGAGGGTGCCGCGGAGCGCACGCTGGCCCGGGGTGTAAGACGCGCGGTACACCCCGTCGCCGAGGGTGAGGTAGAGCGCGCCGTCGCGGCCAAAACGGAGCCCGTGGACGTCGGCGAGGCCCGACGCGAAGGTGTGCTCGGTGGGGGCGCCGTCGCGGTCGTCGTCGGCGAGCACCACGATGGCGCCGCGGCCCTGCGGTGCGCCGCCCGGAGTCTGGGTGCGCGGCGAGGCCACGAACAGGTCGCCATTGGGCGCGAAGGCCAAGACCCGCGGCGTCGGCACGGTGACGAAGCGGCGCACGCAGAAGCCCGAGGGGTGCCCCGACAGGGTCACGTCGTCGAGGGGAAGGTCGCAGAAGTAGCGTCGGCCCGGGGCGCGCTGAAACGCGATGCGGGGCGGGTGCACCACCCCGGCGTCGAAGCCGTCTTCGAGCCCTGGTGTGGCGCAGCTCGAAACAACAACAAAGAGGCACAGCCTGCGCAGCGACGCTCGCACCGCGTGACCATCAGGTGCACGGTGCGCGACGGCAAGACCCCGCGCCCCAAGCGCCCCGAACGGAGGTGATCAATCGGGCCCCACTGGACCACCCCCGGGGTTGTAGGGCACCCTTCGGCGAACGGAGTCTCCGACTATGCATACTTCTCCGATTCTGCGCGTCGTCGTTCTCGCCGCATCGCTCGGGCTCATGGCCTGCGCGGGCGGCCAGGTCGACCCCGACGCGAGCTTCCCCGATGATCTCGGCGGCGGTCAGTTTGACGACCTCGGCAAAGGGGCCTTCGACCGACCGACCCCCGACGCCCCTCCCGACCCTGGGCCCTGCGGCCAGGCCCGTCAAGAATGCTGCGGCGGCAGCGCCTGCGAGCGCGGCATGGAGTGCCGAGAGGGCGCCTGCTGTGCCCTCGCCTCGGCCATGTGCGGCTCGGCCTCAGACTGCTGCGACGGCATGCAGTGCGCGATGGGGCGGTGCTGTCACGCCTCGGGCGATCGCTGCGAAAACAGCGGCGAGTGCTGTGACGGCACGAGCTGTGTGAGCGGCACCTGTCAGGCGGCTCCCGCGGCCTGCGGCGGCGACGGCCAGACCTGCTGCGCGGGCGACATCTGCCAGGCGGGCTTCACCTGCACGGGCGGCTCGTGTCGGGCCTGCGGCGGCGCGAGCCAGCCTTGCTGCCCCGGTTCGACGTGCACGGGCACTTTGGCCTGCGTCAACGAGAGCTGCGCGATGCCGACGCCCTGCGGCGACCGGCTCCAGCCGTGCTGTAGCGGCTCGTCGTGCAACCCGGGCCTCAGCTGCGAGATGGGCAGCTGCGCGGCGGCCCCTGCGGCCTGCGGCGGTGAGGGTCAGATGTGCTGCGGCACGGCCTGCAACCCCGGCCTCGCGTGCGAGAGCGGCTCGTGTCGCACCCCGGCGGGCGGCGGCGGCGGCACGATGTGCGGTGAGATGGGCCAGTCGTGTTGCGGCGGTACGGCCTGCAACTCGGGGCTCGTGTGTCAGAACAACAGCTGCACGACCTCGTCGGGCGGCGGCGGCGGCATGATGACGCCCTGCGGCGGCGACGGCGAGACCTGCTGCGGCGGCACCGCCTGCAACCCCAACCTCTCGTGCACCGGCGGCGTGTGTCAGACCGTGTCGGGCGGCGGCGGGGGCGGCGGCACGCCCGGCGGCGGCGGCGGCGGCACCCCGACCCCCTGCGGGAGCATCGGCGACCCCTGCTGCGGCAGCCTCGCGTGCAACCCCGGCGGCGTGTGTCGCAGCGGCACCTGCGAGGCCGCGGGCTCGGGCGGGAGCGACGGCGGCGTCGGCCCGGGCCCCACCGACGCAGGCTCGGGCGGCGGTACGCCGGGCGCTTGCGGCGGCGACGGCGAGACGTGTTGCAACGGTTCGGCCTGCAACGCGGGCCTCGCGTGCATGTCGGGCACCTGTCAGGCGAGCTCGGGCATGTCGTGCGGCGACTCGGGCGAGGCTTGCTGCAACGGCCGGGCCTGCAACGCGGGCCTGAGCTGCCAGTCGAATCGTTGCCAGCAGAGCACGCCGGTCTGCGGCGGCGACGGGCAGCAGTGCTGCGCCGCGATGGGCGGAGGCAGCCCGACGTGCACGAACCCGGCGCTCCAGTGCATCGGCGGCACCTGCCGTCGCTGCAACGCCGCGGGCTCGGCCTGCGCGTCGGGCTCAGAGTGCTGCAACGGCCTGACCTGCGCGGGCAACACCTGCTCGAACGGCAACACGCCGCTGCCGGCGGGCTCGACCTGCACGCCGGGTTCGCAGCCCGGATGCGCGACCGGCACGACCTGCGCCGACGCCAACGGCACCAACCGTTGCTGCCGCGCTGAGTCTGGCGTGTGCACCCGCGACACCGAGTGTTGCGGCCAGCTCACCTGCACCGGCGGGCGCTGCGCGCGTCAGACCATGGGCGGGCCCTGCACCTCGAACACCGACTGCGGCGCGGGGCTCGTGTGCCAGGGCGGCCAGTGCCAGATGATGGGCACCATGTGCATCAACGCGGGCATGAGCTGCACGAGCTCGGGCGCCCGTTGTTGCGGCGCCTTGAGCTGCTCATCGAACACGGGGTCGCCTTCGGGCACGTGTTGCAACAGCGCCAACGAGACCTGCACGGGCTCGGGCGATTGCTGCAACGGCCTCTCGTGCAACAGCGGCCGCTGCGCGTGTGTTCAGGCGATGGGGGCGTGTCGCGCGTCGTCTGACTGCTGCGGCTCGCTGACCTGCACGAACGGCACCTGTCAGTGCCGGGCGCGGGGCTCGTCGTGCTCGGCCAACAGCGACTGTTGCAGCGGCCTGTCGTGCCTCGGCGGCGTGTGCTCGTCGTGTACGGCCCTCGGCGCGGCGTGCATGCCGAACGGCGGCCCGGCGTGTTGTTCGGGTCAGTGCCGCACGCTCATCTCGTCGACCCGGTGCTGCGTCGAGCAGAACCAGGGCTGCACGTCGAGCCTCGACTGCTGCGGATACATGCTCTGCACGGGCGGTCGCTGCGCGTGCCAGGCCGAGGGGCGCGGCTGCAACGAGACCAACGAGTGCTGCATGGGCCTCACCTGCATGGGCGGCGCGTGTCGGCGCACGGGCAACGATGCGGGCACGGGCACCGACGCGTCGATCTCGATCGACCTCCCCCGGGTCGACACCGGCGGCGGCGGCGGCGGCGACGGCGGTTCGGGCAACACCGACCTCGGCGCGGTCGACGCGCGGCTCCCCGACGGCGGCATGTGCATCGCGGGCGGCATGACCTGCATGCAGGGCGTGTCGGCGTGCTGCGGCGACTACGCCTGCGGCGTCCAGCCGGGCGGCACGTTCTGTTGTCGCCCGCAGAATGGCATGTGTTCGACGGCGCGCGAGTGCTGCGGCACGATGCTCTGCACCAACGGCCGGTGCGCGTGCCAGCGCGGCGGCTCTCCCTGCAACAACAGCCTCGATTGCTGCGGCGGCGCGGCCTGCGAGATCCCCATGGGGATGACCGTCGGCACCTGCCGCTGCGGCCGGTCGACCGAACGCTGCTCGTCGAACGAGGGCTGCTGCGCGGGCCTTGAATGCCGCAGCGGCCGCTGCCTGACCCCGGGCTGCAACCCTCCGGGCGAGACCTGCGGCGAGGGCGACGCGGCGGCCTGCTGCGGGAGCTTCATCTGTGAGCGCCAAGGCTCGGCGTCGAGCATGCGCCGCTCGTGTTGCCGGTACCCGTCGCTCACCGAGAGCGCCCCGCAGGTCGAGTGCCAGAACTCGTCAGAGTGCTGCGGTCAATCGCTCTGCACGGGCGGCCGGTGTGTGTGCCGCCGCGCCAACGAGAGCTGCTTGAACGCCCTCGATTGCTGCGGCGCCATGCTCTGCAACAACGGCACGTGCACCTGTCAGGCGCGCGGGCAGTTCTGCATGCCGGGCGGCAACGACTGCTGCTCGGGCCTCACCTGTCGCGAGAACGCGATGGGCTCGACCTGCCAGTGACCCGATGGCCTCCGCGGCCGCTGCGTGCGAAGGCACAGGCGGTCGCGGGCGTCGCCTCGAAGGCTCCCGAACGACGATGACGCGGGGGCCGAGCGGGCCTCCCGACGGTGCTTGCGGGCGGTCAATCGCCGCTGATACCGTGCGCGCCATGGGAACATCGTCTGCGCAACGGCTCGCCTTGCTGAGCCTCCTGGTGGCCCTCTCGGGCTGCAAGATCATCGAGAAGATCAGAAACCGAGGCGGCGGCGGCGACGATGCGGGCACGTCGACCACGGTGACCGTCAACGCGCCCGCGGCGCCGATCTTGAACGACGCGGGCAACGCTGCGGCGATCCCGCTCCCGAACCCGACGGTGGCGCCGAACCCGACTGAGATCCCGTCAGGTGATGCGGCGGTGGCGGTGCCCGATGTGGCCGTCCCTGCGATGCCTGAGGTGCCTGCGGTGCCCCCCGCCGACGTCGACGCTGCGGCGCCCGCGGTGCCCCCCGCCCCGCCCCCCACGGCGGCCCCTGCGGGCGGCTCGGTGCCCGACCAGATCACGGCCTGCAACACCACCCACACCACCGACGCGGCGGCCCTCGCTGAGTGTCTGAGGGCGCTCATCCCGACGGCGACCGCGCGCCCCGACCACGCGGCCCTCGCCGAGGCGATGTACTCGTGCCCGAACGACGAAGCGAAGCGCCTCTTGCGCCGCGACGCCTACAGCTTGATGGATCGCTACGTGCGCCGGTACCACGGCGACAGCGCGTACAACCGCTTCAAAGACCGCATCGACCGCCGTCGCTAGGGCCCAAATGAAGCGCGCCGCATGCTTGAGCCGCTCGGTGAGCTCAGGCACGCGGCGCGGTCTTCAGCTCACTCGCAAAGACCCGTCGACTGGTTGCAGGTCGCGCCCTGGACGCACACCGCGGGGTTGCCCACGCACGAGGGGAAGCACACGCTGTTGCCGTCGTTCAACGGGATGCACGCGTACCCCGCGCGGCACGAGCCCTGGAGCCCGCCCGGCGTGCAGTTGCCGAAGCAGAGCAGGTTCGGTTGGGTCTCGTCGCCGATGTTCACGCAGGTCGCGTTGCCGCCGCAGTCGGCCGTCTGGGTGCACGCGCGGCTGCAATATCCGCCGGGCCACGGGGCCGTGGTGAGACACTGAAAGTTCGACGGGCACATCGCGCCGCTCGCGCAGGCCGAGCCAGCCGAGAAGCCGCCCGTGCAGCGGCCCGCGTTGCAGGTCTGGCCGTTGGTGCAACGGTTGCCGCAGCTGCCGCAGTTGCTGGCGTTGCTGGCCGGGTCGACGCACTCGGCGCCGCACTGCAAGCGCGGCGCGTTGCAGGTCGAGATCGCCGTGCAGACGCTGTTGACGCACGCGCGGCCCGCGCCGCAGCCGTTGTTGCACGCGCCGCAGTTGTTCGGGTCGGTGACGAGGTCGACGCAGCTCGCGCCGCACATCGTGCGCGGCGCCTGGCAGGTGTTCGGGGTGGTGCAGGTGCCGTTGTTGCAAAACTGCCCGTTCGCGCAGGCGTTGCCGCAGCGACCGCAGTTGGCGGTGTCGCTCCGCGAGTCGACGCAGATGTCGCCGCACATGGTGCGCGGGCTCGAACAGCTCGTGGTGGCCTGGCAGGTGCCGCCCACGCACGACTGGCCCGCGGCGCAGCGGTTGTCACAGCGGCCGCAGTGCGCCGACGAGACCGTGAGGTTGACGCACGAGTCGCCGCAGGCCGAGCTCGGGGCGGGGCAGTTCGGGCCCGTCATGCCCGTGTCGGTGGGTGTCACGTTGCCCGTGTCGGTGGGTGTCACGTTGCCCGTGTCGGTGGGCGTCACGTTGCCCGTGTCGGTGGGCGTCACGCCGCTGTCAGAGCCGCCGCCGCCGCCGCCGCCGCCCGACCCGCCGCGTGCGCCGCAGCCGACAACCCCCAACCAGACCCCAAGACCAAGAATGAAATAACGCTTTTGCACGGTATGAAGCTCCTATGACAGGCCCGAGGCAGCCGCCCCAAGGGTGACACGGCCGACGGGCAGGGCGACAGTTTTCGCGCGGAGACTAACCTCGCACGGCCTCGGGTCAAGAAGCGCCCCGACAGAGTTGGGGCGTGTGTGGTAGAACCCGCGGCCCATGAGAGAGAGCGATGAAGCGTCGCGGGGGTCGGTGGGGCCGCTCGTCCGCGTTGACCGCTTTGCGTTTCAGGTCGTCGTGCCGCCCGCTGAAGGGGCCGAAATTGAGGGCTTCGTGCTCACCCCGCTGCATCCCCTCGATGCGCGCGCGGTGCCGCAGCTCCCGATGTACGAGCGCTGGGCGGCGCACGGCCGCTTCGAGCTCGCGCTCGAGGGTGTCGCGAGCGAGGCCTTCGACGTCGCGCTCGGCTTCGACAGCGTGCCCGCGTCTGCGTCGGTCTCGATCGCGCCCGACCCCGACGGGCACTGGCAAGTCACGCTCACCGCTCCCCTCGACGCGCTCTACCGCGAGGGCCTCGACGCGCGCGAGGTCACCCTGCACCTCGGGCCCCAAGGCCGGGTGCTCTTGCTCCACAAGCTTCGACTCGCCGCCGCGGGGCGCGGGCCTGAGGTCGAGCGCTTCGAGCTCCGCGAGGCCACTGACTCGGTGCTCGTGCACGCGCCCGAGCGAAAGCTCTTCGACCTGCAAAATCCTGAAGAGGGCTTCTGGGTCGGCACTGGGCGTTGGCGCCTTCGGCTCATGGTCGATTGGAGCCGCCTCGAGAGCGACGGCCCGACCCCCTTCGCGCTCGACGCGCGGCCCGTGGCGCTGACCCTCTCGCACGATCGCCCCGAGGCCGAGGGGCTGCTCGTCGAAGACAGCGCGCGGCGCTCTGGCCCGCGGCGGAGCTACACCGAGTTCTACCTCGACACCTCGCACCCCGCCCTCGCGGCGGGGGTGCCGCCCGAGGGGAGCGACCTCCGGGTCTCGCTCGAGGTCGCGTCGCAGCTCGGTCGGGCGGGCGAGGCTCCGAGCTTTTTGCTCCGCTGGCGCCGCCGGTTCACGTTGCGGCTGCGCGACCCGCGGCCCTCGCTCGCGGTGTTTCGCCGCCTCTCGGGGGTGGGCATCGATTTCGGCACCACCGCCACCGTCGCGGCCTACGCGCACCGCGGGTACCGCACCCTGATGCGCCTCGGGTCACCGCCCGACCCGACGCAGAACGGCGCTGAGAACCCCACGGTGCTCCTCATCGAAGACCACGAGCGCCTCTGGAGCGAGCTCGCCAACGCCGTCGAGGGGCGGCGGTTTCCGTCGCTCCTGCGTGTCGTCTTGGGGAGCCACGCGGCCTCCGAGCAGCTCCGCGAGCACCCCGACGCGGTGGTGACGGAGATCAAATCGCTGCCCGAGCGGGTGGTCGTGCTCGACCAGTCGCCGTTGCTCCGAGACCGCGAGAAGCGGGCCAATTTTGTGCTCGACGAGCCGCGCGTTCGGGGCCTCGTTCGCACCTACGCGTACCTCTTGGGTCGCGCCATCAACCGCCCCGGGCAAGAGGTCTTTCTTCGCTACTGGCTCACCTACCCGGCCCAGTTCGATGAGCACGCGCGGGCGCTGCTGGTCGAAGAGCTCCGCGCGGGCATTTTGCTCTCGATCCCCGAAGGCATCTCGGCCGACGAGGTGCACGTCCAGATGCAGGCCACCGAGCCCGAGGCGTACGCGGCCGAGGTGTGCCCCGAGCTCGCGGCGCACCCGGCCTTCGCGCCGCTGCTCGAGCGCTACGGCGAGCTGCGCTTCGCGGTCTTCGATTTCGGCGGCGGCACCCTCGACATCGCGTGCGGCCGCTACCGCCCCGCCACCCCGGCCGAAGAGAGCGCCTCGGGGTGCTCGACGGTGATCGAGACGCTCCAGGTCGCGGGCGACGACCACCTCGGCGGTGATTACCTCACCCACGAGCTCGTGTGGCTCACCCATCAGCACGACCGTCACCTGCCCGAGATGGAGGCCAAAGAGGTGCCCATGCAGCGGCCGGTCACCATCCCCGAGAACAAGCTCGCGCGGGCCCCGCAGCTCTATCGGCGCTCGGTCGCGGCGCGGCAGAACAAGGTCGCGTTCGAGCGGGCCCTCAAGCTCGAACAGGTGAAGTTTGGCCCGCGCCACGAGCTCGCGCGGGTCGAGAACCTCGGCGCGACCGATGTGGCCAACCAGCCTGTGACCTTGCAGTCGCTCGCGGGCGACGTCGCCGGGGTGCAGTCAAAGCTCGCCCGTCACCTCGAAGAGCGCATCGCCGACGGGGCGCGCTTGCTCGCGAACATGATCGCGTCGACGCCGTGGGAGGCGCCCGGTGCGACCCCCGCCGGGGCCTCGTGGCGCGAGCGCGGCGTGGTCATTCTGCTCGCAGGCAACAGCGCCCGGAGCGAGTACGTCGAGCGCGCCCTCGCCACGGCCCTCAACGTGCCCGACCTCAAGGTGTGGACGCCGCAAGACACCGCCGCCCCGGCCGGGGTCGTGCGCTTCGAGACCGCCCCGCGGGTCGAGAAGGGGGCCGAGATCCTCGGGGTGACGCCGAAGACGGCGGTGGCCCTCGGCGCGCTGCGCATCGCGAACCGCGACGTGCATCTCGTGCGCGCGGCGCAAGGGTTTAGCTATTTTGTCGGTGATTTGAAGGGCTTTCCGCCGAGCTTCGCGGCCCTCTTGCCCTTGGGCACGCCCCCCGCAGACCCCGCCGCAGAGGGCCCCCACTACATCGACTTCGGCGCGTGGAACGGTCAAAAGCCCCTCCGCGTCTCGCGCGAGTTCGAGGCCCAGAAGATGGGCGCCACCGACCCGCGGCTCGTGTCGATCCGGCTCGACCTCCCGCACGACGCCCGCGGCCGGCTCGTCGTCTGCGCCGCGACCCCGAGCACCATCGGGTGGCGCTTCACCCACGACGACGGCACCGTGCACCGAGGCACCCTCGTCTTGACGCCGTACTTCAACTGAGAGGGGCCCCGACGCCATGGCGAATGATCGACACGCTCACCCGGTGCACCCGCTTTGGGTTCACGCCCTGCGGGCGCAGCTCGACGCCCTGATCGTGGGCGCCGAGGCGCAGGTCGCCGCGCAGATCGCGGGCGCCGCGCAGCTCCAGTCGCAGCGCGAAGCGGCGCTACAGGCCAGCCTCGACGAGGCCCAACGCGCCCTCCAGACGGCCCAGGAGGCCCGAGACCGGAGCCTCGACGCCCAGCGGAGTCTCGAAGCCGAAGTCGCGCGCCTTGAGGCGCTCGTGGCCGCGTCGCAGCGACGCCACGAGGAAGACGCCGCCAGGGTCGCGCGGGCCGAGAGCGAGCACTCGGTGCTCACCGCGCGGCTCGAAGCCCTCGGCCGCGAGGCCGCCGAAGAGCGCGCGTCGCTCTTGGCGAGAGTGGGCGCGCTCAGCGAGCGGGCCGAGGTGCTCGACGAGCAATTCTCAGCCGAGAGAGACTTCGTCGAGGCCGCCCTCGCGGCGAAAAATACCGAGTTGTTCGAAGCGCTCACGCAGAGCTTCGGGGCCGCCCTGGAGCCCACCCCCGCGGTGCTGAGCGCGCTCAAGACGCGGCGCGCCGAGGGGGTGCTCACGCAGGCGCTGAGGCTCCGCGGGAGCATGAAGTCTGCGCTGAGCGTCGCCGAGCGCGGCGCCCTCGGGGCCCTCGCCGCGGCCGCGGGCTGTGAGCTCATCGAGCCGAGCGAGGGCACGCGGTTCAGCGCCCTCGCGATGGAGAAGGTCGCGACACGAAGCGACCCGGCGTTCGAGGGCCTCGTGCTCGGCTGCCTCATGCCCGGCCTGCGCCTCGGCGGAAGCGCCGGGAGCCTCTTGCATCCCCGGGTGATCGTGGCCACAGCCTAGTGCCCGCAACGTTGGTGTCGCGTACGAGTGAGGAGTCAGCCGACCGTCATGTGGAGCCCTGAGACCCGTAAGCAGCGTTCGATCGAGCTTCGTTCGCTGGTCGATCGCGTGACCCGATACCGCCAGCTGGCCGATCGCTTCGGGGGCTATTTCAAGCCCGAGTCAGACAGCGCCCGCGGCCTCGCCGAGGTGCGCCATCGCCTCGAAGACCTCGGCGAGCGCGCCAACCAGCGCCAGCGCCGCCTCGCCAAGGGGGTGGTGAAGATCGGCGTGGTGGGCCTAGAGAAGCAGGGCAAGAGCGCCTTCCTCTCGGCCTGGCTCGCGTGCGAGCGGCTCTTGCCGAGCGAAGCCGAGCGCTGCACGTGGAGCACCACGGTGGTCGAGCCCGGCCCCGAGGGCCGCTTCGAGGCCGTGGTCAGCTGGTACTCTCGGGCCGATTTTCAGCAGCGCGTGGCGAGCTATTTCGACGCCCTTGAGCCCGGCTCGTCGGCGCGCTGGCAGGGCCTCGACGAGCGCGAGCTCCAGCGCCTCAAGGCCAGCTACCGCGCACGCATGGGCTACGAGGTCGACGACGTCGACAGGGCCTCGCGGCGCGACACCGCGGCGTGGCACGAGCTGCGCGACATCGCGCTCACGCTGCCCGAGATCCAGCGGCGCCTCGACCAGCCCCAACAGCCGCTCAAGGCCGCCTCCCTCGACGACCTGGCCGAGCAGATCAGGCCCTTCATCGCGCTCAAAGACACCCGCTCGGGCAACCGCCCCTTCGCGGGGGTGCGCGCGGTGCGGCTCGTCACGGTGATCATCCCCGTGCGCGGGGCCGTGCCCGGGGTCGAGCTGATGGATCTCCCGGGCATCGACGCCCCGAGCGACAAGGCCCGGCGCGACACCGAAGAGGCCCTCGCCAACGAGGTCGACGTCACGCTGTTCGTGAAAGACGTCACCCGCCCCTCGCTGGTGCAACAAGAGCTCGAGCTCTTGCGCACGATGCAGCGCGCCGACCGCTCGATCTCGCTGCAAGACCGCCTCTTCGTGGTGCTCACCAAGGTCGACCTCTTCGACCGCCCCGACGAGAACGGCAACTGGCACTGGCAGCTCGCGGTGCGCAACTTCAAAGACCACGCGATCGACCGGGTCTTCCCGTACTCGAAGGTGTGGGCCCACGCGGGGGTCGATGTTCGCCACCCGGTCGCGCGGCAGGTGCAAGATCACTACAACCAGACCGAGCCCGTGTCGGGCCTTGAGATGGTGCAGGCCGCGATCTCGCGCTACCTCAGCGACGAGATCGAGAAGCTCGACCTCGCCTCGGTGAAGACCATCACGGCCGAGTTCGGCGAGCTCGAGACGCAGCTCCGAGGCATCCTCGTGGCGGTCAAAGAGAAGCTCAATGAGCGCGAATTCGAGCGCCGCCGCGAGCAGCTCTTCGACGAACATTGGGAGCACATCATCGCCGGCGAAGACGCGGTGGGGCTCCTGCCCGCGATCAGGGCCAACCTCTCGCGCTTCATCGACCACGAGGTCTCAGACGACCAGCGCACCGCGCGGGCCTCGCGGGCGCAGCGGCGCATCACCGAGATCCGCAGCGACCTCCTCGCGCGGCTCACCCCCGAAGAGGCCGAGAGCAAGCGCCGTCAGATGCCCTCGCCGGGCCTGATGAACGAGACCGCCGTCGAGATCGAGATGCGCAAGCTCATGAAAGAGCGCTGCGCCTCGCGGGTCGCGGGGCTCGGCGAAGACTTCCGCGACACCGCCCGCGAGTCGATCGAGAAGATGCTCACCGAGCTCTTCGTGCGCGCCGAATACGCGGGGGGGCGCCTTGAGGTGCTCTTGCCGCCGGGGCAGCGCCTGCTCGACCGCATCGACGCCCTCGGGCGCTCGGGCCAGGTCAGCGAGAGCGTCGTGCGCTACCAAAGCCGCGAGCTGGCCAAGGCCGACGTCGCGTTCGAAGTGCTGAGCCGCTATTTTGCGCGGCAGATCATCGACATCCTCGACGCCACCGACGCGGCCGATCGCGAGATCCGCGAGCGCGAGATGCGCGGGCTCGAGCAGTTCTTCGGCATCGACATCTCTGACCGCCCGGGGCAGCTCGACCCCATGGCCTCGGCGGCCGGGGCGGGCGCCGGGGCGGGCGGCGCGGCGGTCGGCGGCGGCGGCGGGGGCTTTCCGGCGGCGCAGACGAGCTTTCCGACGCAACCTGCCGAGATGCGGCCGCAGGGTCGGGTGGGCGAGTTCCTCGACCGCGTTCGCACCCGAGACACGCGCGGGGCGGGCGGGGCCCCGACGCCGGGGCCGAGCGTACCGACGGCGCCGGTCGAGCGCTCGAACCGCGACTGGTCGCGCATGTTGGGCCGCGTGCGCGCCGATGTCGAGCGCATCACCAACTTCCTGGAGTCGCTCGCGAAGCACCCGCGGGGGCTTCAGAAGTACCACGAAGAGGCCGTCCGCACGGTGCTCGACTCGTGGCTCGACCGCGAAGGCGAGCAGTCGCTGCGTCGTTGGGCGCGGAGCGAGTGCGCGCGCATCTGGCCCGAGCGCTTCGCGGCGATCGAGGCCGAGTCTCGGCGCGCCCGCGAAGACATCAGGGCCCTCGAAGAGCTCTTCTCGAATCAGACAGCGACGGGCCTCTGAGGGCCCATTGAGGATCACGCGTCATGGCCACGGTTGACCCGCTTCTCCCGTATGTGCGGTTTTATCAAGATGTGGTGAACACCCTCGGCGGCGTGGTCGCGTCGCTCGACGCCCTCGACGCCGAGACCCGCGCGGGGCTCTTGCCCTTCGGCCCGGGCGTCGGAGCCTTCGGCGCATCGCTGCCCCCGCAGCCGTCGCAGCGCGTCTCGCTCGCGGGGCTCTGGCAGCCGCTTGACCCGCACGGGCTCACCGGGCTCACCGACCTCTACGAGGTGGTGGGGCGCTTCTCCTTCCAAGGCCCGCGCGATGAGAACCTCGGCCGGGTGTCGGCCCTGGTGGGCGCGCTCCGCAACGAGATGGTGCGGCAGCGCGGTGAGCTCGCCGCCGTGCTCGCCCTCGCGGCCCAAGGGCACGACGCCGCCGCGGCGCGCGAGAAGCTTGAGGCCCACAACAACCGCGCCCAGCAAGAGGCCCTCCTCGCGCGCTTCGAGCCCGAGGCCGCGCGGCTCCGCGAGGCCGCTGCGGCGCTCACCGAGGCCCTCGGCGCGGTCAAGCGCCCCGACCTCACCCAGCTCGACGCCGCCAGCGAGCAGTACCGACAGTACGTCTCGGCCGTGGGCGCGGTGTACGCCCGCGCGCTCACGACCCTGCGCGCCCAGCTCGCGGCGCTGAGCGAAGTGGCGGGCTGCGAGGTGCCGCCGTCGTGGCCCGAGCGCCTCCCCTTCGCGAGCGATCTGCCCGAAGACCTCGTCGCGCCGCCGCCGCCCGAGACCGAGCAGCTCGTCGAGGTGCGCGGCGAGGCAGAGCAGGCCGCGCAGATCGAGCTCCAGCTCAAGGCCAGCCTCGATGAGCTTGGGGTTCAGCTGCGGCGCGTCGAGGGCGAAATCGCCGCCCTGAGCGCCCGCGAGGCCGAGCTCGTGAAAGACCAGGCCACCGCGCGGCTCATCGTGCGGTGGGCCCACGAGCAAGAGACGCTCGCCATCATCACCCGAGAGATCGAGCAGGTTCGAAACGAAGGCCAGGGGCGCACGGCCACTATCGCGACGCTCCACGCCGAGCTCGCGCGCGCCCAGAGCCTTGCGACCGAGACCCAAACCGAAGCCACCGCCCTCGCCCAAGGCCTGCCCGCCAAACGCGCCGCCCTCGAAGCCCACCGAAAAGAAGAGCCCGCTCTCTTCGGCAAAGACGAGTGGCGCTCGAAGCTCCGCGCCCTCGACGACGAGGTCGAAGCCGACGAGGGCGCCCTCGCCCAACGCCAAGGCGCCGTCGCCGCGGCCCGCGCCGAGCTCGACCGCCTCCGCGCCCGCGAAGCGCAGGAGCAAGCACAAATTGCGGCGCTTGTCAAGAAGCTCGACGACGCCCGAGCCCGAGAGTCACAGACCGCGGCGGTGCTGGCCGAGGTCGACAAGGCGCTCGGCGCGGCGCGACCTGGGCGCGTGGTGGCGCCGTCTGAGGCCGAGCAGGCCCTCGCCATGGCCGGTGACCAGCGCAGCGAGACTCGGGCCCGCATCGACCGCCTCAACGGCGAGGCCCGTCGGATCCGCGAAGACGCCGACCGCGCGACGGTGCAGCTGCGGCAGGTCGCGGGCCGTCGCGAGCAGGCCGCCCAGCGCATGACCGTGGTCGAGCGGCAGTCGCAGCAGGCCGTGTCGCAGAACCTCCAACGCCTGGCCCAGCGCCGTCAGCAAGGCTTCGAGGCCTATGTCGCGAAGGTGCTCGGCGACCTCTTCGAGTCGCTGCGTCAGGTCGAGCGGGTCTTCGTCGACCCGGCACGGCAGGTGATGCTCCTCAAGGCGGGGGCCATCACCGAGGCGCCGCAACAGCTCCGCGACACCGCCGAGCGGCTTGCCGCCTTCGCGAAGGCGCGGGCCGAGGCCCTCGAAGGGCCCTTTGCGGCCCAAGAGGCCGTGCTCGCCCGGGTGAGCCAGACCTTCGTGGCGACCGCGCCCGAGGCCTGCCGGAGCGCCTGGGACGCCCTCGCCTGACGCCCGCTCGCGGGCTTAGAACTGCCAGGCCGCGCCGACGTTGAAGCCCCCCTGGGTCGGGCGGAGGCCGCCCCCAACGAGGCGCGGGCGGTCGCGCGCGGCGTCGCGCTCGGAGCGCGCCCGAGGCTCGCCGTTGGGGTTGCTGAGCTCGTAACCCGTGATCGCGCCCACGATGGGCAAGACCACCAAGACGCCGGCGACGAGGGGCTCGGCGTCACGGTCGAACTCGTCGAGGGCCACGCTCAGGGGGATGGCCACGGCGGCCCCGAGGGTCGCGCCGAGGAGCGCGTAGCCGTAGCGGCCGTCGGCGCCGCCGAGCGAGCCTGCCACGGTGACGCCTGCGGGCATCGCGAAGAAGGCCGCGAGAACCGGCAGCTGAAGGCTCGGCGAGTTCTCGACCAGGGCGAGCTCGGTGATGAAGCCGCCGCCCGCGCCGACCGCCGCACCCAGCACCGCGCCCAGCGACTCGGCGAGGATGCGGCTGCCGCGTGACCACGACGACCGAGGCCGGGGCGCACCCTCTGGCGCGGTCGCCGCTTCAGACGAGGGGGGTGACGAGGCCGAGGGGGGCGGCGCGGGAAGCGCCCACGGTGCTGAGGGGGTGGTCTGGGCCCAAACCGTCGCCGTCGACAGCATCAGGGCCCCGAACATCAACGAGAGTGCTGAGGGCCGGATCACGCCTCAGTTTGAGGCCTCAAGGGCGTCGGCCACAAGCCGCCGGAGCGTGTCAGAGAGCGTGCGCTGGTCGACCTTCTCGATGGCCGCTTCGGCCCCGGAGCTCCGCGCGGCGCTGAAGAGTTCGTCGCGGAGGCCCACCGCCAGGATGCGCGTCGAACGCAGAAGCGGTGAAGCCCTGAGCGACCGGAGCAGCGCCGCGGGGTTGAAGAACTGAATGTCGAGGTCGACCACCAGGGCCACCGGGGCGCCGGCACCAATCGCAAGAAGGGTGCTTGAAATGTCGGGCTCGCCCACGATCTCGGTGCCCTCAGGGAGCGCTTGCCTGACCAGCGAAATCACATCGGCCGACTCGGTCAGCACCGCCACCCGGGCCACGCCGCCGTGCGCCTCAAGCTCGGCCGGAATCGGCTTTTCGCGCATGCGCAGGTAGGCCCGCGCATCTTCCGGCGCGATCCGCGCGCTTCGACCCGCGGTGCGCGACGCACGCAGCTCGCCCCGGCGAATCGCGAGCAACACCGTGCTCTTGTGCACACCCGCCAGACGGGCCAACTCTTCAGCATGCAGAAGCTTCACCATACGCCGACCTTTCGCTCGCTCGCCACGCAACTTCGTCGTGGCACAAACTCTGTACCACGATTCAAGTGCACTTGTATCACACCCTGAACGCCCCACACCACACCCCCGAGGGAGGAATTCGTGACACGGTTGACACCTTTGCCTTCTTCGCAGACGACTCGCGGCACGATGGGTCGACAAACACAAGACGCGCCCGGCTCACGGGCAGAGTGGTGGGTGCCCGCGGGGCTCGGCGCGGCAACGCTGGTGGCGGTGCTCGTGGCCGTCGCAGGATCAACCAATCGGGCGAACACCCCCGCCCGCGCCGCCGACCCGGGGGGCGCCCGCGAGGCCCCCGTCGGCTCGGCTGAACGGCCCGCAGCGCCGCTCCCCAACGGCATGGTGCCCGACCCGACGGGGCAGCTCCCGCCGCCCACGCAGGGCCTGCCGCCGCTCGGCCCAGAGGCCCCGCAAGAGATCGAGGCGAGCCACCTCCTGGTGATGCACGTCGACTCGGAGCGCGTGGTCGATGGGGTGACCCGTCACGCGGTGGAGGCGCGGGCGCGGGCCGAAGAGGCGCTCCGCCGTGCGAAGTCGGGTGTGCCCTTCGCCCAGCTCGTTCGCGAATACTCTGACGAGCCTGGGGCCGCCGAGCGCGGCGGCTCGTTGGGTCGCTTCGGGCGCGGGGCCATGGTGGCGCCCTTCGAGCGGGCGGCCTTCGCGCTCCAGCCTGGGCAGCTCAGCGACATCGTCGAGACGCCCTTCGGCTTTCACGTCATCTTGCGCACGCGGTAGCGCCGCGGGGCAGCGGCCCGCTCAAGGCAGGGGCTCGCAGTGGCCGCCGTTACGCGGCTCGTCGCAGTATTGCCGCACGAGGTCGCAACGGGTGGCGCCCACGCAGTCTCCGTCGCTCGAACACCGGCGCACGCAGCGCTGGGCCACGCAGTCGAACTGGAGCGAGGTCTGCCCCGCGCCCACGCAGTCTTCGCGGCGCTGGCAGCGCTCGCGTTGGGCGGGCGCCGTGGGGTCGTAGACCTCGAAGGTGCGCACCTCGCTCACGGCCACCACGGTGCCGCGCTCGAGCACGTACACGAGCCACCAATAGCTCGCCGGCGGGAGGGTCTGGAGGGCGGGGCCGAGGAGGCTCCCGTCGCGCGTGATGCCGCGGCGGCCGTCGCCCAGCTCGGCGCGCAGCATCGTGCCGCCGGCGGCGGTGTCGCTCGTCCAGATCCATTGGATGGCGTCGGGGTTGGCGAGGGTGTTGGTGCCCGACCGTCGACGCGGCGGCGCGTTGAGCACCGCGGCCACCACCACCGCCTCGGGGCTCAGGGTCAGCCCCGTCGGAAGGCTCCACTGGAAGGTGTCGACCCGCGCCCCGGCCGCGCCCGGCGAGAGCGCGTACCGCTGCTGGGCTGTGGGCGTCGTGAGCCCCACCGTCGCCGAGACCCCCTGGAAGGTCGTCTCGGGCACGGGCGAGAAGAGACAGCGATTGCTCGCACAGCGAGCGCCTTCAAAACAGAATTCTGATGCACCCCCACACACCCCGGTGACCGGCTGGCAGGTCTTCTTGGTGTCACCTGGCCTGAGCACACAGGTGAGGTTGCGGCGGCACTGCGACTCTTGATCGCAGGTGGTGCCGACGGTGAGGCGGTTGTCGTCGCAAAACTCTGCTGACACCGCGGCGTCGGGGGCGCGGCCGCCGGTGGCCTCGTCGGCCCCCGCGCAGGCTGAGAGGGCGCGCGCGAGGCCGAGGGCCATGAGCGAGCGAGCGGCAACGCGGAGCATCGGCGGGGTGTTCATAGGTCGACTCCAAGTCCGGCAGAGAGCGCGAACTGCACCATCGATGCCAGCGCGTCGCGCACCCCGGCGTCGCCGAGATAGCTGAACTGTCGCCCCTCGCTCCCGAAGCGCGGCAGGGCGAGAAAGCGGGCCCCCGCGAAGACTTGAAAGCTCCCTGCGAGCCGGTACGCGGCCTGGAGTTCGGCCCCCAACCCGGCCTGCGCTGCGGCGGGCGAGAGGGTCAACCGATGGGCCGCGTCGCGCTCGGCGTCGCGCCCCGCGTAGAGCATCGAGAGCCCCGCAGAGAAGCGGAGCTTGTCGTCTGTGCCGCCGGGGTACACCGTGAGCCCCCCGCCCACTTCGAGCCCGAGCAGCGAGCCCGTGACGGTGGTGTCTGGCACCCGGGCCTCGCCCGGGCCCACGAGGAAGGTGCCGCGGCGGTAGGGCGACGCGAAGCCCCCGAGGTGCAGGTAGGGTCTGAGACACGTTGACTGCATCGGGCAGGCGAGCTCGACCCCGGCCCCGGCGACGGTGACGTTGAGCGCGAAGACGCCCCCGAGGCCGTCGCCCTGGTAGACGCCGGCGCTCGCGCCGAGCTGCAAGACGGCGCGCGGCACCACCTGGCCTTCATACGAAACTTCAGCGAAGAGCGCGCGGGCCGGGTGGGTCGCGTCGACGGTGACGGCGTTCAAGCCGAAGCCGGGCACATAGACGCTGAGATTCATGGGCCCCGGGGACTCGGCCAGCGAGCGCACGCACCACCGACCGGGCGCGCCCTGCGAGGCGCCGTCGCAGCCGCCACGATGGACCTCGACCTCGCGCTCGCTCGCCGCAGCGGCCCGGAGCTCTGAGCGGCTCAGGGTCTCGTCAGAGAGGGCCCGCCAGCGCGCGCCGTGCCCGGCCCGGACGCGCAAGAGCACCTCGCGCTGCCGCGGCACGAGGAGCACCCGAAACTGCCGCCCCGGCGCGCCATCTGCCTCGAATTCGGCCTCGCAGCCGAAGTACCGGAGCGAGCTCGCGCCGTCGATTCGCACGCGGTAGCGCCGGGTGTTGTCGAGGGGCACCGAGGCCACGAGCGAGGCGTCGCCGCGGCCCTGCGCCACCGCGACGTTGAGCACGCTGCCGTCGTCGCGCACGAAGACCGGGCGCAGGCTCGCGGCCTCTGCGTCGCCGAGGCGATCGCCGGTGACGGCGTCGTAGTACCCGAGCGCGTGTGTTACACCCTCGGCCGACGGCGACGCTGGGCCCGCGGTTTGAGGCAACATCTCGATGGCACAGTGAAGTTGAGCAAGCGCAACCCAGAGCACGCGCTGACGGTACCGCAACTCCCTCCCTGTCGAACATTGGCGAAGCAGTGATTGAAGCCCTGACCCACGCACTCGACCCCGCGGCCGTGGTGTACGAAGACGACGCGCTCATCGCGCTGAACAAGCCCCCTGGGGTGAGCACCCACAGCCCCGACGAGGGCCCCTCGAACGATCTCGTGACGCGCCTCCGGGCGTATTGGGCGGCGCGCGGGTCAGGGGCGAGCGACTACCTCGGGGTGCACCAGCGGCTCGACCGCGAGACCTCGGGCATCATCGTGTTCGCGCGGCGTCGAGAGGCCAACAAGGGCCTCGCCGCGGCCTTCGAGGGGCGCCAGGTGGCGAAGCGGTACCTCGCGTGTGTGCTGCGCCACCCCAAGGCGCCGCGCACCCAGCGCCTCGAACACGACCTCGTCGCGGATGGCGAGGGCGGCATGCGGGCGCTGACGGCGCGGCCTGGGGCGCCTCCGAAGGGCGCGCAGCGCGCGGTCACGACGCTCACCGAGGTGGCGCGGCGCGGCGATCGCTGCCTCGTCGCGCTCGTGCCCGAGACCGGGCGCACCCATCAGCTCCGGGTTCAGCTCGCGGCGCTCAAGTGCCCCATCGCGGGTGACGCGCGCTACGGCGGCCCGCCGGCCTCGCGGCTGATGCTGCACGCCGCCTCGCTCGACCTCGTGCACCCGACGCAGCACACGCCGATGCACCTCGAAGCGACCGTTCCGCCTAGCTTCGCGGCGTGGCTCGACGGGGTCGATGATGGGCGCAGCTTCGCCGAGCGCCTCGACGACGCGGCGCGCGCCCGATGGCACCTCGCGACGGACCCCGGCACCGACTGCTTTCGGCTCTTGCATCACGGCGACGGCGCCCGCGACACCGTCGACGTGTTCGGCGATTTCGCGGTGCTGAGCGCTTACGGCGACCGTGACGAAGCGGCCCTCGACGCGGTGGCCGCCATGGGCTTCCGGGGGGTGTACCTGAAGCTGCGGCCGAAGCAGGCCAACACCCTCGTCGACACCCGGCGCGATGACGTGGCGCCTGCCCTTCCGGTGCGCGGCGAGGCGCACCCGGAGCCCCTCGTCGTTTGCGAGAACGGTCTGAAGTTCAGGGTCAGACTCGGCGACGGGCTCTCGACGGGGATCTTCCTCGACATGCGCGAGAACCGCCGTCGGGTGATGGCCATGGCCCGCGGTCTCTCGGTGCTGAACCTCTTCGCGTACACCGGCCCCTTCACCGTCGCCGCCGCGGCCGGTGGCGCCGCGCGGAGCGTCACCGTCGACGTCTCGGCCACCACCCTCGCCTGGTGCCGCGAGAACCTCAGCCTCAACGGCCTCGACGACGCCCCCCACAGCATGGTGCGCGCCGACGTGTTCGGCTACCTCGACGGCGCCCGCGGCCGACGCGAGCGCTTCGACCTCATCATCCTCGATCCGCCGTCGTACAGCTCGACCAAAGACTCTCGCTGGAGCGCCGAGTCAGACTACAAGCGACTCGCCCGCGCCGTGGCGCCGCTGGTCGCGCCGGGGGGGCGCGTGCTCGCGTGCACCAACCATAAACAGTACCCGCGGTTGAAGTTCCGACGGCACCTGCACGAGGCGCTCCGGGAGGCCAACCGCGAGGTGCTCCAGATGAAAGATCTTCCCCTCGGAGACGACTTTCCGGCCAGCGACGACGCCGCGCTGCACCTCAAGACCGTGCTCATCACCCTGCGGTGATGTTCACACTGTGAACATCGCGAGGCCGGCCTCTTCGCGGGCCGCGAGGCAGCCCTCGCTCCCCATGGGGAAGGCGCGGCAGTTGTTCGGCCGCTGCGCGTAGATGTCGCAGCGGTTGCCCCGAAGATGTTGGCAATCGCCGTTCTTGAGGACGGCCAGGGTGCGCACCCCGCGGCGCGTGTGGACCCGCCCCGGCGACACCGCGGGCTCAGCCGCCGCCCAACGCGCGAAGTCTTCGTCTTCGAGCACGACGCGGTTGTTGCGACAGCACATCGCGCAGTCGAGACACGCGAAATCAACGCCGACGGTGTGCCCGGGCAGCGCCGCGTCGCGCTCGGCCCACGCGAGGCACTGCGCGCACTGACCCGGGGTGAGGCGCACCCGCAAGAGCCCCTCGGCCTCGCCCGCGTCGACGGGCTCAAGGTCGCCCGCGCGTAGGTCGAGCAGCGCCCACACCGCGAGCTCCGCGAGCTCACCCTCGGGGCCGGGCGCGACCAGGGCGAAGGCGGCCCGCGCCGTCACCACCGCGAGCCCCCCAGCGCGCGCGTGAGCCGCCGCGTTGCCCACCCAACGAGGGTCAAAGCTCCGCCACACAGGTCGCTGGGTTTCCCGCGCATCCATTGTGGGGTGACATACACTGTCATCTCGGCGCTTGCAGCACGAAGCGAGGGGGGCCATAGCTCGTCGGGCGATGCAGCTGATTCTTGCCGAGAAGCCGAGTGTGGCCCGAGACCTCGCGCGGGCCTTGGGGGTCGGCGGCCGGGGCGAAGGCGCGCTCGAAGGCAACGGGCGGTGCATCACCTGGTGCATCGGTCACCTGGTCGAGCTGGTCGAGCCCGCGCATTACAACCCAGGGTGGAAGGCGTGGTCGCTCAACCACCTCCCGATGTTGCCCGAGCCCTTCGCGTTGCAGCCCGTCAAGACGAGCCTCGCGCAGTGGCGGGTGGTGAAGCGGCTGCTCTGCGATCGGCGCTTCGAAGAGGTGGTCAACGCGTGCGACGCGGGGCGCGAGGGCGAGCTGATCTTCAGGCTCTGTTACGAGCTCGCCGGGGCGCGGATGCCGGTGCGGCGGCTGTGGATCTCGTCGCTCACCGACGCGGCGATCCGTGCGGGCTTCGCGAAGCTTGAGCCGGGCGCGAAGTACCAACCCCTGGCTGACGCCGCGCGCTCGCGGGCCGAGGCCGATTGGCTCGTGGGCATGAACGCCACCCGGGCGGTGACGCTGCGGGGCCGCGCCGCGGGGAGCGACGCCCTCTTCACCCTCGGTCGGGTGCAGACGCCGACCCTGGCGATGGTGGTGGGGCGAGAGAAGCGGCTGCGCGATTTCGTCCCGCGGCCGTTCTGGGAGGTTGAGGGTCGGTTCACGTCGGCCGAGGGGCAGCGCTTTCTGGCGCGGTGGGTGGCCGACAAGGAGACGCGCCTCGCAGAGCCCGCGCTCGCCGCGGCGCTTATCACCCGCCTCAAGGCGACGCCGCTCCCGCCGTCGGGGCCGCGGGTGAGCACCTCGGAGACCCGCCGCCAGCGGGTGAGCCCCCCGAAGCTCTTCGACCTGACCTCGCTGCAGCGCACCGCCAACGCGCGCTTCGGCTTCTCAGCGCAGCACACCCTCGACCTCGCCCAGGCCCTCTACGAGCGTCACAAATTGCTCACCTACCCGCGCACCGACGCGCGTCACCTGCCGCGCGCGATGCACGCCGAGGTGCCCGACATCCTGCGCGCGCTCGGGCGCGAGCCGCGCTACGCGGGCTTCACCCAGCGCCTCCTCGCGGCGCCCATCGTGCGACCCGCGCGGGTCTTCGACGACGCCAAGGTGAGCGACCACCACGCGATCATCCCGACCGACCACGCGCCGCAACCCGACGCGCTGAGCCCCGACGCGTGGCGGCTCTACGATCTCGTCGTGCGGCGCTTCGTCGGTGCCTTCTTCGCCGACGCAGAGTTCGACCTCACGGTGCTCGGCGTCACCGTGGGCGAAGGGGTCGCCAGGCCCCTCTCGGCGACGCCCGAGGCGCCTCCGCAGGGCGACGACGCCCCGACCGACGACGTCACGCTCCTGAAGGTCTTGCCGCCGGGGCCCGACACCTTTGTGGCCCGCGGGCGCGTCAGGGTCGTGGCCGGGTGGCAAGAGGTCGCAGGCTTCGGCGACGAAGCCCCGAGCGACGCAGGCGACGACGCCGCGCCCAACCCCGTGCCGCCCCTCGGCGTGGGCACCGTGCTGCGCGGCGCCTACCGCGCGCTCGAGAAGCAAACCTCGCCGCCGCGAAGGCTCACCGACGCGACGCTCCTCGCGGCGATGGAGTCTGCGGGGCGACAGGTCGACGACGAGGCCCTGCGCGAGGCCCTGCGAGACCGCGGGCTCGGCACTCCCGCGACCCGGGCCTCGACCCTAGAGACCCTCATCACCCGCGGGTACATCGTTCGGCAGGGCAAATCGCTCGCCGCCACCGCGCTCGGCGAAGCCCTCGTCGATGGCCTCGCGGTGCCCGCCCTCGCCTCGCCCGAGCTCACCGGCGCCTGGGAGGAGCGCCTCGTCAGGATCGCCCGAGGCGCCGAGAGCCGCGCCAGATTCATGAGTGATATCAAAGAGTTGGTCGCAGACATGGTGAACCGCGTGGTGAGCGCTCCGGGGGTCAGGGCGCCGCGCGCGGCGGTCGCGTCGGCCGCGAGGCAGGGCGCGTCTCGGGGCGCCTCAGCGCCGCGCCCCAAGGCGAGAGCGCGTGACGCCGCCGTTGCGCCCAAGGCTCGTGCGCCGCGCGCTCGCAAGAAGGCGGCCCCCGCGCCGATCCTGCCGCCCGGTCCGCCGAGCCTCGCCCTCGGGAGCGACACCGGAATCGTCTGCCCGCGCTGCGGCCTCGCGACGCTCAAGGTGGGTCGACAGGGCTACGGCTGCGGGCGCTGGCGCGAGGGCTGCGAGACGGCCTTCGCCTTCGCCGAGGGCGTGCCCGCACCGGCCGTGAAGGCGACGTCGAAGCGCGCGCGAAAGGCCCCCGCGACCCGCGCAAGGCGTGCGTCGGAGTGACGCAGCGGGTGCGTGTGAAAATGGGTGCTGAGCGGCCCGGCGAAGTGCAGTAGCTTCGCGGGCCCTATGCGCGATCGATTTCTCAGGGCGTGTCGATGTGAGCCGGTAGACCGCACGCCGGTGTGGTTCATGCGGCAGGCGGGGCGCTACATGGCCGAGTATCGTGCCCTCCGCGCGAAGCACTCGCTCTTGGAACTCTGCCGCACCCCCGAGCTCTCGCTTGAGGTGACGATGCAGCCCCTCCGCGCGCTCGAGGTCGATGCCGCGATTCTCTTCGCTGACATCCTCTTGCCGCTTGAGCCGATGGGGGCTCCGTTCAGCTTCGAGAAGGGCGAGGGCCCGGTGATTCACCAGCCCGTTCGGACCCGCGCCCAGGTCGACGCGCTGCGGGTGGTCGACCCCCACGAGGGCCTCGGGTACGTGCTCGACGCGGTGCGCTTGATCCGCCGCGAGCTCGACGGCAAGACCCCGCTGATCGGCTTCGCGGGCGCGCCCTTCACCCTCGCGAGCTACCTCATCGAGGGCGGGCGCTCGCAGCACTACGCCCTCACCAAGAAGATGATGTACGGCGAGCCCGAGACCTGGCACGTCCTCATGCAGGTGCTCAGCGAGACCACCGCGCGCTACCTCGTCGCGCAGGTCGAGGCGGGCGCGCAAGCCTTGCAGCTCTTCGACTCGTGGATCGGCCAGCTCTCGCCGCACGACTACGCGCACTACGTTCTGCCCCACGTACAAAAGATTTTGCGCGCGGCCGAGGCGACCGGGGTGCCGGTGATTCACTTCGGCACGGGCACGGCGACGCTGCTCGGGCTTCAGAAGCAGGCCGGGGGCACGGTGATGGGGGTCGACTGGCGCTGCTCCTTCGCCCACGCCCAGGCCCAGGTCGGCGACCAGATCGCGCTGCAAGGCAACCTCGACCCGATCCTCCTCTTGGGGCCGCGCGCGCTGCTCCTCTCGCGGGCCCAGGCGGTGCTCGACGACGCGCGGGGTCTGCCGGGGCACATCTTCAACCTCGGGCACGGCATCTTGCCCGAGACGCCGGTCGAGAACGTTCAGGCGCTGGCAGCCTTTGTGCACAGCGCCTCTGAACGCGCATGAGCCAAGCTGAACCCTTCCGTGTTGTCATCGTCGGCGGCGGCCTCTCGGGCCTCACCGCGGCCTGGGCCCTCTCGCGGGCGGCGCGGCAGAGCCCGAGGCCGCTCGCGGTCACGGTGCTCGAAGGCGCCTCGCGACTCGGCGGCAACCTCATCACCGAGCGCATCGGCGAGCTCCAGATCGACGGCGGCCCCGACGGTTGGGTGGCGGCCAAGCGCGACGGCGAGACGCTCTGCCGCGAGCTCGGCCTCGGCGACGCCCTGGTCGAGACGCAGCGCGAGAACCGCAAGGTGTACATGGTGCATCGCGGGGCGCTCACCCCGACCCCTGAGGGGATCGTGCTCGGCGTGCCGACCCGCGTGGGGCCCGTGCTGCGCTCGCCGATGCTCTCGCCGCTCGGCAAGGCGCGCATGCTGCTCGACCGCGTGCTGCCCCGTCGCGTCGCGGCAGGTGACGTGTCGCTCGGGGCCCTGGTGGCCGATCGGCTCGGGTCCGAGGTGGTCGAAGCGTTTACGTCGCCGCTCCTCGCGGGGGTCTACGCGGGCGACGCGTGGCAGCTTTCGGCGCGGAGCACCTTCCCGCAGCTGGTGAAGATGGCCGCGACGCAGCCGAGCCTACTGTTGGCCGCGCGCGAGGCCGCCCCGCGACGTCACCCGGGCGCGCCGCCCCCGTCGGCGTTTGTGTCGCTCCGAGGCGGCACCGGGAGCCTCATCGACGCCCTCGCAGCGCAGCTCGCGCCGGGCACGGTGCGACGCGACACGCCCGTTCGCGCGATCACCCGAGAGGGCGCGCGGTACCGGGTCAGCACCCACGACGGCGCCATCGACGCCGACGCGGTGATGTTGGCCCTCCCGGCCCACCGCAGCGCGCGGATCGTCGAAGACCTCGACCCCGCCGTCGCCCGCGCCCTCTCGGCCATCGGCTACGGCTCAGCCGCGACGGTCTTCTTCGCCCTGCCCCGCGCCGCAGTCAAACACCCGATGGACGCCACGGGCTTCGTCGTCCCCCGGCGCGAAGGCTTTGATATCTTGGCCTCGACCTTTGTGAGCGCAAAATGGCCTCACCGCGCGCCCAGAGACACCGCGCTGATTCGGGTCTTCGTCGGCGGCACCGCGCACGCCGAGCACCTCGGCCTGAGCGATGCGGCGCTCACCGCGATGGGCTGGCGCGCCCTCAAGCGCCTCATCACGGTCGACGCCGAGCCCTCGTTCACCAAGGTCTATCGCTTCATCGACACCTCGCCCCAGCCCACCGTCGGGCACCGCGCGCGGGTCGAACAGATCGCCGACGCCCTCGCGCCCCATCGCGGCCTCTACCTCCTCGGGAGCGCCTACGAGGGTGTGGGCATCCCCGACGTGATCGGCCTCGCCCGTCGCAGCGCCGCGCGGCTCATCGCCGAGGGCGCGTCGCGCTGACGCTGGGGCCTTGCCGCGGCGAACAGGGTGGTTATCGAGGCCTCGCGCCGCGCGCTCAACGGGTGAGGGCTCGACGCTCTTGGGGGTATCAAAGCCATGGCAACGGTCGCAGTTCTCGGTTCAGGCACGGTCGGTCAGACCCTCGCGGTGGGGTTCAAGAGGCACGGTCACACGGTGGTGATCGCGAGCCGCGAGGGCAACAAGCTCGGGGCCTGGTCAGCGGCCGAGGGCATCGCCGAGCGGCCCTTCGCGGCGGCCCTCGAAGGCGCCGACATCGCCGTGCTGGCGGTGCAGGGCGGCGTGGCCGAGGCGCTGGTGAAGCAGCTCGCCGCGGGCCTCGAAGGCAAGGTCGTGCTTGATGCCACGAACCCCATCTCAGGCGCGCCCGACAAGGGCATCTTGCCTTTCTTCACGAGTCTCTCGGGCTCTTTGATGGAGCAGCTCCAGCGCGCGGCGCCCGGGGCCCGCTTCGTGAAATGCTTCTCGTGTGTGGGCGCGGCGAAGATGGTCAACCCCGACTTCGGCGGCACCCGACCGACCATGTTCATCGCGGGCGACGACGCCGGCGCCAAGGCCACCACCGTGGCCCTCCTCGACGCCTTCGGGTGGGACGCCGAAGACCTCGGCGGGGTCGAGGGCGCGCGGGCCATCGAGCCGCTCTGCATCACCTGGTGCGCCCCGGGCTTCTTGCGCAACTCCTGGGGCCACGCCTTCAAGGTCTTGCGCTGAACGCACGCGCGGCGACGGCTGTGCGATGCTCGGCGCTGCGATGAAGCTCCACAGCCTCGGGGGCGCCGACGCCCCGTCCGACCTCGCCGCCGATCTCACCGCCCTCGGGTCGCTCCCGGCGTCGGTGGCCGACACCCTCTGGGAGGCTCTCGCCCCGAGCCTCGACACGCCCCTCGACCCCGCGCTCGAAGGCCACCTCGACGCCTACGTCGCGCGCCATCGCTGCGACGGCGACACCCTCGCCAGGGTGCTCAAGGCCGCCCGCTTTCTCGTGCGCGCAGCGGCGCGGCGCGGGCTCTCGACAGCCCGCTTCGAAGAAGACCTGAGCGCGCTCGTGGGCGACGCGGGGGGGCGGCTCGTTACCGTGCTCGGCGCGGGCTATCCCATCGCGCTGCGTCACCTGAGGCGAAGCTTCGGCGCCGCCGCCGCGGCCCGTCTCGCCCCCAAGGTCACCGCCCTCGCGTGGCATGTCGCCACCATCACCGCGTCAGACGAGGCCGAGGCCCTCGATCAGCGTGTCGGCACGCTTCGGGTGACCCTCGACGACAAGGGCTGCACACAGGTGCTGACCCTGCACCTCACCCCTTCTGAGGCGCCGAGCCTCTTGGCCTTTGCAGAGAAACTTTTGGAGTCGGCCTCAACGCGTTGACAGACCCACTCGGAGCCGTTGGTATGCGGGCGTGGGCGAAGAACGACTGCGGTTGTGGTTTGAGCGCGAGCCCTTCTCGGCCCCCCAGTGGGAGGTGACGGCGTTTACGCTCACCGAGCGCCTCGGCAAGCCCTCGCGGCTCGAGCTGTCGATCGCGGCGCGGCAGGTCGATTTCGAGCCCGAGAGCCTCTTGCGAGAGCCGCTCACGGTGACGCTCTCGCAGGGCGGGCGCGCGCTCCGGCAGCTCTCGGGGGTGGTGACGGCGGTCGACGAAGACCTCAGCCCAGAGGGTTCGCTGCGTGCGTTCACGCTGACGGTGGGGCCGCGCCTCGCGCTGCTCGGGCTCGCCGCCACGCCCGCGGTCTTTGTCGACCTCACCTTGCGGGCGATCGTAACCGAGACCCTCGCTCGGCACGGCCTCGGCGCGAAGGTCTCGTGGCGCTGCGAGCGGGCCTTTGCGCCGCTGCCGCAGGTCGTTCAGTACGACGAGACCGACCTCGCGTTTGTGCTGCGGCTCTGCGAGGCCGCGGGCATCACCGTGCTCACCGACATGCGCGAGGCCGACGGGGTGGTCTTCGTCGACCACATGCTCGGCTTCGAGGCGCTGCCCGAGCCCGTGACCTTTTCGACGCAGGGCCTCACCCGAGGCGTCTACGCGCTCTCACGCAAGCTCCGCGCGGTGAGCGGCGCGGCGCGGGTGCGCGACCATCACGCGCCGACCCCGACGGTGCGCGTCGAGGGTCAACGCGCCGGGCGATGGGGCGGCGCCGAGGTGCAGATCGAACAAGGGCGCGGGGTGGCCTCGCCGGCCGAAGCGCTCCAGCACGCGGCGCTGCGGGTCGAGGCGAGCGACGCGACCTTCTCGCGCTACGAGGGGCTGGCCTCGCAGGTCGAGATCGCCGCAGGGTACCGCGTGGTGATCGAGGGCCACCCGCGGGTGCCTGCGACGCCGCTCCTGGTGGTGAGCGCCACCCTCTCGGCGCGCGCCCTCGACGACAGCCTTGAGAGCCCGACCGTGCGCTTCGAGTGCCTCGGGCCGTCGGTGCCCTGGCGCCCGGCGCGAGAGACGCCGAGGCCCCACATCGCAGGCCTGGTGGTCGGCCACGTCGCGACGGCGACGAACCAGGTCGAGGGCGACGAGGCCGCGCTCGACGCCGAGGGGCGCTACCTCGTGCGCTTTCAGTTTGACACCCGGCCTCACCCGGGGCGGCCGCCCTCGACGCGGCTCCGGCGGCTCCAACCGCACGCGGGCAACGGCTACGGGATGCACCTCCCGTTGAAGCCCGGCACCGAGGTGATGGTCGCCTTCGTCGACGGCGACCCCGACCGACCCGTCGTGGTCGGGGCTGTCCACGATGGCGCCAACCGGCCCATGGTCGGTGATCAAAACCACTTGATTCACCGGCTCCAGACGCAAAGTGGCATCCACATCACGCTCAAAGACGACTGAGGCCCGCCGATGCCCGACCCGAACGACACCGTCGCTGGGAAGTTTCTCAAGATCGAGGTGCCCGACTACGACCACGCCGGTCGCGGGTCGTACCTCCGGCTCGGCGTCAGCGACCCGGGCGAGGCCGCGGTGGCGCCCACCGCCGAGGCCCCCGCGGTGGCGCAGCTCAAGCATCTCGGCACCGACCTCGCGGTGCTCGCGGCGGTGCGCGGGCTCGACCACTCGGGCGGCGAAGACCACATCTGGGAGAGCAATTTCGACAACGGCCCGGTGATCTTTCAAGACGACGCGCGAGACTGGGGCGGCCACACCAACCACCTCACACCCGCCGCGCGGAGCGCCGAGACGGCGAAGCTCTTCACCCGCGGCGGCTGGCGCGACCACTCTGACGGCAACCGGATCTCGACCACGCGCGGCGACAAGATCGAGGTCATCCGTGGCAATTACAAGCTCCTCGTGCTTGGGCGCCAAGGGAGCCTCGACAGCGACGCGAACCTCTCGCCGGGAGAGGGCTCAGGCTTCGACTTCTCGGGCGGCGTCTCGCGCGGGCTGGGGGCGAACCTGGCCGAGGTCGACACCACCGAAGTCCGCTACGACGACGAAGGGTTTTGGACCACCACCAAGACCCACAACGGCCGCGTCTATGATCGCTTCACGGGCGAGCAGCACAGCTATTTTCGAGGCACCGCCCAGAGCAGCGAGGTGGGCAACGAAGACGACGCGAGCGAGTGCCCTGACATCACCGAGAAGACCTGGGCCGCGCGCATCGAGAGCTACACGGGCTCGTTCAAGCGGCCCGTGCTGGTGATGCGCGACGAGACCTTCGCGGTCGAGATGCTGAGCCTCACCAACGCGGTCAATATCTCGACCGCCACCCACGCGGTGGCCATCGTCGAGAACGTCAAGAGCGACAACGTCACGCGGCTCGAAAACTACGGCGGCGTCCAGTCGATGACCAACATCGGCATCTCGAACATCGCCACCACGGTGGTCGGCGGGCTCAGCACCGAGACCTTCTCGGCGGCCGCCGTGCTGAACCAGACCAACGTCACCACCACGCTCCAAGAGAACGTCAACGCCACCAGCATCACCAACGTCACCACCGGGGGGAGCCTGCTCGACGCCAAGATCCTCGCCGGGGCCGAGCTCGACGTCGTGATGGTGCCGCAGGCGGTGAGCCTCACCATGACCATGCTCACCGACCTCTTCGTCGGCGCCGTGACGGCCCTCAAGGCGGGCGTGTTCACCGACATCGGGGTGGGCTCGTTCACCGACATCAAGGCAGGCGCGAAGATCGGCATCACCGCAGGCATCTCGACCGAGATTGTCATCCCAGGCATCAAGAAGGTCGGCACCTCGTACACCGTCACGAGCCCCAAGGTGTCGCTCGGCAACACCGTCGAGTAGCCGTGATCATCCGCCGCTCGTTGCCAGTCCTCTTCGCGGTTCGACCGGTGCTCCGTGGCCCCGGCAAGCGCTTCGCGAGCGTCGTCGTGCGGGGCCGCTTCACCCTCGGCGCCGACGGCGCCCTCAGCCTCGACGAAGAACAGGGCGCCCTCTCAAGCGAGCGCTACGACGAGGCCGACCTCGACCGCCGCGGGGCGCCTCGGGGGGTCGACGATTTCGCCTTCGAGAAGCCCTTCGCCGAGGTGCTCGTCGAGGGGCGCTGTTGGGCCCCGGGGGGGCGCGCCACGCCGCAATGCCCCGTACGCGTCAGCCTCGGCGGGTGGTCAAAATCGCTCCGCGTGGTGGGCCCGCGGGCGTACTCCGATCGACGCGCCGACGCGGCGCTCTCGGCCCCCGAGCCCTTCGTCTCGATGCCCCTGGTGTGGTCTCGCGCCTGGGGTGGTTCGAGCTTCCGCGACAACCCCGTCGGGGTCGGGCTCGACGGCCTCGTGGCGCCGAACCTTGAGGCCCCCGAGGCGCCGCTCTCGGGGCGAGACCCGGGCACCCCCGCGGCCTGCTTCGCCCCGCGAAACCCTGCGTGGTGGCCGAGGGCACGTCACCTCGGGCGCGCCTACGGCGCTCGATGGCGGGCCGCGGGCGGCGCCGGATACGCCGACGATTTCGACCCGCGCTATTTTCAATGCGCGCCCGAAGATCAATGGCTCGAGACGCCGCTCCGGGGCGACGAGCCCTTCGCGCTTCAGAACCTCCACCCCGAACGGCCGCTCCTCGAAGGCAGGCTCCCGGGGCTCGGCTTTCGCGCCATCTTCGAGGTCGCCGACGAGGGGCTGCGCGCGCTGCCGCTCACCCTCGACACCGTGCTCTTCGAGCCCGACGCCCTCCGGGTGACCCTCACCTGGCGCGGTCACACGCCGGTCGCCGACCCGCGCCTGCGCGGCCTCACGGTGATGCTCCTCAAGCACCACGCGGCGGGCCAGGCTCTCGCCCCGGCGAGCTCGTTTCTCGAAGAAATTCAAGCACTTCGCGCAGATCCACTGGGCGTCGAGGCGACGCTGCGGGGCGCGCTCCCGCCCGACGAGGCCGAGCGCGCGCTGCACCTCCTCAAGGCGCCCCCGTCGGCCAACGACCCGCAGTCTGCGACGCTGAAGGGCGCCCGCGCGGCGCTCACCCCGCGCGAGGCCGCGGCCCTCGACGGCGCCCTCCGCGACACCGAAGCGGCCGCCGCGGCGGCTCCGTCGTCTGCGGCCACCCCGCTCACCGAGGCTGCCCCCGGGCCGCCCGAGGCGCCCCTCGCCCTGCCCCTGCGACCGGGCGCCCTGCCCGACCTCAGGCTGAGGGCCAAGGTGCGCGCGATGCTCGCGCAGGTCGAGCGCTTGAAGGCCGAGGCGCAGGCGCGAGACGCGGCCCTCTCTGACGCGGCGCTCGGGCCCTTGGAGGCCTTGGTCGATGCGCCCGCGTGGCGCCAGCTCGACCCCGAGTACACGCCGCCGGGCCCGCTCTCGACCGAGGCCCCGGGCCCCGGTGCGAACCTCTTCGAGCGCGACTTCACCGACGCCCGGCTCGACGGCGTCGACCTGCGCGGGGCCACCCTCGACGGCGCGGTGTTCACCCGGGCCTCGCTGCGCGGCGCCGTCCTCGACGGAGCCTCGCTCCACCGCGCGGTGTTCTACGAGGCCGACCTCAGCGGGGCGAGCCTCCGCGGCGCGCGGCTCACGCAGCTCAACGCCCAGCGTCTCGTAGCCCACGAGGCCGACTTCACCGACGCCCGGCTCGACGGCGCGCACTTCGGCGAGGCCCAACTGAGAGGGGCTCGCTTCGTCGGGGCCCGGGGCGACTACGTGGCGATGCTGTCGGTCGACGCGCCCGCGCTGATCGCCGCCGAGGCGCACTTCACCCGCAGCGATTTCAGCGGCGCCAATCTCGCAGGCGCGCGCTTCGAAGGCGCCACCCTGCGGTCGACGAGCTTCGAGGGCGCCACCCTTGAGGCCGCGCGCTTCACCCGGGCCGCCCTCGTCAACGCGCGGCTCGTCGCGGTGAAGGCCGGCGACGCGGTGTTTCGACAGGCCGAGCTGAGCCGGGCGAACCTCAGCGAGGGGCGCTTCGCCAGGGCAGACTTTCGACTCGCGCGGCTACGACGGTGCCTCGGGCACGAGGGCGTCTTTGACCACCTCCGCGCCGCGGGCGCCGATTTCGCCGAGGCCCGCTTCGAGCACGCCTCGCTGCGCGGCGCGACGCTCGACGACTGCAATTTTTTCGAGGCGTCGCTGGCCCACAGCGCCCTCGACGGCGCCAGCTTTCGGCGCGCGAGCCTTTACGGCGCTGACCTCCGCGAGGCCGCGGGGCGCGACACCGACTTTCTCGACGCGAAGCTCTACGCCTCGACGCTCGACCCGGAGCGACGATGATCACCGCCCAAGAGGTTCTGCAACGCGCCCTCGACGGGAGCCTTGAGGGCGCGACGCTCGTCGACCTCGACCTCGCGGGGGCCCGCCTCGACGGGGCCCGGCTCGGCGGCGCGACGCTGCTCCGGGTGAGGCTCGACGCGGCCTCGCTCGTGGGCGCATCGATGGAGGGCGCGCATGTGCTCGAGGGCTCGCTCAAGGACGCCAGGCTCGACGGGGCCCGGCTCACGGGCGCGCAGCTCGCGCGGGTCTCGCTCGTCGGGTCGAGCCTCGACGGCGCGTCGCTCGAAGGCGCCCTCCTCGCCGACCTCGACGCCGCGGGGGCCTCGCTCGGCGCGGCGCAGCTGAAGGGCGCCCGGCTCCTCGGGGTGCGGGCCGAGGGCCTTGAGTTTCGAGCGGGGCGCCTCGAAGGGGTTCAATTCGTGCGGTGCGCGCTGCAGGGTTTGCGCCTCGGCGAGGTCACGCTGGTGAAGTGCTCGTTCGTGGGGTCGACCCTCACCGGGGCGCGGTTCGGGCGCTCGGTCCATCAAGAGGGAGACTTCTCGCAGGCCTCGCTCGGCGGCGCCGCCCTCGACGAGGCTCAGCTCGAAGGGGCCCTCTTTCTCGGCACCGATCTCGTCGACGCGACGCTCCCGCAGGCCCTCTCTGGCGCGCGCTTTGTCAGGGCCGCCCTCGACCCCGCGCCTCCGCCCGAGGCACCGCCGGGCGGGCGCCGCTGGCAGGGCTTCAGCCTCACCCACGCCGTCTTCGAAGGGCTCACCCTCGACCGTCACAGCTTCGCCGGCTGCGACCTCACCATGACGGCCTTCTTGAACTGCTCCCTCCGCGGCGCCGACTTCACCGGGGCCCGGGGCGCGGCGACGAGCTTCCAGGGCTGCGACCTCTCGGCCGCGACGCTCTCTCGCGCGCAGCTCTCGAGCGCCACCTTCAGCGCGTCTCGCCTCGACGGCGCGCGGCTCAACGAGGTCACCTTCGAGCGCTGCCAGCTCATCGGCTCGCCCCTCCGCGGCGTCTACCTCGACGGCGCCTCGCTGCTCGACACGGGCCTCAGCGACTCGCCCCTCGAAGCCGTCTCTTTGCGCGGCGCGCGGCTTCGCGGCATCGACTTCGACGGCCTCGACCTGCGCGGTCTCGACCTTGAGGGCCTCAGCCTTCGGCGCTGCTCGTTCGTAGACGCCCGGCTCGACGGCGTCTCGCTCAAGCGCTGCGACCTCAGCGGCGCAGACTTCACCCGCGCCTCGATGGTCGGGGCCTCCCTCGACGACGCCGTCATGACCTTCGCCAAGGCCAGCCACGCCGCCCTCACCCGCGCTACCCTCACCGGCGCCCAGGCCCGCGGCGTCGACTTCAGCCACGCCGACCTCACCCACACCCGCTTCGGCCGCGCCACCGTCGACCGCGCGATGTTCACAATGTCAACATTGCGCGAGAGCGACCTCGGGGGCGTCTCGGGCGTTGGCACGCTCTGGCGTCACGCGACCCTCACCGGGGCCTCGCTGGTCGGGGCGCTGCTCCGCGACGCTGACTTCTCGCACGCGACCCTCGACGGGGCGGTCTTCTCTGACGCGGTGCTCGACCGCGCAGTCTTTCACCACGTCCGCGACGCGGGGGCGCTCTACGACGGGGCTTCGACCCGGGGCCTCACCCGCGACCAGCTCGAGCGCCTCGAAGCCGAGGCCTGGGCGCCGCCGAAGCACCTCGTTGACACCCTCAACAACACACCCGAAGGCTGATCCCATGTCGAACGCCGTCGCCCGTCTGCCCGTCTCGTCGACCGTCGCGTCTCCTCGGCTCGGCCCCGCCACGGTGCGCGCGGTGCTCGATGCCGAGCGGGTGACGGTGGAGCGCGCCCGCGATGGCGTGGTGCGCGAGGCCCGCCTCGCGATGCCCATGCGCTACGAGCCCGTGGCGGGTGACGTGCTGCTCGTGATCGACGACGACGACGCCGCGTGGGTCATCGGCGTGATCGACGGCCGCGGCCACACCCACGTCGAGGCCCGCGGGCCCCTCACGCTGCGGAGCCGCGAGAGCACCGTCGCCATCGAGGGCCACCAGGGCATCCGCCTCGAAGCCCCCGAGGTCAGCCTCCGGAGCGCCGTTTGGGAGCTCGTCACCGAGCGCGCCAACCTCCACGCGCGGAGCCTCCATCAGCGGGTCTCAGAGCTCTTGCACACCCACGCAGGCACGCTCCACACCCTCGTGCGCGGGCACAGCCTGCAACAGAGCAAGGCCGCCACGGTGCTCACCGACGAGAAGCTCGTCCTCAACGGCAAGGCCATTCACCTTGGTTGACACAGCCTACGGAGCCCCCCGCCCATGATGACCGCCGCCAACCGCGGCGTCGGCGACGCGATCGCGACGCCTGACGTGTGCCTCACCCCCGCCGCGTCCGGGGCTGACCCGATCCCCTACACCAACGACGCCATGAACGCCCAGGCCACGGGCTGCTCAGAGACCGTCAAGGTCTCGATGATGAACGCCATGACCCTCCTCACGAGCGTGGCGTCGAGCAACGGCGACGAGGCCGGCACCAGCTCGGCCAACCGCGGCAAGGCGAGCTTCACCTCGGGCGACCCCGCGGTCTACATCGACGGCGTCCCGGCCGTGCGCCTCACCTCGACCACAACCCAGAACGGCGCCAACGCCGTCGGGTCGGTCACCGTGCCGAGCGTCACCACGGTGCTGTTTAGCGAAGGCCCGTTGCCGCCCCGAGAGGGCACCATCAGCGGCCTGATCGGGGGCGTGGCGGTCGTACCCCTCTCACGCTTCGACGACGCCACGGTTGGGGCGCTGAGGGCCGCCCGGCACAGCACCCCGGGCCCCTGGCTGATCGACCTCCGCGGCAACCCAGGCGGCGCCCTCGACGCGGCCCTCGACGCGGCGGCGCTGTTCCTCCCTGCGGGCGCGTGCCTCACGGTGCTCGACACAGCGGTCGGCGCCGAGCGACGACGGGTCGGCGTCACCGGCCCCCTCACCGCGCCGCTCTTTCTGCTCACCGACGGTCTCACCGCCTCGGCGGCCGAGCTCTTCGCGGCGACCTTGCAGCACCACCAGCGGGCCATCGTCGTCGGCGCGGCGACCTACGGCAAGAGCCGCGTCGACCGTCACGACGCCGCCGGTGCGAGCGCGCCCGAGGCCCGCTGGCGGCTCCCCGACGGGCGGCCCTTCACGCGTGTTGCGCCCGATCTCAGCCTCGACCCGAACGATGCGCAGGCCGTTGCACACGCCCTCGCGGCCCTCGCGGCGATGCTCTGCGAGGGGTCAAATCCTTGACCGCGCCGCGGGTTGCGATTCACTGACCCCATGCAGAGTTGGGAGCCAGGGGCGCTGATCTCCGAGCGCTACACGCTCGTCGGCCCGCGCGATGACCACGGGCTCGGCGAGGCGTGGCGCGCCACCGACCGTCACTTCGGCGATCGGCGGGTCACGGTGAAGAGCCTGCGGCGGGTCGAGAAGCTCGTCCGGCTCCCGAGGGCGCTCCAGCGCAATTTGCGCGCGGCCAGGGGCTTTCGTCACCCCCACGCGCTCTCGATCATTGACGAGGGCGTCTTCGCCGAGCGCGGCTTCGTCGTCTACGAGCACACCGACGCGCCCTCGCTCGGGTCACTGCTCGACGCGAGCCCCGAGGCGCCGCGAGACCTCGCGTTCATGCGCCGCACCTTCGAGCGCAGCGCCGCCGCGGTGATGGCCGGACACGCCGAGAAGACGCCCTTCGTGCACGGCCTGGTCTGCCCCGCCACGGTGCTGATCTTCGAGGGGCCCGCGGGGCCCGCGCCCTGGGTCATCGACGGCGGCCTCTTCGGCGAGGTCGACTTCCACCGACCCGAGCCCGGCCGCGCCCGCACCGCCCTCTGCCTCGCGCCCGAGCAGCACGCCGCCGAGGCCCCCACGGTGCTCACCGACGTCTTCGCGTTGGGGCTCCTCTTGCTCGAAATGCTCGCCGACCGAGGCTCGACCCGCGACGGCATCGCCGGGTATCGGCGCCGCCCCGAGGTGCCCGACGCGCTCTGGAGCGTGCTCCTCAGGGTGACCCGCTCGAGCCCCTCGGCTCGGCTCTCGTCGGTCGAAAAGCTCCTCGCCGTGCTCGCCCCCTGCTGGGACGCGCCGCGCTCGATGCGCCCCCCGGCCCCCGCCGCAGGCGCGCCCGCCTCGGCCCCCGACCTCTCGCGCATCGCCCCCGCGCCCGCGGCCTTGCCGCAAGCCCTCGAGCTCCCGCCCCTCGACGCGATGGGCCGCGACAACCGCGAGTCGCTCACGCTGCCGTTGAAGGCCGAGCACATCGCCGCGGTGCTCGAAGCGCTGCCCGACACGCCCACGGGCTCCATCGCGACCCTCGGCGACCCGCTGAACGACCCCGAGCCGACGCTCCTCGACGCGCTCCAGAGCGCGGAGCTCCAGCACACGCTCAACGAAGACGAGATGGCCCTCCTCACCCGGAGCGTCGAACGCGAGAGCGAGATGACCATCGACCTCTCGTCGACATTTCAGCTCAACGCCGACGTCGAAGCCCTGGCCCGCGCGGCCTCGGCCTGGCACGCCCGCACCGCCGCCGAAGAGGCCGCCACGCCCCCGAGCGCCCCCGAGCCGACGCCCCCGACGCCGGGCACGCGCACCCAACGGCTCGATGCCGCGCCGACCCGGGTCGAGCCCGACGCGGCCGCCATTCCGCCGTGGGCGTGGGTGAGCGCGGGCGCAATGCTGGCCCTCGCGGTGGCCCTCGCGGTGTGGATCAGGCTGCGCTAACCCCCCCGCGCGCGACACGCGAAAGAGGTGCGTCGTCAGGGCGTCGCGGGCGCCGAAGCGGCGGCCTGGGGGGTCAACCAGTCGCGGGTCGCGAACACGCGCTCGAGGCCCACGATCTGCACGTTTTCGCGGGCGATGTGGAGCCCGTACGACGCGATCTCGCGGTCTTCGGCGAGCACCTCGTCAGGCTTCGGCGAGTCGTAGGTGATGGGCGACGGCGCGTCGGCCACCAGCGCGTCGGCGAGGCGCTGCGCCTGCGGAGAGACCACCACCACCCAGAGGTCGTGCGAGCCGAGATGCCGCCGGGCGACCTCGCGGAGCGCCTGTGCGGTGAGCCCCGACCAGGCGCGACGCTGACGGGTCGCCCAAGGCTCAGCGGCCCCGTCGAGCACGTCGTCGAGCGCGAAGCCGAGGCGCGCCCCGTCGGTCTGCGTATAGAGCCCCACATAGCCGTTCAAGAACGTGCGGATGCGGGTGATGTCGTCGTCGCGCAGGCCCTGGTTGGCGGTCTGCTCGACCGCGCGAAGGGCGCCCCGGAGCGCGAAATGCGCGTACCGATCGGGCACCGGCCGGAGCCACAGCGACGCATACTGCTGCCGCCGCACGATGTTCGGCCGCGGAAAGCGCGACCACCCGTCTTGGGCGTAGTGCTCGGCGTACGCGTAGTCGCCATAGTTGAGCCCCCGGGCCTCGCGGAGCGTCTGGTAGAGCACCCCCACGCTCTGTCGGTGCAGCCCGAGGTAGTTGGTCACAAACTGGAGCGACGCGTGCTCCGCGTCGCGGCGCGTGAGCCCGAGCGGAAAGCCCATCGAGAACGCCGTCGCGCTCGCCGTCGGCTTGTCGACGATCAGAACGTGGAGCCCCCCCGACGGCCGCGCCACCGAAGGCAGCGCCGCCCGCGCCGCCCGCGCCACCGGGAGCTGCGCGAAGTCATTGCGCACGGTCTCTGCGAAGTCTTCGGGGTACGCCCCCGCGAGGCCGATCAGCACCCGCCCACGAGAGAACACCTCGGCCCGATGCGCCACGAGCTCAGCGAGGGTGCTCGCGTCGAGCCCGGCCTCGGTGCCGAGCGCCGGGTGCGCGTAGGGGTGACCGCGGTACAGAACGCTCTGCAACACCTCTTTGCCGAGCTCCTCATCGCTCGAACCGCGGAGCTGCAAGGTCAGGTCGGCGCGCGACTGCCGACGCACGCGGGTGAAGTCTTCTTCGGCGAGCCGCGGCGCGAGGAGAACGTCACGCAAGAGCGGGTAAAAGCGCGCAAGCTGGTCGCGGTGCACCGTGCCCGAGAACACCGTCACATCGCGGTCGACATAGTACTCGATGCGCCCCGCCATGGGGAAGAGCGCGCGGGTAAACGCATCGTACCGCAGCGCCTGCGTGCCCCCCTCGGCCATGAGCCGCGCCGTGAGCCGGGTGAGGCCCTCGCGGTCGGGCGGGTCGTCGGCGCTCCCGGCCTCGAAGACCACGCGAACGGTCACCAACGGCGACGCGGGGTTTCGCTGCTCGACCAGGGGCCGCAGCGCGTTCGAGAGCAGCGGCACCGCGACGGGGGTCGGCCCCGGGTCGATCACCCGCGCCTCCACAGGCGGCACCTCAGGCCGCGGCTGCGACACGGTACGACCGCAGCCCAAGCCCACCAGCACGAGGGCCAAGAGGGCGCGCTTCATGGCGTCCTCCGGGCCGGGGCGGCGGTACGGTTCGGGCCGACGCGCACAGCACCGCGCGGCGCACGCGCGGCCTCCGACGCGGGCGTGAGCGTCACGAGGGTGCGCCTCGGCACGCTCAGGTAGCTCCGAACAACCCGCTGGACGTCGCCCGCAGTCACCGTCGCGAGCGCCTGGTTGTACCGCTCGTACGTGTCGGGCTCGCCCGTGAGGGCCATGAAGCGCGCGAGCAGCGTGGCCGCCGCGGCGGGGGTCTGCGCCTCCATCGGCATCGCGTACCTGAGATGCGAGATCATCTCGGCGAGTCGATCGGCCTCGACCGGCGAACTGGCGAGCTGCGCGAGGGTCTCGGTCACGCCGCGCTCGACCTCGTCGAAGCCCGTCGCCCCGGCGAGGTCGGCCTGCACCACAAAGAGCCCAGGGTCTCGGTGCCGCTCGTCGCCCCAGCTCTCGAGCGCCAGGAGCTTCGACTCGCGCACCACCATGCGCTGATAGAGCGGCGACGACTCGCTGAAGGCCAGGGCGTGCACCACATCGAGGGCCACCGCGTCGCGATTCGACAACGCAAACGCGGGCACCCGATACCCGATGAGCACCCGCGGCGGCGAGGTGCCCTCCCACACGAGGTCGCGCCGTCGCGGCGCGGTCTGCGCAGGCTCGGGCGGCACCGCGGGAGTCGCGCGACGCCCCGTCCACGCGCCATAGTGCTCGGTCACCAGCGCCAGCACCTGGTCGCGCGCGACGTCACCCGCGACCACCACGGTGCAGTTGTCTGGGGTGTAGAAGCGTCGAAAAAAGTCTTGTGAATACGCGTACATCGACGGCATCGCGGCGATGTCTCGGAGGTACCCCATGGTGGTGTGCCCGTAGGTGTGCCGGGTGAACGCGGCCTCGCTGAGGGTCTCCCACATCTGGTGAACGGGCGAGGCGGCGTTCTTGTTGTACTCGCCGAGCACCGCGCGGGTCTCGGTCTGAAAGGCCTGCTCGGAGTACGAGAGCGACCTGAAGCGATCGGCCTCGATGGGCACCAGCGCGGCCAGCGACGCCGTCGGGATGGTCACCGTGTAGAGCGTAAAATCTTCGGTGGTGAAGGCGTTGTTGTCGGCGCCGAGCACCTGCATCCGGTGCTCGTACTCTTGCGCAGAGTAGCGCTGAGTGCCGCGAAACATCATGTGCTCGAAGAGGTGCGCGAAGCCCGAGTGGCCGCGCTCGACCTCGTCGCGCGAGCCCGTGCGCACCAGCGTGAAGTACGCGACGATGCCCGGGGCATCGAAGGGGAGCGTCACCACCCGAAGCCCATTGGGCAGGGTGTCGACAGTGGGCGGGTGAGCGAGCACCTGGGCGCGGGCGCCGAGCGGCACCGACGACACAGCGAGCCCGCCGACCAGCGCGAAGAGCGATGACCATCGGCGGCGGTTCACGGCGCGAGACGGTGCCAGAGCGGCGACGGCCCGCGCAAGGCGCAACGGGCCCGAGGCCGAGATCACATCACTGCGCGGCAAACCCCGCCGCGTTCGCCCTCACCGGGAAGCGCCACAGCAGGTCGCTCAGCGCCACCCCCGATCGGTCGATCACGAGGTTCTGCCAGGTGTTGTTGTCGCTCCCGTCTTGGGTCTGCATCGACGTGCGGTTCTGCGCGTACTGCGCGTAGAGATAGTCTGAGAGCTCGCCCGCGCGGAGGGTGCCGTCGCGGTTCGAGTCGCCGTCGGTGACGCCGCGGCGCAAGAAGTACGAGAGGTAGCCGCCCGCCTGAAAGCGCTGGGCCACCTGCGACAAGACGTCTTCTTCGCTCGAGTACATGCCGAAGCGGTTGCGGTTCGACCCGAACGCGCGGCGAAACCCGCCCGAATAGCACGAGTCGAGGGCCAGCATGTTCACGTCGGCGCGCACGGTGTCGAACATGCGCGCGAGGTCGTGCGAACTGATCTCGCCGTCGCGCATCACGATGGTCTCGACGTACCCGTCGGGGTCGACCTGCGCGTTCTGCGAAGCGTGACGGCTCCCGTGCCCCGAGTGAAAGAACATGAACACGTCGTTCGGCCCGACCCGGCCGGCCATCGTGGTCATCGCCTCTCGCACCGCCGCGGTGGTCGCCTGCGCGTCGGTCAACACGATGAACTGGCCCGCCGAACCGAGCCGCGCGTTGATGTACGCCATCGCGAGCTGGCGGGCATCGTCGGCGCACCCGTAGAGGTTGTTCGAGCCGCCGTAGTCGGTGATGCCCACGAAGACGCCGTACATGCTCCCGGCGCCGCGGCGCCCCGCGACGCTGCCGCTCACCTGCCCGTTCGCGGCCACCGTCGGCGCCTGCGACGAGCTGCGGGTCAGCGCGAAGGGCCCCGTGGCGCCCTGCCGATACGACGACACCTCGACCCGGTACGCGCCCGCCGCGGGAAGCGTCACTTGCAGGGTGCTGTTGGTGTCTTCGGGCGTGGTGTCGTCGTTGGTCCACCGCTGGCCGTTGGGGGCGACGAGGGCGAGGGTGGTGTCGAAGGCCGACGACTCGGCGCGCAGGGTGATCATCTCGCCTTGCTGCCCGCTCAAGCGGTACGAGCGCACGTAGCGCCCCCCCGACGAGGGGTCGCCCGGCGAGAGGTACTCGTTCACCGGTGTGCCCGCGACGAGCTCGCCCCCGGCGCCGGTCTGGGCCCCCGGAGGCGCCGTCGCCCCCGCGGTGGTGGTCATCCCCTGCCCGGGCTCGCCCGCGGCGTACCGAAGGGTGTACGGCCCCGTGCGCCCGGGCTCGTAGCTCGTCACCACGACCCGGTACTGGCCGTCGATGGGCGCCGTAAAATCGAGCCGCGAGTTGTAGTTCCGCGCGCGGGTGTCGATGTCGTCGTTCTCCATCGCCTCGCCGGTCGGAGGCACCACCCGAAGCACCGTGTCGAAGGCCGCGCTCTCAAGGCTCATGTCAACGCGCTGCCCGCGCCGGAGCGACACCGCGTGGTAGGCCTCGAAGCGCCCCTCGGCGCCGCGGTTCTGCTCGTTCAGCACGCCCTCGACGGTCTGAACCTGCCCCCCCATCGCGGGCGGGATCGCTTGCCCCGGCACCCCCTGCCCCGGCGCGCCCTGCCCCGGCGGAACGGGCTGCACCGGCACCGGCTGGCCCATCTGCCCCGGCGGCGGAATGGGCTGCATCCCCACCTGCCCAGGCGGCAACACCGTCGGCTGCGGAGGCACCGCCACTGGTTGACCCACCGTCGGCTGCCCCCCCGTCGGCGCGGGCATCGGCTGCATCGCCACGCCCCCGTTGCCTGGCATCGGCATCGGCGGCATGGGCATCGCACCCCCGCCAGCGCCCGGAGCGGCCCCAGGAGCGCCCCCGCCGGGCATCGCCTGCCCGCTAGGCCACGGCTGAATCGAAACGCCCTGCGAGGGCGCCTGGGCCGGAATCATCACCCCCGGCGGATACGGGTTCTGCGGCTGCCCGGTCGGATACCACTCGGGGCGCACGGTCAACCGCAGGTCTTCGTTCGGCTTGCGATCGGGGGGCTTCGAGCGCCCTTCGACGACGCCCACAGCGAGGCTCACCCGCTCACCGGCCCGGGCGGGCTGCGCAGGCCCCGGCGCGGGCTGCGGGGAATTGGGGTCGAGGGCATTGGGCCCAGCCTGAACCGCCGTCGGCGTCGGGGTCGGCGTCGCGCGTCGACAGCCGAAGGCGCCGAACGCCAAGAGACCGATCACAGAGTGTGTGTGGAGTCGTGCCATGCGCGTATCCCTTCCCACGGGTCGAGTGGGCGCATCATACGCACCCTCGCGCCGCGGCGTGACACGCCCTTCGCCGCGCCGCGCACTTTGTCGCCGCGCCGCAGAGGCTCAGCGCCCGAGCTGCGCGACCCAGCGCTCGAGCTCGCCCACGATCACCCGCGGGCAGCGCTGAAGGGCCGCGACATCGCCCGAGCCCGTGAGCAGCATCGCCGCGCGCAGCTCGGCCTCGACCTCATCGAAGAAGCGCTCGACCCCGTCGCGACCGCCCTCTTTGAAGGCCTTGAGCGCGGGCCGCGCGATGCCCGCGGCTTGGGCCCCGAGCGCGATCGCCTTGGCAACGTCGCCGCCGGTGAAAATGCCGCCGGTCGCGATCACCGTGTCGAACCCGAGCTTTGACACCAGGGCCACGCTCGCCGCCGTCGGAATACCCCAGTCCCACAGGGCCTCGCCGAGCCGTCGCGCGCCGCCGCTCGCGCGCAGCGTCTCGACCCCCACCCACGAGGTGCCGCCGGCCCCCGACACGTCGAGGTGTCTGACCCCCGCGCGGTGGAGCTTCTGCGCCGCCGCAGGGGCGATCCCGTTGCCGGTCTCTTTGGCGATCACCGGCACGCCGAGCTCGGCGGTCACCCTGCGAAAGAACTCGACGCCGCCGCGGAAGTCACGGTCGCCGCCCGGCTGAACGAGCTCCATGGCGGGGTTCAGATGCACGCAGAGCGCGTCGGCGCCCACGTCATCGACGAGGGCCCTCAGCTGCGCGGTGCTCATCTCACGGGCCTGAACGAGGCCGACGTTGCCGAGCACCAGCGTCGTCGGCGCGTGCTCGCGGACGGCGTAGGTCCATTGAACGCTGCGGGCGCGGTGCATGGCGCGCTGCGACCCGAGGCCGAAACCATAGCCTCGCGCCTCGGCCACCGAAGCGAGGGTGCGGTTGACCTCGGCGGCCTCGTCGGTGCCGCCGGTCATCGCGGCGATCACCAACGGCCAGCGCAAGGTCTTTCCGAAGAGCGTCACGCGGGTGTCGAGCGCATCGAGCGAGAGCTCGGGCAGCGCGTCGTGCACGAGGCGCACGTTCTCAAACAGCGTCGTGCGATCGCGAAAGCCCACATCGCCCGTGGCGCAGAGGTCGAGGTGGTCTTTCTTTCTCTGGCCGATGTCTCCGCTCATCTTGCCGCTGGCCTCTACCACTCTTCGCGGTCGCAACGAAAGCCGCCGCCGCGGCCCATCGCGTTCGTGAACTGCGCTGAAACATGCGACACTTCGCTGCGATGCGACCTGTCGTGACACTAAGCCTCTCACTCCTCTTGGCGGCATGCAGCGGCGACCCCGCCCCCAGCGCGTGCGCCGACTGTGACGACGCTGGCGGCACCGCCGACGCCACCACGGCCGAAGACCTCGGCCGCGACGCCCCGGCCCCGCGCGACAACGCCCCCCTCGACGCAGGCCCCCGCGACGCAGGCCTCGCTGACACGGGCCCCCGCGACACCGGCCCGCGTGACACCGGCGTCGACACCGGCCCTGCGCCCAGCAACGCCGACCCCGCGAACCGCAGCCAGGCCGAGGTCTGCGCGCGTTGGGGCCAAGACCGCGGCCTCCGCAGCGGCCTCCCTCCATGGACGCCCGGCGGCACGGCCTGCGGACTCGGCACCTTGCCAGAGGTCACCCGCCTCGCCGCGCTCCGCTTGACCAACACCTTCCGCTGGCTCGCGGGCCTCAACCCCGTGGTCGAGACCCCCAGCGACGTCACGCCGACCCAAGCCTGCGCCCTCATGATGGAGCGCAACGGCGCCCTCTCGCACACCCCGCCCACCAGCTGGACGTGCTACTCGCCCGAAGGCGCCCAAGGGGCCGGGTCGAGCAACATCGTCGGCGGCCGGGGCTTCGCCATCTCGCCGTGGTACTCGGTTCAGAGCTGGATCGACGACAGCCGCGACATCACCATGACCCTCGGGCACCGGCGCTGGATGCTCTACCCCCCGCTCAGCGCCGCAACCTACGGACAAACCTCGGGTTTTGCCTGTCTCTGGGTGCTCCGCCGCGCGGGCGCGACGCGCAACCGCCCTTGGGTCGCCTGGCCCAACGCGGGCCCTGTGCCCCTCGAAGCGATGACCCGGATCTGGTCGTTCTCGGCCAGCGGCCTCGGCGTCTCGGGCGCCAACACCGTCACCGTCACCCAAGACGCGACGCGGCTCGACGTCACCGCCATGCAGCGCCAGAACGGCTACGGCGACGACACCATCTCGTGGCAGATGCCCGCCATCCGCGCGGGCTCGGTGTACCGGGTCAGCATCGCGGGCCTGCGCACCGGCACCGTGAGCTACGAGGTGCGCCCCGTCGCCTGCAACTGAGCGAGACGCCCCAAATGACAGCGCCCCCCAGCGAGCCATCGTCGCTGCGGGGCGCGGTCACTCACCCATCAAAGGGTGCGCCGAGGGTCACTTGCGGTCGTCGATCGAGACGTACTCACGCGCCGTCGCGCCGGTGTAGATCTGCCGCGGGCGGCCGATGGGGGTCTTGAGGGCGTTCATCTCACGCCAGTGGGCGATCCACCCGGGGAGCCGACCGATGGCGAACATCACCGTGAACATGTTCGTCGGGATGCCCAGCGCGCGGTAGATGATGCCCGAGTAGAAATCGACGTTCGGGTAGAGCTTGCGCGAGACGAAGTACTCGTCTTTGAGCGCGATCTCTTCGAGGCGCTTGGCGAGGTCGAGGAGCGGGTCGTTGATGCCGAGCTTCTCGAGCACGCGGTCGCAGGCGACCTTGATGATCTTCGCGCGGGGGTCGAAGTTCTTGTAAACGCGGTGGCCGAAGCCCATCAACCTGAAGTTGCTGTTCTTGTCTTTGGCGAGGTCGACGTACTTCTGAAGGTTGCCGCCGTCGTTGTGGATGCCCTCAAGCATCTCGAGCACCTCTTGGTTGGCGCCGCCGTGCAGGGGGCCCCAAAGCGCGCAGATGCCCGCCGAGACGCTGGCGAAGAGGTTGGCCTTCGACGAGCCCACGATGCGCACCGTGCTCGTCGAGCAGTTCTGCTCGTGGTCGGCGTGCAAGATGAGAAGGAGCTCGAGCGCCCGCACGTACTCGGGGTCGACGTCGTACGACTCGGTCGGGTAACCGAACATCATCTTCAAGAAGTTGGCGCCGTACGAGAGCCCGTTGTCGGGGTAGATGTACGGCTCACGGTGCGAGCGCTTGTACGCCCACGCCGCGATGGTCGGCAGCTTCGCCAGGAGGCGGTAGGTCGACACCTCGACGTGACGCGGGTCGAGCGGGTCAAGCGAGTCTTGGTAGAAGGTCGAGAGCGCCGAAACCGTCGAGGCCACGATGGCCATCGGGTGCGCGTCACGAGGGAAGGCATCGAAGAACTTGCGAAAGTCTTCTTGCAAGAGCGTGTGGCGGGTAATGGTATGCGTGAAGTTCTTGAGCTGGTCGGCCGTGGGGAGCTCGCCGTAGATCAAGAGGTACGCCGTTTCGAGGAAGGTGCTCTTCTGCGCGAGCTGCTCGATGGGGTACCCGCGGTAACGCAAGATGCCCTGCTCACCGTCGAGGAAGGTGATCGAGCTCGTGGTGCTCGCGGTGTTCACGAAGCCCGGGTCGAGGGTCACAAGCCCTGTGCCGCTGCGGAGCTTCGAGATGTCGATCCCACCCTCCTTCTCGGAGCCGGTGGTAACCGGGAGATCAAGCGTCTTGCCTTCATAGTTGAGCGTGATGTTCGACATCGGACGTGTAGCCTCCAGGCGCGAACCCTGTCTTCTCTACCGAAATGAACCCAGAACGGCCTTCGATCGGCGGCCCGACCTTAGCCTGTTCAGCGCCGGGGTACCTATGGCTTTTCACCCTCGCCGCGCAAGGGGCAACGCACACCCACGCCGGGCGATTTCTCGCGGCGTCACCCTCAACGGTCAACAAGCGCCCCAAATGCGACACGCTACGACGCTGCGGCCCGAGAGCCACAGTGCGTAGCGTGTGACGCAAGGCGAGGCCCCTTCAGGCTCTCGCCACCGCGGGGAGCGAGCTGCGGCGCGCCAGGGCCGTCGCGTCGTGGAGCGTCATCCCCGATTCGCCGGTCGAGACGAGGCCCTCGCGGGTCCATCGAGAGAGGGTGCGGATGGTCGTCTCAACGGTGGTGCCCACCAGCGCCGCGAGCTCAGCCCGCGTCAGCCGCAACGGAATCAGCGTCGTGCCGTCCTCTAGCTCGTCGCCGAAGCGCTCGCCGAGCTCCATCAGGGTGGTCGCGAGGCGCTCCTCGGCCGACGCGGTGAACAGCGCCAGCCGACGTGCCGCAACGGTCGACGCGTGGCCGAAGGTGCGCGCGAGCTCCATCGCCGCCGCGCCGTGCTTCTCAAAGGCCAGAAGCGCCGCGTCACGGGGCACCCGCACCACCACCACCGAGTCGGTGAGGGCGTACGCGTCGGCATCATAGGTGCCGCCTTCGAGCACCAGCGCGTCGCCCACGCTCTCGCCCGGCCCCGCGAGCCCCAACACGAGGTCGCGCGAGGCGCCCCCCGGCAAGAGCACCTTCACGAGCCCGTGACCCACCAGCACAAACGCGCTGGCCCGCTCACCGGCCCGCCAGACCGCCTCGCCGCGACGCAGACGCTGGTGCGCCCCAAGACGCGAGAGCGAATCGAGGGCCTCTTCACCGAGGCGAGCAAACGCCGGATGCCGGCGCAATACAGAGCGTACATCCATCTTCGATTCTCCTTGAAAGCGAACGGCCCTGAGGGTCGGCGGGGGGCACATCGCAAGCCCCGGGCCATGCGCTGCGTCATGAGCTGTGCAGAAATGAATCACTGCGCAATCGCAGGGTCACCAAGGCGTTTTGGTGCATAACGCCCCAAACGCCCTCGTACGCGAAGGCCACGGTGTAAACCTTTTGCACAGAGCTGCGCGAGGGGCTCTGGCGGGGGCGTGTGACCTTTGCACGGCGCGGGGCGTCGCGCTTCGGAGGCTGGGGCGCGGCGACGGCTAGAGACGCGACCAAGTAGTCGGACCGAGCACCGCGAAGGGGCGCAAGTGATGCAAGGCGACGGGGCGAAGACGGGCTGTTGGCCCGTCGAGACCCGGCAACGCAGCAGCGCGCCGCGGACCTAAAGTGGGGCGACAGGAGACTACTTGGTCGCGTCTCTAGACAGGGCGTTTCGCGACGCAGTACGAAGGGTTCAGCGTAGCGCCACCCGGGAGCGTGCAGATGCGACGGCGAGTTTTGGCAGTGTTTGTACTAGGTTGGGCCATCACAGCGGCGGCGTGCTCAGACGACAGCCGGCGGCTCTTGCCGGAAGACGCGGGGGGCCTCGGGCTCGAAGACCTGGGCGCCGTGACCGACACGGGTCCGCGGGGTGACGCGGGCGCGGGTGACGCGGGCGCGTCGCTCGACCGTCCGGCGGTCGTCGACGGCGCCATCGGTGACAGCGGCGCCGATGTGCCCGTCTCCACCGACCGCGGGGCCCTTGACGCGGGCGCGCCCGACGCAGGCGCCTTTGACGCGGGCCCGCGCGACGCGGGGGGCGTTGACACGGGCTCAGCCGACGCGGGGTCGCTCGATGCGGGCGGTCTCGACGCCGGGCGCGCCGACAGCGGCCTCGCCGAGGGGGGCGTCGACAGCGCAGTCGCTGATTCTGCGGCCCACGACGCGGCCGCCGCCTCAGCCCGCGGCACCCCGACCCTCGACGGCGTCATCGGGAGCGACTGGCCGAGCGGGGCGTGGGTGCTGCGCAACTCCGTGGCCTCGCCGTGGGGCCCGACGCAGAACGCCCTCACGAGCCTCCACGTCGCGTACGACAGCCAGCGGCTCTACCTCGGCATCACGGGCGTGGTCGAAGACACCAACGCCATCGTGGTCTACCTCGACCGCGACTACGTGCCCGGCAGCACGGCCACCGGGGTGACCTCGATCGCGAGCCTCACCGACGGCGTCGGGGCCCTCGACAACAGCGTCTCGTGCAACATCACGACGATGCCCGCAGGCTTCGGGGCCGAGCTCGCCTGGGGCACCCGCGGGCTGCGCAGCAAGGCCGCCACCGAGCTCAGCGAGTTTGTGGGCCTCCGCGACGTGGCCTGCACCGCGTGCAGGGGCGACTTCCGCTGGCTCCAGGGCGACCAGGCGGTCTGCACCCGCACGGGCACCCCCGCCTGCGAGATCGGCATCGCGTGGACGAGCCTCTACGACAACAGCCGCCCGCCCCCGCAGCCGCAGCTCGGGCTCTTCGTGCGCCTCACGAACGCCGAAGGCACCGACCTTAGCAACAACCAGACGCTGCCCGAGCAGAGCCCGCCTGAGCCCACCGCCGCCCGCAGCGTGCTCGCCTTCGCCCCCACCGGGCTCTGAAACACTCGAAAGAGACCGCGGCCTCGGTGTTGTCTATTGACAACCGCGGCCACTCTGGTGAAGGCCCCGACGCGCGCTTCGCCACGATGCGTAGGCGCTTCTGCTTGTCAAGTTCGGAGCTCCACCCTCGGCACGAACGTCATGAAAGCCCGCGCTTGACGGAGCTCCACAACGCCGAACGCGCCCTCGGGGCCGAAGGCGGGCCCGGGCATCTTTCTCTCAAACTGCTTTATAACAAGTGATTTTCTTCACTCAAGGCCTCGTCGACCTGTGTAGCTCTTGCACCGTCGGCGCGCCGATCACGATGAAAATCGTCGTCGTTTTCGGGTCAAAATGCTCGCGCGGCGACCGGCATCGTGTAGGTTCGCGTTGTTCGTTGGCTCGATGGTTGAGCCACGCAACCGCGAGGTAGAGCGTCATGGCGAAGGCGAAGGCAGCGCCGGCGAAGAAGCCGGCCAAGGCATCTGTTAAGAAACTGACCAAGGCTGGCCTCATCACGGCCATCCACGAGGCGCTCGGCGACGACGGCCCGAGCAAGACCCAGATCAAGGGCGTGCTCGAGAAGCTCGTCGAGGTGGGTCAGTCAGAGCTGAAGAAGACCAAGGTCTTCGTGCTCCCGGGCTTCGCCAAGTTCGTCGTGGCGACACGCCGCGCCGTGAAGGGTGGCGAGTACGTCAACCCCTTCACCAAGCAGAAGGCCGTTCGTAAAGACAAGCCCGCGGGTTCGACCGTCCGCGCGCGGCCGATCAAGGCCCTCAAAGACTCGGTCAACTGAGTGGTCGCCCCGCCTCCGGGCGGGCGCATCGCGCGTCGACACCTCGCTGCGGCTACAAGGCCCGGCGAGGTGTCGTCGTATTTGGGCACCACGCCGCCCGGCGAAAACGTGTAAGTCTCTCGCCGTACGATGGCACCGGTGTTTACACGACGCACACGTTGGCTCTTGCCGTTGGCCCTGGCCTTTTCAGCGAGCTGCGCCAAGCCCACGCCGCCGCGGTTGACGCCGCGCTCGGCCGAGATCTTGAGCGCCGGCAGCGACGGCCTTCGGCTCAGGGTCCACCTCATGGCCCGCAACGAGAACCGCGTCGACCTCACGGTGCGGTCGATCGACGTTCAGGTCACCCTCGCGGGGCGCGACCTCGGGCGCAGCGCCATCAACAACCCCGTGCGGCTCCCGAGCGGGCGCGACGTGCCCATCGACGGCGACGTCAGGGTGCCCATCGCCGACCTGCCCGGCATCCTCCTCGCAACGATGATGAACGAGAACGTGCCCTACCGGCTCGACGGTCGGGCGCGGGTGGGCGGCGAGTCGATCCAGCTCGATGTGCCCTTTCGGATGGAGAGCACCATGCCGCGACGGGTGTTGCTCGGCGCCGCGCCGAACTCGATTCCGGGTTTGCCGCCCCTGCCGGGCGGGCATTGAAGACAACGCGCTGCGTTGAGGCTTGAACCGCGGGGGCCTCTCGGCAGAGGCCCATCACGGTGTCACATCTCTAGACCGAGTCGCGTCGCTTGAGGAGCACCGCGACGCTGGTGAGAAAGAGCACGGTCATCCCAGCGAGGATCCCGTTGTGCACGAGGGGTTGATCCCAGGTGCCGAAGCCGAAGCCGCCTGAGTTCGCGACGGTGCTGGCGATCTCTTCGACGGCGCAGTTGTAGAGGTGCCGCCCCTGCGCGTCGGTGGCGCGCAAGACCCCTCGCCCGGCGTCGAGGCAGGTCGGGATGCGCCACGAGGTCGCCACCGCGTCGCGCTCGGCGCCCATTACGCCTTCGAACGACCAGCGCGCGGGCATCACCGCCATGGCGACCTTCAGCCAGGTCTTGTTGGTCATCGGCACGAGCAGGCCGCCGAGCACCACCTGCGGGATGAGCGCGATCGGGGTCAGCGCCATCGCGGCCTCGCTCGAGGTCACCGCGGTGCTGATCAAGAGCCCCAGCGAGACCGCGCACATGGCCGACAGGATCATCGTGCCGAGCATCGGGAGGAAGGCGTCCCAGGTGTTGTGACCGAGGTTCAACGACGTATAAACGATGCCGAGGAGCACCGTGCACTGCACCACGCAGAGCATGGTGAGCAGCACGAACTTCGACATCAGGTAGTTGAAGATCGAGAGGTTCACCATGCGCTCGCGGCGGTAGATGGCGATCTCGGCCACGATCTCGCGCGCGGCGTTCGAGACGCCGAACCACAGCGAGCCCACCGTGAGGAAGAAGATCGCGCCCTTGAAGTCGTTGACCTTCGCGAAGCGCGTCGCGCCCTCGGGCGTCTGATTGAGCCCCGCGGCGCACTGCATAAAGGCCTGGCTGGCCTGCGCCTCGCGCTCAAGGGTCATGAGCTGGTTCTGACACCAGAGGTTCGGCGACTGCGCTTCTTTGCTGAAGAACACCGCGGCCAGGAGCCCGCCGATGATCGGCGCTTGGGCCAGCATGATGATCATGCCCGCCACGTCGCGCCGCTTGACGATGGTGTAGCGGCTGAAGAGCAGTGCGAACTGCCGAATGAGCGGCACCGTCGCGCGGCTCGGGGGTCGCGACTGACCCGGCTTGCCGGGCTCGCGCTTACCCGAGTACATCTCACGGTAGGTCGCGTTGTCGGGGCGGTAGAAGACCTTGCGCCACTCTTGCGCCGCGGCGAGCCGCGCGGCCTCTTTCTTCGTGCCCTGCGGCATCTGACGCAGCATGTCTTCTTCGCGGACTTTAAGCTGGTCGAACATGTCGCGCGGGTTGTCGATCGGCTGGCCCTTGTATTGCGCGAAGAAGTCGTACGACTTCTTGCCCGTCGGGCCGAAGAACACCGGCTCGCCGCCGTAGCCCATGATGAACGCGAGGTTGAACTTCTCGTATTCTTCGCGGGCCGGCTGGTGAATGGTCACGATGATGGTCTTGCCGTACTTCTTCGCGAGGCTCGAAAGAAGGTCGATCAAGGCCACCGTGTCGTCGGCCGCCAACCCCGAAGTCGGCTCATCGAGGAACATCAACGCAGGGTCGGTCACCAGCTCGAGCGCGATGTTCACACGCTTGCGCTGACCGCCCGAGAGCACCTTCTTCTCGGGCTTGCCGATCTCAAGGTTCTTCACGCCGCCGAGCGACAAATCGAGGATCGTCTGCTCGACCCGCTTCTCGATCTCTTCATCGGAGTAGTCGGCCGGCAGGCGGAAGCGCGCCGAGTACGTGATCGCCTCTTTGACCGTAAGCTCAGGGTGCAAGATGTCGTCTTGCGGCACATACCCGATGCTGCCCCGGAGCGCGTCATAGATGGCGTAGAGGTTCTCGCCGTTGATGCGGACCTCACCCGAGGTCGGGCGGAGATAGCCGTTGAGCACCGTCAAGAGCGTGGTCTTGCCCGCGCCCGAAGGGCCCATGAGCGCAATGAGATCGCCCGGCAGCGCCTTGAAGGTCACATGATTGAGGAGGATCTTGTCGCGGGTCTTGTCTTCGCGGTCGGGCACCTTCAGCTCAAGATCGAGGGCCTCGATCTCAACGAGGTTGGCGCTCTGAAACTGCTGATTCTCTTGCTCGACGTAGGCCGTGATCGAGTTGCCTTGGAGGTCGACCACGACGGGGTAGGGCCCGACGAAGATCTTCGACTTCGGCGGCACCGGCAGCGGCTGCCCAGGCACGAGGCGCTGGCCGTTGACGTAGGTGCCGTTGGTGCTCCCGAGGTCGCCGATGAGGAGGTTGCCGTCGGGGCTCTTCATCACGCTGGTGTGCCGCGATGACACCTGCGGGTAGGGCAGCACGATGTCGCAGGTCGGCAAGCGACCGATCATCGCGATGGCCTTGCCGCCCCCCGACAGGTCAAAGGTGCCGAACATCGTGCGGTTCGGCTGAGCGCCCGCCGGCGCCGCCCCGTGCCCCTGAGGCGCCTGCCCCTGGAGCGAGGCCATCGCCGCGCCCGCAGGCGGCCCATACCCCTGCTGCGAGCCGAAGCCCCCCTGAGGCGCGCCGCCGAAGCCCTGAGGCCCCCCTTGCGGCGCACCCTGATGGCCCCCCTGATGGCCCCCCTGAGGCCCCCCTTGGTGCGACGCGAAGCCGCCCCCGGCCTGCGGCGCGAACCCGGCGGGCGCCTGGCCTCGACCCCCGAGGTCGGTCGGAGCCGGGGCCATCTGCGGGGCCACCGTCGCACCCACCGGCGCGCCGGCGAGTTCGAGGAGGGCCTGCGAAGGGATCCAGACGGCGCCGAGCGAGTAGCCCCCGGCCATGTCGATGGACACCGGCGTGTTGGCCGGGAGTCGCTGCGAATTGCGATCGAAGGTGCCGCTCTTCGAGCCGAGGTCGGTGACCGTGCGGGTCGAGACGTCGACGCGGAGGTGCGCCCCCGAGACGGTGGGGTGCGAGACCACCACGTTGGCGCGGGCCGGGTCGCGCCCAACCACCACGAGCCCCGCGCGCTCAGGCGGGAGGTTCGACCGGTCGACAAAGAGCTTGGTGATCTCGGCCGAGATCAGCGGCACTCGGGCGTCGCCGATGAGCACCGTCGCATGGAAGCCCGCCAGCTGGACCTGCTCATTGGGCCCGAGCACGCGGCCATCGACGGTGGTTCGGCCCGCCCCGAGGTCTTGGAGGATCAACCCCTCGCGCCAGGTAAGCTGCGCATGACGTGGCGCAACCCCATTGCCCTGAACCACGAGCTCGCTACCCGGAGCCGAACCGATGATGAGATGTGTCCGCGTCGGCATGACGCGGGACTCTAACGAAACCGCGCCCCGGCCGTACAGGCTTTCGTGAGCCCGATCACCGAGAAAAACTACTCAGTCTCGCGCACCACGATCACACGGTTGAGCAAATTAGACGTCGAAAACTGGGAATAAACGCCATCGCGGTCGAGGTCACCGCTGGCGACGGCATAGTACCAGGCGTTCTGCTGCTGGTTGAGGAGGGCGCTGTAGCCCATGTCGCCGTCGGGGGTGACGGGCACGACCCCGGGGTTGCCTGCAGAGGTCTGGTACGAGTAGCGCACCTGGCGGCGTGGCCTGACGCCGAGCTGATTCCACGCGGCGGGGAGATTGGCGTAGAAGTCGGTGCGGCCGCCGGGGCCTGCGGCGGGGGCGCCGAGGGCTGGGTGCCAGTTTGAGCCCAGGGTGCCGTTGGTGCCCTCGTTGGTACCCGCGAGCGAGGGGTCGTGGGCGACGTCGGAGTAGGCGTTGAACTCCGAGCGGTACGACTCTTGGGCTTGCACGATGCGGGTGAGCGTCTCGCTCGCCTCGGTGGCCTGAGCCTTGTACCGCTGCCGCGCATAAAGCGGGAACGCGATCGCCGCGAGCACCGCGATGATGATCACCACCACCATGAGCTCGACCAGCGAGAAGCCCTGGGCCTCGGGCGTGTTGCGGCGAATCAACATCGGGTGCCTCGTCGCGGCGCGCCGACCTCGGCTCCGCGCCCTTCGACGCTATCGCGTCTCACGGCGTCCACGCAACCCGCCAACGAAGGCCCCGACGGGCCTCGCGAGCTGTGCCACACTCGCGGGCGATGCGTGCGCGATGCTTCACGGTTCAGGGCTCGTTGGCTTGGGTGCTGTCGGTGCTTTCACTTGGGGCTTGCTCGGGCGACGGGCCGCCGCCGCCGCCGCGTTACGACGCCGGGCAGCTCGACCGGGGCCAGGTGGTCGAGACCGACGCCGGCCCCGTCGATGCGGGGGCGCCGGTCGACGCGGGCTTCGACGCCGGGAGCTCTGACGCGGGCCCGAGCGATGCAGGCCCGGCCGACACGGGGCCGCCGCCGGTGATGGGCTTTCGCAACGTGGCGCCGTCGAGCGGGGTGTCGGTGCGGAGCCGGCGTCCGACCTTCGTGTGGACCGCCGCGGCGGGTGCGGCCTCGTACCGCGTCGAGGTCGCCACGAGCCGGGCCTTCGCCTCGGTCGAGAGCACCTTCACTGCCACCGGCGCGACCTCGATCCTGGCCAACGCCGACGTGGCCCAAGGGCGTCGCTGGTGGCGCGTGGTGGCCCTCGACGGCGGCAACCGCGAGCTCGGCGTCACCGCGGTCTGGCCTCTCAACGTGGGCCGCGCGATGAGCGACCTCAACGGCGACGGCCTCAGCGACATCGTCATCGGCGCGAAGGGCTATGACACCCAAGGGATGAACAACCGCGGCCGCGTGGCGGTGTATTTCGGCGCGGCGATGCCCGCGACAACGCCGGGTTGGAGCGTCGAGGGCGCGGCTGAGAACGACTCCTTCGGCACCTCGGTCTCGAGCCGCGGCGACCTCAACGGCGACGGCGTGGCCGACCTCGTGGTGGGCGCTCCCTTCGCGATGGGCGGCAACGGCCAGGCGACGGTCTACCTCGGCGGGTCGAGCCCCAGCAACCGCCCTACGCTCACCCTGAACCCCCCGATGCAGGGCAGCGATTTCGGCCGCTCGGTGGCCATCTTGGGCGACATCAACGGCGACGGCTTCGACGACTTCGCGGTGGGCGCGAGCACGGCCAACAACAGCTCGATGGGCGGCCAGGTGTTCGTCTACTTCGGCGGCGCGACCCTCGACGCGACCCCCGACCTCACCCTCGGCGGGAGCGCGCCGCAGATTCAGTTCGGGCGCGCCGTCGCGGGCGCGGGCGACGTCAACGGTGACGGCTTCGCAGACTTCTTGGTGGGCGCGCCGCGGGCGCCGAACAACAACGTCGTCGATGTCGGCGCGGCGTACCTCTACCTCGGCGGCGAGCGCCCCGACACGACCGCCGACGGCACCTACCGCGGCACCATGATGAGCGATTTCTTCGGCGCGACGCTCACCTCGGCCTACGACATCGACCGCGACGGCTTCGCCGACTTTGCGGTGGGCGCGCCGCGCACGAGCGGCGGCGAGAGCCCTGTGTTCATCTTCGGCGGCGGCACCGCGGTGCCGACCATGGCGCGCACGAGCATCGCGCCTCCGAGCGGGGCCCGCGGCTTTGGGCGCGGCCTCGGCAGCGCGGGCGACGTCAACGGCGACGGGCACTACGACCTCATCGTGGGCGCCCCCGTCACGAGCGGCGCAGAGAACGAAACGGGGCGCGCGTTTCTCTACGTGGGCGCGGCGAACGGCATCGTCACGACCCCAGCCGCGACCTACGACGGCGCGGTAGGCGGCGACTCGCTCGGCTCGGCTTGCAACGGCGCGGGCGACGTCAACGGCGACGACCTCGGCGATGTGTTGGTGGGTGCCGAGCGCGCGCCCTTCGCGGGCCGCGACGGCCCCGGCTCGGCGTACCTCTACCGCGGCAATCTCGGGCCCGTCACGACCCGTCTCTGGACCACTACGGGCAGCACCATGCTCGACGTCAACGGCGAAGAGGTCGGCAGCGCCTTCGGCGGGCTCTAGAACACCCCTCGGGTTAGTTGTCGTTGACACGCGCTAGCCGCTTCCTCCAGCAGGTCTGCGCGAGCGTTTCGTAGCCGCAGCTCGATCGTCTGGAGGTTGTTGACGGCGGCGATGCGCTGCGCGTCGAAGTCGTTCT
>JAEUKH010000032.1 GCA_016792845.1 Myxococcales bacterium | reverse complement strand
TGTCATCGAGCGCCTCTTCGGTAAACTAAAGCAGTACCGGCGTATCGCAACCCGCTACGAAAAGAGGGCGAAGTACTACGCGGCAATGCTCACCATCGCATGCATTCGATGTTGGTTATGACATTTGCGGACACGGCCTAGTTAGGCCATCACCCCCCTTAGCTATAAACCACCAGGCCGAGGGTGACGTGACGCTCTAATAAGTCAAAGAGCGCCTCGACCTCGGTGTCTAAACACGGGGTGCGGAGCTCGATCTTGAGCGCCGACTCGTCGGGCAACACCGTCTCGTCGACCCCCATCATGCCGCGGAGCCGCGTGCGCAGAAACAGCCGTTGCCGCCAATTCTGGCTCGCTGCAAGGAGCGGGCGACGGTCGTAGAGCACGAAGCAGAGCTCGCCCGTGAGCGCCCGCGGCCAAGGCGGCCCGGGGCGGCGCATCGTCGCGAGATCGAGGGTCTGCCGCCAGACGCCCTCGACCCGGGTCACCGCGGGGGTGATGCTCACCATCTTGAAGCACGACCACGCGAGGTGGAGCGTCGGCGCCCACCACGGGTCGAGGGTCAGCCCCGTGGCGTCGAAGCGCACCTTCAAGCCCTCATCGGCGTAGACGATCGTCTCGGGTGCCATCGCGTGGGCCCCGAGTATGTGCACGATGTGCCTTCAAAACAAGGCTCGCGTGAAAATCGACGGCGCCGCGGTCACACTCGTCGGGCTCATGGTCACATGGCGGGCAGAATGGGTGCAGCAAGCCAGATCGACGAGGCAGGGGCCGTAGACGACCCGATCCTCGCGGCGCTCTACCGAGGCGACACGCGGGGGGCCCTCGGGCTCTGCGCGCGCCTCCATGGGGCGGCGCTGGGGCGGTTGTCGATGGCCTTTCTAGGCAGCCAGGCCGAGGCCGAAGAGGCCGTGCAGGAGACCCTCCTCGCGGCTTACGACGGCTTCGGCGGGTATCGGGCCGAGGCGTCGCTGCGGGCGTGGCTCTTCGGCATCGCGCGAAGGGTCTGCGCGCGAAAGGTCGAAACCCGCGCGCGCAGAGAGCAACGCCTGAGGCTCGTTCACAACGAGGCCGACAGCGCGGTGGGGGCCGATGTGCTCCTCGCGCAGCGGCGGCGGGCCGAGCGGGTTCGGCTCCTGCTCGAACAGCTCAAGCCCTCGGAGCGCGACGCCGTGGTGCTGCGCTTCGACGGCGAGCTGAGCTTTCGCGAAGTCGCCGACGCCTGCGGTGTCGACGAGGCGACCGCGCGCAAGCGCGTCTCGCGCGCCCTCGAACGTCTCCGTCACGCCCTCAAAGATGAGGAATGACCGCCATGCGCGATCCCAATGACTCGATGAACTGTGATGCCTTCCGCGACCTCGTGGCCGATCGCCTTGAGGGCGAGCTCGACCCCGCGGCCCTCGACCACCTCGCCGACTGCGATGACTGCCGCGACCTCCGTCACGACGCGCGGGCCCTCGCGCGGCGCCTCTCAGAAGCCGGAGCCGACTACGTCGCGCCCGAGCCCGACGCCCTGGTGGCGAGGCTCATGGCCAGCCTCGACGCCCGCGCCGCAGCCCCCGCGGCGGCACCGGTCGCCGCGCCCCAAGCGCCCCCCCGGGCCAGCGCAGAGACCGTTGACATTGCGTCAAATGTTAGCCAGGCGCCCCCCGCAGAGCCCGCCGTCGCGAAGACCGTGGTGATGCCCCAGGCGCAAGAAGAGAAGGTCATCCCGGCGTTGAAGCGACCCGAGGCTGAAGGCGCCAAAGTGTTGACACTTCGTCAACGGAGGCTCCCCGCTTGGGCCTACGGCGGCATCTTGACCTTGGGCACGCTGGCCGCGGCGGCGTGGGTGGTGGGGGTTCGCTCTCCGGCCGACCCGCCCGCCTCGACCGAGGCCGCGTCGGCGATGACCGCCGCGTGGGACGCGCGGGTGGCCCGGGTGGTGGGTCCGCGCGACGGCAGCGCGGGCGTCGAGGTGATGCGCCCGGGCGGCGCTTGGGAGCGCGTTCAAGCGGGCGCGACGCGGTATCCGGCGGGCTCGCGGCTCCGCACCGACCCGCGCACGCGGTGCCGGGTCGAGCTCAACGACGGCACGGTGTTGGCGCTCGATCGGGGCACGACGGTGACCCTCGACCGCGCGGCCATCCGGAGGCTCAGGCTCGACGAGGGCACCCTGGTGGCCGACGTGGCGCACCGCGAGGCGCAGCACGCGCAGCTTGAGACCGCGCACGGCACGGTCGAGGTCTTGGGGACGAAATTCGCCCTCACGGCGACCGAGCAGCGCACCCTCGTGCGGGTCTCGCGCGGCGTGGTGAAGCTCGGCGAGGGCGGCTCCGAGGTGACCGTCGCGGCGGGGCAAGAGGGGGTCGTCGAGCGCGGCCGCGAGGCTCGGGTGGGCCCCGCGATCAACCTCGCGAGTAGCCTCGCGTGGAGCGAGCTCGGGCCCCTCGACAGCGCCGAGCGTGACGCCCCTCTGGTAGGGCTCGGCGAGCTCCGCGCGCGGCGCCCGGGGCAGACCCAGGAGCGCGACGAGGCCGTTCACCTCCGGAGCCACTCGGTCAAGGTGCGCATCGTGGGCAACGTGGCCCGCACCGAGGTCGAAGAGGTCTTCCGCAATGACACGGGCAACGAGTTAGAGGGCATCTACCGCTTCCCGGTGCCGCCCGAGGCCCTGATGGAAGACCTCGCCCTCGACGTCGACGGCGCGATGCAATCGGGCGCCTTCGTGGCGCGCGACCGGGCCGCGGCGATCTGGCGCGGGGTGATCCGCAACGCGACGCCGCGCCCTCAGCAGACGGTCGAAGAGTACGTGTGGGTGCCGGGCCCGTGGCGCGACCCGGCGCTGCTCGAGTGGCAGCGCGGGGGGCGCTCGGAGCTGCGGGTGTTTCCCATCCCGGCGCGGGGCGAGCGCCGTGTTCGCTTGACCTATACGCAGACCTTGGCGCCCTCTGGGGGGCTGCGGCGGTATGTCTACCCGCTCCCGCACGACCCCGCCGCGAGCACCCGGGTCGATCGCTTCGACGTCGACGTCCAGGTGCTCGGCCACGACGCGGCCCGCGGCGTCTCGGTGCGGGGCTACCCCCTCGCCGACGTGGTGGGTGACAGCCCCGCGGGCGCTCGCCGGATGCGCCTCTCTCAGAGCGCGTTTGTGCCCTCGGGCGACCTCGCCGTCGAGTACGCCCTGCCCGACGCGGGGCGCCCGATGACGGCCTGGGGCTACCAGGGCGCCGAGGCGCCATCGTCAGAGTTGCTCGCTGACAACCGCGGGTTTGTGACCCTCGCGCTGCGCCCCGAGCTGCCCCGCACCCTCAACGCGCGGCCCCGCGACTACGTCTTCGTGGTCGACGCGTCGCGCTCGATGGTGGGCGAACGCTGGAGCCGCGTGGGCCGCCTCGTGGGCGCCATCGTCTCCGAGATGGACCCCCGCGACCGCCTCACGGTGCTCGCGTGCGACGCCCGCTGCAACGCCATGCCCGGCGGCCTCGTCGGCGCCGACAGCGACGCCGCCCGCGACGCCATTCGCTTCCTGCAACGGGTCGAGCCCGCGGGCGCGAGCGACCTCGTGGGCATGATCGACCAGGCCGTTCGGGTCGCCGAGGGCAGCCGCGCCGACCGCGCGCTGCGGGTGGTCTACCTCGGCGACGGCATCGCAACCGCGGGCTTTCGTCGCACCGCCACCCTCGAACGGGCCGTGCGCGAGAGCGTGGGCGGGCGCCCCGACGCGACGGTCACCGCGGTGAGCATCGGCGCGGGCGACACCGCAGGGCTCGAATCGCTCGCCCAAGCCGGCGGCGGCGTACTGGTGCCCTACGCGCCCGGAGAGCGCCTCGACACCGCCGCGCTCAACGTGCTTGAGGCGACCTTCGGGGTGGTGCTGCGCGACCCGGTGGTCGAGCTCCCGGGGGGCCTGCGCGACGGCGCGCCGCAACGCCTCGCGAACCTCAGGGCGGGCGGCGAGCTGCTCGTTCACGCGCGGGCCGATGCGCCCTCGGTGCAGGGCGACGTGGTGCTCCGCGGGAGCGTCGATGGCGCGCCCTTCGAAGCCCGATACCCCCTCGCGGTCGCGGTGCAGAGCGACGCAGGCAACGCGTTCGTGCCGCGGTTGTATGCCGCCGCGCGGGTGGCCGACCTCGACGCGAGCCCCGAGCCGAACGCCCGCGCCGAGGCCGTCGCGCTCTCGCAGCGGTACCGGGTGTCGAGCCGACACACCTCGCTCCTGGTGCTCGAAAGCGAGGCCATGTTTCGGGCCTTCGGCATCGATCGCAGTGTTGTAAATTCAGAAACCTGGACGGGCGAAACCGCCTCGACGGGTGTCAATTCTGGAACCCTCGCCGCCGCCGAACCCGACGACGAAGGGGGCGCGGGCGCAGGCGAGGCTGAACCCACGGGGCTCCTCGGGGCCTCGGGGCAAGGGCTCGGCGGCGCCGGGCGCGGCGACACGTCGATCGGCCGCGAGCGCCGCTCTCGGGCCGGGGGCCTCGACGACCTGTCGAACACCGAGACCCAGCGTCAAAGCGCCGTGGTCACCGCCACCCCCGCGCCCGCCGCGCCGACCGCGCGCCCCATGCGGGCCGAGGCTTCGGCGGCCGCCCCCGCGCCGTCGGTGCCCGCCGACGCGGTGATGCCGGGCCGTGTGGTCGGCGGCAGCTTCGCCTCGCTCGGTCGCCGCGGCCCGGGCCAGTGGATGCGACGCACCTGGGTCCGCCGCGCAGCCCTCAGCGCCGCGCGCGATGAGGGCGACTACACCGCGCGCATCGAGACGGCGCGACGCAACCTCCTGGCCAACCCCGACAGCCGCGACCGACACCGCGAGCTCTACCGCTGGCTCTCGCTCGGCGGCGCGCTGGGCGAGGCCGACCAGGTGGTCGACCGCTGGCTCGGGCGCGACCCCCTCGACGTCGACGCGCTCGCGGCCAAGGCCGACCTCCTCGCGCGAAACGGCGACCGCGAGGGCTCGGTCAGGGTGCTCTCAGGGGTGGTCGATGTGCGCCCCGAAGACCTCGCCGCCCACGAGCGCCTGGCGCTCCTCTACGACCGCAGCGGCGAGCCCCGCGCGGCCTGCGCCCACCGCATCGCCGCGGCCGAGATTCGCGCCGACGAGGGCCACCTTGGGGCCGCCCTCGGGTGCGCCCGGGCCCAGCATCACAGCGACGCGGCCGAGCTGATGCGCAACACCGTGAGAGACCTCGCGTTGCGCGGCAGGCTCGCGTCGGCGGCGCCTCCGAGCGGCCCCGTCGACCTCGGCGCCCGGGGCGAGCTCACCGCCTCGGCGCGCTGGAGCGGCGGGGTCGACCTCGACCTCGTGCTGATCGACCCGCAGGGGCGTCGCTTCGCCTGGGCGACCTCGCGCGGCGTCACCGTGGGCGGCCCGCTCGACCTCAGCCACGAAGAGCTCGGCGTCGCCCGGGCCAGCACTGGCGATTGGCGCGTCGAGGTGGTGCGCAACGACCTCAACGGCCCGAGCGTCTCGGGGAGCGTCTCGATGGTCGCCCTCGGGGAGCGCCGCAGCTGGGGATTCACCCTCGCCCAAGGCGTCAGCCGCGCCGCCGTGGGGAGCCTCAGGGTGACCCGCGAGGCGCAGCTCGTCCCGGCGTGGTGAGGGCGCTCAGCCTTCGCCCGAACTGCCCAGGGCCGCCGGCGCGCGCGCGCGGCCCAGCTTGCCCGACACCACCAGCAGCGTGAGCGCGAAGGGCATCGCCTGGAGCAAGGCCGAGGGCACCGGCACGACCCCTTCGAGCGAGGCCTCGAGCGCCTGCAAGGCCCCCAACGCCACGGCCCAAAGGGCCGCACGGCGCGGCTCCCATCGCCCCAAGATCACCGCCGCGAGCGCGAGAAACCCGCGACCGCCGCTCATGTACGCGAGAAACTGTCGCTGATGGAGACCCAGCGCGGCGCCCCCCAGCGCGGCCACCATCGCGCCCAAGACCAGCGCCTCGGTGCGCACCCGCGAGAGCGACACGCCGCGGGTCTGGGCCGCCCGAGGGTGCTCACCGACCGCGGTGATTCGCAACCCGAGCACCGTGTCACGGAACATCCACCCGAGGCCCAGCACAGCCACCGGCGCGAGCCACAACGTCGGCTGGGCCATCGCGTCGACGAGCGAGGCGACCCCCGTCGAGGCCCCCGCCCGTGTCACCGTCGCGAGCGCGGGCGAGTTCGACGCCGAGTCGTAGAGCACCTTCAAGAGCACCCGCGTCAACGAGGCCATCAGCACGTTGAAGGCCACCCCGGCGACGATCGGCTGGGCCCGGAGCCCCACCACGCAGAGCGCGAACACGAGCCCCATCGCGGCCCCCGCCGCGAGGGTCGCGAGAAGCCCGAGGGCCACCGAGTGCGTCGCGAGGCTCAGCACCACCGCGGTGAAGGCCCCGCCGAGGAGGTAGCCTTCGAGGGCCACCGTGGCGACCCCCGCGCGCTCGCTCACCACACCCCCGAGGGCCGCAAACAAGAGCGGCGGCGTCACCGTCAACACCTGCGCGATGAAGGCCAGGAGCGCGTTCATGAGAAACTCCGCGGGCGCAGCGCGCCGGCCGCGGCGGCCACCATCGCGGCGGCCTGGGCGACGTTCAAGACGTCGGCGGGCACCATCGCGTTGACCACGAGCCCGCCATAGGCCAGGGCGCCGAAGAGCACCGCCGCGAGCACCATCCCCACAGGCCGCGCGGCCCCCACCAGGGCCACCGCGAGGCCCACGAAGCCCACGCCCACGCCGAGCCCCTGCTCTGCGTAGCCCTTCACCCCGAGCACGAGATGCAGCGCCGCGAGCCCCGCGATGGCGCCCGAGACGGTCATCGCCCGAAGCTGCGCGGGCCCCACCGCGATGCCCAAGGCGGAGGCGGTCTGCTCGCTCCCGCCGAGCGCGCGGAGGGCCAGCCCGCCGCGGGTGCGGGTGAGGTAGAGGTGCGCCGCGAAGGCCACCGCGACGGCCAGCACGAGCGACAGGTTGAGGGCGCTGCCGCGAAACGCGGTGACCCCGTGGCCGAGCATGGGCATGCGCGCCCCGGCCACCACGTCGCGGGTGTGCACCTGGGCGCCGACCCGCAAGGGCCCGCCGTAGAGCCACGTCGTCAGCACCGACACGAGGCCGTTGAGCATCAGCGTCGAGAGCACCTCGTGGGTGCCGAAGCGCCCCCGGAGCCACCCCGCGAGGCCCCCGACGAGGCCGCCCCCGAGCATCGCGGCCAAGGCGCAGAGCGGCACCGCGAGCACCCACGGCGTCGACGCCGGGAGCGCCGCCCCGAGCACCGCGCACCCGAGCACCCCCGCGAGGCACTGCCCCTCGGCGCCGATGTTGAAGAGGCGCGCCCGCAGCGCGAACGCCACCGCGGTGCCCGTGAAGATCAAGGGCGTGGCCTTGGCGAGGGTCTGACCGAGGCCGTAGCCCGAGCCGAAGGTGCCCGCGAACACCCGCACGAGCACCTCGCGCGGCGCCGCCCCGGCGAGCCACACCGACACGTTCAGCACCAGCAGCACCGCGGCCGCAGCCATCACCCAGGGCAACACCGGTCGTCGCACCCCGCGACGCTACCAAAGCCGCGCCCCCCCTTGGCAGCGCCGAAGCGCCCGCGCAGCGATTCTCACGCACGCGCCGCCGCGCCGGCCGGCCCGCAAGACGCCCCGCCGCGGGCGAGGCGGCAGCCCCCGTGGGTGGGCAAAATCACGCACATTGTCGATTGATTTAGATACTTTACACAACACTGCGGCGCAGCCCTTGCGGGTGCCCGAGGGGGCGCACGGGGCGACCGCGCCATGCGCCGAAAACGAGCGCCCGGGCTCGTGTTGGCCTACAACCGCAGGCGACGTGGAGCTGTTCGACCGCACCCCAAAAGAGACCGCCGATGCGCCCCGCGACGAGGCCCCTCAGGCGCCCGACGCGCCCCTCGCCGACCGCATGCGCCCGCGCACCCTCGACGCCCTCACCGGGCACGAGAGCGTGCTCGGCCCTGACACGCCGCTCGGGCGGGCGATCCGCGGCGACCGGGCGCCGTCGATGATTTTGTGGGGCCCTCCGGGGTGCGGCAAGACCACCGTGGCCCGCGCCATCGCGGCCCACTCGAAGGGCCGCTTCGTACAGCTCTCTGCGGTGCTCGCGGGGGTGGCAGAGCTGCGCACGGTGGTCACCCGCGCCGAGCACGAGCGCGGCCTCGGTCGCCGCACGGTGCTCTTCGTCGACGAGATTCATCGCTTCAACCGCGCCCAGCAAGACGCCCTCTTGCCGCACGTCGAGGCCGGCACGGTCACCCTGGTGGGCGCCACCACCGAGAACCCGAGCTTCGCGTGCAACGCCGCGGTGCTCTCACGGGCCAGGGTCGTGCGGCTCGAAGCGCACTCCGAGGCGTCGCTCTTGACGCTCCTCGCGCGCGCCCTCACCGACGCCGAGCATGGCCTCGGGGGCCTCGCGTTGACGCTCTCACCCGAGAGCCTCTCGGCCATCGCGCGCTGGGCCGACGGCGACGCGCGGCGGGCGCTCACCCTGCTCGACCACGTCGCCCGCGAGCTCGCCGCCGAGGGGCGCCGCGAGGGCGCGCTCGAAGACGTCGAGCACGCCGTCCGCGACAAATCGCTGCGCTACGACAAGAGCGGCGAGGAGCACTACAACCTCGCGAGCGCGTTCATCAAGAGCATGCGCGGCAGCGACCCCGACGCGGCGCTCTACTGGGCCTTGCGCATGATCGAAGCGGGCGACGACCCGCGCTTTGTGTGCCGCCGGATGATCATCTTCGCCTCCGAAGACATCGGCCTCGCAGACTCGCGGGCGCTCGAAATTGCGGTGGCGGCAGACCGCGCGTTCGAACGGCTGGGGCTGCCCGAGGGGCTCATTCCGCTCTCGCACGCGGTGGTCTATTTGAGCATCGCTGCGAAGTCGAAGGCCGCCTACAAGGCCCTGCGCGCGGTGCAGTCGGCGGTCGCCGAGCGGGGCGCGCTGCCTGTGCCCTTGCGGCTCCGTAACGCCCCGACCCGTGCGATGAAAGAGTGGGGCTACGGGCAAGAGTACCGCGACCCGCAATCAAGCGACGAGGGCTTCGTGCCCGAGCGCTACTTGCCCGAGGCCCTCGACAACGCGACCTTCTATCACCCCACCCAGCGCGGCACCGAGGCCAAGGTGCGCGAACACCTCGAACGGCTGAGAAGGGCCGCCCACGCCGCGGGCCCGCGCGACGAATGAAGCTCTGCATTCTTCGCAGCGCCACTGACCCTTCGCCCACCGGCGAGAGCGCCGACCACGACATCGCCGCGCTCTTGAAGGGCTACCTCGACGCCCACACCTACGTCGAGGCCAGGCTCCACAAGGCGACCGCCATCGCCGAGGTGAGGCGCTTGCGCGCCGAGGGCTTCGAGGTCTTCATCAACCTCTGCGACGGCGCCTGGGAGGAGCCCCGCGCGGGCGTCGAGGTGGTCGAAGCCCTCTCCCGTCAGGGCCTCGCGTTCACCGGCGCCACCCGCGATTTCTACGAACCGAGCCGCCTCGACATGAAGCTCGCGGCCCACGCCGCCGGGGTCGCGACGCCGGCCTCGTGCGAGGCCCATGCGGCCCTCGAAGCCGAAGACATCGCGGCGCGGTTGGGTTTCCCGTTGATCGTCAAGCACCCGAACGGATACGGCTCGGTCGGGCTCACTCCGGCCTCTCGGGTCGACGACGTCGACGCCCTCAGGCTCGCCCTCGCGACGGCCATCGAGGGCTACGGCGCGGCCTTGGTCGAGCGCTACATCGCCGGACGCGAGTTCACCGTGCTCGTGGCCGAGGGCCCCGAAGGGCCGGTGAGTTACACCCCGGTCGAGTTCATCTTCCCCCCAGGGGTGGGCTTCAAACACTACGCGCTGAAGTGGGTCGACCACGCGCAGATGCAGACCCGGGTCGTCGAAGACGGGCCCCTCGCCGACACGCTCCGCCGCGCCAGCGAACGCTTCTTCGCGGCCATGAGCGCCACGGGCTACGGCCGCTGCGACTTTCGCCTCGGCGCCGACGAGAGACTCTACCTCCTCGAAATCAACCCCAACTGCGGCATCTTCTACCCCCCCGGCGAGTTCGGCAGCGCTGACTTCATCCTCGCGGCCTCACCCGGCGGGCACCGCGGCTTTCTTGAGACCATCCTCGCCACGGCCCTGCGCCGACAGCGCGCCCTGCGACCGCGCTACGCCCGCGTCGACACCCCCGAGCACGGCCCCCGCCTCGTCGCCGCCGAAGACCTCGCACCCCACCAGACCATCCTCTCGGGCGAAGGCGCGCGGTGGAATGTTGACACTGTCAACATCACCACCGTCGATCATGACGCCGAGGCCCACACCGGCGCCTTCAGGGTGACCCGCGGGGGCGCTCCCTCGCGCTGGCTGCCGCTCCTATCTGCGAGCCCCGACGGGGCAAACTGCGCCTGGCGAGGGCTCGACCTCGTCGCCACCGCGCCCATCGCCCGCGGCGCGCTCTTGCGGGTGTTACAGCGACGTGACCATGGGTAGATGCGCCCACCCCCACGCGGTGTACGGCGCACCGCAGGGCTGAAACCCCAGGGCCTCGTAGAAGCGGGTGAGGTACGCCAGGGCCTCGATGCGGAGCGACACGCCCGGCCAGCGACGGCGCGCCGCCGCGAGGCCCACGGCCATCAGCGCGCGCCCCAAGCCTTGCGCCCGATGCGAGGGCGCCACCACCACGCGCTCAAGCCGCGGCGCAGCCCCGCCAACCCCAGGGCGCAAGCGGAGGTAAGCCAGCAGGGCCCCCGAGGCGTCACGGCCTGAGATGTGTACGGCGTCAACATCGAGGCCGTCGAGCTCTTGGTACGCGGCGTCTTGCTCGACCACGAAGACCCGCTGGCGCAGGGCGATGATGTCGTAGAGCTGCGCGGGAGAGAGGGCCTCGAAGGGCGCCTCGTGCCAGGTGATCACAGGCTCTGCCTCGCCTCGTCGACGAGGGTCTGCACCGTCGCGTGGACCTTCGCCGTGAGGGCCCGCGCCGAGCACCCGCGCGCCGCGATGGGCGCCCCGACTCGCACCGCCACGAGGGTCTCGGGGGCCGCGATGAGGCGCCTCGCGTGGGCGCCGAAGGGCTCTTGAAAATAGGTCGCGCGCGGGTCGGCGTAGGCCATGCCGACGGGCACGATCTCGGCGCCGCTCCGCGAGGCGGCCACGAAGGCGCCGGGGTGAAAGGGTCGCACGAGGTCGTCGGGGTAGGTGGTGCCCTCGGCGAAAACCCCCACGGTGCGCCCCGCGTCGAGGCGCTCGGTCATCACACGCAGCGCCGCCGCGCCGCTCGCGAGGCTCGAACGGTCGACGTAGAGCGTGCCCGCCAGGGGCGCGAGCCTGCCCACCACAGGCCACTTCGCGAGATCGTCGCGCGAGAGGAGGTGACCGCCAAAACATGAGAGAAGAATCGGGATGTCGAGCATCGAGCGGTGGCTCGACACCACCATGCGCCCGCCGACGAGGTAGCCCTCGGCCAAGGGGCTGGCGTACTGCACCGCCCGACGCACCGCGAGGGCGTCGAGCACCCCGGCGGCCCACCGGCGAACGTGCGCGTCGCGCAGGGCGAAGACCCCAGGGTGTCGGCGCGCGTCGACGAGGAGGTGGCTCACTTCGAGCCCCGTCATGGCGCCGAGGCGAAGACCGCGGCCCGCCGCGCGGAGCGTCTCGCGAGGGGTCATCAGGTCGGGCGCAGGCGGTAAAGAATGCTCACCACGAGGATGCCCCAGGTGATGATGGTCAGCACGAAGGGCACGTCTTTGAGCATCGCGTCGGTGGGCGATTCGCCGTGCTTCGAGCCCAAGAGGCGCACAAATCGGCCGATGCCGAAGAGCACGAAGGGCGTCGTGACCCAGAGATAATCACGCGCGAAACGGAAGATTTCAGGCGGGTCGAGGGTCCACGCGAGGTAGACCCCCACGGTGGCCAGGGCCGTCACCCAGAGCGCGCCGCGGAGCATCGGGAGGGAGTAGAAACGCAGCGCATCGCGGGCCTTCGCGGCGTTCACCGAGAGCTCGTGATAGCGCTTTCCAAACCCGAGGAAGAGTGACAGGAATGCGGTGCAAAGCAGCAAAAGGAGCGAAGGGCGGATGGGCTGCGACGGGGTCGAGACCGCGTAACACCCCGCGACCACGCGGAAGACAAAGCCCAGCGCGATGCACCCCACGTCAAGGTAGGCGATTTGTTTGAGCTTGAACGAGTACGCGAGGTTCAACACAAGGTACGCCAGGGCCGTGACGCCCACGCGCCAGTCGAGCCAGAGCGTGCCCCCGAGCGCGCTCACCACCATCACCACCGCGGCAACTTTCGCCACCCCGGGTGGAACTTCGCCGCTTGCAATGGGTCGGTATCGTTTGGTCGGATGCCGTCGATCGTCGTCGGCATCGGCCAGGTCATTGATCGTGTAGACCGCCCCGGCCAACACTGAAAACCCCGCAAAGGCGGCCGCGGCCCTCAGCAGGATCGGCTCATGAAACAAGTTCTTCGCAAACACGACCGGAGCCAGGACGAAGAGATTCTTCACCCACTGCTTGGGCCGCATGGTCTTGATGATACCGGCCAGTGCCACGATGGTCGGGGGCTCTACCACACTTCGCCCACCCGCGCCTTGCTCGTGCCGCTCTGCCTCGCCGCGCTCGCGACCCCCCGCGCCGCCCAGGCCCAACAGCCCCACGAGTGGGCCCGACAGCACGGCCTCGATGTGCTGCGTTACCGCGCCGACCCGCGCGCCGCCGTCAGCCTCGCCAGGCTCCGCGCCCTGCGCGACGTGGTCGACCCCGTGCCCCTCGCCGACCGCTTCGGCGCCCTCGCCCGCAACGCCGCCCTGTCGCCCGCCCTGCGCGCCCAAGCGAGCTACGCCGAGGCCGAAGCGCACCGCGACCTCGGCGCGCAGAACCGCGCCAATGAGCTCGTCGCGGCGCTCGGCATGCTCACCCGCTGGTCGGTCATCGGCCCCTTCGACAACGAAGGCCGCAACGGCTTCGCCCGCGCCTTCGGCCCCGAGACCGACCGCGGCGCCCGGGTCACCGACGACACACACTACGACGGCATCGAGCGCAGCGTGCGCTGGCGCGTGGTGCCACCCATCCTCCGCATGGGCCTCGTGCCCCTCGACAGCGTCGTGCGCCCGAGCGTCAACGCGTGCGCCTACGCACAGACCCTCGTCACCGCGCCGAGGGCCGAGGGCGCGGTGCTCTGGCTCGGCGCGAGCGGCGCCATCGCGGCCTGGGTCAACGGACAAGAGGTCTTTCGCGACCCCATCGTGCGACGCGCCTCGCTCGACCGCGCGGGGGTCGCCGTCGCGCTGAGAGCCGGGCAGAACCGCGTGCTCTTGAAGGTCTGCACCGACGAGCGGGGCATGGGCTTTTACGCCCGCTTCACGCGCCCCGACGGCGCCCCCCGGGTCGACCTCAACCCCGACCCCGAGCTCGCCCACGCCGCCGCCCAGGCGCCTCCGACTGCGCTCACGGTGCGCCCCCCGAGCGGCACCCTCTACGCCCTGCAACGGGCCGCCCAGGCGCCCCAGGCGAGCCCCGAAGCCTGGGTGAATTACGCGCGGATCCTTCACCTCACCGGCGCCGACGACCCGGCCGACCCGCAGGCGGCCGACTACGCCGAGCGGGCCGCGCAGGGCACCACGGGCCCGGCCTCGCTGGCGGCCGAGCGGTGGCTCCTCGCGGCTGACATCACGCCCGACCGCAACCGTCGCCGCGAGGCCCTCAGGCGGGCCTACGCGCTGACGCCGAACGACCCGCACGTGCTGACGGCCCTCGGCCACGAGGCCCGAACCGGCGTGCGCGCGGAAGACGCGCTTCCCTACCTCGAAGCGGCCCTGCGGCTCGACCCGACGTCGATCCTGGCCCACGTCGAGTACGCCCTGGTGCTCGACGCGGTCGGCTTCCCTTTGGCCGCACACCGCGCGCTCGAAGAGGTCTCGGGGCTCGCGCCGCGGGTCGCCCTGGTCTTGCGGGCGCGCCTCGCCCTCGCCGAGCACGCAGGCCAGGCCGAGGTCGCCGCGACGCTGCGGCGGAGCTTGAGCCAGCTCCGCGCGGCCGACACCGACGTGCTCGACGCCATGGCCCGCGACGCGCGCCTCGTGGGCGATCGCGACACCGTGCGGGCGCTCGCCGAGCGGATGCTCCAGACCCGCCCCGCGCACCTCAGCGTGCACAACACCGCGGCCGAGCTCTTCGAGTCGATCGGCGACGCTGAGCGCGCCGTCGCCGTCATGGCCGCCGCGACGGAGCTCGTGCCCGACGAGCCCGGGCTCTGGTCATCGCGGGGCGAGCTCGAAGCGCGGCTGAACCTCCCCGAGGCGGCCCGCGCCTCGCTGCGACGTGCCCTCGCGTTGCGCCCCCAAGACGCGAGCCTGCGGCAGCACCTCGAAGCGCTCGAGCCCTCGGCCCCCCGCGCCGACGAGGCCGCCGCCGAGGCGCCCGAGGCCTTTCTCGCGCGCCGCGCCCGCGAGGCCGACACCCGCGAGAGCTACAACATTCGCTCGCTGCAAGAGCTCACCGTGCGCACGGTGTACCCCAACGGGTTGTCGTCGAACTTTCGTCAGATCGCCTACGAGGTCCGCACCGAACAGGGCGCCCGCGACGGCCGCAGCTACGCCCTCCGGTACGACCCCGACGGCGAGCGCATCGACCTCCGCGCGGCGCGGGTCTACCACCGCGACGGGAGCGTCGACGAAGGCACCCAGGTCAACGAGTTCAACGTCTCAAGCGACCCGGCCACGCGCATGTATTTCAGCAACCGCGTGGTGCAGCTCACCTTCCCCCATTTGAGCCCCGGCGACGTGGTCGAGGTGCGCTGGCGCACCGACGATGTCTCACCCCGCAACGCCTTCGCAGACTATTTCGGCGACCTCCAGATCGTACAGACGGGCGTACCGCGCGCCCATTTTCAGTACGTCTTGCGCGCCCCCGCGCAGCGCGAGTTCTTCGTGTACGCGGCGCCCTTGCCCGGCGATCAGCGCATCGAACGCCGCGACGCCGCCGAGGGCGACACCCGGGTGTACGCCTTCACCGCCAGCGATGTGCCCGCGGTCCAGCCTGAGGAGCGGGCCCCGGGCAACACCGAGCGCGCGGCCTACCTGCACATCTCGACCTACCGCAGTTGGGCCGACGTCGGGCGCTGGTACTGGGGCCTCGTGCGCGATCAGCTCGTGCTCGACGACCGCCTCCGCGCGGTGGTGCGCGAGCTCACCCGGGGCCTCACCACCGAGCGCGACAAGGTGCGCGCGATCTACCAGTGGGTCATCACCAACACCCGGTACGTGGCCCTCGAGTTCGGCATCCACGGCTTCAAGCCGTACGCCGTGCCGCAGGTCTGTAGCCGCGGCTTCGGCGACTGCAAAGACAAAGCGAGCGTCATCGTGACGATGCTCCGCGAGGCCGGCATCGACGCCTCGCTGGCCCTCGTGCGCACGCGCAACAACGGCGACATCGAAGACCACCCGGCCTCCCTCGCCATCTTCGACCACGCCATCGCGTACGTGCCCTCGCTCGATCTCTACCTCGACGGCACGGCGCTCCACTCGGGCATCGACGAGCTCCCCGGGGGCGACCAAGGCGTCACCGCCCTCTTGGTCAACCAGCGCGGCGAAGCGCGCCTCGCGCGCACCCCCGTCTACACCCCCGAACAGAACACCAGCGACGTGACCGCCGAGCTCACCCTCGCCCCCGACGGCGCCTTGGCGCTGCACACCCGCCAACGCGTGCTCGGGCCCGACGCGCCCGCGCTGCGCAACACCCTCGAAGCCGAAGCGACCCGGGTCGAGCGCGTCGAAGACCAGATCCGCGAGCGCTACCCCGGCGCGCGGGTCACCCGGGTCACCACCAACGACCTCAACAACAACGAGATCGCCGCCGAGCTCGACTACCAGGCCACGGTGGCCCGCTACGGCACCCGCCAAGGCAACGCCCTCCTCGTGCCGCTCGCGCCGCCGCTCGACCTCACCCGCCGCTACGCGCCGCGATCGAGCCGCAACCTGCCGCTGGTGGTGGGCGTGCCGAGCCGCGCCACCGAGACCCGAACGCTGCGGCTCCCAACGGGCGCGACGGTGCGCGACGTGCCGCCGCCGACGCGCCTAGAGACCCCCTTCGGGCGCTTCGAGCTCGCCGTCACCGCCGAGGGCACCACGGTCACCGTGCGACGCCAGCTCGTGCTCTCGCGAGATCGCGTAACTGCTCAAGAGTACAGTGAATTTAGATCGTTTTGCCAAGCCGTCGACGAGGCCCTCGGGCGCCGCCTGACGGTCGCCCTCACCGCAGAAGGAGGCGCACGATGATGCGTCGCACCCTCGCCCTCGGCCTCGCTGTGATGGCCTGCGCGGCACGGCAGCCGGTCGCCCAGGCGCCCCGCTCTGAGCTCGACCTCGCGCGCCGCGCCACCCGCGACGACCCCTCAGGGTGGGACGCGCGCCGCGCCCGCTGGCTCGCCGAGTGGGTCGCACCCGGCGGCGACCTCGCCTGGGTCGACCGCGAGCGCGACGCCCTCACCGAACACTTCGCGAGCGACCCGAGGGTGCGCTTCGCCGACGGGGTGCTCAGCGCGCAGCGCGGCGAATTCGAGCGCTGCATGCGCGCCCTCATCGCCACCATCGAGGCAGGCCGCACGAGCGACGACCCCCTCGGGTCAGCCCTCGCCGAGGCCGCGGTCGCGAAGGTGATCTTGCTCCGCGGCGACGTCGAGGGCTTCGACGAGGCCTTCTCGCGGGTGATCGAGCACGTACGCGAAGACCGCGGTCGCTTGAGCGCCGAGGCCTCGTTCAAGATCCTCGAGACCGCCGTGCGTTGGGCCCGCGAGCGCGGCGACGCGCAGGCCGAAGCGCGCTGGGTCGCGGCCTCGGGCTGCGTCACCGGGTGGAGCGTGGTCGGCCCCTTCGGCCCGCTGCCGCTCTTGCGCTTCGACGAGCACCTCGGCCCCGACGACCCCGGGCCCCTCGCGGGTCGCTACGCCCTCGGCGACGGGCGCGCCGCGTCGGCCCCCTACACCGTGCGGGCCCGCGGCTGCGCGGCCAACCTCGGGCGCGGCGCCACCCTCACCGGCGTGCTCTACGCCAACACCGATTTTACCCTCGACGCCGCACAAGACGTGGTGCTGCGGGTCGAGTCACCGAACCTCTACACCGCCCTCGTTGACGGCGTGCGGGTCGCCACCGTCGACCCTCGGGTGCGCGCCACGGGGCCCGGCAGCACCGCCGCGATGCACCTCGCCGCGGGCACCCACACCCTGCGCATCAAGATCGGGAGCGAGTTCCACGCCCCCTTGGTCATCGCGGCGTTGACCGACCCCGCGGGTCGCCCCGTGGCGCGCTTCTCTGCGCCTCGTGCGGCGGCCCACGCCTCTCCGCCGGTGGCGCATCGGACCGCGGTCTCGCCCGCTGACAGCGCCTACCTCGACGAGGCGTCGATGCCCAGCGACCCCTTCACCCGTTACGCCCTCGCCGAGCTGGCCTTCGCGCGCCGTAACCCCGTGGCCGCCCGCGAGCTCCTTCGCCCCCTCGCCACCGCCGAGGCGCCCACGCCCACGACCCTCATCGCTTGGGGCGCCGCCGCCCAGGCCGACCCCTTTGTCACCGCCTCGACCGGCCGCGACCGCGCACGGCGCGCCTTCGAGGGCGCCCAACAGGGAGACCCGCGGGCCTACTACCCGGTGCTCCAGCTCGCGCGGCTCGCGGCCGAAGACGAGCGCGGCGACGAGGCGCTCACCCGCATGCGCGAGGCCCACCAGCGCTTCGCGAACAACCCTGAGGTCGACAGCGACCTCGCCGATCGCTTGATGCAGCGCAACTGGGATGGTGAAGCCCGCGCGCTCCTCGACGCCGCGCGGCGCCAGCTCCCGAGCGCGTGTTGGCCCGTGCGCATGCTGCTCTCGCTCGCCCAACGTCACGGCGACGGCCAGCTCGAACACAGCCTCTCGACCGAGCTCTCGCGCTGCGACGCGCTGAGCGACGTACCGGCCAGCACCGCGGCCCGCCTCCGTCGGTACACCGAAGCGGCGCAGGCCTTCGACCGCCTCCTCGACGCCGACCCCGAAGGTCGCGGTCTCCGCCGCGCCTTGATGGAGCTCGACCGCAGCCGCGGCCGCTTCCGCGAGGCCCTGGAGCGCGGCGACGCCCTCCTCCCGCAGATGCCCGAAGACGACGCCTTGCGCGCCGACATGGCCGATCTTCACCTCGCCCAGGGGCACCGCAGCGCCGCCCAGGCGGTGCTCGACCAGGCCCTCAGCGAGCGCCCCGCCGAGCTCGCGAGCCTCTTCCGTCTGCGCTCGTTTCTCTCGGGGATCGAAGACCTTGAGCCTTGGCGTCTCGACGGCCGCGCGGTGCTGCGCGCGTTCGAGGCCTCGGGCCGCCGCTACGACGCCTCGGCGGTCTTGGTGCTCGATTACACGGTGCGCCGCAACTACGCCGACGGTTCGGCGCTTGAGCTGACGCACAACATCATTCGGGTCCAGAGCCGCGAGGGTGTTGAAGCGTACGGCGAGTTCTCGCTCCCCAATGGCGCTTCGCTCCTCGGCATTCGCACCCTCAAGCAAGACGGCCGGGTGCTCTTGCCTGAAGAGATCGCGGGCAAAGACACCCTCTCATTGCCCGAGCTCCGACCGGGAGACGCCGTCGAGTTCGAGTACGTCAGGGTGCTGCCCCAGAGCGACGTCGCGCCGGGCGGCTTCGTCTCCGATCGCTTCTTCTTCCGCGGTTTTGAGGTGCCCTACGACCGCTCTGAGTACACCCTGGTGGTGCCCGCGGCGATGCGGCTCACCCTCGACCCGCGCGGCCCCGCGCCCGCCGTCGAAGAGACCGAACACGGCGCCTTGCGACAGTACCGTTGGCGTGTTCGCGAGAGCGACCGGCTCACCCCCGAGCCGTCGAGCGTGGCCGCGCGCGAGTTCATCCCCAGCGTCGCGGCGGGCGCCAACGCCACCTGGTTGCACTTCGTCGACGCGCTCCGCGCAAGACTGAGCGACCTCGACGTCGTCGACCCCGAGGCCGTCCGCCTGACCCGCAGCATCGTGGGCGACGCGCCGACCCGCAGCGCCCGCCTCGCGGCGCTCCACCGTTGGGTCACCGGGAACATCCAACAAGAGGGCGCCGGCACGCCCTTCGAGTCAGCCCCGCGGATGCTCTCGGCCCGAGCCGGTCACCGCACCCGGGTGCTCTGCTACATGGCCAAGATCGCTGAAATTCCCTGTGAGATCGCGCTTGTACGGCAGGGTATCGCAGACAGCACGCCGAGCGATCTCGCCGACGATGACACCTTTCAAAGTTTGATGTTGCGGGTTCAAACCGAAGACGGCGAACGCTTTGTCACCGCCGCCGACAGCAACGCGCCGCTCGACTACATGCCGCCGGCCATCGCGGGCGGCGAGGCGATGCTGCTCACCGCGGGGGCGCCGCGCACCCGGCTGCCTGCGTTTCGCGCCGAGTCACACCAGCGACTGTTGACGGTCCGGCTGAGGTTGTTGCCCAATGGCTCCGCCGAGGCCGAGGTCGAAGAGCGGCTTCGCGGGTACGCCGCCACCGGGGCGCGGCAGGTGATGCGACGCCTCGACGCGGCCAACCGTGACCGACAGTTCGAGGCCTATGTGGGCGGCATGGTGGCGGGCGCGTCGCTCCGCGAGCTGCGCGTCGAGGGCACCAACAACCCGCAAGAAGACATGGTGTTTCGGTACCGCTTTACGGCCCCCGGGGTGGCCACCCGCAACGGCGATCGGCTCGTCTTCGATGGCATCTTTCACGCCGACGCGGCCACCGCCTACGCCCAATCTCCGACCCGCACCGCCCCTCTGTGGAACGGCGACCCCGTCAACGCGACCCTCGACCTCACCGTCACCCTCGACGCGCAGCTCCGCCTCGACACGCTGCCCGACAACGCCGAGGGCGCGTCTCACGGCGTTCAATGGTCGTTCGCCTACGCGCGTCGCCCCGAGGGCTTTCACCTGCTCCGCCGGGTGATGGTGCCCACCGGGCGCGTCACCGCCGCAGAGTACCGCGGCTTCGCCGAGTCGATCAGGGCCCTCGACGCCGCCGACACCCGTCAAATCACCATGCAACTGCGCTGAACGCGGGCCAACGAGAACGGCCCCGGTGAAGGCCATCGCCTCGCACCAGGGCCGCGCCAAACGCCGCCTCGCAGCAGCGAATCAACCGGGTCGATACGTAAACACGATCTCGTGATCGCAGATGCGAAACACGTCACCCTCTTGAATGGGGCGGCGATCAACCCGAGAGCCGTTGTGCTCAATGCCGTTGGTCGAGCCCATGTCGACCATCCAGTATTGGCCTTGATGCCGCACCACCCGGGCGTGCTGCCTTGAGACGTTCGGGTCTTTCACGATCAGGTCGCAGCTCTTGTTTGACCGACCGATGTAGAACTCGTCTTTGTTGACGGGGTAGCGCTGGCCTTCGAACACCGCGTACACCATCGTGCCCGCCGGGGGGATGCCCCCAGCCCGCGGATACCCCGTCGGCGCGCGCCCAGGCATCGCCCCCTGAGCGCCCATCGGCGCCGCCATCGGAGCGCCCATCGAGGCCCCCATCTGGCCCTGCGGCATCATCCCAGGCCCCGGCACGCCCGGCCGACCCTGCGGCATCATCCCAGGCCCCGGTACGCCCGGCCGCCCCATCGGGCCCGGCGCCATCGAAGCCCCCATCGGCGCACCCATCGGCGGGCGCGGAATCGGCGGCCCGCCCTGACGCCCCGGCGGCGGAGCCGGAGGCGCCACCGCGGCCCCTTGAGCGCCCTTGCCCTGGGTGCGGGCGTAGTGCTTCATCGCTTCATTGATGAGATAATCAACCGAGCACTGAAGCTCGTTCGACATCTGCTCAAAATTCTCCCAAAGGTAGTCTCGACACTGAAACTGCCTCATCGACTTACGATTCGGATCGTCGGTCACGCCTCGGGCCTCCCTCTACGATCAGCGATACACAAACTGAATCTCGTGGTCGCAGATGCGATACAGATCGCCGTCTTCGACCACCTTGCGCTCGACCTTGGTGCCGTTGAAGTCGACGCCGTTGGTGCTCTGCTGATCGACGATCCAGTATTGACCGTTGTAGAGCACCACACACGCGTGACGGCGCGACACGTTCGAGTCACGAATGGTCAAATCGCTGGTCTTTTGACCGCGGCCGATCACAAATTCTTCTTTGGTGACCGGGTACTGCTGCCCTTCAAAGAGCGCGATCAAAGTGCGGTTCGCGCCAGGCTGAGGGCGCCCCACCGGCGGCGGACGCTGCGGCGCGGCCGGCAACGGCGCTGGCCCCGGCGGTCGCGCACCCGGAGGCGCCATCCCGGGCATCCCACCCGGCATCCCCCCAGGGGCGCCCATCGAAGGCAACCCAGGCCCCGGCGGTCGCGCACCCGGAGGCGCCATCCCGGGCATCCCACCCGGAGCGCCCATCGAGGGCAACCCAGGCCCCGGCGGTCGCGCGCCCGGAGGCGCCATCCCGGGCAATCCCCCTGGCATCCCGCCCGGGGCGCCCATCGAGGGCAACCCAGGCCCCGGCGGTCGCGCACCCGGAGGCGCCATCCCGGGCATCCCACCCGGTGAGGGCATCCCGGGCGGGCGCATCGCGGGGCCACCCGCCGACGGCACCGGCCCAGAGCCCATCCGAGGCAGACCCCCAGGAGGGTTCATCCCAGGAGGGTTCATCCCAGGAGGGTTCATCCCAGGCAGCGGCCCCGGGCGCCCCGGGAAGCCGCCCCGGGCCGACTGCAACGGCTCCATCGGCTCGGGCTGCTCGACGTAGGCACCACCGCGGTTACGCGCATGCGCGAACTGCCGCATCGCTTCATTGATGAGTGAATCGGGCGTACAATCAAACTCCTGAGACATCTGTTCAAAGGTGTCCCAGAGATAATTGCGGCACTGAAACTGTCGCGGTGCCTTGTCGTGTGGATCGGCGGCCATGAGCGCCCCTGATGGTGCGTGAGACGTAACGTTTACTGCGCGGCGTTCGCTGCGGGCTGCTGCGCCCCGCGAAGGGCTTGCTGAAGCTGCTGGCGCGCCTTGGTCGCCACAGCCCCGACGGTGGTCAACGACTCGGCGGTCCAACCCTCGCCCAGCCCCGGAATCGCCGTCGAATCTGACGCAAAACCCTGCAAGAGTGCAAGATCTCGCTCTTCGCCCTTGATACCGAGAAACATGATCGCGAGCAAACGAACCGGCAGCGGGTTGCTCGCCGCGGTCAACGCCCGCATCGCGTCTCGCGGCGGCGGCGTCATGTCACCCACCGCCTGCGCCTCGCCGTTGAGCTCGGCGAAGGTGTACCCCACAAAGGGCGCCACCCGCGGCGCCCCAAGATGCTGGGCGAACTCGCTCAGCACCGAAGCGCCGCCCAACTTCAGAATGGCCTCGCCGATCTTCCACCGGAGGGTGAAGCCGTTGTCGGCGGCGTTGCCGTTGCTCGCATCAAAGACCGTAAAGAGCCGCGCCGTCGCGGCCCTGTCGCGGGTCTCACCGACGCGATCAGCCGCCAGCGCACGAAGCTCAAGATCGCAGCTCGCGCTCGGCGCGCAGTTGAGCACCTCGAAGAGCCCGTCGGTGTGCGACGACGCGACGGTGCCCGCCATCGCCGTGAGCGCGGCCTTGCGGCGGTCGAGCGGCACCGCGGCGTTGCGCGCCACCGCGAGGAGGTAATCGGTGCCGTTGCTCTGACCGAGGGTCTTCACGGCTTCGAAGATCACCGTGAGGTACTGCCCCCGAAGGCGCTCGGCGCCGCGGTTGATCACATCGGCCGAGGGGTTGCGAACGCCCCCCTGCTCGATCAGCTGCTGCGCCCGGGTGCGGAGCCGCGCGGTGATCGCCTCGCCCTCGACCTCGCGCGCCACCGCCACGACCCGCGCCACCGCGGCCTGCTTGCCCTCGGGAGTCGCGACGCCGTTGATCAGCTTCGCGAGTTCGACGATCACAGGGATGCTGCTGTCGTCGCTGCTCACCGCGGCCGTGAGACGCTCGGCGCTGCTCGGCCCGATGCCGTTCACGATCTGCTCGGCGGTGAAAGAGCCCGCCAAGGCGCGACCGTTGAAATCCGCGAGCATCCAGTCGAGCACCTGCGTCGACAGCGCCGTGCGGTCTTCGGCGTTCGCGAAGCTCTGCCGGCCGTCGCCGCGGATCAACACAAACGCCGCATCTTTCGCTTTGATCTGAGCCTCGCTCGGGCCGTTGCTCGGGGTCGACCCCTGCGCCCGCATCATCGACGCGAGCTCAGGCAGGAGCGCGTGCACGATCTGCTCTCGCTCGCTCGCGGGCATCTGCCCGAGCGCGCTCTGGAGCCGGTCGAGCCCGTTGACGTTCGGGTGCTTCATTTCGATGAGCGCCCGGGCCGCACGCACCCGCATGGGGAGCGCGTACTCCGTGCGGGTCAAGACGGTGGTGATCTTCCCTGGGCCGCGCTGGGTGTGCTTCCAGTGCTCGATGTCGGCCTCGGTGACATTGCACCCAGCCGCAAGCATCAACACTACGGCCGCTGCCAATCCTCGTCCGATCCGTCGCATCCTTCTCCTCGTCGAACCGCTGCTGGGTGGGTGTGGCACGAGGCCACTCGAAGCCCCGCTCGCGCCATCGCACGACCACGCCCAAGGCCGCGGCCGATACTTCTTCGCGGCTGCCATCCTAATCAACGCCCACTGTGGGTCAACAGCAACACGCTTTGCCAGAATCTCGCGACACCTTTCAACCTGTGCGAAGCCCCCATGCGTCGCCATGCCCTCGCCTGCAAACCTTCGCCGTGACGAGCCGCTGACCGCCCTGCAGCCCAAGCGCCATGAAGTGCTCGGGCTCTTGAGCTTCGCCACGGCCATCTTGCTAGGCCTCGCCCTCGCCGGTTTCGACGTGCGCGGAGGCCCCGATTGGGCAGGCCCCTACGGCGCCCGGGCCGCCGAGACGATGGTCGCCTTCCTCGGCTCGGCTGCGGCGCTCGTGCCGCTCTCGCTGTTCATCCTTTCGATTCGGCTCTTTCGCCGCACCCTACGACCCTTTCGGTTCTTCTACAGCGTCGGCACAATGGCCATCATCGCCACCGTGGCAACGGCGCTGCACCTGTGGTTCGGCGAGCGCCCGGCGCTCGGCGGGCTGGCGGCGGGCGGGCTCCTCGGCAGCACCGTCGGCGAGGCGCTCAAGGCCACCCTGGGCGAGGCCGGGGCCAACACCGTCATCATCACCGCGCTCCTGGTGGCCTTGGTGATGCGCACGCGCCTCTCGATCGTCTCGGTCGCCTCGGGGGCCCACGCCGCGGGGCGCCGCGGAGGCTCGCTCCTTCGCAACGGAGCGGGCACAGTGGCCCGAGCCTGGCGTCAAGCCCGAGAGGCCGAGCAGCGCGCGCGGGCCTCGCTGCCCTCTGACGAGCCGCGCATCGTGGCGGTCGAAGAAGAGGTCGAGCGGGCCCTCGCGCCGCTCTTGGGCCAAGACGACGACGACGGGCTCGACGACGCCCACGCCGCGCGCCCGGTGCGGGGCGCGAGACCGCAGCGAGACCTCCGCGACGACGCCCTCACGCGCGCGTTGGTGACCGCCGACGAGGCCCCCGCCCCCGCGGCGCGTCAGGCCCGCAAGCGACGCGGAGCCCCCGACCTCGCCCCTGAGGCGCCCGCCGAACCCGAGGCCCCGAGGGTCACCGCCAGCCCGTGGATGGCCGCCCTTGAACGCGCCGAGGCCCCCGAGGTCGAGGCCGCGGCCCCTGTGACGAGCGCCCCGGTGACGAGCGCCCCGACGCCGCGCCGCCCGGCCCCTGTCGCCGCCCGTCGCGCGCCGGTGCAAGAGCCCGTGCCCGCGCCGATGCCCACCGCGGTGTTTGAGCACAGCCCTGACGACCTCGACGACGACAGCCCCCCCGCGAGGCCCGAGGCCATCGAAGCGCCGCGGTCGCTCGAACGGGTGTCGCCGCTCCGGGCGCGGCCTTCTGAGCGGCCTGGCCCTGCGGCCGACGAGCTCCCGCCGAGCGACGAAGACCCCAACGCGCCGCTCACCATCGTCTCGCACGAGCGCGCCATCGAGAAGGCGATGAAGCGCGCCGCGGGCCCCGTCGACGAGGCCGCTGCGGCGCCCGCGGCGCGTCAGCGCGACCTTGAGATGCCCACCGTCGAGCTCCTCTCGCCGCCCCCCACGACCCGGGTTGGCTTCGACCCGCAGCAGCTCAAAGACACCGCCGAGCGCCTGGTGAAGTCACTCGCCGACTACGACATCGAAGGCAAAGTGATGGAGGTTCACCCCGGCCCCGTGGTGACCACCTACGAGGTGGTGCCCGCGGCGGGCACGAAGCTCTCGAAGATCGCGCGGCTCAGCGACGACGTGGCCATGAGCCTCGAAGCGAGCCGGGTGCGCATCGTGGCGCCGATCCCGGGCAAGGGGCGCGTGGGCTTCGAGATCCCCAATGCGACGCGGCAGACGGTGTACCTCCGCGAGCTGATCGAGACCGAGGCCTTTCGCAACCTGGGCGGCGCGCTCCCGGTGGTGCTCGGCAAAGACGTCGTGGGCGCCCCGTTCTTCGCAGACCTCGCGACGATGCCGCACCTCATCGTGGCGGGCGCGACCGGGGCCGGCAAGAGCGTGGGGCTCAACGTGATGCTGGCCTCGCTGCTCTACAAGCGCACCCCCGAGGAGGTGCGCTTCTTGATGATCGACCCCAAGGTCGTCGAGCTCGCGGTGTACGACGGCATCCCGCACATGCTGCTGCCGGTGGTCACCGACATGAAGAAGGCCACCCTCGCCCTGCGCTGGGTGGTCGACGAGATGGAGCGCCGCTACCAGCTCTTCAGCCAGGTGGGCGTGAAGTCGATCACCACCTTCAACGAGAAGGTGAACAAGGCCATCGCCGAGGGCAAGCCCGTGCGCGGCCTCGACGGCCCGGTGCGCACCAAAGAGAACGGCACCACCGTCGCGGTGGCCGAGAGCGACGAGGGCGCACCACCGATCAAGCCCGTGAAACTGCCGTACATTCTGGCGGTCGTCGACGAGTTCGCCGACCTCATCATGGTGGCCGGCAAAGACGTCGAGGCGGCCATCGCGCGGCTCGCCCAGAAGGCACGGGCGGCGGGCATCCATGTGATCCTGGCCACGCAGCGCCCCTCGGTCGATGTCATCACGGGGATGATCAAGGCCAACTTCCCCGCCCGGATCGCCTTCAAGGTGAGCCAACGGGTTGATTCGCGCACCATCCTCGATCAGCAAGGGGCCGAGCACCTCTTGGGGCGCGGCGACATGTTGATCTTGCCGCCGGGCTCGAGCGACCTGCGTCGCGTACACTGCGCGTTCGTGAGCGAAGAAGAAGTCAACGCGTTGACCGACCACTGGCGCCAGCAAGACACGCCCACCTACGACGACGACATCTTGAAGCCCCGCGAAGAAGAGGGCGCCGCCGAGGAAGAGCCGAGCGAGATCAAGGTGCCGCAAGAGAAGTACGAGCGCGCGCGCAACCTGGTGATCACGAGCAAAAAGTGCTCGGTGTCGTACGTACAACGCCACCTCGGGATCGGGTACAACGTGGCCGCGCGCATCGTCGACAAGCTAGAGCGAGAGGGCATCGTGGGCGCGCCCAAGGGCCCCGGCAAAGACCGCGAGGTGCTCGGATGACCCTCTCTCGCGCGCGTCTCGCGCTTCTTTCGAGCGTGGTCTCGCTTGTCGCGGTAGAGGCCGCCGCGCAGACCCAGAGCACCGTGGTGATGGTGCCCTTCGGGGGCAGCGCCACGGGCGATCGCCTCGCAGACGTTGAGGCGACGGTGCGCGGGGCGATGTTGGCCCGCGGCATCCGGGTGCCCGACCGTCAGAGCACCAACCTCGCGATGGGGGTCTCGCCGCCCTCGTCTGCGTTGGGGCTCGCCCGCATCGGTCAGTCGATGGGCGCCAACTATGTGCTCACGGGCGCGGTTCAGCCCCTCGCGGGGCAGTACAACCTCACCCTCACGGTGTACGAAGCGGGCAGCGGGCGGAGCACCAGCCAGGCCCGAAACGTCGGCGAACAGATCGCCGGCGAGACCATCTCAGAGATGCTCGACGCGCTGCTCAACCCGAGCGCCTTGGGCCCCGCTCCGGTCGACCCCGACGAGGCGCGACGCCAAGAAGAGGCCCGGCGCCAGGAGGCCGCGCGACGCGAAGAAGAGGCACGGCGCAGCGCCACCGACGCCCAGCGACGCGCCGCCGAAGAAGAGGCCCGACGACGCGCCGCCGAAGAGGCAGCCCACCCGGTCAGAGCCTTCGACGCGCAGGGCCCCGTCGCCATCGGGGCGTCGCTTCACTTCGGCGGGCTCGTCTCAGACCCGCATCAGGCCCCGGCGACGGTGATCTCGGGGCAGCGGCCGCCCGAGGCGTCTTCCTTGGCGGCGGCGCTGCGCTTCGAAGGGGCGTATTCGCTCCGTGCGGTGCATGGGCTTGAGGTGCTCGGCGCCGCGCAGGCCTTGTTCTCGCCGACCGGGGCCATCGCGCTCGGCGGCGGGGCGCAGTTCACCTTTCCGGCGAGGGCGCGGCTGCCGCTACGGGCCACCGCGGGGGTGCTCCTTGGCTGGTGGCAGGGCACCTCGGGGGCGCGGGTCACCACGGTGTGGCTCTCGCCCTATGCCCGCGCAGAGTGGGCCTTTTCGCCTGCATTCTCAGCCTTCGCAGGGGTCATGCTCGACGTCGCTCCGGCCGACAACGGCGGCGTCACGACCCTCTCGTTCACGATCGGCGCCCGCATGCGCATCGGCACCGGCGCGACGGCCGGTACGACCCGCCCCGGCGCTCAACCCTGAGCGCGGCTCACACGCTGCGCTGCTTGAGGTGCCGCTGCGTCTCGCGGAGCACCACGTTGAGGTAGTTGCTGCCCGGCGCGACCTGAAATTCGACCAGCGCGGTCATCTCGCGCAACACATCGTCGGCGCGGGCGGGGTCAGACGCGAGCCGCGCGACCGCCTGGCTGGCCCGATCTCGAAGGCACGTACGCGGCGAACGGAGCCCCGGCAAGAGCTGTTCGAGCACGCTCGTGAGGGCGACCCACGGGCGCTCTTGGGGAGCGACCTCCAGCGCCGCGCTTCGATAGGGGCCGCGCGTCGGGCGCTCGTTCGCGGTCACCGCGGGCGGCGTCGCGAGCCGCTCGAAGGCCTCTTCGAGGCACAGCGCGACGGGGTCGAGGCGCTCATCGCTGTCGAGCGCGCGCATGCGCTGAAGATAGAGCCCCGCATTCCACCGCGGAGACCAGGGCGAACGGTCGGTGGGCCAAGACCACTGTTGCGTCTCTTCGGTGGCCACACGCCACGCCCCGCGGGTGACCAGGTGTGCCACCGCCACACAGACCATCAAATCGGCCGTCGCGGGCGTACCCCCCAGCATCGGACGGCCGCGCAACAGCTCGCCCCGCACGCGCCCGAGGTGCGCGAAGACCTCGACCGCGTTGCGCTCGACCGCACACAGCGCCATCGCGTCGCTGCGACGCCAGACCGTGCCGCGCCCCTCGACCACGCGCCCGGCCACCGTCGCGGCGGTCGCGTAATAGCCGTCGACCCCCTCGCGCGCGGCCTGCCAATCGCGCCGAAAGAGCGACTGATACACCGCGTTGACGAGCGCCCCCATGCCCGCGAGCGCGAAGGGCACCACCAGCAGCGCCATCGCCACCTGGAGCGCCCGCGCGGTGCCGCCGCTGCCCCACCACCGACCGCAAAACCCGTACACCGCGAGCGCACACGCGAAGGCCGAGAACCCGAGCGCCAGCGCCCCGCCCGCGCGCTCGCCCCATTGCGCCCCCGCCCCCGCCCCCGCACGCCACACCGTCGCCGGCGCACCGCACCGCGCGCAGGCCCCCTCGCCCGGCTCGCCCGCACCACACGCACCACACAACCGCGGCGTCATCACGCTCCTCCGCTCACGAAGCCTCGCTCATAGCACGGCCCCGCGGGTCTGCACGGTGCCAGCTGTGACAGAATACGTCACACACAAATTGGCGCCTCGGGGGCGGGCTGTGCAAGCGTTGCGGGCATCATGCGTGCGTGGTCAAACGAGGTGCGGTACGGGCTGATCCTCTCGGCGGCGAGCTTCTTGTGGGTTTGTCTTGAGTATGCGATCGGTCTTCACGACCGCCATCTCGCGCTGCACCCGGTGGTCACGAACTTGTTCGCGGTGATCCCGATCGGCGTGCTCGTGCGGGTGCTCATGCTGCGGCGCGCGCGCGACGGCGGCGCCCTGACGTGGCGTCGCGGCATCGCCTCGGGCATGTTGGTCTCGGCGATCACGGCGGTGTTCGGCGCGCCGTCGATGTGGCTCTTCTTCCGGTACGTAAACCCCGGGTATTTCAGCACGATGATCGCCGAGGCGGTGCGCACCGGGCACGACCGCGCGGCCGCCGAGGGGTACTTCAACCTCGCCAACTACGCCCTCAGCGCGAGCGTCATGCCCTTGGTGATGGGCCTCATCACCACCCTCGCGATCACCGCGGTGCTCAAGCGCCGCCGGGCCTTCAGCCTCGCGCCCCACGGGGCGTAGCGATCACAGCGAGAGGAAGAATTTCGTGAGAAAGAAGTCGGTGACCAGCACCGCCACGGCGCTCGCGACCACGGTGCGGGTGGTCGAGCGGCCCACGCCCTCGGTGCCGCCGCGGGTGTGCATGCCGTAATAGCAGCCGATGATCGCGATGGTCACGCCGAAGAAGGGCGCCTTGCCGACTCCAGACAAGAAGTCTTGCATGTTGATCGACTCGAGCGCCGTGCGAAAGAAGAAGCCCATCGGCGTGTCGAACTGAAGGTTGGCCACCACCATGGCGCCCCCGAAGCCGACCACGTCGGCGAAGAGCGCCAACACGGGGATCAGCACCACGCACGCCAGGAGCCGCGGCACCACGAGCTTCTTCACGGGGTCGGCCCCGAGCGCGCGGATCGCGTCGATCTGCTCGGTCACCGACATCGCCCCCAACTCGGCGGCCATGCCCGAACCGATGCGCGAGCCCACCACCAGGGCCGTGAGCGACGGCGCCAGCTCGCGGGTGATCGAGAGGCCGATGACCCGGCCCACATAGTCGGTGGCCCCGAAGCGCTCGAGCCCGAAGGCGAACTGAACGGTCATCACCATGCCGACGAAGACCGCCGTGATGAGCGCGATGGAGACCGAGCGCACCCCCATCGACTCGATCTGATTGATCAGCTCGCGGTACTCAAAGGGGCGCACAAAGCTCGCACGGATGGCATCCCACAAGAGGATGGTCATGCCGCCCACATCGTCGAAGCTCTCTTTCGACTGCTCCCATCGCTGCACCCACCAAGGGCGGGTGTCTTTCACCGGAGCGAGCTGCGCGATGAGCGACGGGCGCCCCTGTTCGGCGGCCTCAGTCATGTCGACCGAGGGGCGATCGGGTTGTGCGAAAGCCCGCGACAAAAGACGAGAATCGCGGGCGACCGAGGTCGAACCGCGCGGGCGACGCGGCGTACCCGAGGTCGTACACGCAGCCGTCTTTCTTCATCACGTACAGCTCCATCGTGCGAGGCACCCCGTCGAGCCGGGCCCGCACCACCACGTGCCGCGCCTCGCGCCCATCAAACGGGACCGTCTCTTCGGTGAGCATCTCGCGCGCCGTAAAGCCGATGAGGAGGTGCTGCACCAAGGCCGCCAGCGGGGTATCCATCGTGCGATCGCAGGTGTGGTCGACATGGATCGTCGCGTCGGCCTCGGCGTCGAACCACGCGGCGTCGTTGCCCTCGATCTCGATCGACCGCCACTGCGAAGGCACCGTACCGAATTCGTACGAGAGCCGCGGGGCGCGCACGGTGTTGCCGCTCACCCGCACGGCATCGCTGCCCGAACAACCCATCACTGTGGCCAGGCCCAGGGCGCCCAACATGCTCAAACGACCGCTCACGGGCGCGCACTCTACACACTTATCGAATCGATGCACGCCTCGACCGGGGCGCCGCACTTCGGCAGAGCGGAGATTGACGCTGCGGAGCCCCTGTCGATACGATGCGGGCGAAGATGTCGTCTACTCCGTCGAGCCGCTGGATCGAGCCCCTCCTTGCCGATGCGATGCTCAATGTTGACCGCGTGGCCGTGGTCGAGCAGCGTCTGCGTCAGGGCGCTCGCGAGGAGGATGCGCTGGTCGATGCGGGCGCCATCGACGAGGGCGAGCTCCTTCGGTGGCTGGCGCGGCGCTACCAGACGCGCTTCGTGGCCACGTCGAAGCTCGCGCGGATCGATGTCGACCGGGCCTTGCTTGAGCTGATCCCGCGCAAGGTGGCCGAGCAGTATCAGGTCTTCCCGGTGTTGTATCAACCGAGCACGCAGACCCTCTCGGTGGTCGCGGCAGACCCGTCGCAGCCCAACCTTGACCGCATCCTTCAGCAGAGCTCGCACGCCGTCGAGGTCAAGCTGTACGTCGCGCGCCCTGCGGCGGTGCGCGCGGCGATCAGCAAGCACTACGCGGGCGACCTCTACGCCTTCGCCAACGCCGACACGCAGGGCAAAGAGCAGTACCTCAACCTCCTCTCGCTCTACGACAAGAACACCGTCGACCCCGACCTCCAGGGCTCGGTCTTCCCCATCGATCGCGGCAGCGGGCGGCCGCAGCAGGGCGGCCACGCCGGGCCCAACGGCCGCAGCGTGACCCCGCCGCCGGGGCAGCACAACTTCAACGAGCGCAACGAGCTCTCGCTGAGCGTGCGCCTCCCTGCGGCGATCACCGCGGCGCCGTCTCAGGCCACCGCGGCGGCGCGCACCTCGCTCCTCGAAATGACCACCGTCTTGGTCTCGCTGCTTGAGAACAGCCGCGGCGAGCTCCGGGGTCACTCGGCCATGGTCGCGCGGCTCCTCCGCAAGCTCGCCGAGCGCATGCGGCTCGACGACGAGACCTTTCACGACCTCTCGCTCGCGGCGCTCCTTCACGACGTCGGCAAGGCCGCGACCTATCACCTCACGGCCCTCAACGTGGCGGTCTTCGAGAGCCACCGCCAGGTCGCGCAGAAGGTCTACCTGACCCCCATCAAGCTCTTCGACGCGGTGCCGCTCGGGCCCACCACCATTTCGGCCCTCAGCAACATGTATGAACGGGTCGACGGTCGGGGCTTCCCCGAGGCGCTCTTGGGCAAAGACATCCCCTTGGGGGCGCGCATCCTCTCGGTGGTCGACACCTACGCTGACCTGACCCACAACGCGCGCAACCCCTACCGTCGCATCCTCTCGCCGACCGAGGCCTGCGACGTGCTCGACCAGCACCGCGACGCGGTCTTCGACAAGAACCTCGTCGACCTCCTGCGGCAGACCGTGACCGGCGACGACCTCCGCGCGCGGCTCCTCTCTGAGCGCACCACGGTGTTGCTCATCGAGCCTGACCCTGAAGAGAGCACGGTGCTAGAGCTTCGACTCCTCGAAGACGGCTTCGAGGTGATGGTCGCGCGCACCGTCGACGAGGCGATGGCGGCGCTCGCCCGGGGTTCGGTTGAGGTCTGCATCGCCGAGACCGAGCTCGACGCCATGTCGGGCTTCGACCTCCTCGCGCGGCTTCGGGCGGGCTCGCTCTCGGCCTCGGTGCCGTGGGTGTTTCTCACCCGCGACGCGCGGCGAGAGGCCATCGCCAAGGGCTACGAGTTGGGGGCGAGCGATTACGTCCTCAAGCCGGCGAGCGCCGAGGTGTTGGTGGCGAAGCTGAGGCAGCTCTTGTCGAAGCGCAACTCGCGGCAGCCGCGGGCGGTGGCGGGCTCGCTGGCCGAGATCGGCTTCCCTGACGTGGTGCAGGTGCTCTCGCAGGGCCGCAAGACGGGCATTCTGAGCCTCCACTCGGCCAACGCGCAGGGTGAGGTCCACCTCCTCGAAGGCGCTGTCATTCACGCGGTTTGGGGCAGCTCTCAGGGCGACGACGCCTTTTACCGCATGGTGACCCTGCAAGACGGCGAGTTCTCGCTCGACGCTTCGGTGCGCCCGTCTCACCGCAGCATCCACGCCAACGTCGAGATGTTGCTCCTTGAGGGGTTGCGACGATTCGACGAGGCGAGTGCGCGCGGGTAGTTGTGCGGGCCCGAAGGGGTGGTTACCGACAGCGCCCTCATGAAACAGGTTTGGATTCCGAAGGCAGGGCCCCCCGAGATTCTTGAAGTGCGCGAGGCGCCCGACCCGGCGCCCAAGGCGGGCGAGGTGCGGGTGCGGGTGTCGGCCGCGGGCATCAATTTCGCTGACACCTCTGCGCGCATCGGCATGTACCCCGACGCGCCGCCCTTCCCCTGTGTGGTGGGCTACGAGGCCTCAGGGGTCATCGACGCGGTGGGCGAAGGGGTCGACGCCGCGCGGGTGGGCGAGCGCGTCTTGGTGCTCACCCGCTTCGGCGGCTACGCCAGCGTGCTGTGCGTGCCCTCGCTCCAAGCGGCCCCGATGCCCGAGGCGATGAGCTTCGAAGAGGCCGCGGCGCTGCCGGTGGTCTACCTCACGGCGCACCACATGCTGGTGTATCTCGGCAACGTCAAAGCCCGCGACACGGTGTTGATCCACGCCGCCGCGGGGGGCGTCGGTCTCGCGGCGCTTCAGCTCTGCAAGCACATCGGCGCCAAGACCATCGGCACGGCCTCTGCGAGCAAGCACGAGTATTTGAAGAAGGCGGGCCTCGACCACGCCATCGATTACAACACACAAGATTTCGAGGCCGAGGTGAAGCGCATCACCGACGGCCGCGGGGTCGACATCGCCCTCGACGCCCAGGGCGGCGAATCGGTGGCCAAATCGCTGCGCTCGCTCGCCCCCACGGGCAGGGTGTTCGCCTTCGGCGCGGCCTCGTTGCAGCCTGAAGGCAAGAAGAATGTCTTCTCGGCCATCGGGGGTCTCCTCGGCTTCCCGCTCATGCCGCTGCACCCCATTCGATTGATGAATGACAACCGCGGCATCTTCGGCGTCAACGTGGGTCATCTCTGGGGTGAAGTGCCCCTCTTGCGCGAGCAGCTCGACGCGCTGGTCAAGCTCTACGAAGCGGGCGCCATCAAGCCCGTCATCGACAGCACCTTTGGCTTCTCAAAGGCCGCTGAAGGGCACCGCCGTTTGCTAGAGCGCCGCAACATCGGCAAGGTGCTCTTGCTGCCCGACTGAGGCCTCAGCGGCGCCGCACGAGGCGGGCGATGCGGGTCATCTCAGCGCCCGTGAGTTCGCGGCTCAGCGCAATGAAGAGCCCATAGAGCAGCACCGCGACGCCCGCGAGGCCCAGGGTCACCACCTTGCCCTGCAACGGCACCGCCGCCACCAGCGCGGCCGCGCCGGCCGTCGCCCCGACCACACGGAGCGCCGTCGCGGGCGGCAAGAACGCGCCGTAGAGCTTGTGCATCTGCCAACCGATGAGCGTCAGCCCCAAGGCGCAGCCGCAGAGCGTGCCGAGCGCCGTCGCCGTCACCGCGCCGATGCCCGTGGTCGCGAGGCCGATGCCCAAGGTGTTGCCCGTGGCCACCGCGACCAGCATCGCGAGCATGCAGCCCGTGGCCAGCGCCGTGCGCCCCGCGGCCACCAAGATGGTCGTCGCGATCACCGAGAGGGCGAAGAAGCCCTGACCGATCGACAAGAGCCTCAGGGCCATCGCGCCGTCGGCGAACTCGCGCCGCGTGGCCACCAGCAAGACGCCCCGCGGGAGCCCCGTCAGCACCGCGAGCATCGCCCCGAGGGCCAACATCGAGAAGCGCACCGTGCCGCGCACAAAGGTCGCGGTGGTCTCACGGTCGCCGTCTAAGGTCGCCCGCGACACCACCGGGAAGACCACAAAGGTCACCGCCAGCAACAGCTGATAAGGCAAAAACGCGAAGCTCTGGACCGCCTTGTACACTCCGGCCAGCGCGTTCACCGCGTCGACGCCCCCGAGGTCGGCGCGACGCGAGAGCAGCGCCTTCATCACCAACAGGTCGCTCTGGAGCACAAGGTTCAGCGCAAGCTGATAGAGCAAAATGGGCGCGAACGACCTGGCATACCGCCCCGCGAAGCTCACAAACGCTTGCGGCACCGCGCCCGACTCGCCGCCGCCTCGCAGCGCGCCGCGGGCCAACACAAGCGACAAGAGCAGAATCACCGAGCTCGCGAAGGCGAAGCCGCCCACCGAACCCGCGACCCCGAACCCGAGCGCCGCCGCGCCGATGATCAAGCCCGTGCGCAGCGTCGCGAACAACATGTCGAGACCCGCCTGGGTCACAAAGGCGCGTTGACCGTTGAAGCTGCCGACCAGCGCGGCATAGAGACTGTAATTGAAGACAATGATCGCGCCGATTCTGAGCAGCGATGGCAGCCGCGGGTCGCCAAGCACCGTGGCGCCGAGGAAGGGCGCGCTCAACACCAACAGCCCCGAGAGCGCCACGCCGACGGCGAGGTGCACGACCAGGCCGCGGCGCAAGGCCGGCGCGCCACCCTCGGTCACGGCCTTTGACATCGATTGAATGCTCCCGGCCACGACCAGGTTGTTCACGATCGAGATCAGGTTGAGCACGACGCCGTAGAGCCCGTACTGTTCTGGGCTGAGAACCTTTGTTAAAACAAGCGGTTGCGCAAACCCGGTGATGAGAAACCACCCCTTCGCGAGGGTGATGATCGCCGCGCCGCGGGTGCTCTCGCGCACGGCTTGTTCGGTGTGTCGAGCGGCGTCTTGGCTGCGCGGTTCGGTGCTCACGGCGTCGCCATGTAAACCACGTCGCGCCCCGCGGGTGACATTTTCGCGCCTCGCGACACGCCGCACGCGCCGACACAAGACGTGTTAGCTTCGGCGCCTCTGCGGTGAAGCTGTGACCGAGCGTCGAAATCTTCGGGTGGTGCCGGGCGCTGAGCCCTCGCCGCCGCCTCCGAGCTGGTCGCCGCCGCAGCCGCTCGCGCGCTGTGTGGTGCCTCCGTGCCCCTCGATCGCGGTGCTTCAGGCCCGCGACGACGCCCCGGTCGGGGTCTTCGTCCTCCAGCTCGTGCGCGCCCTCCGCGAGCACGGCGAGACGGCCCTTCTGCTCTGGTCAGAGCGGGTCGAGACGCTGCCCGACGGGGTCTTCACGGTGGGCGAGTCGTCGGCGCTCTTCTCTGACGCGCTGCGCCCTGCGGCCGAGGCCGCCCATCACGCGCGCATCGCTCACTTGGGGGCGCGGGCCGAAGAGGCCGCCGTGGGGGCGCTCTTGACCGACCCGGGGGCCGCCACCTGCATCGTCGTCGACGGGCGCCTCATGGGGGTGCTCAAGCCGCATCGGAGCGTGGTCGTCGAGGGTGAGGGCCCGGTGCAATGGCGGCCCGAAGCCGAGGCGCTCCGCGACCGTGTCGAGACCGAGCTCGTCGACCCGGGCCCGGTGGCGGCGGCGGCGGTGGTTCGCGCGCTCCAGCGGCTAAAGCCCAAGGCTTGACCTTACGCGCTCGCCGGGTCGAGTCGCGCGCGCAGCAGCCCGTCGACGGCCTTCGGGTCAGCCTGGCCTCCGGTGGCCTTCATCACCTGGCCGACGAAGAAGCCGATGAGGCCCTTCTTCCCCGCACGAAACTCGGCCGCCTGGCGCGGGTGCGCTGCGATCACCGCATCGCACGCGGCTTCGAGCGCCGCCACGTCGGTGACCACGCGCCAGCCCTTCTCGACAAGAATTGCGTCGGCCGAGCGCTGCGTCTCTCGCATCAACGCGTACACATCTTTGGCGAGCTTTTGAGACAAGCTCCCATCATCGAGCCGCGCGAAGAGCCCCGCCAGCGCCTCGACCTCGACCGGGAACCGCGCCCCCAAGCCCTCGAACTTCACATCAGGTTTTACGATGTTGGCGAGCCAGTTGGCCGCGCGCTTCGCATCGCCCGAGCGCGCCACCAGGGCCTCAAAATAGTCGGCGAGCAGCGGGTGCTCGGTCAGCACCCGCGCGTCGGCCGCGGTGACCCCGAGGGCGTCGACGTAGCGCTGCCGCCGCGCCGCGGGCCCGGGCTTGAGCGAGGCCGTCGCCCGCTCAAAGAGCGGGGCTTCAATACAGAGCGGGCCGAGGTCTGGGTCATCAAAGTAGCGATAGTCGTCGCTGCCCTCTTTGCTGCGAAGAACGTGGCATCGCGCGGCGACATCGTCCCACGTCTTGGTCACTTGTTTCAGGGTGCCGCCCGCCATCAAGGTCGCGATCTGTTGCGCGATTTCCCACTCAAGGGCGCGCTGCACGAAGCGAAACGAGTTGACGTTCTTGATCTCGACCCGGGTGCCGAGGGTCTGGCTCCCGCGCTTGCGCACGCTCACGTTGGCGTCACATCGAAACGAGCCGTCTTCAAGATTGCCATCGTTGACCCCCGCGAAGAGCAGCACCGCCCGCAGCTGTCGCAGGTACTCTGCGGCCTCTGCGGCCGAGGTGATCTCAGGGGCGCTCACGATCTCGAGCAGCGGCACCCCCGCGCGGTTGAGGTCGACCTCAGAGGTGCCCGTGGCGCCGCCGCCGTGGGTGTTCTTGCCGGCGTCTTCTTCGAGGTGAGCCCGCACAATGCGGACGCGACGCGCGCCGCCGTCGGCGCCCGGCACATCGAGGTGCCCGTCTGAGCAGACCGGCTCTTGGTACTGCGTGATCTGATACCCCTTCGGCAAATCGGGGTAGAAGTAGTGCTTGCGTGAGAAGCGCGAGCGGCGGTTGACAGTGCAGTGCAAGCTCACCCCCGCGCGAATGGCCATCACCAGGGCCTCTTCGTTCATCCGCGGGAGGGCCCCCGGGAGCCCGAGACACACAGGGCAGATCTGCGTGTTGGGCGCCCCTCCGAAGCGGGTGCTGCACCGGCAGAAGATCTTGGTCGAGGTGCGAAGCTGCGCGTGCACTTCGAGGCCGATCACGGGCTCGTAAGCGTTGCTCATGGTGTTGTAAGAGAGTGAGCTTTCATGGGTTCGCAACCGCGTGAAAGGTTCGAGTGAGGCACGGCCCGCGAACGCTGGCCCACGCATGATGAGCGTTCGTGGGTCACGGCGTCTACCCTTTTGCCCGCGCGGCCCTCCGTCGTGCCGCGACGATCACCGCGAGGGCGGCGGTGACGCCTCATCGTCGCGCGGCGGCCAAAGAAGCGACGCCACGACCCCCATGAAGAGCACCCCCACGATGATCGCCACGCTCGCCCCAGGAGAGGGCTCATACCCGGGCCAGTGAAACATCTCGTTGGCCGCGTGGAGCGCGAGCTTCGCCCCCACAAAGAACAAGAGCGCGATCACCGCCTTCTCAAGATGAACAAGCCACTTCGTCAGCGCATTCAAGAGAAAATACAGCGACCTGAGCCCCAACACCGCGAACAACATCGCAGAATAGATCAGCACCGGGTCGCGGGTCACCGCCACCACCGCGGGCACCGAGTCAAAGGCGAACATCACGTCGCTCGCCTCGACCACCAGCATACAAACGAAGGCCGGCGTCGCGTACCGAGCCGCCGGTCGCAACAACGCGAAATCAGCCCCGAGGAGCGTCCGCGCCCGCTCTTGGCTCACAAAGAACCGCTGCCCATCAAGCCGCGGAATCACCGCAAACACCCGCTGCGCGAGCATCACCACCCGATGCCGGCTGAAGTCTTCGCCGTCGGTCTCGTCGCCCCCCGAGCGCAGCATCTTCACCGCCGAGGCCACCACCACCGCGGCGAAGATGAAATCAACCCACGGGCCCGCGTGGCGCAGAAACCCGGCCGCCATCACAAAGACCAGGCGCAACACCACCGCGCCCAGGATGCCGTAATAAAGCACCCGGCGCTGCTGCCCCGTCGAGAGCTTGAAGTACTTGAAGATCGCGACAAAGACCAACAGGTTGTCGACCGAGAGGGCCTTCTCAAGCACCCAGCCCGAGAGAAACAAGCTCGACGGGCCCGCGCCGAAGCGCCAGCGCAGATACCCGGCAAAGAGCAACGACAGCCCGACCCACCCCAACGACGAGCGCGCCGCCGAGACCACCGAGACCTCTTCGCAGCCGCGGTGGAGCCAGAGGTCTGCGTAGAGCGACGCCCCCACCACCAGCACGAAGATCGTCACCAGCTCAAGCGACGACCCGTGCGAAATGCCCTGTTCTGCCAGCGAAAGAGCGAGTGTCTGCATCACGACCGGCGCTCTATACTGCCCCAACGCCCAAACGCCAAGTGAGCGCCCTGAGGCGCCCAGCGACACCCCGGCGTGGGCCCCTTGCACAGCTCAAAGTTCGCTCAACCACAACGCAATTCTTGCGTCACGCGGGCCCTCTCGGCGCGCCGAGCGGGCGGCTGGGTGGGTGAAATTTCTACAGAGCTGTACTAAGGGCTCTGGGCATGAGCCGAGCCGCCGTCGATGATGTTGACCTCCTCGCGATCAAGACCCTGAAGTTTCTCGCGATTGACGCGATTGAAGCTGCCAACAGCGGGCACCCGGGGCTCCCCCTCGGGGCCGCCGACCTGACGTGGCTTCTCTTCAGTCGGTATCTTCGTCACAACCCCAAAGACCCTCACTGGATTGACCGCGACCGCTTCTTGTTGAGCCCGGGGCACGGCTCGATGCTCCTCTATGCGATGTTGCACCTCGCGGGGTACGACCTCTCGCTCGATGAGCTGAAGCGGTTTCGGCAGTGGGGCTCGAAGACGCCGGGGCACCCCGAGGTTCACCTCACGCCGGGCGTCGAGGTCACGACGGGGCCGCTCGGGCAGGGCTTCGCCAACGCGGTCGGGATGGCCCTGGCGTCGAAGATGGCCGACGCGCGCTTCTCGGGTCTGTTCAACCATCGCATCTGGGCCATCGTGAGCGACGGCGACGTGATGGAGGGCATCGCCTACGAGGCCGCCTCGATGGCCGGTCACCTCGGCCTCGGCAACCTCACCCTCATCTACGATGACAACAAGATCACCCTCGACGGCGCGATCGACGAGGCGTTCAGCGAAGACGTCGCGCGGCGCTTCGAGGCCTGCGGGTGGCGCACCCTCAGCATCGACGGCCACAACCACGCGCAGATCCTGGCCGCTTACGAGCTCGCGGCGTCGACCCACGACAAGCCCACGCTCATCCTCGCGCGCACGGTGATCGGCCAAGGGGCGCCCACCAAGGCGGGCTCGCACAAGGTTCACGGCGAGCCGCTCGGCAAGAACGAGACGCTGGCCATGCGGCGCGCGCTCGGGTGGCCCGAAGACGCGACCTTCGTGGTGCCCGAGGCCGTGCGGGCCCGCGCCGAAGCGCTCGCGGCGTCGCGCACCGCGGCCTACGACGCGTGGCAGGGCCATTGCCGTACCTGGCGCGCCGAGCACCCCGCCGAGGCCGCTCAGCTCGACGCGATGCTGCGCCGCGAGGTGCCCGACGCGCTGCTCGACCAGTGTGTCGCCGCGGCGCCGTCACAGACCGACGCGACCCGCTCGCTCGGCGGCGCCATCGAGCAACGCATCGCGGCCCTCATGCCCTCGCTCGTGGGCGGCGACGCCGACCTCGGGGGCTCGACCAAGACCGTGATCGCAGGCTCGGCGAAGGTGTTGCGAGGGCACTTCGAGGGGCGCAACCTCCGCTTCGGCATCCGCGAGCACGCCATGGGCGCGGTGGCCAACGGCATGGCCCTCTATGGGATGTTCATCCCGTTTACGGCCACCTTTTTGACCTTTAGCGACTACATGCGCCCCGCGATTCGCCTCGCGGCGCTCTCAGAACTGCCCGTGGTGCACGTCTTCACCCATGACTCCATCTTCTTGGGAGAAGACGGGCCCACCCATCAGTCGATCGAGCACGTCGCGGCGCTGCGATTGATCCCCAATGTGCATGTCTGGCGTCCCGCCGATGCCATCGAGTGCGCCGCCGCCTGGGCCTCGGCCGCCGCACGCCGCGACGGCCCTTCAGAGCTGATCTTCTCGCGACAGAAGGTCGACGCCCTGCCCGGCGGGGCCGAGCGCGCCGCCCTCGCCGCCCGCGGCGGATACGTGCTCTCTCATGAACCCGACGGCCGCGCCCCCGACCTCGTCATCATCGCCACCGGGAGCGAAGTCGGCCTCGCCCTCGAAGCCGCCCGCGCGCTCAGCGCAAACGGCCGCGCGGTGCGGGTCGTCTCGATGCCCTGCGTCGAGCGCTTCGCCGCCCAAGACGACGCCTACCAACACGCCGTGCTCCCCGCCGAAGGGCGCAGGGTCAGCATCGAAGCGGGCCGCACCGACCTCTGGCACCGCTGGGTCGGCCGCGACGGCCTGGCCCTCGGCGTCGACCGCTTCGGCGCCTCAGCCCCCGCCCGCGTGCTCGCAGAGAAGTACGGCCTCACCGCCCCGCAGATCGTCGCGCGCATCACCGATTGGCTCAACACCCCGTCACGCTGAGGCCGCGCCGCGGTCAAAGACCTCCGACAATTGACACACCGCAGCAATTGCCGTAACGGGCATTGGTCTGTCGATTGTTTGTGGTCTTCTGGGGTGCGCGGCGCGAGGGTTCACATGACAACGATTGCAGGGTTTGAGCAGACTGCGGCGAAGCCGATCAAGCCCTCGTTGCGGGGTGTGTTGCATCAATGGGCCGCGGTGTCGACCTTCGGCGCCGGGGTGGTGCTGGTGGCGATGGCGCCGACGGCGCGGGCGGCCTCTGCGGCGTTGATCTACATGCTCTCGGTGGTGACCTTGTTCACCGTGAGCGCGGTGTACCATCGCCCGACCTGGTCGCCGCCGCGGCGGGCCTTCATGCGGCGCCTCGATCACGCGGCGATTTTTGTGCTGATCGCAGGCACCTACACCCCCATCTGCCTCTTGGGGCTGCCTGAGGCCCTGGCCGCGCGGCTCCTCACGACGGTGTGGCTCGGGGCCCTGGCGGGAGTGTTTCAGTCGATCTTTTGGGTTCACGCTCCGAAGCCTGTGACGGCGTTGATCTACCTGTTTGTGGGTTGGTCGATCGTGCCGTACATCGGCGCGGTGCGCGCGGCGCTCAGCACCACCCAGGGCGCGTTGATCTTGGGCGGCGGGCTCGTGTACTCACTCGGCGCCGTGGTCTACGCGCTGCGCAAGCCAGACATTGTAAAGAACGTCTTCGGGTACCACGAGGTCTTTCACGCCCTCACGCTGATCGCCTGCGCGATGCATTTCGCGTTGGTGTTGCAGCTCGTTCGCGCCGCTCACTGAGGCAGGGTCTGCGACGCTGTCGAGAGGGTGATGGCCACCGGTGGGCGGGCGCGCGCCATGGAGACAAAGCGCGCGCCTTCGAGGGTGTTCGCCCCCGCTTCGATGTCGACCGCGGCGGGGGTGACGGTCTGAAATCGCAGGTTGACGGTGACCCGCAAGGCCCCTTCGGCGGGCACGCTCACCTCATAGGTGACGGCGTCTTCGCCGGGCACGAAGTTGTTGTCACCTGTGACGCCGACCGGCGTCGTCATCGCGGCGTCGGGGTGCGTCGGCGACCAGCCTTCGGGCAAGAGCCTGTTGTCTTTGACCCAGCGCACGGCCCGCAGGAGCGCGTGGGTCGGCCGCCCCTGATGGTCAACCGGCACCCCTTCATAGACCTGAACCTCATCGCCCGAGGTGATGCGGTCGCGATGCACGAGCGCCACCTCGGCGCCGTCGAGACGCTGCCCCGTGGCGCCCACGATGGCGCCCTCGGCGTTCTGGGCGCCCGACTCGAAGCGCACCGCGCCGCGCTCGTCTTCGACCCGAAAATGCAGCCACGCCCTGCGCGTCGGATACCCCGTCGGGAAGCGATGCCCCGAGCGATTGAGCACCCGCACCGTGGCCCGCAGCGTCGCGCCCTCGCGGGTGAGCTGCACAAGCTCGACGCGCGCCGCCGTGCTGGCGAAGCGGGCGGTCTGCGCGGCGCTCTGGTTGAGCTCTGCGGGAGTCACCCAGGTGCCAGCCCAGCGGGTGTTGGCCGCCAAGAGGCTCAACATGTAAGCGTTGCCGCCGAGAAAGCCGTGGCGGCCGTAGCGGGTGCGGAGCGGGCTCCCGCCGACGCTGGCGATGCGGGTCTCGATGGGGTTCCCCTCGTCGTCGGTCGAGGGCATGTGACACCCTTGACACGATTGCGCGCGGGGCCCCGGCGTGCCCTCTTGATTGAAGACAGAGTTTCTCCACTCAAGATAAGGCACCTGTTCAGGGAAGAGCGGCCCATCGACCTCGCCCGCTTCATTGAGGCTGCGCGTGAGCACGGTGTGACACGACGCGCAGAGCCCGCTCTCTGAGAGATGCTCTCGGTAGACGGGGGCGAAGCCCGTCCACCCGATCATGGGGGCCGCGAGGGGGTCGGCGTGCGGGCCGTAGAGCTCGCGTCGGGTGTTGATCTCAAACTGGGCGTTGAAGCTCTCAGCGGTGCCGAGACGCGCCGCCGTGATGCTGTGACAGAGCGTGCACCCCACGCCTTCGCGCCCCAACACCGCGGCGTCGTCGTTGCCGCGGGTGATGTCGTCGAGCCTCATGCGCTCACCCACCAGCGCGCGCTCGACGGCCCCCGCGGGCGCATGACACCGGGTGCAGAGCTGCTCGACCGCCGCCACGGCGCGCGGGTTCGACTGCCGCTCATGCGAGAACGCAGCGAGCCAGTACGGGTCGCGGGCCGAGAAGGCCATCATCGAACGATCCCATAAGCGAACGGGTGACACGTCGTTGCCGGCCCGATCGCGCATCGCCGCCAGGCTCCGCCCGCTGTGACACACCGCACACTCGTCAGCCGTGAGAAAGCGATCGGAGGCCGACCCCACATGCTGCGGGAGGTTACCCAGCATCGGCACATCGCGCCCGACCTCGGGCTGATCGGCGAGGGGCCTCACATCGACCGCGGTGTCACCGGTCGGCGCATCGACGAGCCCGCCCGCGTCGACCGTCGGAGACACGCTCTGCCCGCAGGCCAGCAGCGAGAGCCCGAGCGACGCACACCAACGCAATGAATCAACGGCCTTCAAGAGACGCCGACGGTACACGCGCGCACGGCCCGTCGTCATCGTCGAAACAAGAGCAGCGCCACCGCGGTCATGGTGCTCACCAAGGTGACCGGCACCCCGACCTTGAGGTATTCGACGATGCCCATCTTCTGACGCGCCTGTTCGAGCACGATGATGTTCGCGACGCTGCCGAGGGGGGTCAAATTGCCCGCGAGGGTCGACACCACGGCGGTCATCGTCCACGCCAGGGTCGCATCGGGGAAGGTGCGGATCCACGGCTCTAACAACAGAATCAACGGCACATTGCTGACGATCTGCGAACCGAGGGTCAAGGTCGGCACGAGGAGCTTGAGCCCCTCAACACCTTGGGTGGGCCCGAGCGCGGCGAGCCACTCTGAAGGCAAGCCCGTCTTTCGCAGCGCCGCCACCACCACGAAGAGCCCAGCAAAGAAGAGCAGCACGCTCCCTTCGACTCTCAAGAGAATCGACTCGGCCCGCGCCCCCGCCACCACCAACGCGAGCGAGGCCCCGAGCATCGCGCTCCACGCCAGCGAGGCGCCGCCGAGGTTGCCCGCCACCACCACCAGCAGCGCCACCAAGGCCCCCGCCAGCAGCCGCGGCGCGACCGGCGCTTCGAGCTGCGACGCCTCGGCCTCGGGGGCCTCAAACACGAGCTCGCGGCGCATGAGCCAATGCAACATCGCCGCCGTCACCAACAACGAAGCCCCCACCGGGAAGGCGACCTCAACGAGGTAACCCCGGTAGCTCAATGAAGAGAGCCGCGCCACCAGCATGTTCTGCGGGTTGCCCGCGAGGGTCATCGCGGAGCCCACGTTCGAGCCCATCGCCACCGCGAAGAGCAAAGGCCGAAGACGCGCCCCGCGGCGACGCGCCACCTCGACCACCAAAGGCGTCGCCAGGAGGCACACCGCGTCGTTGACCAACAGCGCAGAGAGGAGGCCGCACCCCAACGTCACCGCCCAGAGGAGCCCCGCAGGCGTCTCGATCGATCGCCCCAACCAGCGCCCCGCCAAGGCGAAAAAACCCGCCTCGCCCAGCGTCGCCGAGAGGGTCATCATGCCGAGCAAGAGCGCAAGGGTGTTGGGCTCAATCGAATGAAAGGCCTCTTCGGTCTGAAGACCGTAAGGCCCCGCGAAGGTGCCAACCGCCACCAGGAGGCTCGCCCCGACCATCGCCAAGGCCGGCCGACCGATCGGAAGGAAGGGCACCCGTCGCGCAGAAATACCCGCGTAAATCAGCGCGAAGAGCGCGACCAGGAGAGCGCGCACGGGCGGTCAGGGCTTGCCGGCGAGGCGGGCCTGCTTCAGCCGCTCATCGCGGGCGTGGCGCTCGCGCGGGTGCTCGTTGTACCAGGTCTCGTAGCTCTCACGGGTGATCTCGACCTCGAGCTGCCCGTCGCGCACGATGCTCGCCTGGCAACCGAGGCGCGAGTTCGGCTCGACGTCGAAGGCCTTGTCGAGAATGTCATTCTCTTCGTCTTCAATCTCAGACAAGAGCTGAAAACCTTTACGAATGATCACATGACACGTCGAGCAAGCGCAGACCCCGCCGCAGGCCGAGCCCTCAGGCGCGTGAGCCTTCTGCGCAGCCTGAAGGAGCGTCGTGCCGGTCGGCACCTCGACCTCAAAGGGGCCTTCTTCTCGGTGAATGAATCGTACGATGGGCATGGCGTGGGCGATCACTTCTCGCGAGAGCGCTGAAGGCGCTCAGGCGTCATCGGGCGTCGGCGCCGCCACAAGGTGTGGGTGCAGCGGGCGGTCTTTGACTTGTTCTTCAAACTCTTGCAGCGCGTGGCCCTTCATAGCGTCACGCACGGCGCGGTTCATACGGCGTTCGGCGAGCGGGAGCGAGGCCCGGTCGAGCCCCTCGGTGCGCAGCTTGAGAAGCTCCTTGTTGCGCTGCGCGATGGCGCCCCGCAGCGCCCCGAGCGCGCCGTCGAGCTCTGCCCGCTCGTCTTCGTCGAGGAGGTCACCATCACGGGTCAGAGCCTTCTCTGTGGCCGCGATCACCTGCTCGGCTTCAACGATGCGCTCCTGGAGCTGTCGCACTTGAAGGTCGTCTTCGGCATGTTCAAACGAGTCGAGCAACATCTTTTCAATGTCGTCGGCGTGGAGGCCGTACGAGGGCGTCACCTCGATCGACTGTTCGACCCCCGTGGTTTGCTCGTGCGCGCGCACCGTCAGAAGGCCGTCGGCGTCGACCCTGAAGGTCACCTCAAGCCGCGCCGCCCCGGCCGGCATCGGGGGAATACCCTTCAGCGTAAACCGCGCCAACGAGCGGTTGTCGGCCGCGAGCTCGCGCTCACCCTGAACGACATGCACCACGAACCCGGTTTGATTGTCTGCATAGGTGGTGAACACCTGAGCCCGCCCCGCGGGAATGGTGGTGTTACGCGGGAGGATCTTCTCGGCGATCCCGCCCATGGTCTCAAGCCCCAATGAGAGCGGCGTCACATCGAGGATCAAGGCCTCTTCGCCGTCGTGATCACCCGCGAGGAGGTTGGCCTGAATGGCGGCCCCGAGGGCCACCACCTGATCGGGGTCGATGTCAGCGAGCGGCGTCTGTTGAAAGAGCGTCTCGACGAAGCGTCGCACCAGCGGCACCCGGGTCGAGCCCCCCACCAAGATCACCCCGTCGAGGGCCTCGGCCTTGAGCCCCGCATCACGCAACGCGCGCCGCACCACGGGGCCTGTGCGCTCGACCACCGGGGCCACCAGCGCCTCGAAGCGCGCGCGGGTCAGCGTCGTGCGCCACACCTCGCCGCCTTCGCGGGCGATGCTGACCTCGGTCTCTTCGGCGTCAGTGAGCGCGTGCTTCGCGGCCCGAGCGGCCAGGAGCGCCACACGGATCAGCTCGGCAGAAGGCGCCTCGGCCGCATTCATTTCAGACAAGAACGTGCCGGCGAGGGCGCGGTCGATGTCGTCGCCGCCGAGTTGGGCGTCGCCCCCGGTCGCGCGCACTTCAAACACGCCGTCGTCGAGCACGAGCACGGTGATGTCAAAGGTGCCGCCGCCGAAGTCGTACACCGCGAAGGTGCCCTTGGTGCGACCCTTGTCGAGGCCGTACGCGAGGGCCGCGGCGGTCGGTTCATTCAAGAGACGCAAGACCTCGAGCCCCGCGAGGCGCCCCGCGTCGCGGGTGGCTTGCCGCTGCGCGTCGTCGAAGTATGCGGGCACGGTGATCACCGCGCCGCCGACGGTGCGCATGGTCTCTTCGGCGCGGGTCTTCAATGCGCGCAAGATCTCGGCGCTCACCTCGACCGGCGTCACCGCGCGCTGGTGAACCTGAAATCGAACCGTGTTCGAAGCGCCCTCAGCGCCCACAAAGGTATATGGCCCCAAGCGGCGCGTCTCGGCATCGTCGGCGCCGCGACCCATAAAGCGCTTCACCGAAATGAGCGTCTCTTTGGGGAAGAGCGCCGCCTTGCGCAGCGCCTCAGAGCCGACCAAAACACCGCCGTGCTCCATATAGTGAACCACGCTGGGGAGCAGCGGCGAGCCGTCACAGGTGATAAGACACTCGGGTCGGTTGTCGACCACCCGAGCCACCAACGAGTGGGTTGTACCGAGGTCAATCCCGATGGGGGCGGGCTTCGCCTTGGGGTCAAAAATCTGGAGGAGAGCCATCGCGGGTCGCGCTTCTGTCGAGAGACGGGTTGTGAGGCGGCCTAGAGCGCCTCAAGGCTGTCGGCTTCTTCTTCAAAACGCCGGTAATATCGCAGCTTGATCACCGCCGCGCGGGCCTCGTCGAGCCTCGCCGGGTCGGGCCCTTCGGGCGCGTCGAAGGCCTCTGCCACAAGCGCCTCACACTCGGCAATGGCCGAAGCGACCTGGCTCCGAAGCGAGGCCACCCGAGCCGGGTCTGCGCGGGCCTCGTCGAGGGCCTCACGAAGCTCCATGACGGCCATCAACACTTCGGCCGAGGGGCGGTCGCGATCGCCGATGGGATGCCCGGCGAGGCGCAACAGCGCCAAGGCCCGCTGCAAGGGGTCGCGCAAGGTGCGGTACGCCTCGTTGACGGTGACGGCCTTCGAGAGCGCGAGCTGCCGCTCAAGGGCGGGCGCCTCAACATAGCGATCAGGGTGGAGCGCCCTGGCCAGGTCGCGGTGCCGCTGCTCAAGAGCCAGCCGCTCGAACCGAAAGCGGCGCGGGAGCCCGAGGGTCTCAAAGGGGTCTGTCATGAGGTCTTAGGGGTGTTGGGCGCCGCGCCGTCGGGGCGGCTCAGACCGAGAAGCTGTCGCCGCAACCGCAGCCCGCGGTCTCATTCGGGTTCACAAACTTGAACCCGTGCGACATGAGCTTGGTCTCATAATCGAGGGTCGTACCATTGAGAAAGACCAGCGATTTCGGGTCGACCACGACCTTCAAGCCGTCAAACTCGAAGACCTGATCGCGGGCGCCCTTGTCGTCGGCGAACTCAATCACATACGAGAAGCCCGAGCACCCGCCGCCCCGCACCCCGAGCCGCAGCATCGCGTCGGGGGTGCCGCGCTTGACCAGGGCTTCACGCGCCTTGACCACGGCCTTGGGTGACACGTTGATCTTCAGCGCAGCCTTCGGGGGCTCGACCTTGTCTTGGGTGTCGTGTTGCATCACAGCATCCATCGCGTGGGCCTCAGCTTCTTTCTTGACGCTCAAGCGCCGCGGCGCTGACTCTGCTTGCGCCGAAAGTCTTCGATCGCGCTCTTGATGGCGTCTTCGGCCAACACCGAGCAGTGGATCTTCACCGGCGGCAGGTTGAGCTCATTGACGATGTCGGTGTTCTTGATCTGCTCGGCCTCATCGAGGGTGCGACCCTTGAGCCACTCGGTCGCGAGCGACGAGCTGGCGATGGCCGAGCCGCAACCGAAGGTCTTGAAGCGCGCGTCTTCGATCACGCCGCTGTCGCTCACCTTGATCTGGAGCCGCATCACATCGCCGCAGGCCGGCGCCCCCACGAGCCCGGTGCCCACGTTGGGGTCGCTCTTGTCGAGGGTGCCCACGTTGCGGGGGTTCTCTGCGTGATCGATCACTTTGTCGCTGTATGCCATGGTCTTGCCCTGTACTCAGTCTTGTTACGAATGACGCGCGACCTTCAGTGCGCAACCCACTCGATCGATTTCAGGTTGATGCCCTCTTTCGCCATCTCATAGAGCGGCGAGAGCGCGCGAAGCTTTGACACCTTGTCGACCACCAGGCGGCCCACGAAGTCGACCTCTTCGTCGGTGGTGAAGCGCCCGAGCCCGAAGCGAATGCTGGTGTGCGCAAGCTCTTCTTCGACGCCGAGGGCCCGCAGCACATACGAGGGCTCGAGCGAGGCGCTGGTGCAGGCGCTGCCCGACGAGACCGCCACGTCTTTGATCGCCATCATCAGCCCCTCGCCTTCGACATAGGCGAACGAGACGTTGAGGTTATTGGGCAGACGCTTGCCCTCGCCCCAGGCGCCGTTGATATGAAGCTCATCAAGGTGCGCAAAGAGGTAGTCGCGGAGCCGGTCGCGCTGGGCCGCGATGCGCGCGACCTCGCCGCGCCACTCGTTCTTCAGAATCTCGCAGGCCTTGCCGAGCCCCACGATGCCCGGCACGTTCAGCGTGCCCGAGCGCATGCCGCGCTCGTGGCCCCCGCCGTCGATCTGCGCGGTGAGCCGAACCCTCGGCTTCGAGCGGCGCACGTACAGCGCGCCCACCCCTTTGGGCCCGTAAATCTTGTGCGCGGTGATCGACACGAGGTCGACCCCCATCGCGCGCACGTCGAACTCGGTCTTGCCGAGCCCCTGCACGGCGTCACAATGAAAGATCACCCCGCGCTCTTTGCAGAGCGCCCCGATGGCGCCGATGGGCTGAATCGAGCCCACCTCATTGTTGGCCAGCATCACCGAGACGAGGATGGTCTTCTCGGTCATCGCGGCGCGCACCGCGTCGACCGAGACGATGCCGTCGGCGCCGACGTCGAGATAGGTGACCTCGAAGCCCTCTTTCTCAAGGCGCTTGCACGTATCGAGCACGGCCTTGTGCTCGATACGGGTCGTGATGATGTGGTTGCCCTTCTCTTTATAGAACTCGGCCACACCCTTGATCGCGAGGTTGTTGCTCTCGCTCGCGCCCGAAGTGAAGACGATCTCTTCGGGCTTCTCAGCGTTGAGGAGGGCCGCGATCTGCTCCCGCGCGTAGCCCACGGCCTCTTCAGCCGTCCACCCGAAGCGGTGCGAGCGCGAGGCGGCGTTGCCGAAGTTCTCAGTAAAGTACGGCAACATGGTCTCAAGCACGCGCGGGTCAACCGGCGTCGTCGCGTGATAATCCATGTAGATCGGGAATCGCAGTGCCATGTGTCTTCTCTCAATGCCCACACCGACCGGGCAAGGTCTCAACGTTTTAGGGTTGTTTGTGACTGTGAAGGCCCGCCACCAGCTCCGGCGCACCGCAGCCATGGAGCTCGCACCGCGGACACGCCGTCACCAGCCGCGCCGGGTGACACTCGTCGCAGCTCTCAAGATAGGCGATCGACGCCCGAAGCTCGGCCTTGAGCTCTTCGAGCCGCTGCAACTGCCGCTCGGTGTCTTCAAGCTTCTCGCGATAGATCGTGCGAATACGGCTCATGCCGCTCACCGCGGTGTCGGCCCCAGCCCAGCGCTGCACGATCTCGCGAATGTCAGGCAGCGAGAAGCCCATGTCTTGCAGGCGGCTGATCCATTTCACGCGCAACACCGCGTCAGGGCCGTACAGACGGAAGCCGCCCTTGCTACGCTCGCTCGGGGCCAGAAGCCCCAACTCTTCGTAGAGATGCAGCGCCCGAACCGTCTTCTGCGTGCGCTCTGCGAGCTCGCCCACCTTCAAGAGCTCGCCCGACGAGACCGCGACGCCCTCGGCCGAAGGCGGCAACGCCGAGGGGAGCGCAGATGATGCAATCGGGAGTCGTAGCGTCATCGAAGGGGCCTACTCTAACCCTCACGCACAGGTGAGGGTCAAACTGTGACGCGTACGTAAGGGTTGGGCCAGGGCGCCGTCAAGCGATTCTGTCTCCACCATGATTTACAGCGTCGGAGGCCTAGAGGGTGTCCACCCGGCCAGCGCGGTCTCCGTGTTTCCACCCCTCGGCCAGTGCGGTCGGCCAGTCGCACGCAGCCGTTCTTGCGATCTTTCTGGGCTTTGTGCCGGGGTATAAGTGTTGCGGTGCGGTCTCTGCCATGGGGCCGCTTCGACTCTTGTTTCTCTTTTGGGTGGGCGCCCTCTGGCTCGCGCCCCCCGTGGGCGAGGCTGCCCTCGCGGCGAGCGCGGTCGCGTCTCTCGTGGCCGTGGGCCTCGTCGGGCGCGGGCACCGCAACGCCGCGGCGCTGGTGTTGTTGCTGGGCGCGGCCTGCCTCGGCGCGGGTCAGCAACCTCAGCTTCGCCCTGCCCCTTGGCACGATCGCCTCTCGGCCGCGCAGACCGAGCGCATGGAGGGCGTCGTCGAGTCAGGCTGTGTCGACCTCGGCGACGCGCAGCGCTGCGAGGTGCGGGTGGCGCCGTACGGGCTCGTGGCGTGGCGCTTCCCCCCGGGGCGCTGCATGGCCGTGCCTGGCGATCGGGTGAGCGCGATCGCGACGGTGCACCCGCTGGTGCCCATGCGTAACCCGGGCCTCCCGGGCGCCGCGATGGGCTACCCCCTCCGCGGCCTTCATTGGCGCGGAGAGAGCGCCTTCTGCGAAATCACCGGGCGTCAGTCTTCGCCCCTCCGGGCCGTGCGAGCCTGGGCGCTCAGGGCCCGTCGCCGAGTCTCCGCGGCCCTCGCCCAGACCCTCGACGGCCCCTCCCACGCCCACGCCAAGGCCCTGCTCTTCGGCGACACCGCGGGTCTCGACACCGGCGCCGAAGAGGCCTTTCGCCAGAGCGGGCTCGCGCACCTCCTCGCGGTCAGCGGCGCCCACGTCTCGTTGATCCTCGCGCTGGTGGGCGCGATCCTCAGGCGCACCCTGGTCTACGCGACCTGGCTCACCGCGCGGGGCTACACCTGGCGCCTCGCCCGGCTCTTGCCGCTGCCCCTCGCGGGCTTCTTCGTCTTGATGACCGGCGCCTCGTCGGCCTCGCTCAGGGCCCTCTTCACCGGCGCCCTCTCGCTCGCGGCCCCGCTGTTTCTTCGCCGCGCGGTGCCCGAGAGCGCCCTCGCCGGCGTGGCCCTCGTGATGGGCGTCACACACCCCTGGCTCGCCCTCGACCCGGGGTGGCTCCTCTCGATCATCGCCACTTGGGCGCTCCTCACGCGCCCCGAGGCCGAAGACGCGCTTCGATTTGACACACCGTCAACATCGTTCTCGCGTCGCGTCGCGGCCGAGCTCTGGAGCGCCGTCGCCACGAGCCTCCGCGCGGGCCTCGCCACGGCCCCATTGCTGGCCGCATGGTTCGGCCGCGTGCCCGGCACCGCGCTGGCCATGAACGCCGTCGCGGCCCCGCTCGGAGAGGTCTTCGGGCTCCCGCTCACCCTGGCCACCGCCATCGCCGCGCTGCTGCTCCCGCTACGGCTCGCGCGTTGGGTCTCGCACCCCGGCGCGTGGGCCCTCAAGACCCTCTTCGCGCTCCCCGACGTGGCCCTCACCCTCCCAGGCGCGACCTGGGTGCCGCCGATGTTGACACAGAGTCAATGTTTTATCGCGACGGTCTCGATCGTGGTGATGATGGGGCTCTCGTGGCGGGCGCGGTGTGCGCTCGGGCTCTGCACGGCGGCGCTCTTGGGCTGCATCGAGGTGCGGCATCGGCGCGCGGCGCACCCCACCGGCGTCTTGCAGATCACGGCGCTCGACGTGGGTCAGGGCGATGCCCTCTTGATCGACCTCCCAGACGGCGAGGCGATGCTGGTCGACGCGGGCGGCGCGCTGCACCAGGAGCCCGACCCGGGCGAACGGGTGGTGGCCCCGTGGCTTCGGCTCGCCCGCCGCGATCACCTCGCCGCGGTGGTGCTCTCGCACCCTCACCCCGACCACGCCGGCGGCCTCGCCGCGGTCTTTGACACGGTGTCAACACCCGCGTTCTGGGACACCGGGCAAGGAGTAGCCCTGGGATACACCGGGGCCTACGCGCGAGCCTTGGGCGCCGCCCGCGCCCACGGCGTCACGGTCTTGGGGCCCGAGCAGCTCTGCGGCGGGCGCTATTTTCACGGGCTTTGGCTCGAAGTGTTGGCCCCCTGCCCCCGCATGCGCCCCGAGGTGCCCGCCAACGACGCATCGTTCGTGCTGAGGCTCCGCTTCGGCAACGCCACGGTGCTCTTGCCCGGAGACCTCGAGCGCGCGGGCGAGGCGGCGCTGCTCGACCGCTTGGGGCCTGTCACGGTGTTGAAGCTGGGGCACCACGGCAGTCGCACCTCGACCACCGACGCGTGGCTCGACCGGCTGCGGCCCGAGGTGGCCTTGGTGAGCTGCGGTCACCCCTCGCCCTTCGGCCACCCGCACCCCACGGTGCTCGCGCGGCTCGCGGCCCGGGGCATCCCGCTGCGCCGCACCGACCTCTCAGGCGCCGTCACGATTCGCCTGACCGCCGAGGGTCGCTGGCAGTGATTCATTGGCCCCGCCGCACCATCTGGAGTACTCGCGTGCACCGTCATGATCCCTTACATCAGCGCGACCGAGGTGAAGCTCTTCGGCCTCACCTTTCACGCCTTCGGCTTCCTCGTGGCGATCGGGGTGCTCTTGGGGCACTGGGTGATCGTGCGGCGCGCCCATCAGTTGGGCCTTCGCCCGATGTCTGTGGTCGACGGCTTCACCCTCACCATCTATGTCGCCGGCTTCGTCGCCGGGCACATGCTCGACACGATCTTCTATCACCCCGAGGTCTTGCGCGAAGGGCTCAGCGAGCTCTTCATGATCCACCACGGGCTGTCGTCGTTCGGCGGCATCATCGGCTCGGTGCTCGGCGGCACCCTGTACATCGTGTGGCGGCGCCTCCCGCGGTGGGTCTTCGCCGACCTCGCGACCTACACCTTCCCCTTCGGGTGGCTCCTCGGTCGCGCGGGCTGCGCGGTGGTCCACGATCACCCGGGGCGCCTCAGCGACTCGGCCTTGGCGGTGCGCTTCCCCGACGGGGCGCGCTTCGACCTCGGGCTGATCGAGTTCGCGCTCACCCCGCTGCTCATCGCCCTGGTCGTAACGGTCAGCCGAAAGACCCGACGCCCCGGCATGATCGCGGGCAGCCTCGCGGTCGCCTACCCCTTGATGCGCTTCCCGCTCGATTTCTTGCGCGCCACCGACCTCGGCCCCGACAGCGACCCGCGCTACGCCGGGCTGACCCCCGCGCAGTGGGCGTGCTTCGCCTTCATGGCCTTCGGCGTCTGGATCCTCCGCCGCGCCGCGACCCACGCGCCTTGGGCGCACTCACCCGCGGCCCCTTACGACCTCATCGCCCCGGCCTCGCCGCCCAAGGCCGACGCCTCGTCGTAACGGGCGAGGGCCTTGCGCTGCTCGTCTTGCACACGGCGCCGCAGCTCTTCAGGGGCGCGCACCACCGCCCCCGCGCCCCATCGCAAGACCCACCCCACCACCTCGGTCAACGAGGTGACATCGAACTCGACGCGAATGCCCCCCTCGGGCAGGTGCGAGATCTTCTGCGAGGGGTGCCACTCGCGGGGCTCGACCACTGGCGCCAGGCGCTGCACAAAATCGACCGCGACGTGGATGCGCTCGCTCCCGCCGCCGAAGATCCCGAAGGCCCCTTCGAAGAGCTTCGAGACGTTGAAGTTCGGGTCGCGCTTGAAGGGCGCGTTGGCCACCACCCGCACCCGCTTCATGCGCTCGACCGCGAAGGTGCGGTCGGCGTTCTTCTGAACGTCGCGGCCTACGACATAGAGCCCGTTCTGATAGAGCACCAGCGCGTAGGGCTCGACCCGCCGAGGCCCCGGGGTGGTGCCGCCGTCGTACTGAAACTGCAACGTGTACGAGCGCAAAATGCCGTCGTAGATCTCGTAAATCTGGTCTTTAAGCTTGCGGTAATTCTTCGGCGCTTCGGGGATGTACAAGAAGCGCTCGACCATCGCGCCGTCTTCGCTCCCCGGGGTGATGAGCCGCGCCACGAGCTGCGAAAAGTCATCGTGAAAGGGTGTGCCCTGCATCACGTCGACCACACGCCGCAGCGCCGCGAGCGAGTACTTCTGAAAGCGCGTCATGCGAATCGGCTCGGCGGTGCTCGCGCTGGCCTTGCGCCGGATGCGCCGCTCGGTCTCGGTCTCGTGCGACTCGATCTCGACCCCGGCCATCTCAAGGGCCTTCAAATCACGGCGGATCGAGCGAGGCGTGACGGTCAACTGCGTCGCGGCGTCTTCGAGCCTGATGCCCTCAGGGTTCGACTCAAGAAGCTCGTACAGCTTGAACAACCGCACGGCCTGTGTGTACTGGCCCGAAGGGCGACCCGAAGAGGGGCGGCGTGGCATCGGGACAGTGAATGTCACACTCGCTCGGCCTCGTAAAGGGCCGCGCCGACATTCGTACGGCGCTTTAGACCCGACCGACGCGACGCGCGTCAGAGCGAGGCACCCCCACCGCTCGCCGGGTTTGCCTGCACACCGTGGTCGCACAGCGCCGCAGTGGCGGCTCGCTTTTGCCTGCGACGCCTACGGGGGAGAAGCCCCCCACCGCACCGGAGACCACGCCATGACGAAGCCCCTCGCATCGCTCTTCACCCCATCGAATACCCGCGCCGTCGCAGCCGGATGTGTCGCCCTCGCGGTGGGCGGCGTCGTGCTGCTCAGGGCCCCGCGGAGCTCGACGGCCACCCCGCGCACGGCCGCTGAGATCGCCCGCCCCGAGGCGCGCCGCACCCCCGCGGGCACGACCCCCGCGCCGACGAGCACCTTCGCGGGCCCGGGCGTTCACGGTCGCATCGCGCTCTCGCACGGCCAGGTGCAGCCGGGCTCGGGTCAGACCGTCTACGCCGAGATTCGGGTGACCGCCGACGAGGTGCCGAACCTCCCGCCGCGGCCTGTGGCCTTCGCGATGGTGCTCGACGTGTCGGGCTCGATGTCGGGCGAGAAGATCGAGCAGGCCCGCAACGCCGTGCGCAGCGTGGTCTCGCAGATGCGCGACAACGATCAGATTTCGCTCGTCACGTACTCTGACGCGGCCCGGGTGCTGCAACCCCTCGCGCGGGTCGGCTCGGTGCGCGGCCAGCTGCAACACCTCATCTCGACCATCGGCATCGAAGGCGGAACGAACATCCCCGCAGGGCTCCGCGCCGGAGCCGAGTCGCTGCGCGATGCGCCCGACGGGTACGTCCACCGCGTGGTGTTGATGTCTGACGGGCGCGACGGCTCGGGCCTCTCGATCGACGGGCTGAGCACCGAGGTGCGGCAGCGCGCCGACCGCGGCGTCACCCTCTCGTCGCTCGGCATCGGGGCCGACTACGACGAGTCGTTCATGAGCCGCCTCGCCGACGCGGGCCGGGGCAACTACGAGTTTCTTCGCAACGGCGCACAGCTTCAGACCTTTCTCACCCGCGAGCTCGAGCAATCGGGGCGCACCACCGTCGACCTCGCCGAGGTCGAGCTCGGGCTCCCCCGCGGCTGGACGCTCCGCCGCGTCTACGGCGCCGAAGCCGAGGCCCAGGGCCAACGCGTCCGGCTCCCTGTCGGCGCCCTCTTCGCGGGCGAAGAGCGTCGCCTCGTGGCCGCCTTCACCGTCGACCGCGACGCCACCGTCGACAGCGCCGGCGCACTCGACGCCCTCACCTCACGCGTCGCCTGGCGCCAGGTCGCGCGGCAGAGCATGGCCTCGGTCACCCCCGACGCGCTCGCCCTCCGACTCGCCCGCGACGCCGCCGAAGCCGACGCCTCGCGCAACCTCTCGGTCTTCGCCGAAGCCGAATCAACGGCCCTCGCCGCACGCCAGGCCGAGGCCGTGGTCGCATGGCGCGACGGGCGCGCCGACGAAGCCGAACGACTCTCAGCGTCAAACATGGCGCAGCTGCAACAGCTCCAGGCCGTGGCCCCTTCGCCCGCCCTCACCGCGCAGATCAACCAGTACAACCGCGACCGCTCGGCCTTCAACAACCTCAGCGCCGGCTCTGAAGCGGGGCGCGCCTATGGGCTCGGATCGAACGCCATCCACCGTCGCGCCATGCGCTCAAGCGCGGCGTACTGAATCACCATTCAGTCACGAAGAGGGCACCTGAGATGTCAAAGCTCCTTCAATCTAGCCTGTTGGGCGTCGCCTGGGTCGCGCTGCCTGCCCTGCTCGGGTCAGAGGGCTTGGGGCCGCCGCTGCTGACCCTCGGCCTGAGCGTCGGGCTCGCGGGCCTCGTCGACGGTCGCCCGGGGCCGCGCGCCATCGCCTCGGGCGCCCTCGGCGGCCTCGGCCTCGTGGCCCTGGGGTCGCAGCTCTCGCCGCTCGGCGGAGCGCTCTTCGCCGTCTCGATCTTCGCGGCCCGCCTCTGGCGCGCGCCGACGCCGCGGGCCCGCGCGCTGGGCGCCCTCGTGGTGGGGCTGAGCGGCGCCGCTGCGGCCCTCGTGGCCACGCGGTGGGGCGGCGCCGACGAGGCCGTGGTGCGCGGCGCCTCGGTGTTGGTTTGCGCGGCGCTCCTCGGGGTGGGCTTCTGGCTCGTCGTCGACGACGCGCGAACGGCCGAGCTGCGTCACGCCGCGACCCGCGTCGAGGGGCCCCTCTCGGCCTCGCTCGAACGCGCCGTCGAGCTTCACCGCCAGTGGTCTCTCAGGGCTGCCCTGGGCCTCGACGCGAGGCCCCGTCGCGACCGCCTCGAAGCCGCCTGGGTGGCCTTCTCGGCGGCCCTCGACCGTCGCCTTGAGCTGGCCGCGCGGGGAGCGCCCCGCAGCGCCCTCGACGCCATCGACGCGCGCCTCGTCACCGGCGTCGAGTCGTTCGTACGCATCGCGCGCTCGCTCGACGCGCAGGGCGCGGCGGGCCCCGAGGGCACCCTCGTCGAATCGCTGGCGCGCGAAGACGAAGCCCTCGCCGCAGAGACCGAAGCGTGGCGCGAGATCGCCGCGGCCTGAGCGAGTGTGCCGAGAATTCGTGGCCGCCCGCGGCCTCGCGGTATCGCCTCGGGCATGGCCTCTCTGCCGTCTCGCCTCGCCCTCGCCCTGACCCTCACCCTCGGATGCGTCTCGCCGACACGCCCGAGCTTCGACGAGACCGCCGCGCTCTTTCACGACGACCTCCGATGGGGCAGGCTCCCGGCCGCCGAGGGGAGCGTTGATTCGAGCCTCCGCGAGGCCTTTACGCAGCACCATCGCAACTGGGGTCGGCGGGTCAACATCGTCGACCTCGAGCTCGACGGCGCTCGGGTCAACGGCACCCGCGGCTCGGCGCGTCTTCAAGTCTCTTGGGTGCGCGGCAACGACAGCACCATGATCCGCGAGACCATCGTCGAAGAGCACTGGGAGCTGCGCGCCGCCGGGTGGCGCCTCACCGACGAGGCCATCGTCTCGGGCGACACCGAGCTCTTCGCGGCCCTCGAAGCCAACGCCCCGGGCGACGCCGCCGTGGCCTCCGACGCCAGCGCGCCCGCCTCGCGCTGAGCCCCGCACACGCCCCTTCTCCCCTCATCAACGAGCATCGAGCCGTGCATCGTGGCGTCGCAGCGCGTGCGCCCCGTCGCGCCCCCAAACGCAACGCGCCCGACCCGGAGTTGCCTCCGAAGCCGGGCGCGCCGCAGCCCCTCTCAGGGCGATCGCTCAGTGCCGACGGTGACGGCGGCCGTGACGGCCACCCTCTTCAGCCGGGGGCGCCGGGTTGGCGTTGTTCGACGGCGTGCCGATGGTCACGCCGTTGACGCACTGACCCGCCGGGGTCTCGGGCGACACGATCACGAACTGCACGCGACGGTTGGCCGCGCGGGCCGCACGGCTGGTGCCGGGGATCGCAGGGCAGTCAGGGCCGAAGCCGTGCGAGCTGAGACGACCCGCTTCGAGGCCGTGCTCGGTGAGGTAGTGCACCACCGAGGCGGCGCGACGGTTCGAGAGGTCGCGGTTGTGATCGGCCGCGCCGCGGTCGTCGGTGTGACCCTGCACGTCGATCGCGGTGATGTTCGTCATCGCCCGGAGGATGCCCACCACGGCTTCGAGAACCTGGAACGACTGGCGCCCCGTGATCTCGTCGCTGTCGGTGCGGAAGTTCACCTGCTGGAGGATGCGAATCTGCGTGCCGACCTGCTCGGCGAGGGCGGCGCCGTCGGGGCAACCGTCGTCGTCTTGGTTGCCGTTGAAGGTCTCAGGCCGGTCGGGGCACTGATCGGGCCCCTCGGGCTGGTCGATGATGCCGTCGTGGTCGGCGTCAGGCGCCGGGCAGCCGCGGCGGGCCGTGCTCGGGCGCGCGCCCGCGGGCACGTCGACGCACTGGTCTTCGGGGTCGATCACGCCGTCACGGTCACGGTCGCCCGCCGGGCAGCCGCGACGCGCCGGGTCGGGGGTCGCGCCCTGCGGCTCGGTCGGACACTGGTCGTCAGAGTCGAGCACGCCGTCGTGGTCTTGGTCTGCGATCGGGCACCCGTTGCGGGCCGGATCGGGATGGTCACCCTGCGGCACGTCGGGGCACTGGTCGTTGTCGTCGTTGACGCCGTCGCTGTCACGGTCGGTCGGAGCCGGGCAGCCCTGACGGTTCGGGTCGGGGGTCGGGCCCGCGGGCACGTCAACACACTGGTCGTCAGCGTCGACCACGCCGTCGCCGTCGCGGTCAGACGGAGCCGCTGCCTCGTCGGGCGGGTACCGCAGCGCGATCGAGAGCCCCACCGAGAAGTACGAAGCGTCTTTGTCGGGGAAGTTCTGCGCGATGCCGTCAACCTCGGCCTGCTGGAACACCTGGCCGTAGCGAACCGCCGGGCCGATGTGGAAGGCCCGCGTCACCTGGAACTCGTAGCCGAGCCCCGCGTCGAACGTAAACCGACGATCGTCGCCGGTGAACGCGTACCCGCCGTTGACGTCGATAAAGAAGCGGCCCGGGCCCAAGCGCGGCTCGAAGCGAAGACCCGCCATCGGCGCGAGCACACGGCCCGTGTCACGGGCGGCGCCGTTCGAGTCGTTCGCCGCCGGGAAGAACCAGTTCGCCACCCCAAGCTGGAGCGCAACCGGCCCCACCAACGTGATGCCCAGGCGCCCCGTGGCCTGAATCGCAAACGAGTCGTACCCAAGCACGTCACGCTGGTGTGACGCCAACATGGTGCCGCCCCCGAACTCGCCGCGCAGCGCAAAGCGCGAAAGCACCTGCGCGTTCGCCTCGGTGACCGCACCCAATGCAGCCATCGCAGCCAACACACCCGCAAGACGCGGAGAGAGCCTTCTGCCCGACTTCGATCCCTTCGTCATGATGCCAAGACCTCGTTCTTCGTGGACATCCCGCTAATGGGTGATGCCGGTTAGATCTGCTGGGCCCGCCTTGCGATGCCCACAAGTGCTTCACCCGAGCTAGAGTCGGTATGAACGCCGACCCCGCTCACGCACAGAGAATACAGACCTTTGCCCGCCGCAGGGCAAGAAATCACCACAGCCCGCGCAGAGCTCTACCCTGTGCAGAACTGCGGCAATTCTGTGCGGCTAGGGGCCCCCCGCGCAACGACGCGAGAGCCGCACCGAAGACCGCTGAGCTCGTTCACACGCCGCGCCGTAAAGCAAAAGTTCGCCGGTCTCGGCGCGGGCCCAATCCCACCCCTCGCGGTGCGAAGGGTCGCGCGCAACCTCGTCAGCGCCGACACGAAGCACCGCCAGATCAGGGTCGTCGAAGGGGTTGGTCACATACCGACACCGCGCCAACGCCGTCGTGATGCTTCGAAACGATGCCGTAAACTGCTCTGCATCCTCTGCGGGGTAGTACCGCGGGCCAGAAGCCGCACTCCGCGGTTGACCCCCGGCGACGGCCATGGCGTCGAGGGTGCGACCGAGGGTCGGGTCGGTCGCCACGGCGCCGATCACGAAGGTCTCGACGCCGCGCCGGGCGAGCCCTTCGAGGAGCGCCACCGTGCGTCGATCGTCGAGGCACGAGAGGTTGCCCCGCGCGCCGAGACACCCCCGGGGGTTGGTGCACACACAGCTCGCCGCGCTGAGGGCGGTGTTGCAGTTGGGCCCGCCGTCGGTGGCCAAGACCAGGAAGCGACCCCGCACGCGGCCGAGCGGAGGGTTCTCGTCGAAGTAGCGGGCCGCGGCGGCGAGGGCGTCGTAGGTGGGCGTGCCGCCATTGGGGCGGGTCGCGTCGAGGAGCCCCAACACCGCGGCGGCGTTGCGGGCGCGCGGGGCGAGGTCGATGGCGCCGAACGCGCCGCACGAGCTCCCGTCGACGACGGCGCCCCCGGGGTAGCGCAAGAGCCCCGTGAAGAGCTCGAAGTCGACCGCCGGGAGCGTCGCCCTCAGCGCGTCGGTCAGCGCGTCCCACCGGCGCACGTCTGGGCGCAAGAGGTCGTTCATGCTGCCCGAGCGGTCGATCACGAAGATCACCTCGGCGGCGAAGCGTTCGAGGGGCCGCGGCTGCTCGGCGCACACGTCGGGCGCATCGAACACATCGGGCACGTCAAAAACATCGGGCGCGTCAAAAACATCGGGCGCATCCACCGCGTCGGGCGCGTCGACGCTGGCGTCTGGCTCGGGGCTCCGCAGGCCCGTCCGCGCGCCGCACGCGACGAGGCCGCTCATCGCCAACGCGGTCACCCACACTGCCAGCCGTGCGCGCATCACATCGGTCACTCTATGCGCTCCCTCGGGCCTTGCAAAGCCGCCGCGGGGTGTGCGGGCGGTGCGGCGCGCGGCCTTCGGGTGACGGGGCGCATCTCGTTCGACCCGGCGTAGGTTTTGTGTAGTCTCCGGCGGCCGTGATGAAGCGTCGCTTGGGTCTCTTGTTCTGCCTTGTGGGCTGCACCGCGCGGTACCAACCGGTGCGGTGTCCGACGGCGACGACGGCGGCCGCGCCGGGGTCGGCTGAGACGGCGCGCGTTGCGCCCTTGCATCGCACCGGCGACGACCCCATCGAGGGCGCTCCGCTCGAAGACAGCCCGCGGGTGCCCGTGGCGGGGGCGCCCATGCTCGGCCCGGCGCAGGCGCGGGTCACCGTGGTGGTCTTCTCGGATTTTCAGTGTCCGTACTGCGCCCGCGGGCGGAGCGTCGCGACCGACCTTCGGGCGATGTTTCCGTCGGATGTGCGGGTGGTGTGGCGTCACTTCCCCTTGGCGCGGCACCCGCAGGCGCACCTTGCGGCCGAGGCCGCGAGCGAGGTCTTCGCCCAGCGCGGTCACGCCGCCTTCTGGCAGTTTCACGACCTCTTGTTCGCCCACCAAGACAGCCTCTCGCGCGAGCTCATCGAGCGCCTCGCGGTGCGCGTAGGCGCGCTCCCCGAGGGCATCACCCGCGCCCTCGACGAGGGCACCCACCGCGACGCCGTCGACCGCGACATCGCCCTCGGGCAACAGCTCGGCGTCACGGGCACTCCGGCCTTCGTGGTGAACGGCACCACCGTGGTGGGCGCCCGCGCCTTCGCCGACTTCGAGCAGCTCACCCTCAACGCCCTCGACCGCGCCGCCCACGTCACCGACCCGTCGCGGGTGTACGCCGCCGCGGTGGCCGACCCGCTGCCCGCGCCCGAGCGCCCCGACCCCGAGCGCGCGGCCTGGCTCCGCACGCACACCCTCGCGGCTCCCGCGCGAGCGCCCGTATGGGGCGAGGCCAACGCGCCGGTCACCATGGAGGTCTTCTCGGACTTTCAGTGCGGCTTCTGCCGCCGCCTTGAGCCCACCTTGGCCTCGCTCCGCACGCTGTACCCGGGCCGTTTGCGCATCGTGTGGCGCGACTACCCGTTGCCGAACCACGGCTTCGCGATGCTCGCCGCCGAGGCCGCCCGGGAGGCCCAGGCGCAGCGCGGCGACGAGGGGTTTTGGCGCTTCCACGATATGATTTTCGAGCACCAACAAGAGGAGGGCGGCCTCGATCGCCCGGCGCTCGAGCGCTACGCCCGCGCGATGGGTCTCGACCTCGTGCGCTTTCGTCGCGCCCTCGACGCCCACACCCACCGCGAGCTCATCGAGGCCGACATGCGCGCCCTCTCGGCGACGGGGCTGCGGGTCGGCACGCCCACGGTCTTTCTCAACGGCCACCTCATCGCCGGGGCACGCCCCCTCGACGAGTTTCGCGCCCGCATCGACTCGCTGTTAACCATCTGATCGCACCCCGAGCGCGTCGGATCGCACCCCGAGCGCGTCGGATCGCACCCCGTCCGCGTCGGATCGCACCCCGTCCGCGTCGGATCGCACCCCGCCCGCGTCGGATCGCAACCCGAGCGCGTCGGATCGCACCCCGCCCGCATCGGATCGCAACCCGCCCGCGTCGGATCGCACCCCGCCCGCGTCGGATTCAGAGGCCGAGGGTTGTGACGAGCGATTCGAGCATCGCGGCGGTGGCGCCCCAGATGCGGTGGGGGCCGACGTCGTAGACCTGCACCTCGCGGGTGCCGCCGCGCCACGCGATGGTGACGGGCTGTCGAGGGCCCACAAAGGCCGAGAGCGGGAGCTCGACCACCAGGTCGACCTCGCTGGGGTTGTGCCGCCATACGGGCGCCTCGGCGACCCATCCGAGCACCGGCGTGACGAGGTAGTCGGTCACCGTCGGGAGGTCGTCGAGGAGCCCCAAGACGCGCACCGCCGCGGGCGCGAGCCCCACCTCTTCGTGGGCCTCTCGCAAGGCCGTGGCCACCGCGTCGACGTCGTCGGGGTCGCGGCGACCGCCCGGAAAGGCGTACTGCCCGGCGTGCTCGCGCATGGTTGCGTTGCGACGCGTGAGCAACACCCGCGGCAGCGCCCCGAGATCGGGCGGCGCCAGCAAGGCCACCAGCACCGCCGCGGGGCGCAGGTGCTCAGACGCGAGCACCCGCCGAGGCCGCGAGGCCAGCAACGCCGCGAGCGACGCGGGCGTCACGCTGCGCCTCGCATCACCCCTCAGCCTTCGAGCGCTTCGAGGAAGCGAACCATCGTCAGGAGCCCGAAGCCAGTGCCGCCCTTGGGCGACAGCGCGCTCGGACGGTCGAGGTAGGCCGGGCCCGCGATGTCGAGGTGGGCCCACTTCGCGTCGCCCACGAACTCGCGGAGAAAGAGCGCCGCGGTGATGCTCCCGCCGTAGCGGTCGCCGGTGTGCTTCATGTCGGCCACGTCGCTCTTGAGGCTGTCGCGGAGCTCGTCGAGCAAGGGCATGCGCCAGAGCGACTCGCCGGCCCCGCGGGCGGCGTCGAGGTACAGCTCGGCGAGCTTGTCGTCGTTGGCGTAGAAGCCCGCGGTCTGCGTGCCCAGCGCGATCAGGCACGCGCCGGTGAGGGTGGCGTGGTCGATGAGATAATCGGGCTCAAGCTTGCGCGCGTAGGCGAGGGCGTCGGCGAGCACGAGGCGCCCCTCGGCGTCGGTGTTGATGATCTCGACGGTCTTGCCGTCGAGGCTCCCGAAGACGTCGCCGGGGCGGTAGGCGTCGCCGTCGGGCATGTTCTCAGCGGCGGCGGCGATGGCGTGCACTTCGACGTCGGGCGCGAGCCGCGCGACGGCGGCCATGAGGGCCACGGTGATCGCCGCGCCGGCCATGTCGCTCTTCATGTCGCCCATGCCTTGGGCGGGCTTGATGCAGAGGCCGCCCGAGTCAAAGGTGAGGCCCTTGCCCACGAAGACCACGCGCTTGCGGCTCTTGCGGGCCTTCTCGGGCTTGTACGAGAGGTGAATCAACCGAGGCTCGTTGCGCGACCCGCGGCCCACGGCTTCGAGGAGCTTCATGCCCGCTTTGCGGATGCCCGCGAAGTCGAGGATCTTGGCGTCGAGACCGTGCTCGGCGGCGAGCTTCTGCGCGCTCTCGGCGAGCCGGGCGGGGGTGAGCTCATTGGGCGGATCGTTGACGAAATCGCGGGCCGCGGTGACCGCGAGGGCCACGGCCTCGCCGCGGGCGATGGCCTTCTTCTGCTCGGCGCTCGCCTTGGCGCTCTCTTTGGTGCCGTGAAACCCGAGGTGCACCCGTTCGAGCTCCTTCTTCGGGCGGCGCTCGCCGGTGAGGTAGCGGGTGAAGCGGTACGCGCCCAAGATCACCCCCTCGGCGGCGGTGCGGAGCTGGGCGTGGTCGTCTTTGTTGCGCAAGGCGATCGAGAGCGAGGCGGCCTTCTCGGCGTTGGCCCACCGCCCGGCGCGGGCCGCGGCGGCGCGGAGCTCGATCTCGCCGACCTTCGACGAGGCGCCGAGACCGACGAGCTGCACCTTCTTGGGGGTGATCTTGCGGGCCGTCGAGAGCACCAGCACGCTGTCTTTCTTGCCGGTGAAATCTTCATCGCTGATGGCGATGCGGAGCGCGCCGCCGAGCGCCTCATCGAGCTCGTTGACGAGGGCGTCTTTGTCGAGCTGATCTTCTGTGACGAGCACCGTGAGGAGGTCGGTCGTGGCCGACGCGCCCACCGAACCGAGAGCGATCTTCATGAGAGCCTCTTTCTGCATCGCGCTTTTTAGCGACGGGGCGCGGAGTCTGCCACAAGCCCGCGCTTTGTCTCTACGCCTCTGCGACGCCCCGGCGCCCGGGGCGCTCGGTCACCCGGCGGCGACCAGCTCTTCGAAGCGGAGGGCCAGGGTGAGGTCGACCTCGTCGCGGCGCCGCGCGGCCTCTTGGGCCTCTCGGGTGAGCGACGGGGTGTGAACGAACCCGCGGCCGATGGGGCTCCAGGCCGCGGGGTCGTGGTCGAGGGCGCCGTCGTAGCTGCCGAGGGCCACGAGGCGCGCGGCGGTCTCGTCGAGGGCCCGCGAGGCGCTGTCGGGCTGTGCGTCGCCGAGGGCCTTGCACGCGCGGCCGAGCTGCCAGGCGGCTTGCAGGAGGTAGAGGGCCCGCTGATCGGGCGCGGCTTCGCGTTGCCAGAGCTCGGCGCCGACCATGCTCCAGGCGGCCTCGACGGGGCTGAGCGCGGCGGGGGCGGCGGCCCAGGCGGCCACGACGCGGCAGAAGACGGTGACCGGGTAGACGGGGGTGTCGAGTTCGAGTTGGGCGTCGTCGAGGAGCTGGCCGAGGGCGGCGATGACCTGGGCCTGCGGCCAGGGGCGCACAGGGGTCGGAGGCGTGCGCCAGGCCCGCGCGAGGCTCGCCGAGAGCTCGGACATGGGCGACCCATACCATGTGCCGCGACGGCGCGGCTTGACCCCGAGGCGCGACGGTGGTTCGAGTCGAGGTCATGCGACTTCGAGATTGGGCGTTGCTGGGTGTGCTCGCCGCGGGCGTGGGGTGTGGCGGCAACAACGGGGCCCTCCTCGACGCGGGGGGCGGTCTCGGAGACGCGGGCTTTGACGGGGGGGCGATGCCGAGCGACGTGCAGCGCCCGGTGGGCGACACGGGCCCCGCGGGGCCGATGCCCGTTCGCAGCTGTCGCACGGTGTTTACGTACAACCTCGGCCGCTCGGCGCGCAGCGTGGCCGTCGCCGGCGAGTGGAACCAGTTTTCGCCCACCGCCACGCCGATGAACGACAGCGGCAACACGGGGGTGTACCGCGCCGAGGTCGACCTCGCCGCGGGCGATTACGGCTACAAATTCGTGGTCGACGGCACCCAGTGGGGCAACGACCCCGAGCGCATCGCGATCAAGTATGTGGGCGGCGTCGAGAACAGCCGGGTTGTGGTGCCAGATTGCACCCGCCCGGCGTTGCAGGTGATTTCGCAGAGCGCCACGGCCGACGGGGTGATCGAGCTTGAGGTTCAGTACGTCGACGGCGCCGACCGCCGGGGCCCCGCGCCGGAGGGGGTGACGGTGAGCACGGTGCCGAGCACCGGCGCGATGGCGGCGCTTCAGTTTGATCGCACGACGGGCCGCGCGCGGGTGCGCCTCACGGGGCTCACGCCGACGCGGTACTCGTTTCGCTTCAACGCGCGCTCGCTCAGCGGTCAGCAGGCCGAGCCGCTGTTTGTGCCGATGTGGGTCGAGCAGACGCCGTACCAGTGGGGCGACGGGCCGCTGTATTTTGTGTTCACCGATCGCTTCCGCAACGGCGACCCGACCAACGACGGCCGCGCCAACACCGCGCCCATCGCAGATTGGAACGGCGGCGACTTCGCGGGCGTGATCGCGGCGTTGCGCGAGGGATACTTCGACCGCATGGGGGTGCGCGCGCTGTGGCTCTCTCCGGTGAACAGCAACACGGCGGGCCTCGGGCGCGGGGGCGACGGGCGCAACTATGCGGGCTATCACGGGTATTGGGTGAACCGCGCCCGAGACACCGACCGCCATTGGGGGAGCCTCGACGAGCTCCGGGCGCTCACCGCCGAGGCGCACCGTCACGGGATCCGTGTGCTCTACGACCTGGTGAACAACCAGCTCCACCGCGAGCACCCTTACTTCATGGAGCATCAGCGCGACGGCTGGTTCAACGGTGACGGCGGGTGCGTGTGCGGCGGGCCCATGTGCTCATGGGATGACCGCGCGATTGATTGTTGGTTTACGAATTACCTCCCCGACGTCAACTGGGGCAACATGGGCGTCGCCGATCAGATGGTCGAAGACGCCTGGTGGTGGCTGACCGAGACGCAGGCTGACGGCTTTCGGGTTGATGCGGTGAAGCATATGAACTTCACCGCGACGGCGAACCTCCGTGATCGTTTGAATCAATACGATGTGGGCAACACCCGGGTGTACACCGTAGGCGAGACCTTCACCGGGGGCGACGAGGGCGGGCGGCAGCTGATCAGGCGGTACATCGGGCGCAACGCGCTCCACGCTCAGTTTGACTTTCCGTTGTATTGGGCGATCCGCAGGGCGTACGCGCGCAACGAGGGGAGCATGGCTGACCTTGAGGGCGCGGTGCAGGCGGGCGAGCGCGCGTTCGGCGACGCGCCGATGAGCCCCTTTCTCGGCAATCACGACATCGAGCGGTTTATGAGCGAGGCCGCGGGTCAGTTGCAGGGCGACACCCGCGAGCTCGGGTACAACAACCCCCCGCCGCCGCCCGACCGCGACGACCCGTACCGTCGCATGGCCCTCGGGTGGACGTTCACCCTCACGCAGCCCGGCGTTCCGCTGATTTATTACGGTGACGAGGTCGGTCTGCCGGGCGCCGCCGACCCTGACAACCGCCGCCCGATGCGCTTCGGGAGCGATCTCTCGATGCGCGAGCAGCGGCTCTTGGCGCACGTTCAGCAGGTCGGCACGCTGCGCGCGACGCACCCCGGGTTGCGCCGCGGGGCGCGCCGTTCGCTTCACACCGACGGCGACGGGTATGTGTACGCGCGGGGTCGCGGGGCCGAGGTCGCCATCGTGGCGCTCAACCGCGGCGGCACCGATCGCACCGTGCGGGTCTCGGTGAGCGGTCTTGAGCTGACCGACGGCGTGCTCTTGCGCGACGCCCTCGGCGGGCCCTCGGTGACGGTGCAAGGCGGCGCCATCGAGGTGCCGTTCAGGTCACAAGGGAGTGCGATCTTTGTTCGTTGAGGGCGGGCTCAGGTTCTTTGAAGACAAGGTGCGGCGGGTGTGGCGTGCGGCGATGCGCGCGGCGTCTTCGGCGGCGGTGAGCCGCAGCGCCCAAGTGACGCCGAAGCCGAGCAGGGCCATGCCCACGGGCGAGAGCGCGTTCAAGAGCCGATAGGCCGTGCTGCCGTCGGGCGCGAGGGCGTGCAACCACGGGAAGACCACCCCGCAGAGCGCCGAGGGGAAGGCCATCGCGTACACCCACCCCCGCCGCTCGGGCGCCGTCGTGAGGAACGACGCCACGGTGATGCCCGCGAGCACCGAGAGCTGATTCGAGAACAGATCGCCCGCGGGGTCTTCGGCGTGATACCGCGGGCCGAGCCACGCGTGCAGGAGGAGCACCGCGAGGGCCGAGAGCGCGCCGGCGACCGAGATCGACCGGGTGCGGCTGTCGTGCCCTGCGGCGAGGGTCTCGGGCTCTTCGTCGGGCTGCATCGCCACCTCAGGGTCTACCGTGGGTCAGGCACGAGCAAGACCTTGCCCGCGGTCATGTCGCCCTGATACGCGGCGAGGGCCTCGTGCACTTTTGAGAAGGGGTACCGCGCCCTCACGGGGCTGGCCATGCCTTCATCGAAGTACCCGGGCACCGAGGCCATCGCGAGCACCGCGCGGTCGGGTCGACGGAGGTACTCGGCCAGCCACCAGCCGCGCACCTTCTTGCCTTCAAAGATGAGGTCGCGGGGGTCGAACTGCGCGTGCGCTTCAGACAAGGCGCCGTACACATACACCTCGCTGTTGCGGGGCATCGCGTGCAAGAGGATGCCGCTCATGGGGCCCGCGACGGCGTCGAAGGCCGCCGTGGCGTTGAGCTGCGCGGCGAGGGCGTGGAGCTTCGATTGAAAATCGGCCTCGCTCGAATCAAGGACGTGCTCGGCGCCCAAACCCCGCAAGAGCTCGACCTGCGCCGCGCGTCGCACCACATGCACCATGGGGAAGCGCTCGCGACGCGAGATGTGCACGAGCATGCGCCCCAAGGCGCTCGCCGCGGCGGTGTGAATGGCGGCCTTGTGACCGTCGCGCCGGGCCGTATCGAAGAGGCCGAAGGCGCTAAAGGGGTTGATCAGGAACGAGGCCCCCTGGTCGTCTGAGATGCGGTCGCGCAGGGGCACGCACCCGAGCGCCGAGGCGAGCATGTACTCGGCCCAGGTGCCGTCGCTCTGTTGGGTGCTGGTGGCGACGCGGCGGCCGACCAGGAGGCGCCCCAAAGGGCCGCCGGCCGAGACCACGACGCCGACGCCCTCGAAGCCGGGCACCGTCGGCAGCGGGCGCCGCGTGCCGTACACCCCGCGGAGGAACATCAGATCGGAGGGGTTGATGTTGGCCGCGATGATTTTTACCAAAACCTCAGTTTGAGAAGGCTTTGGGAGCGGCCGTTCGACCAGCGTGAGGGAGCCCGGGAGGCCGTCATGGTCGCGCAGCTCGAGCGCGCGCATCGTCGCAGGGAGCGTCTCGGTCATGGCGCGGAGGATCTCAACTCAGTGAGATACCTGGGTCATCAAGAATCGCACGAGGGCCTCGGCCTTGGGCACAAAGCTCGCCCGCTCGGCGTACTCGTTCACGGTGTGAAACCCGGCCCCGCGCGGGCCCAGGCCGTCGATGCTCGGCACCCCGGCGTCGGCGGTGTTGCTGGCGTCGCTCCCGCCGCCGATGAGGGCGGCTTCGACGTCGCCGAGCCCGGCGGCGCGTTGGGCCGCGGCATAGGCTTCGTAGAGCCGCGCGCTGGCCTCGGTGCGTTCGAGCGGCGTGCGCTGCACCGCGGTGTCGAGCGCGACCTGCGCGCCGGGCACCCCGAGGTCGTCTGCGTGGGCCTTGAGCGCGGCGAGGAGCGCGTCGCCGTCGGCCTTGCTGGCGTAGCGAAATTCGAGCTCGGCGCGGGCCGCATCGGGCACGGTGTTGCGCCCCATGCCGCCGTGGATGAGCCCCACGTTGACGGTCACCTCGCGGGCGTAATCGCTGAGCGATTGTGCGCGGTCGACGAAGCGCGAGAGCGCCCAGATGGCGTTGACGCCCTCGCGGTGACCGTTGCCCGCGTGGGCGGCCCGCCCCTTCACCGTGACGTCGACGGAGCCGATGCCTTTGCGGCGCGTGATAATCGCGTCGCCGACGCGGCCCGACTCGAACACCAGCGCCGCCGAGGCCCCCGCGGCGCGACGCCGGAGCTGCGCGGCGCTGTCAGGCGAGCCCACCTCTTCGTCGCTCACCACCGCGAGGGTGAGGGCGATCTTGTCGAGGAGGTCGACCTCGCGCAGCGCACGGAGCGCCCACGCGATCACCACCAGGCCGCCCTTCATGTCGAGCACGCCGGGGCCTCGCACCAGCCCGCCGTCGACCCGAAACCCGTCGAACACCGACTTCGGAAACACCGTGTCGTGGTGCCCCACGAGGATCACCCCGCCCTCGCGCGCCGCCCGCCGCGACGAGAAGAACAGATGGTCACCGAAGCGCTCGCTCGGCACCGCCTCGCAGCCCAAGGGCACGAGCTCGCGCAGCATCGCCCCCACCGCGTCGCAGCCCGCCTTGTCGCCTGTGTACGAAGACACGTTGACCAGCTCGGCGAGGCTCGACTCGATCGCTTCGCCCTGGCCCCGCAACCACTCTAACGCCGCCGTTTCTCGCATGGCGCTCGATGGTACCCGCTGTGCGCCCGGGCGCCAGAGCCTTGACAGAGTATGTCACGCGCGCGGTTGCGACGGCGCGGGTGAGGGCCTATGAGTGGGCGCAGTCGACCCGATCACCGGGGGCGCGACGCGCGGGTGGTGCCATGGCGGTTCAGCAGTCACGACAGATCGGCTTGTTTCTCTCGCGTGCGTTGGTGGGCTCACCGTGGCTTGAGGCGCGTTGGGGTGAGTCGGGGCAGCGCTGCGCCGAGGCGACGTTGAAGGCGTTGCGGGCCTGGCTCCCGAGCGAGTCGATCGAGACGGCGTTGACGGCGGCCGACACAGCGGCGCGGGCCGCGACCCCGCTCGCGCCTCCGAGTCTTCAAGAGGGTTGGTTTCGCGCCACGCTGGTGTGGTCGGCGCGGGCCATGGTGATCGAGGCAGAGCGCAGCGTGTCGCTGAGCGAGCGCGTCGACGCGTTGCTCTACGCGGCTGATTTTGCAGAGGCCGTGAGCCGCTGGCCGCTCACGCAGCTGGGCCTGAGCGGCGCGCCCTTCGAGTCGTTGGTCGAGGCCTCGCGCGAGGCCTTCTCGACGGCCCGTGATGACGTCGACCCCCGCACCGCCGAGGGGCCTTTTCTGATCGCCTGGTTGCATCAGCTCAAGCATGTCGCGTCGCTCCTCGCGGTGAACAGCCATGGGGTTGACGAGCTGATGCGCGGCGCGGTGTTGCGCACCGAGCGTGTGTTGTCGCGCGAGTCGGGTGGTGTCTGGCGCGGGCTCTCGCGGGCTGAGCAGCAGCGGCACCTCCGGCGCGGCGTGGTCGAGTGCGCGTGGGCCTTGGCGGCGCGGGTGACCCACCATCACCATCGCACGCCTCAGGGGCCCGCAGTGGCGCTCTGGCTCGCGCGCACCAGCACCGTACTTGTGGCGCGGTTTTCAAACAGCGAACATTGGCTCCCCGACGGGGCAGGGGCGGCGGTGGTGCCGCCGGTGCTGCCGCCGGTGTTGGGGCCGAGCCGCGTCTCGACGGCGAAGCGCGCGGCGCCTGTCGTGTCTGGCAATTCTCTCACCGAGGCCCCGTCGGCCCCTACGTTTCTGGAGCGTACGATGAACGAAAAGATCACGCCTGTGCTCAAGACCCTCGAAGCCGATGCGGGCGAGGCGGCCTGGCGTCTCGCGGGCTCGCAGTTTGTGAAGCTCGCGCGAGAGCCCATCGTGGCCTTGTTGTCACGGCATCTCGCGCCTGACGATGCCTCGCTCCGCGCGCGCATCGCGATGTTTTTGGAGACCGAGCTCGGCACCTCGCTCTTGTCGGCCTTGCTCTCGGTGGGGCTTCAGGCGCTGCCGGTCTCGCAGGGTGAGGTGACCACCCGTCTCGCGCGCGAGCTTCGGGTGCGGGCCATGGCGGGGGCGGGCGACGTGGTGGCCGACGTGCTGATGGGGCCGCTGCGCCAGGTCGCGGCGATGTATCTTCAGGGCGCTCCGGGCGCGGTGAGCGCGGCGCCGAGCGAGCCTGCGGCGCTGCCGCTCCACGCGGCGGTCGAGAGCCTCAAGCAGCAGGCCGAAGCGATGCGCGACGCGGTGGCGCCCGCCGTCGAAGGTCACGCGCTCTGAGCCGCCGGGGCCGCAGCGCTCGACACCTGTCGGCCCACCTTCGCGCCCCCTGCATATCCGCGGTGAGGCGTGCCTTTTTGACCGTCGTCTGGTTGACCCTGGGCGCGTGGTGGGGTCTTCTGACCACAGGCTGAGCGGGTCACGGGCTCATTGGTTGAAGGCGACTCCCCGAGGGGGCCGCTGCCCGCTGCTTTCATCACGCATTGACGCGGTATTTAAAGGAGGATCTCTTGCGACTTGATCGAAGGATTTTGTGGCTCCTGCCAGCCTTGGCCCTGGCGGCCTGTGGCAGCAGCGGCAACACGGGTACACCCGATGAGACAGACTCGGGTGTCGTCAAAGACACCGGCTCACCGGCAGAAGACACCGGGTCGCCCACCAACGACACGGGCAACCCCGTCGAAGACACGGGCAACCCCGTCGAAGACACCGGCAACCCCGTCGAAGACACGGGCAACCCCGTCGAAGACACCGGCAACCCCGTCGAAGACGCGGGCGCACCCGTCGAAGACGCCGCCCCCTCGATGGACGCCGCCCCCTCGATGGATGCCGTGGTGACTCCCGACGCGCCGGTGATCGAAGACAGTCAGGTCACCACCGACACCGGGCCGGTTTGCCCGATGGGCCAGGCCTTCTGCGGCGGAATGTGCATCGACGTGAGCGCCAACGCGGCCAACTGCGGCGCCTGCGGCAACGCGTGCCCGAGCGGTCAGAGCTGTCGCGCGGGGGGCTGCGTGCCCAACTGCGCGATGAACGAGCAGCTTTGCGGCACTCCGCCCGCTTGCGCGAACACGGCGAGCGACACCAGCAACTGCGGCGCCTGCGGCAACGTGTGCCCCAGCGGTCAGATGTGTGTGATGGGCGCGTGCAGCGTGGTCTGCAACGCGCCGCGCTCGATCTGCATGGGCAGCATGGGGCAGCAGTCGTGCGTTGACCTCCAGAGCGACGCCTCGAACTGCGGCGCGTGCAACAACGCCTGTCGCATGGGGGAGTCGTGTCGCAGCGGGGTCTGCACCCTGCTCTGTATGACGGGCCAGACGGCGTGCGGCTCGGCCTGCGTTGACCTCCAGACCAGCGCGCAAAACTGTGGTGCTTGCGGGGTGGTGTGCGGCACCGGCGAGAGCTGCGCCGCGGGCGTTTGTCGCCGCCCCTGCGCGAGCAACGAGACCCGCTGCAATGACGCGTGCGTCGACCTCCAGAGCAGCGCGCAGAACTGCGGTCGTTGCGGGGTGGCCTGCAACAACGGTCAGGTGTGCACCAGCGGGAGCTGCGGGTGCCCGATGGGCCAGACCCTCTGCGGTCAGGCGTGCATCGACACGGCCTCAGACATTCGCAACTGCGGGGCCTGCAACAACGCGTGTCCGAGCGGGCAAAACTGCGTGAGCGGCATGTGCCGCGCGATGGCTCCGGCGAACGATCTGCCCGCGGGCGCGGTGGTGATCAACCTCGCGTCGCCCTCGCAGACCTTGACGGGCTCGAACGCCGCGGCGGCCAACAACGCGGGCTGCGCCAGCGGCGGCGACGTCTACTACCGCTTCACGCTCACGCAGCGCGAGGTGGTCTACGCCGACACCTTCGGCACGACCTACGACACCGTGCTCGCGCTCGCCCCCTCGACGGGCATGGGCACCGTGGCCAACACCTGCACCGACGACTCGTGCGGCACCACCCAGAGCCAGCTCGTGCAGGTGCTCACCCCGGGCACCTACTACCTCGTGGTGGGCGGCTACAACAGCGCCGCGGCGGGGCCGTTTACCCTGCGTTTTCAGCACCTTCCGCTGGGCTCTGGTGCGGTGACGCAGCTCACCAATTTGAGCGCGGGCACCCAAACCTTCATGGGCACCACGTCGGGCACGGGCGTCTTGACGCAGAGCTGCACCACGGCCTCCGGGCCTGAGGTGAGCTACTGGTTCGCGACCTGCCCGAGCTTCGCCCAGCTCGCGTATTCGGCCTCGACCTGCGGCGCGGCGAACTTCGACACCGTGCTCGAGCAGCGCTCGGCGGGCCGCTCGCCGGTGCCGGTCTGCAACGACGACACCTGCAACACGCAGTCGACCATCACGGGCAACATCCCGGCGGGGGCGGGGCTTCACACCCTCTACGTCGACGGCTACAACAGCGCCGCGGCGGGGCCCTTTACGCTCAGCCTCACCCTCGGGGCCTGCCCGACGGGGCAGAACTTCTGCGGTTCGAGCTGCGTCAACCTCCAGACCAGCACGGCCCACTGCGGTCGCTGCGGCAACGCCTGCGGCACGGGCCAGCTCTGCAACGCGGGCACCTGCGGTTGCCCGACGGGGCAGCTCCTCTGCAACGGCGCTTGCGTCAGCCCTGTGAGCGACCGTAACAACTGCGGCCGCTGCGGCAACGTCTGCATGGGCGCGCTCACCTGCAACAGCAGCGTGTGCAGCTGCACCGGCGGTCTGTCGGCCTGCGGCAGCGCGTGCATCAACCTCCAGACCGACGCCACCAACTGCGGCGCCTGCGGCACCCGCTGCCCCACCGGCGCGAGCTGCGCGGCGGGTCGTTGCGCCTGCCCGAGCGGTCAGACCGCGTGCGGCTCGGCGTGCATCAACACCGCCACCGACAACAACAACTGCGGCGCCTGCGGGCGCGTGTGCGGCGCGGGTACGGGCTGCAACGCGGGGGTGTGTCGCCCGCTCAACAACGACCGCGCCAACGCCACGGCGATCACCCTCGCCAACGCCGAGGTGACGGTCACGGGTTCGAGCGCCAACGCGACCTTCGACGGCCCCGCAGGCTGCGGCACGAGCCCGCTGAACGTCTGGTACCGCGTGACCCTCACCGGTCGCGAGGTGCTCTACGCCGACACCGCGGGGTCGAGCTACGACACCCTGCTGTACATCGTCGACGCCAACGGCGCCCTCGTGGCCAACAGCTGCAACGACGACGCGGGGTGCGGGGCGGGCGGCTTCACCTCGACGCTGCAATCGCGCACCTCGGCGGTGCTCAACGCGGGCACTTACTTCATCGCCGTGGGCGGTTTCGGCTCGGCGAGCGGCAGCTTTACGCTGCATGTTCAGCACCTCGCGAGCACCTACGGGAGCTTCTTCTACGACGCGCCCATCACCGGCGACGGCCGCCCGGCGACCACCCTCGTGGGCACCGGCCGTCAGAGCGGCACCTGCGGCGGCAGCACCTCGGGCGAAGACGTGCGCTGGTTCGTGACCTGCGGGGCGCAGACGTCGCTGTTTAGCTTGTGCCCGCGCGACAACGGCACGTACACCCGGGCCATCGGCTCGATCACCTACGACCCGGCGATGTACGTGTACAGCAGCCTGACGGGCGCGCAGGTGCAGTGCAACGACGACGGCGGCACCAACTGCGCCGGCACCGGCGGCGACACCGCGAACTACGGCTCGCGCATCGAAGCCGCCATGAACCGCGGCCTCAACGCCGTGGTGGTCGACGAGCGCACCCGGGCCAACGGGATGCGCTACACCCTCCGTCACATCGTCCGCTGAAGCCGAGGCGCTCTCGCGGTGGCTCTCAGGCTTTCGGGCTGAGAGCCCCGCGGCGGCCCGTAACGCTCACCACCCCGTCGCGGCGCGCAGCCGGCTGTAGATGCCGTTGTTGAAGCCGCGAATCGCGCTGTCGAAGGGCTCCCAGCGGGCGCCGTCGCGGTGCACGATGCCCATGTTCATCTGCTCGGTGGGCAAGTACCGATCGGCCCATCGGTGGATGCTCGCCCCGAGGATGCCTCGAAAGGCCATAAACTGCGTGAGGTCGGTGACGTAGTAGCTCCCGCGGCGGCGCTGCTCTTCGCTGGGGGTCCCCGCGGAGACGAAGGCGGGCGCGCCGCCGTCGTTGCTCCAGCCTTCGATGCGGGCGCGAATGCCAAACTCGCTGATGAGCACGGGCAGCCCCGTCTCGCGCTGAATGCGGTGAACGCCGTCGGTAAACCAAGGGCGCTCGTAGCCCGCGCGGTGAGTGAGCGAGTACGCGTTGAGGCTCACGAGGTCGTACCCCGCGTCGCCGCGACGTTGGAACAGATCCCACGGCGCGAAGCGCACATCGCCGCTCGCCGCGGGCACCCGCTCGCCGTTGGTGAACACCTCGTTGCAGCCCGAGAGGCCCCAGAAGCAATAACTGCGGGGGCTGCCCATGGCGAGCCGCGGAGACGACACGAGGTGGTTCGGGTCGAGCCGACGCAGCATCGTGGTGGTGACCCTCACGGTCTCGCTGTCGAACCAACGCACGAACCGTTGCAGATCGTTGGCGCAGGCCGCATTGCAGCGTCGCTCGGCGACCTCAGAGCGCATCGTCGGGCGCGCCGCGGCCACGGCCTCGAAGCTCGCGTGGGCCGTACCCCAAGCGCGGTTGAGGGCCTCGACGCTGCGGTATCGCGCGCGCATGAGCGAGGCCAGGGCGTGGGGCGCGCAGCGCGGCGCGTCGACGGTCGAGCCGCTCGGACACGAGGGCCAGAGCCAAGGGCGAAGGTCGCGCACGCCGGGTGTGCCGCCGAGGCCGTTGGGGTGATCCCATCGGCCGGTCTCGTTGGCCATCCAGTAGTACATCAGCAAGGGGTCGTTGGGGCGCACCCGCGCCCGAAAGCGCCCTTCGAGGAGCGCCACATAGGCCGGGTTGAAGATGTCTCCGAGGGTGGCCCCGCCGTTGGTGCCGAGCACTTGCCCTGAGGCCGTACGGAGGGCGTAGGGCGCGGTGACCGAGACGCCCGTGTCGAGCACGATGCCGAAGGGCGCGACGGTGACGATGGGGTTCACCACATCGCGGTCGAGGTCGTTGGTGTCGCTGAACGAGCCGACGTTGTTGAAGCGGTACCCGTAGCCGCCGTTGGCGCCGTCGAAGAGGCGATCCCACTCGGTGCGGGCCACCTCGATGGCCGGTGCGCGCAAGAGATAGGGCGTAATGTCAGGGCAGTTCGCGCTGCGCAGCACGGTGTTGACCCCCACCGCCCAGAAGGGGTTGCCCTCGGGGTCGACGAGCCAGGTGCGCTCGGTGTTACGGAGCTTCTCGATGTGAAAGAAGCCCGTGCGGCGAAACCCGAGCCCGGTGCCCGTGAGGCCCCCGAAGCGGTCGCGGCCGATAGCCCCGGGGAGCGCCGGAGCGCTCTCGGGCGGCGTCTCGGGCGGCACGCCGTCATTGGGGGGCATGGGCAGCTCGGGAGGCGTCGGCGGCGGGGTCAGGGCCCCAGCGTCGTCGACCGGCGGGGTCGGGTCGGGAGGCACCGCGACGTCGTCGGCGCCCGGCACATCGTCGTCGACGACGGGGCCGAGATCACCCGGCGGCGTCTTCGGAATCTCTTCAAACACCACAGGCCCCGCGTCGTCGAGGAAGGCCCCCGCGTCGAGCGCAGGCCCGGCGTCACCGAGCGGCTCGGCCCCGCGGCTCGGCGTCGACGCGCCGCATCCCGTGACGAGCCCGACCGCACACAGCGCTTTGAACAGCCCGCGACTCCGCCTCATACGCCTCCCCTTGATGTTGGCGACGAGGGTAGACCACAAGCGCGACCATGTGTGTAGACTCGGCCCCTCCGTATGAGCACCGACACCGCGCTTTCTGAACCACAAGGGCACCCCAAGGGTCTCTATCTGCTCTTCACCACCGAGATGTGGGAGCGCCTGAGCTACTACGGGATGCGGGCCCTCTTGGTGCTCTACATGACCGACCGCACCCGCGGCGGCTTCGGGTGGTCGCGGCCCGAGGCGCTGAAGATCTACGGGTTTTACACGGGTTTGGTGTACCTCACGCCCTTGCTCGGGGGCTTCCTCGCCGACCGCTTCTTGGGTCAGCGGCGGGCGGTGGTGTTGGGCGGTCTCTTGATGATGATCGGCCACTTCTTGATGGCGGTACCCGGCACCGCGGCGTTCTTCATCGCGCTGGCATTTTTGATCGTCGGCAACGGCTTTTTCAAGCCTAACATTTCGACCATGGTGGGAGGCTTGTATGAAAAGAACGACCCCCGCCGTGACGGCGCGTACACGATCTTTTATATGGGCATCAACCTCGGCGCCTTCCTCGCGCCGCTGGTGTGCGGCACCTTGGGCGAGAAGGTCGGCTGGCACTTCGGCTTCGGCGCCGCGGGGGTCGGGATGGCCTTCGGCCTCGTGGCCTTCGCGCTTGGGGCGAAGCGCTTCCTCGGCGAGATCGGCCTCTCGACGCGGCAGCGCAAAGAGACGCGCTTCGACCACGAGGGCGGTCAGTACCGCGCCGCGGCGGGCACCCACGAGGTGACGGTGACCGAGCCCAAGCCCGTCGAGCCCTTGACCGCGAACGACAGAGACCGCCTCGCGGTGATCGGCGTGCTGACCTTCTTCAACATCTTCTTCTGGGCGGCCTTCGAGCAAGCGGGCGGGCTCATGAACCTCTACACCGACGAGAAGGTCGATCGGCACCTCTTGGGGCTTGAGATCCCGACCTCGTGGTTTCAGGCCATCAACCCCTTCTTCATTTTCACCTTCGGCCCTGTGTTCTCGATGCTGTGGCAGCGGCTCGGGCGCGCCGGTCGCGAGCCCTCGACGCCGGTCAAGTTCGCCATGGGCCTCTTGCTCTTGTCGGCAGGCTTTGTGCTGATGCTCGGCGCGAGCCGACAGTCGGCCGCCGGCGGCAAGGCGGGGGTCTTGTGGGTGGTGGGGGCGTACTTTCTCCACACCATGGGTGAGCTTTGTATCTCGCCGGTGGGGCTCTCGGCGATCAACCGTCTGGCCCCCGCGCGGCTCGCGTCGCTGATGATGGGCGTGTGGCTGCTCTCGTCGTTTGTGGCCAACTTTGTCGCGGGTTGGGTCGGCAGCATGGCCGAGGGCGCGGGCGAGTTCAGCGTCTTCTTCGGCATCGTGGTGGTCACCGCCCTGGTGGGCTCGACCATTCTCATGGTGCGCAAGGCCATCACCGCCCGGATGCACCTCGACGCCTTTCAGGCGGCCCCCGCGAGCCCCGGCGGGCACTGAGCCTCAGGCCGCCGAGCCCACGACCTTCGACGGGCCGAGCGAGGCCTGACGGCGCAACACCTCGACCCCCGGCACCAAACGATAGCCCGCGTCGAAGCGCTCGATCGCGTCGCGCAGGCCCATGCGCCGCAGCGACGAGACCGCGACGTAGACCCGGTTGGCGCCCGCCTCGGGCTCGACCCGCTCGCCCGGCCACCCCGCGTCAAGGAGCGCCCACACATCGCAGGTCTCGCCCTGCTCGGCGCGAGACAAGATGCACAACAGCACCCGCCTGAGCGCCGCCCGCGAAGCCAGACGCTGGAGCGGCTGGGTGTTGAAGCTGAACCAGCTCCCGTCGTCGGCGACTTCGAGGGTGGGGCGCGCCCCCCCGTGCGGCTGGAGCTCGTCGTGGCGCAAGAGCTCGGCCACCAGGGCGCAATGCGCCTCGTATGATGGGGTCTCGCCGACCAGGCGCAGCACCCCGCGAAACACCCGGTCGAGGGTCGTGAGCGAGGGCCTGAGCGCGTGGGGCAGCCCCCACACCTGGGCGTTGGTTTGATGCACCATCACGCCCAAGGGCGTGTTCGCGTCGTGCCCGCGGAGCACCCGCTCGATCGGCCCGGGGAGCGCGACATAGGGCACCATCGCGCGCATCAACGCCGAGAGCGCGAACCCGTCGGCCGAGGGCGCCGCGCTCTCGCCGAGGGCCACCTCGGGCGCGAGCACCATGGGCAACGCCGTCGGAGCCCGCGCGAAGCCGTTGTCGCCCGCGCCGAGGAGCCACATCGCGCCGTCAGCACTAAAGTACAGGTTGGCCAGCCCGAGGGCACCGAGCGCGAAGGGGCGGCCGGTCAGCTTCGAGACCCGCGCGTGCATGCGCTGGAGCGTCTCAGAGAGGCGCAAGAGCAGGCCGATCGCGGCGTTGTAGGGTTGACGCTGCCCGCGGTCGAGCTGGGTGCGCAAGAGCTCGTCGCCGTCGACCACCGCGGGCGCGTCGAGCAACAGCCATGGGCGCGAAGCCCAGACGCCGCGACGCAACAAGGCCGGAATGTGCTCTCCGGCGAGCACCTCGTGCGCTTCTGCGAGGCGCTCTGCGCGGGCCATGGCTTCGTCTAGGTCGAGCTTCGGGTGGGCGATCAACAAGAGCCGCAAGGCCCCCCGCTCTCGCACCGAGTAGACCTCAAAGGTCGTACCCGTACGGAGCGGCGTAGGCTCAGACAAGCCCTCGACCCATCGTGACTCACCCTTCACCATGGCTGCACAAGATTGAGGCGAAGGCCCCACACCTGACAAGCCCCGAGCGACGATGCCGCCATCATTCTGCCCTGCGGGCCATGTGCGGGCGCCGAAGCGAGCCAAAGACAGCTCTGTTTTCGATCGGTTCTGAAAGGTTGAGGCGTCGCCGTCAGAGGGGCGCGAGGGCCCCCGGGCTGTGACCCGGGACGAGGGCCATGACGGTCTCGCTCCCGGGTTCGACCTCGGTGAGCCCCGCGTCGCGAATGACCGCGCAGGGCACGCTTCGCTTGAGCGCCGCCCACGCCTCGGGAGGCGCCACGAAGAACCGGCTCGGGTGGCCCGCCTCGGCCCACGCCGCGAAGGGCGCCGGGGCGCGCTGTGACCAGCCTTCGCAGCAGAGCAAGGCCGCGTGGGCGACCTGGGCGGCGAGCTTGCCGGCCCGCATCGAGACCGCGCCGTTGATGACGAAATCCATCGTCAGGGCGGCGGCGCCCGCGGGCTGCGGGGGCGCTTGGGGGAGCGACTCCAGGGGCGACGTCCACGCTTGGAGCTTTTCGAGCAGGGCGGGGCGCATCGAGCGTCTCACGGGCGGCAGTGCGGCCACGACGGCGACACCATCGACCTCACCGAAGGCTGCGTCGAGGGCGCTGAGTCTCTGCCACTCGCTCGCCTTCGCGCGGAGGGTCACCTTGCGAAACGAGCGCTCAGACCAGGCGATGTAATCGTCACGGTACCGCGCATCGTCTGCGAAGCGTTGGGCGCGACACACGGCCTGCACCGCGGCCGCGAGCATCACGGCGAGGGGCCTCGGCGGGTCGCGCAGCACCACCAGGTGTTGAACGTAAGGGTCTTCTTGCTCACGGCGCGCGCGGCTCGAATCGGGGTCGTCGCGCGGGTTGTCGTATTCGCCCATTGGGGTCGCCGCGGTGTACCCCGAAGCCGCCCGCGACGCATGCCGCGCGCTGCACTTTGTACCGGTCGGGCGCCCCTTTGGGCGTTGCGCTTCAGGCTTCGACCCGGGCTTTGAGCGCGCGGGCGAGGCGCTCGGGTTCGACCCGCAGGGCGAGCACCCGCTCGCGATCGAGCACCACGGCGCCGGGCGCGCTCTTGCGCGGCTTGCGGACGTAACGACGCTCGGTCCATTGAATGTCGACGACACCTTCGCCGCGGGCGTCGCTGTGGTGGGCCGCGAGGGTCGCCGCGTCGACGAGGAGCCCCGGGTCGACCTGGCGCCCCTTCTCAATCACCACGATGACGTGCGCCCCGTGAACCCCGCGGGCGTGGAGCCAGAGGTCATGGGGCCGCGCGATGCGCCCGGTGAGCTGGTCGTTGTCGCGCGCGCCGCGCCCCACCAAGACCCTGTGCCCGCCCTCGAAGAGATACTCGATGTACGGCAGCCGCGTCTTTTGTGTCTTGGCGCCCGCCGGAGCGCTCAACGACTCGACGCGCACGCCGAGCTTGCGGGCGGCCTCGCTCCACGCGCTGAGCTGCCCGAGGCTCACCGCGTCGGGCGCTTTGATCTCGGCCTCAAGGGCCCGCACGGCTTGCAGCTTCGCGTCGGTCTCTTCGAGCCGGGCCCACATCACCGCCTCGGCCTGCGCGATGCGCTTGGCCTTCTTGAAGAAGCCCTCTGCCTGGCGCTTCGCGGGCAGCGCCGGGTCGAGCGCGACGGTCAGCGTGCCGCCGGTCTCCCAGTCTTCGAGGGTGGCCTCGCGGGCGCCTCGCGCGACGCCCGCTCCTTGCGCCAGGAGCATGCGCCCGATGCGTTGAAGCCGCGCCACATCGTCGAGCCGCTCAAGGTCACCCTCGACGGCCTCTCGACGCCGCGCGAGCTTCTTGATCTCTTGCCCGAGCACCCGGATGAGCACCCCGCGTCGGGTCTCGAGCACCAACGCGTCGCTGGCCTCGACCAGGGCCGCGCCCACCGCGTCGGGGCTCCCGGTGGGGTCGAGGTGTCGATGGGTGCGCGGGTCTTCGCTCTGCCAGCGGGTCAGCGCGACCCCCGCGTCGTCGAAGACCGTGAGGCTCCCGCGGCGGCCGATCAGCACCCCGATGCGGGCCTCAACCCGCAGGGCGCCGAGGTCGATCCAGAGGGCGCCGTCGTCACCCTCGGTGACCGCGCGGAGCGGCAATGACAGCACCCGGGCGCGCAGAAAGGCCACCAACGGATGCTGCTTTGACGCGACATACCGCGGCGTCCGGCGATGCACCCCTGCGCCCACCACTCTTGGGCCGAGGCCCAACACGAGGTGAACGCCGCCCCCCGCCCCCCAGAACGACAGCGTGACCAGGCCCGTCTCGGGCGTCACCGTGACAGCGTCGAGGGGCATCGTGAGCGCGGGGCTGAGGGCTTGGGCGAGCTCCATGGTTGGGCCGCCGAGACACCTTGCACGGCCGCGCCCCCGCGTCGACCCCCTTCGCACGCGCCGCACCTCGGAGCCGCCCCGACGCGACCCTCTCTCTTGAGAAGCGCGCCCCCTGCACCGTTCACCACAGGGGTGTCACAGGCGATACACATTCAAGACATCGCGCATCGCGCGTACATCGCTCAACCGAAAGAGGTTGGGTTTTACTGCTGCAACCCTCGATTTTTCGCGCGTCGCGGGCTTTACAGCGTGACGATCTTCACGCCAGATTCTCGCCGCACAGAGAGCTTTACGCGTTGCGTCGTGCATCTTCGTTCGACGCGCCTGGCTTTCAACCCAATGAGGGTCTCATGACCATTGAAGTCATTCTCACCACGATCAAAACGGCCTTCCTTTTTCTTGGTTTGAAGGCGCTGAGCGCCATCGCCATCTGGGTCATCGGCCGTTGGTTGATCGGTGTCGTCAACTCGCTCTTGCGTCGCGCGTTCAACGCGCGTCGCGTCGACGGCACGATCACCACCTACGCGGTGAACACCCTCAACGTCGCGTTGAACATCTTTCTGGTCATGGCCATCTTGGGCCGCTTCGGGGTCGAGACGACATCGTTCGCGGCGCTCCTGGCTGGCGCGGGTCTGGCCATCGGCACGGCCTGGGCGGGGATGCTGGCCAACTTCGCAGCGGGCGCCTTCATGGTGCTCTTGCGCCCCATCAAGGTGGGCGACTTCGTCACCGTGGCGGGCGTCACGGGCACCGTCACCGAGATCGGCCTCTTCGTGACCGCCGTCGACACGCCCGACAACGTGCGCACCTACATCGGCAACAACAAGGTCTTCAGCAGCGACATCTTCAACTTTCAGACCAACGAGTATCGCCGGGTTGATTTGAAGGTTCAAATGTCAGGCGCGGCCGATCACAACGCGGTGATGCAGGCGCTGCGCGACGCGGTGCGGGCCAACGTGAAGAACATCGACCCCAAGCTCGGGCCCGACGTCGAGATTCTCGAGTTTACTGAATTCGGCCCCGTGCTGGTGGTGAGGCCCTACTGTCACAACGCCAATTACTGGCAGGTGTACTTCGACACCAACCGGCAAATTGCCGATACGATGCGCGCTTTTACGGCGCCCTCGCGCCCGCACACGGTGCGGCTCATCAGCGAGCCCAAGGCCGAAGCCTGAGCGGTTACTTCAATGAAGTGATGATCTGATCGCCGAGCGCCTTGCGCTCGACCCACGCGACCATCCCGTGCGCTGATTTCGCAGGCTCGCGACCGAGTTCGAGGGTCACGCCCCCTTGGGCGAGGCGCTCGCTCACGGCGCGGTCACGCACCCCGAGCACGTCGCCGCCGCCCGAGACGCCGCACGCGGCCCAGGCCCGCCCCGACTCGCGCAACACCGCCAGCGGCAAGGGCTGCGGAATGCTCACCCCCGGGCGGTGCCGCGGCACGCCCTTCTCAGCGAGCGGCAACATCGCGGGCAGCGCGAAGCCCGACTCGCGCGGCAGCTCGACCGCCGCGGGCGGCAGGGCCCACGCCATCGCGGCGTTGACGCCATGCATGTCGGCGGCGACCACGCTCTCGACGGCCATGTCGCGCACCGGCGGCGGCGTCTGAACGGTCTTTCGCCCCGAGCCCATGGGCGGCACAAAGACCTCTTGGGCCCCATCGGTGCAGGGCAAGAGCTCGACCACTGGGGTCAGCACCGGGCGGAGGTCTTGCTCGGTCAAGAGCCCCCCCACCACGGGCCCCGCGGCGTCGAGGCTCATGCGCACGAGGCCCTCGCGTTCGAGCGCCTCGATGCCGATGCGACCGAAGCGATCGAGGAAGCGCATGCGGGCCTTCACCGCGGGCTCGGGCTTCTCGTCGCCCACGGTCAAGAGCGCGATCTGCACGAGCTGCATGAGGCTCAGCTCGCCGAAGCGCGCCTGCGCGGCGATCACCGCGCTCAAGAGCCCGCCCACCGCCACCGACCAGTGATCAGGCACCGCGCTCGGATGCTTCGGACGACGGTCGACCCCCAAGCCCGGAGCCCGCGCGCGACCGTCGATGAAGTACTGCCCCACCCCGGGGCCCACCACCACGATGCCGCCGCCCCCGAGGAGCGCCGTCTCACTGCTCAGCGTCGCCGCCGCCAAGGCCCCGGCGAGCACCATGTCGACCGCGGTGCCGCCGTCGACGAGGGCCCGCTGCCCGGCCAGCTCAGCGAGCCGATGACGCGCCTTGAGGCCGTTGCGGCCCGGCCGATCGGCGGCCTTGGGCCCCGCACCCGGCGCGGTCTTCTCGGCGCTCACGCCTCGTCCTCGTCGCTGTCGTCGTCGTCGAAATCGTCGTCTTCTTCGCCGTCTTCGCCGTCTTCGAAGTCGTCGTCATCGCCCTCGTCGTCGCCCTCGTCGTCGCCCTCGTCGCCCGCGGCGGCACTGGCGGCGAAGACCTCGTCGGCGAGCTTGCGAAAGCCCACGGCCTCACGCCACGCGTTGGCCGAGTGGAAGACCACATAGGCCGTGCCCACGGCTTCGAGCTTCGTCGCGAGGTCTTCGAGGCGGGCCATGGTGTACACCGTGTCGGCCCCGAGGCCCCGCATCTTGGCGTAGACCACCTCGCCCGCGACCTCATCGTGCAAGGGGTCGCACGCCACCACGAGGCCCCGCGCGTCGGCCCAGGCGCGCGCCTCGTCGTACTGCCAAAGGCCCGCGGGCTCCCAGACCACCACGTCGGCCACGCGGCGCGCGCGCGCCACCAGGGCCTCGAAGCGCTTGAGGGCCACGCTCCCCGGTGAAATCGCCATGGGCGTACGGAACACCATCACCCGCGCGCCCAGGGCGTCGGCGAGGTTGGCGAAGCGATCAAATTCAGACTGAACCTTGACCGGGTCTTTGAGCGGCCACGAAGGGTCGCCGAAGACCGTCGAGGGCGCGACCACCGAGAAGACGAAGCCCTCGGGCATCGCCTTTCGCATCGCTGCGAGGGTCTTGGGTGAAGGGGCCTGAGCCCGAAAGTCGAACTCGACGAACCCGAGTTTGGTCACGTATCGCGCCCGCTGAGACGCGAAGCCTGCACAACCGACGAAAAAGCTTGTCATGGAGCGATGTCAGCGGCGGGGCCGAAGATCACCCTCGGGCGCCGCTGCGGCCCCTCGTAGCACCGCTTCGGCAAAGCCCGCAACCGACGCGAGCCCCTCATAGTTCAACGTCGCAGGGTCATCGCTCGGAGAATGGTAGTCGTCGTGAAGCCCCGTAAAAAAGAACAGGGCCGGAATGTGCGCCTGCAAGAAGCTCTCGTGGTCGCTCGACCCCCAGCTCCCTCGGCTCGGCTCCCACGGGCGCGCATCAAACTGGTACGGCCCGTTGGCGGCTCTCAGCGCGGCCTCAAAGCCCCGCCCGCTCTGTGACGCCTCGACGAACAAGCGGCAGCCCCTCAGCCGCCCGACCATGTCGAAGTTGAACATCGCCGCCGTGTTCGCCGTGGCCGGCACCGGGTGCGCGACGAGGTGCTGCGAGCCCAGGAGCCCCAACTCTTCGGCCCCGAACCACACCGTCACCACGTCCCGGGGCAAGCGCGCGCGGGCGATGCGGCCTGCGATTTCGAGCACCACCGCGGTGCCCGAGGCGTTGTCGTCGGCGCCGTTGTGAATGGCCGTCGAGCCAGGCGTGCGCGAGGTGCGAACCCCGTGGCCGATGTGGTCGCGGTGCGCGCCGATCACCAAGGCCCCGAGCCGCTCTCGCTCAGGCGAGGCGCCGCGAAAGCGCGCGATGACGTTGCTGGTGGTCACCGACCGCGCCTCGGTCTCGACCACCAGCGCGGCCGACCACCCCAACGCCCGAGGGCCCGTCGGCGGCGCCCCGAGCGGCACAGGAGACGCCCCCAGGAGCTGAGCCCCCACCCGCGACGAGACCCGCACCACGGGGATGCCCTGCCCGCTCGCCTCAAGGTACGGCGTCGCGCCGAGCGCCCCGGGCGCGGTCTCGACCACGATCACCCCGATGGCGCCGCGGGCCCGCGCGTAGTGAACCTTGCCCCACAGCGAGCCCTGAACATGGTGCTGATCGAGGCCGCGCCGCCGCGCCGGGTCGACGGGCTCGGGCCGCCCCGCGAGCACCACCGCGATCTTGCCGCGGAGGCTGCCGAGGTGGGCGAAGTCATCCCACCCGGCGGGCTCAGAGACGAGGCCGTGACCGGCGAAGACCAACGGCCCTTCGGCCCTCCCGGGCGCCGCCTCGCCGGGCACCGTAACGACCCGAAAGTCGTCTGTAATCGAGAGGTTGATTCGTTCATCGCCCCGCGTCAGGGTGAGCGCCGTCGCGCCCCCCGGCTGAACCCCGTAGGGCACCGTAAAGCTCTGCTCGTAGCCGTGCTCGCCCGCGGCCTCGGCCCCCAACGCGCCGAGCGCGCGGGTGAGATACTCGACCGTCTGCCGATCGCCGCGGGTGCCGGGCTCGCGCCCTTCGAGGGCGTCGTCGGCGAGGCGCTCAACCGTCGCCCGAACGCGCGCGACCGCGTCAGGGTCGGCGATCTCACAGCGCTGCGCGGTCTGAGCCCAGGCCCGCGACGCGACCAGCGCCAGCGCAGCAACCCAGCGGGGCCTCAATGGATCCTCGCGACGATCTCGGCCTTGGCGATGATCTCAGCCTCGCGCGCTGCGAGGGCGCGCAGCCGGGCCTGGGCCTGCGCCTCGCCGTAGAGTTCTTCAGCGAGCGAGGCGAAGAGTCGATGGTGGCGCGCCTCGCTCACAAAGAGCTCGTGGTACCAGCCCCGCAGCGCCTCGGTAGGCGCGTGCGTCGCGAGGAGCTGAAACCGCTCGCACGAGCGCGCCTCGATCACCGCGGCCACCGTGAGCCGATCGAGGAGCGGGTCGCCGCGCTTGTCGTCGAGGGCCCGACGCAGCGCCCGCGCGTAGCCGTCTTCGCCCGGAGGCCGCGCCCCGACGCCCCGTCGCCCCATCTCAGCGAACACCTGCTGAACGTGCACCAGCTCCTCGCGGGCGAGCTCGCTCAGGCCCTCGACGAGCCGCGGGTGCATCGCGTACCGCGCCACCAGGGAGGTCGCGTTCGACGCGGCTTTCAGCTCACAGTGCAGGTGATCGTGGAGCACCGCATCAAGGTTGCCGAGGGCAACATCGACCCATCGCGGGTCGGTCGAAGACTCTAGTGACAGCACGGGCCCTGACGTAGCACAAAACGTGACGGCGCCCGCGGCCCGGGTGTTACCCTCTCGGCCCGTGATGCGGGATCGTTCAGCGTTGCTTCGCGCGCTGCCCCCGGCCCATGAGCTGATCGGGCTGGCGGCGACGCAACTGGCGCTCAAGCCTGACGAGGCCCACCCCATGGTGACCCGCGCGCTGCAGGCCCTGCGCGAGGCGCTCGAAGCGGGCGCGGTCACCGCCGACCGAGAGGCCCTCAAGGCCCGCGCGCTCTCGCTCATCGAGGCCGAACATCGCGCCGCGCGCCAGGGGGGGCTCCGCCCGGTGATCAACGGCACCGGCGTGGTGCTGCACACCAACCTCGGGCGCGCGCCGCTCGGGGCTCGGGTCTACGAGGCCCTGGGGCCGCTCGTGACGGGGTACGCGACGCTTGAGTTTGACACACTGTCAGGGCAGCGCGGTCACCGCGACGCGGCCCTCGCCCGGCGCCTCTCGGCCCTCGTCGGCTGCGAAGACGCCGTGGTGGTGAACAACTGCGCCGCCGCGGTGCTGATCGCGTGTACGGCCTTCGGGGCGGGCAAGAGGGTGCTGGTCTCGCGCGGCGAGCTGGTCGAAATCGGCGGGGGGTTTCGCATCCCCGAGGTCATCGCCTCGTGCGGCGCGAGCCTGGTCGAGGTCGGTACCACCAACAAGACCCGGCTCAGCGATTTCGCCAGGGTGATGAACGCGAGCGTGGGCGCCATCTTGAAAGTGCATCAGAGCAATTTTGTGCTCCAGGGCTTCACCGAGGCGGCGCCCCGGGCGGGGCTCGCGGGGCTCTGCAACGAGTGGGGCGTGCCGCTCATCGAAGACCTCGGCGCGGGCGCCCTCGTCGACACGCAGCGCTTCGGCCTCGACCGCGAGACCACCGTGCGCGAGGCCCTCTCCGGCGGCGCCGACCTCGTGCTCGCCAGCGGCGACAAGCTCCTCGGCGGCCCCCAGGCCGGGCTCATCGTCGGCCGGGCGCGCTTCGTCGAGACCCTGCGGCGGCACCCGCTGATGCGCGCGCTCCGCCCGGGGCGGCTCGTGCTCGCGGCCCTCGACGAGACCCTTGCGGTGTACCAGCGCGGCGAGGCCGAGACCGCGCTCCCGGCGGTGGCGATGATGGCCGCCAGCGCCGCCGAGGTCGAGGCACGGGCCGTCGCGCTCAAGGCCGCGGTCGAGGCCAGAGGGCCCTACCCAGGGGTGAATTTGACACTGTGTCAAAGTATGGCCCGGGTGGGCGGCGGCTCGCTCCCGTTGGCGGCGTTGCCGAGCACGGCGCTTCGGGTCGAGGGCCCGCCAGGGCACTGGCTCGCGGCGCGGCTGCGGCAGGGCTGGCCGGTGTCAGTGGTGGGGCGGGTCACGTCGGGGGCGTTCTTCGTCGACCTTCGCACGGTGCAGGTGCAGGCGCTCGCGGCCTTGGCGGGGGCACTGGCCGAGGCCCTTCTGGGCTGGCGCGCGGGCGAAGGCCGCGACACGCTAGGTGAATCACAAGAGGCAGGGTCGCGCTCTGACGACGGGGGCGACGACGATACGCACTGAGAGGGTCAACGATGAGCGGTACGTCTCGCGAATTGGCAACGCAGGTGCTGGTGATCAATCGGCACATGCAGGCCGTGCACATCACCTCGGCGCGCCGCGCCTTCGTCCTCATGTGGACCGACATCGCCCGCGCCCTCGACGAGCACTGGGTGGCCCACGCGTTTGACTCATGGTCAACACGCCCCGCGCGCGAGGGCGACCCCACCGTAGGAACGAGCCGCGGCCTCATCGGCGTGCCCCGGGTCGTGCAGCTCAGTCAGTACGATCGCATGCCGCGGTCGACGATCCGGCTGACCCGACGCAACATCTTTCTGCGCGACGGGCACACCTGCCAGTACTGCGGGCGCCGCGCGGGGCCGCGCGACCTCAACCTCGACCATGTGCACCCGCGCTCTCGGGGCGGCCCGATGAGTTGGGAGAACGTCGTCTGCTCGTGCCGCGCCTGCAACCTCAAGAAGGGCGGGCGCACGCCGGCCGAGGCGAACATGCGGCTCTTGCGAAAGCCGGTTCGGCCGCGGTGGTCGCCCATCCTCGCGCTGGCCTTCGCGCCGGGTCGTCCGCCCGAGTGGGAGCCCTTCTTGGCCAACCTCCCGGGGGCGCGCGAGATCGCGTCGCTGTGGGCCGACGCCCTCGCCGTGGGCGTCAGCGACGAGGCGCTTCTTGCCGAAAGTGCGTAACGAGATTCTCAGCGGTGCGAGCTTTGAGACGCAACCGAATCACGCCGGGCCGCGCCGAGACTTTTCTCAGATTCGCTTGAATTAGAGGTGTTTTCGAGCAACCCCAAGATCGCCGTCAGGGGTTTGCAAGGCCGCGCCCGCTGTGTGCATAGTCGCGTCGTTTATGGGGAACGCGCCTTCTGCCTACAAGGTCATCGATCGTTCGATCATGTTGCCGTACTACAAACGGTTCCTGGTCGAGCCCTCTCTGCCGTTCATCCCGGTGAAGGTTCACCCGAACAGCATCACGCACACGGGGCATTTGCTCTGTTTTGTGTCGGTGGCGCTGCTCTTGTGGGCCCGCCCCGAGCGCGGCTGGCTCTTTCTCGCGTCGATGCTGCTGCTCCAGGCCTACCTCTGGTGTGACAACGCCGACGGGGCCCACGCGCGGCGCACGCGGCAGTCGTCGGTGTTCGGCGAGTTCCTCGACCACGGCCTCGATCTGTTGAATACGACGTACATCGCGCTGTTGACGACGGCGTCGCTCGGTTCGAGCCCCGGCATGGTGCTGGCCCTCGGCATGGTGATCCCCGGCGCGGCCGCCATGACCTGTTGGGAGCAGACCGAGACGGGCACCTTCCAGATGGGGATGTTGAACCAGATCGAGAGCGTGATGGTGCTCTCGCTCACGATGATCGTGTCATCGTTTTTCGGCACTGAGGTGTGGCGCTCGGTGCACCTCGGCCCCATCTCGGCCTATCAGTTCTTTCACTACTGGCCGATTGCGACGATCGTCTTCGCCGAGGCGCGCCGCATCTGGCGCGTGTACCGCGCGGGCGGCACGGTGGCGCCGGCCTTCGGGTATCTCGCCTTCCAGTCTGCGGTGGGGGTGGCGTACCTCTCGGGCTTCATGGCCACCCACGTTGCGCTGAGCCTCGCGGTGGTGGCGACGCTCTTTCTAGGGCTTCGCAGCTTGTCGCTGCGCCTTCAGTCGCTCAAGACCCGGGTCGAGCCGATCTTCGTGCTGAGCACCGCGGTGGTGCTCGCCTACGTGGGCGCGCGGCTCGGGGGCATCGAAGTCAGCCAGAGCGTAGGCCTGCTCTTGTGGGCCGCGGGCGTGGCGGTGTACGCGCTCTCGGGTCTCAACGAGGCCCGGGTCTCGGTGAACAACCTCTCGCGCATCGAGAGCCGCTGAGCCGCTGAGCCGCGCGGCCCCGCGGCGCGGCGCGCATCCCTCGCCACAAAGCCCTTCGCGTGAATCGTCGTACCCTCGTTCGTGGCATTCAGACCATCGTCGCGCTCACCCTGATCACCTTCGCGGTGCTCACCTGGCGTCAGGTTCAATCACAAGAAGAGGGCTTCTTGGCGGGCCTCGCGGGCATTCAGCCTGTCTGGCTCGTGGTGGCCACCCTCCTGGCGCTGCAAGAGGGCGTCTGCGGCGGCCTTCGGATGTTCGTGCTCGGGCGCGTGCTCTGCCCGCAGTTGACGGTGCGCACCGCGGTGGCGAGCGAGTTTGTGCTGATGTTCGTCGCGGGCGTCACCCCGGGCCAGCTCGGCGCCCCGGTCGCCCAGGTGGCCACCCTCGTCGAGGGCGGGATGCCCCTCGCCGACATCGCCACGGCCGAGCTCCTCACCGCCTTCTGCACCATCTTGTTCTTTCTCGCCTCGGCCACGGGCCTGCTCATCTTGCGGCGCACGGGCTCGCTCGTCTTGCCCGGCGCGGCGCAGCTCGACTACCTCGTGGCCTTCAGCTTTCTCGTCTTCGGCGCGTGCTTTGTGATGCTGATCTTGAGCGTGGTGCACCCGCCGCTGCTCAAGGGCGTCTTTCGCGCGGGCGCGCGGGTGTTGGGGCCGCTCTGGCACGGCCTCGTCGCGGCGATGGCGCGGTTCAAGCGGCTCAGACCGCTCACCGAGAAGCCCTTCACCCGTCACGGCTACCTCCGCGACAAGCTCGTCTCGGCGGTCGACCGCGTGCACGAGGGCTTCAAGATCTACCTCCGCCGGGGCAAGCTCTCGGTGCTCACGGCCTTTCTGCTCACCATCGGCTTCTTCTGGGCGCGCTTCAGCGCGGCCTTCTTCATCTTGAAGGGCCTCGGGTTGAGCACCACCCCGAACACCTTTGTCACCCTCGGGCCCTCGTTCGTGCAGGTGGTGGTGGTGCAGACGATGCTCAATTTTGCGCTCTATCTCTCGCCCACGCCGGGCGCCTCGGGCATCGCAGAGACCACCTCGACGCGGCTGATGTCGCCGTGGGTGCGAGGCGTTCACGAGATCCCATATTTGATCCTCTGGCGTCTGCTCACCCTGTTTCTCTGTATGTTTGTAGGCGGCACGTATGTGTTTCGCTACCTCGGCACCGACGTCCTCGAACGGCGCGCCCGCGAGGCCGAGGCTGATGAAAATGACGCAGAATCTGCGAGCCCTGAGGGGGCATCTACCCACGGCGCTGATTCGTAGTATAGGCCATGGCCACCATGATTGAGTCGTCAGCGCGCAGCCCCTCGAACACTCGTGAGGGCTCAGAAATCCCGCCGTTTCAGCTCGACAAGTTCATCAACGCGTCGCGCCCCCTCGACCTCACGGGCATCGTCATGGAGGATGCCGCCAAGTACCCGCTCTCGCCGAGCGAGGTGAAGGTCATGCGCTACATGCAAGACACCGAGTTTTACACGGTGCACTACATGAAAGCCTTGATGGAGACGCGGGCCCTCGCCGACAACGAGGCGCGCTCGTTCATGGTCTGTTGGGGCTACGAAGAGTGCTACCACGGCCGCGCCCTCGCGCGGATCCTCGAGGTGTGCGGCCACGAGCCCTCGAAGCGCTCGATCGAAGAGTTCGCGCGCCCCCGCAAGATGACCGAGGTCGTACAAGATTTCGGCGGCCGCATGCTGTCGATGATCTCGCCCGATTTTCTCGCCACCCACATGACCTGGGGGGCCATCAATGAGCTCACGGCCATTCACGCCTACACCCGCCTCGCCGAGCTGAGCGCGAACCCGGTGCTCGCCGCGGTGGCGCGGCGCCTCGTCAAAGACGAGCGGCGGCATTTCGCTTTCTACTACGCCCAGGCCCGGCGGCGCCTCGGCACCGAGCTCGCCCGGCGCATGGCCTCGATGTCGCTCAAGGCCCTGTGGGAGCCCGTGGGCGGCTCGATGGCCCCGCGCGAAGAGCGTGACTTCGTGGGCTGCTACCTCTTCGAAGACGAAGACGGCCGGGCGCGGCTCCGCGACGTCGACGAGACCATCGCGAAGCTCCCGGGCATGGCATGGTTCGACCTGGTGTCAAAGCACACCAACGCGGGCACCGCCCGCACCCGCGCGGCGGGCACCTTCGTGCATCGCCCCACGCCCTTCGAGGGCGCGTCTGAACAGGCCTGAGCGAAGCCGCTGGGCCCCTACGCCGCGGCCTCTACTTTGCGCGATGCGGGCGCGAGAGGCTGAGCAAATTTCGGCAAGTGTGTTAGAGAGCGGCCGGTGACAGAAGGGCTCCTCTCGGGCGGCCGGGTGGTCGCGGTTGGTGGCGCGAAGGGCGGCTCAGGGCACTCGACCCTGAGCCTCGGCCTCGCGGTGTTCATCGCCCAACTCGGCAAAAAGGTGCTCTTCGTCGACGCCCAGCCGCGGCACACGACCCACGGGGCGACGCTGGGGGTGAGCCGCAACCCGCGACAGCAGCCTCCGTGGGCGCCCTCGGCGCTCCAGCTGCGCGGGGTCGAGACGTCGGTGCCCAACCTTCGCCTCGTCGAGGCCTCGCGCGAAGAGGGGCTCTCGATGCTGCGCGGCACCCGCAAGCTGCGCGACCTCGCGGCGCGCACGCCGGCCGACCTGGTGGTCGTCGACCTCGGCTCGGGGCTCTCGTCGCGGAGCCTCGACATGATGCTCGACGCCGACGCGCTGCTCACCACCGCCACGCCCGAACCCGACGCCGTCGAGGCTGTCTATCGCCTCGTGCGAAACCTGTATGCCCGGCGCCTCGGGCGTCACCTTCGGGCGCTGAGCCTCGACCCGCCCCGGGGCCTCGCCGAGCCTCTCGACCTGGCCCGGCGGCGCCTCTCTGCGGTATGCGCTCGGTGGGGCTGCCCCCCGACCCCGCTCGAGCTCGCGAGCGCCGTGCTCGACGCCGCCCCGGCCCTCGCCGACGCGGTGTGGAGCGACTTCGGCCAACCCAAGCTCCGCGTGGTGGTGAACGCCTCGCGGATGCGGGCCGACCTCGAGTTGGGCGACGCGATGGCCCGGGTCACGCACCGCCCGTTCGGGGGCACCCTCGAATATCTCGGCAACATTGAGTACGACGACGCGGTGTTTCTCGCGGCGCGCCGTCGGCGACCGCTGCTGATAGACGTGCCGTCGTCGAAGGCGGCGCGCAACATCGAGCGGCTCGCGCGGCGGCTGTTGGCGCTCGAAGCGGGTCGCCTGGCCCAGAGCGCGGCGACCCCGGCGGGCCCGCCTCAAGCGCCGACCCACTACGAGGTGCTCGCGGTCGACCGCGGCGCGAGCGACGAAGAGATTCGCCGGGCGTACCGCAAGACCCGCGAGATCTACACCGCCGACGCGGTGGCGCTCTCGGGGCTCCTCACCGACGAAGACCTCTCGTCGATGGTGGCCCGCATCGAAGAGGCCCGCGACGTGCTGCTCGACCCGGCCCGACGGCGCCCCTACGAGCTCTCGGTCACCCCCGAGTCTGAGCGCGCGCGCGCCCCCGAGGTGGCCGCCGACGCGGCGAGCGCCGAGCTCGAGCTGCCCGCCGCGGCGATGCCCGAGCTCACCGCAGAGACCGAGTACACGGGGGCGTTGTTGCGGGCGATCCGCGAGGCGCGGGGGGTGCGGCTCGATGAGGTCGCGAGCCGCACGAAGATCGCGCTGGGCTTCTTGAAGGCCCTCGAAGACGAAGAGTTTACCACGCTCCCGCAGGCGGTCTACGCCCGCGGGTTTGTCACCGAAGTGGCCAAGTTTCTAAAGCTCGACGTCGAGCAGGTGGTACGAACGTACATGCATCGGTATCGCAGGGCGCAGCCGTCATGAGCGCCCATGACGACGAGCGCGAGGTCTTCCCCGCGGGTGCCGCGGTGTTGTTCTTGGTGCTGGGGTTCACCCTCACCCGGCTCTTTGTGGGGCTCGCGGTCGATCACCCCAGGGTGGCCGATGCGGGCGCGTTCTTCGCCGTCGCGGGGGTGCTCCTCGGGTGGGTCGCGCTGAGCCGCGCGGTGATCACCGAGACGCGTTCGAGCCTGCCCGGCATCGCATGGATCGTGCTCCGTCTCGCGGTGGCCTCGCCGGTGCTGGCGCTCTGCGTGGCAGCGATGTGGGGCGACGTCACCTCGGCCTTGCAGCTCGTGGCCTTGCCCATGGCGGCGCTCACGGTGCTCCTCGCGTGCGGTCGCGGCTTCGCCCTGGCCCTCGCGCATCGCCAGTGGCTCTCGTCGGCCACGCTCTTGGTGCTCGCGATCGGTCAGACGAGCGAGTTCGTGGCCTTTCCGCTGCGCTTTCTGGCCCGCCCGGGGAGCGGCCTCGCGCACCTCGCGACCACCCTCGGCGTGACCGGCGAGCTCTCGGCCTTTGTGTGCGCGCTCTTCGCGGTGATCGCCGCGGCGCGGGCGACCTTGCGCGAGGTCGGCGGCCCGCGCACGCTCACCTTCGCGGCGCTCCCGACGGCCATCGCGATGGCGCTCCTGACCCTGCCCGCGCAGCGCCCGCGCACCACCGAGTCGCTCATGAAGTTCGGCTTCAGGGTGCGCTTCGACCTCTTGGGCGGGGCCGTGGTGGCGCACCCGTCGCGGGGCGCGCTCGCGCTCTACACCCTCGCGTTCTCGTGGCTCTTGGGCGCGAGCATGCTCTCGCTGGCGGCGCAGTACGCCGACCGCGGCGCGGCCCTCAGGCGTTGCCTCGGCTGGGTCTGCGTGCTCCTCGCGGGCTTCGGCGGCCCTGCCGCGGCGGGGCTCCTCGACCCCATTCGGGTCACGGCCCTCTGCCTCGGGGCGGTGCTCCTCGAAGGCGCCGCCGCCCGCGAGCGCGACGTGCCCCGAGCCCCCGCCCTCGACGACGCGGCCGAACCCGAGCTGCCCGTCTAGAAACGCGACCAAGTCGTCGGACCGAGCACCGCGAAGGGGCGCAAGTGATGCAAGGCGACGGGGCGAAGACGGGCTGTTGGCCCGTCGAGACCCGGCAACGCAGCAGCGCGCCGCGGACCTAAAGTGGGGCGACGGGAGACGACTTGGTCGCGT
>JAEUKH010000010.1 GCA_016792845.1 Myxococcales bacterium | reverse complement strand
CTCACTCTCTTTTCGGCGTCAACTTCTTTTTCGTTGCCGCTTACTTTTTTCTCGCCGCCGTCGCCGCCGTTTCGGGCGCCGTCGTCGTCGGGGAGGCGGCTTGTACGCCCGGGCCCCTCGCCCGTCAAACAATTCGTTGCGGTCTCTGTACGTTTTTCTCAGAACTGCTTGTTTGAGAGTGTTTTCGTCGTGGCTGTGTCAGAGTCGGGGCATGTTGTGTCTGGCCATCGACACCGCCACGCCGCTCGGCTCGGCGGCGGTGCTTCGTGACTCTGAGCTCTTGTCTGAGGTCTCGGCCCGTGGGCTTGAGGCGCATTCGGCCCTGGCGCTTCCGCTCGCTGAAGAGGCGCTGCGTCGCGCGGGGCTGGGGCTTGAGGCGCTCGACGCCCTCGCCGTGGGCACGGGGCCGGGGTCTTTTACGGGCGTTCGCATCGGGGTGGCGACGGCGAAGGGGCTGAGCCTCGCGCGGGCGCTGCCGCTGTACGGCGTCAGCTCCTTTGAGGCGATGCTCGAGGCCGCGGCGGGCGTCCGGGGGCCGGTGCTCACCGCCCTCGATGCGCGCCGCGACGAGCTCTACGCGGCGCTCTCGGTCGACGACCCGGCCGCGCCTGAGGGCCGCCGGTGGGCGATGGGCCCGCGGCACGCGAAGCCCGAACAGATCGCCGCGGCGGTGCGCGCGCTCGTGGGCGAGACCGCGGTCTTCGCGCTGAGCGACCTGTCTCCGGCCCTCAAGGCGCGGCTCGCCGCCGAGGGCCTCACGCTCACCCACGGAGCGCCGATGCTCGGGTCACCCATGGCCCGCTTCGTGGGTGCGGTGGTGACCGGGCGGCGCGGCGCCCTCGACACCGGCGCGCTCGAACCGACCTATGTGCGCGCGAGCGACGCGAAGCTCCCGGGGGGGCGGAGCCTCGCGCCGTGAGGGCGGTGGTGCAGCGCGTGTCGCGCGGCGAGGTGCGGGTCGACGGCGCGGTCACCGGTCGCATCGACGCGGGCCTCGTCGTGTACCTCGGCGTCGGCGCAGACGACCGCGATGTTGACATTGTCTACATCGTCGAGAAGGTCGCGGGGCTGCGCGTCTTCGAAGACAGCGCGGGCAAGATGAACCTCGACGTCGCGGCGGTTGGCGGGGCCTTGCTGGTGGTGCCGCAGTTCACCCTGTACGGCGACGTTCGTAAGGGTCGACGCCCGGCCTTCGATCGCGCGATGGCGCCCGCCGAGGCCGCGGCGATGTACGAGGCCGCGGTCGCGGCGTGGCGCGCGCGGGGCCTCACCGTCGCGACCGGGGTCTTTCGCGCCACGATGGAGGTCGACGCGGTGAACCACGGGCCGATCACCATTCTCCTCGACAGTCATCGGCTCTTCTAACAGGGTGCTTCGTAGGGCGCGCGGGCACCGGGCGCGTCGAAGAGGGTACCCCATGCAGCGCTACGTCATCAGGGCGGTGGTCACCGAAGACGAGCCGCAGCTGCTCGCGCTCGCGAAGCATCTCAACACAGTCAACCTCCCCGACGACCCGGGCACGGTGCGCGAGATCATCGACACCTCGGTGCGATCGTTCTCGGGCGCGATCAAAGACCCGCGGCGCCGCGAGTACGTCTTCGTGCTCGAAGACCGCGAAGAGGGTCGCATCGTGGGGTCGAGCAAGATCATCGCGCAGCTCGGTCGCCGCGACGCGCCGTACATCTTCTTCGACGTCATCATCGAAGAGAAGTACTCGCCGACCCTCGACCGGCACTTCGTGCACACGGTGCTGCGCCTCGGGCACAGCTACGAGGGGCCGACCGAAATCGGCGGCCTCATCGTGAGCCCCGAGAGCCGCAAGGTGCCCGAGCGCATCGGCATGATGATCTCGTATGTGCGCTTCCTCTTCATGGCGATGCACCGCGGGCTCTTCCGCAACGAGGTGGTGGCTGAGCTTTTGCCGCCGCTTCTCTCTGACGGCACGAGCCATCTGTGGGAGGCCCTCGGGCGGCGCTTCACCGACATGAGCTACAACGAGGCCGACCGGCTCTCGAAGCGCAACAAAGAGTTCATCAAGTCGCTCTTCCCCTCGGGTGACATTTACGCGTCGCTCCTGGCGCGCGACGCCCAAGACGTGATCGGCAAGGTGGGGCGCGAGACCCGCGGCGTCGAGAAGATGCTCCGTCGCATCGGGTTTCAGTACTGCAACCGCATCGACCCCTTCGACGGCGGGCCGCACTTTCGCGCCGCCCTCGATGAGGTGCTCCTCGTCAAACGGAGCCAGCGCATGAGGCTCGGCGACGCCGCCGCCGAGGGCGGGCAGCGCGCGCTGGTGGGCCTCGACCTCCGCGAGGCGCCGTACTTTCGCGCGGTGGCGTCGCGCATCTCGGTGTCGGGCGACACGGTGAATCTCGAACCCGACGCCCTCAGCGCGCTCGGCGCCGCCGAGGGCCACGAGGTCTGGGTGCTCGCCCTCGACTGAGCGGCCCGCGCGGGTGCAGATTTCTGGCGCCACTTCTTGGGCCGCGGTACCCGTCGGCCGATGTCTGCGCTGCGCGAACGCATGGCCCTCGCTCTGCCCCTCGGCGTGCTCGCCCTCGCGGTGATCTCGGTGCCCGCGATGGTCTTCGGCCCCGACGGCCTCTCTCGACACCGTCGCCTCTCGGCGCAGCTCGTGGCTCAACGCCAAGAGAACCAACGCCTCGCCCGAGAGCTCATTCAGCTCCGACGAGAGCTCGACGCGATGGCCAACGACCCGCGCGCCGTCGAGCGGGCCGTGCGCGAGGCGATCGGCTGGGTGCGCCCCGATGAGCTCATCGTCGAGGTGCCCTCGCTCCCCCGCGGCGGGCGGTAATGTTGACAGTGTCAACATTGCCGTAAAGTTGAGCGCGCTCGCCTCGGGCTGCTATCGCGCGAGCGATGGCGAACGCCGAACCGCTCGCGGGGGTCATGGGTGGAGGGATGCGGGCGACGCGGAGCGTGTTCGCCCCCTCGGTGATCGCCGCGACGATGGCGTATCTCGCGCGCGGCGGCTTCGGGCCGTCGAGCGGTCGCGGCCTCGACGCGGTGGCGCTGCTGGCGCTGCTCGCGGCGCTGGCGGTGCGTCGGCGGCCGCGCGCGCGGCGGCGTGACGGCACGATGCGGGCCCTCGACCCGGTGCGGGCCTCGGTGGGGGTGACCCTCGCGGCGACGGCGGTGGCGGCCACCGGCGGGAGCGCGGGCCCCCTCTCGGCGTTGCCGTTCTTGGCCCTCGCGGCCGCGGGTTCGGTGGTGGCCCGGAGGCACCTCGGGTGGGTCTTCGCGGTCGGGCTCCTCTGCGAGCTGAGTCTTCACTACGCGGCGCACGGGTTCGCGTCGCTCGGCGGGCTCGCGCTACGGGTGGCGGTGGCGGGGGTGGCGGTGGCGCTCCACCACGGCTTGACGCGGGCCGAGGTGGCGCGGGTGCGGGCGCGCGCGGGCAAGATGCTGGCCGATCAAGAGACCCGGCAGCGTGAGGCGGCGGCGTCGTTTCGCCTGGCGGGTTCGGCGAGCGGCGTCGAGGGGGCGCGGCGCGACGAGGCCGCCCGGATGCGCGCGAGCCTCGAAGAGATCCACGCCTCGGTGGTGGGGCTCTTGGGCCTCGGGCGTCGCACCTTGGGGCTCCGCACCTGCGCCCTCTTCTGGGTCGACGCGCGGGGCCGCACGCTGCGCCTCGTCGAGGCGGCCACCGACGACGCCGAGCTGGTGACGGAGCCCATTTCAGCGGGCGCGGGCGCGCTCGGGGCGGCGGTGTCGTTGGGGCGCCCGGTGGTGCTCTCGAACCTGAAGCCCGAGTACCCGGGCTTGCCCTATTACCGCGGTCCGCACGGCGTCAGAGAGTTTGCGGGGGTGCCCATCCGTGATGGCGACGAGGTGCGCGGCGTCTTGGTGGCCGACCGCGCCGAGGCGCGGGCCTTGACCCCCGACGACCTCGCGACCCTTGAGATGGTGGCGCTCCAGGCGCGGCGGCTCATCGACAACGAGCGCGTGTTCGCGCGGCTCGACCGGGCCCGCACCGAGCTCTCGGTGCTCTTCGACGCCTCGCGGGCCCTCGGCGAAGCGCTCACCGACACCGAGGTCCTCGACGCGGTGGTCCGCTCGGCCCGCGCGGTGGTCGAGCACGACCTCATCGTGGTGACGGGCTACGACGCCCGGGCGCGTCAGCACCAGGTTCGCACGGTGGTGGGCGAGGCGGGCGCGAGCCTCGAAGGGCTCCGCTTCAGCGACAACACCGGCATCGCCAGCGCGGCGGTGAAGGCCCGGCACGCGCTCCCCTACCGCGGGCAGTATGACCCTTCGGCGCAGTTTGTGTTTACCCGCGAGGTACACCTCCGCACGATGCACTCGGTGCTGGTGCTCCCGCTCGTGGCGCGCGACACGGTGCTCGGCACGCTGACCCTGGCGGCCGAGCGACGGGGCGCCTTCGGAGAGAGCGCGCGGCAGCTCTTGGGCGTCCTCGCGGCCCACGCCTCGGTGGCCTTGGCCAACGCCGCGGCGGTGCGTCACCTTGAGGCCCTCGCGACCACCGACCCGATGACGGGTCACCTCAACAAGCGCTCGATGGAGACCGAGTTCGACAAGCGCGTGCGCGCCGCCGAGCGCTTCGAGCGGCCCCTCGCGGTGATCGTGCTCGACATCGACAAATTCAAGAGCGTCAACGACACCTACGGGCACGCCCTCGGCGACGTGGTCATCAAGGGCCTCGGCGCGGTGCTCTCTCGCTGTCGCCGCGAGACCGACGCGGTGGCCCGCTTCGGCGGCGAAGAGTTTGTCATCGTCTGCGAAGAGACCGACACCCGGGGCGCGTGGCAGCTCGCCGAGCGCATCCGCGAGGAGCTTCAGCGGCAGACCTTCGCGACCGAGATGGGCCCGCTCAGGGTCACCTGTTCGCTCGGCATCTCAGCCTACCCGACCGACGGCAGCGACCGTCAGACGCTCTTCGAGCGCGCCGACCAGGCCCTCTACAAGGCCAAGCAGGGCGGCCGCAACCAGACCCGCACGGCCTCGCCGCTCGACGCCAAGACCCCGCCGGCCCGCGGCAAGAGGCCGCCCCGAAAGGGCGTCGCGGCCTAGGGGCCAACCCTTTGATCTTACTGGTGTTTTCGGGTCGCGATCAGAGGGGCGAGAAGCGGAGCCGGGTGCCCGGGCCCACGGTCTGGGTCACGGTGATGGCGCGCACGGGCTGCCTGAAGTCTTGCAGGCCGATGGTGGCCTCGTTGCCCGACACGGGGATGTTGAAGGGCGTCGTCCACGGGGCGTTGTAGAGGAAGTCGATGTTCTGCGTGGCCTCGTACGCGATGAGCTCGAACGAGAAGGCCGTGCCGCTCACGCTGAAGGCGTAGGCGTTGCGGGTCTCGGCGACCCAGCGGCGGTTCGGCGCGGTGCCGAGGGTGACCACGCAGACGCCGTCGTTCTGTACGAGGTCGACGCCGAAGAGGTAGGCCGAGGGCACCATGCCCCGCGGGGGGTTCTGCGCGAGCGAGATCGGGAGCGTGCCGAACGAGCGGTAGGTGCCCTGGTCGGGCACGACCCCGAAGCCGTAGAAGAGCGTGCCGAAGCCCACCTGGCCGTTCGAGGTGACCACGTAGTCTCGGGTCAGACCGCCCCAAAACTCCACCGGGAAGGGGATCGTGCCCGCATGCTGGTCATCGTCGACGCCCATGTGGAGCACCTCGACGCCGGGCTGGGTGCAGGCCTCGACCCAGGTCACCTCAGAGGGCGCGGTCGCCACCGAGTACCCGTTGAAGGCCCTGGCGCAGCGGCCGATGGTGCAGGTGCGGCCCGTCGGGCAGACGTTGCCGCAGGCGCCGCAGTGGGTCTGCGAGGCGATCATGTCGGTCTCGCAGCCGTTCGCCGGGTTGCCGTCGCAATTGCCGAACGACCCCGTGCAGGCCGTGATCTGACAGGTTGAGTTTGCGCACAGCGCGGTGGCGTTGTTGGCGGCGCAGCGCACCCCGCAGCCGCCGCAGTGGTTGAGGTCGGTGCGGGTGTTGACCTCGCAGCCGTTGCTGGGCGAGCCGTCGCAGTCGGCGTATCCGGGCAGGCACCGCGCGATGGCGCAGGTGCCGGCGTTGCAGGCCGCTTCGGCGTTGGCGAGCACGCAGCGACGGTTGCAGGCCCCGCAGTGGTTGACGTCGGTGCTGGTGTTCTGCTCGCAGCCCGTGTTCGCGTTGTTGTCGCAGTCGGCGAAGCCGGCCTGACAGGCGATGCCGCAGGCGCCACTGTTGCAGACCGCGTTGGCCTGGGGCCGCGTCGGGCAGACGGTGCCGCAGGTGCCGCAGTGGGTCACCGACGTGTTGGTGTCGGTCTCGCAGCCGTTCGTGAGCACGTTGTCGCAGTTGCCGAAGCCGCGGTCGCAGCTCGCGATGGCGCAGGCGCCGCGCTCGCAGGCCGCGGTGCCCCGCGCGAAGGCGCACGAGACCCCGCAGGTGCCGCAGTTTGTGACGCTCGATCGGGTGTCGACCTCGCAGCCGTTCTGCGCGTTGCCGTCGCAGTTGCCGAAGCCCGTGTTGCAGGAGCCGACCACGCAGCGGCTCGCCGCGCAGGCGCTCTCGGCGTTCGGGAGGCTGCACGCCGCGCCGCAGGTCGCGCAGTGCCGCGGGTCGCTCGTGAGGTCGGCCTCGCACCCGTTGGCGGTGTTGCCGTCGCAGTCACCGCGGCCCACGTCGCAGCTCGAACGCTGGCACGCGCCGGCCACGCACACCGCCATGCCGCCGCTCACCACGCACGCGTTCGCGCAGCGGCCGCAGTGCATGACGCTGGTGTTGATGTTGACCTCGCACCCGTCTTCGGGGAGCCCGTTGCAGTCGGCGAAGCCCGATTGACACTGGGCGATGCCGCATCGGCCCGCGCTGCACCCCGCCGTCGCGTTGGGCGGCGTCGGGCACGCGGTGCCGCACTGACCGCAGTGCATCACGCTGGTCTGGGTGTTGGTCTCGCAGCCTGAGCTCGGGTCGCTGTCGCAGTCGCCGAAGGGCGCCGTGCAGCGGCCCACCGCGCATCGCCCCGCGGCGCAGGCGGGGGTGCCGTTGACGGTGCTACAGAGGCTCCCGCAGGCGCCGCAATGGAGGGGGCTCGCCTGGAGGTCGACGCACCCGCCGCCGCAGCAGCTCTGGCCGCTCGGACACGCCTGGGTCGAGTCGCACCCGGGCACGCAGGCGTTGCCCATGCACACCCGGCCCGGGGGGCAGTGCTCGTTGCTGAGGCACTCGACGCAAGCGCGGGTCGAGACGTTGCAACGATTGGTGGCCCGCGTGCCGGTACTCGCCGCGTCATCGGCGCCGGCGTCGGTCGAGGCCGCGGTGCCCTGACAGGCTTCGTCGTTGCGGCAGCCGCTCGTGCAGCGGTTGTCGGCGCCGCAGTACTGCCCGCGCGGGCAAGTGTCGCGCGCGGCCACGCACTGCACGCAGACCCGCGAGGTGGTGTCACACACGCGGTTGCCGAGCTCGTTGCCCGCGCAGTCGTTGTCGAGCTGGCAGCCCCCGGCGTCGAGGCCCGCGTCGAGGCCCGCGTCGGTCGTGGGCGCAGGCCCTTGCGAAGGGTCGAGGCGATCCCAGTCGAGGGTGCAGGCCGCGGTCGAGAGGACACCAAGAAGCGTAAGAATTCGAGTCGCGCGCATCAGAAGCTCCCCCCAAGAAGCACACCGCGGGGCCCGAGCGACACTTGCACGGGCGGCGCCGGGGCTCGCTCAGCCGGCCGTCGAAACGCCATCAGCACGGCGCCCGTGGCGAGGCCCGCGAGGCCGAGGCCGAGGCTCACGTTGGCGACGGTCTGGAGCGTCCGCCCGTCGTCGACGGCGCCTTGCTCGTCGACCGGGCAGCGCACCCCACCGCAGCGGGTCTCGAGGGTGTCGTACGCGCCCGAGGCCATCAGCCCCGTGACCGCGAAGGCCGCGAGGCCCGCCACGCCGACGCCCATCACCACCCACGGCACCACCCTCGGAACGCCGCCCCGTGACGCGCCCGCGGGCGCCGCCCCGCTCGGCTCGCCGGCACCGCCCGTGGGGTTCTCGTCGATGCCTTCGAGGGTCGTGCGTCGGCGCAGGGTCACCGTCACCGCGGCCTGATGCCCGGCCTCAAGGTCGACCTCGCGGCGATCGGCATGAAACCCGCGGGCCTGGGTCACGATCTCGAGGTGGCCTGGCATCACCGCCATGGGCACACCCACCGCGGCGCTCGGGAGCTCGCGGTTGTTGACCCGAACCACCACGTTCTGCGGCATCTCGGCGACGCTCACGGTGAGCCGCGCGATGCGGGGCTCGAGCACCACCATCTCGGCGTGCGCGTGCTCTCGGGTGTCGGCGTACCGCGGGTCGGTGGCCGCACGGTCGGCGGCCTCGCGCATGGCGCGCTCGTACTCGGTGACGGCCTCGTCGAGTCGCCCGAGCTCGCGCAGCGAGCGCGCCGCGTAGAGCCGCGTGTTGGGCGAACCGTAGAGCTCAAGCGAGGCGCGAAACTCGTCGAGGGCGTGCGTGTAGTCGCGCTGCTCGTAGAGGGTCGTGCCGCGCATGTAGCGCTGCTGCGCGAAGGCCGCGTTGTCTTGCGCGGAGGCGCGGGCCGCGCAGAGTCCGATCGCCAGCGAGAGTGCTAGGGCAGTGGGTCGCATCATCGTCGGTGCAAGGGCATTGAAGGAGGCCGTCAGATCGAGCCCGGGCGAAACTCGCCGGGCGGGGTTTGTGAGGGTGCCGCAGGCGGGGGCGGAGCGCTCGGCGCCGCAGGGGCCGCCGTCGTCGCGGTGTTCGCCGCCGCGGGGCCGTGCCGACGCCCGGCGTGTCGGTGCCCGCCGCGCGGCTCGACGGGGTCAACCGCGGCCACCTCGGGCGCGGGCCCGGGCGCCACCGGCGGGGTCTCGACCACCGGCGCGGTCGGCACCACCGGAGGCGCGGGCGCGACGACCTGAGGCGCGGGCGCGGGTGCGGGCGACGGCGCGGCCACGGGCGCGGCCACGGGCGCTGTTTGCGGCGGCGGGGGCGGCGGAGTTTGGTGGCTGAGCTTCAGGGCCCCGAAGGTCACGAGCACCACCAACAAGAGCAAGAGCACGGCCCCTGCGGCGGACTTGTTCGAGCGAGCCTTGACCGCGGGCACCTCGGGCGCGGTGATCGCGGCGGGGTTGCCACCGGCGGGGGTGAGCATGGGCGACGACATCATCGCCACATGGAGGCTGTTGTTCGTCGAGGTGCCCCCGGCGGCGCGAACCAGCGAGTGCTCGGGCGGCAAGGCCCCCCCTTCGTCGAGCTTGCGCACGAGCTCGCGGCGCGCGACCAGGGTCTCGGCGAGCATCTCGTTGATGTAGTTGGCCACCGCGCGGGTGGTGGCCAGCTTGAAGGTCGCGTTCTCGAGCGCCTCTGCGAAGTCAGCGGCGGTCTCGTAGCGCTTCTCGGGGTCGCGTTCGAGGGCCCGGGCCACGATGGCGTCGAGCTCTTCGGGCAGCTCGGCCACCACCTTCGAGGGCTTCGGCACCACGCCGTGGAGCACCATGTTCAGCGTCTCGACGTCGGTCTCGGCGCGAAAGAGCCTGCGCCCGGTCAGGGTCTCCCAAAACACGACGCCCGCGGCGTAGATGTCGGCGCGGCGGGTCACCTTGCTCGACGCCAGCTGCTCGGGCGCCATGTACGACATCTTGCCCTTCACCTGCCCGTCGCGGGTCACGGTGGCGCGGGCCTCAGCCTTCGCGATGCCAAAATCGGTGATTCGCGCGACGCCGTCGATGCCCACCAGCACGTTCTGCGGCGACACATCGCGGTGCACGATCTGAAGCGGGTTGCCCTGCGCGTCTTCGAGCTCGTGCGCGGCGTGGAGGCCCGAGAGCACATCGACCATCAAGCGCGCGGCGATGTTCAACGGCACGGTCTGGCCCTTGCGGCTCGCGGCCTTGATGAGCCCCGAGAGCCTGTCGCCTTCGATGTACTCCATCACGAGGTAGAGCGACTCGTCGTCGCCCACGTCGAGGGTGCTCACCACGTTGGGGTGATGGATGCGCGCCGCGAGCCGCGCCTCGTCGAGAAACATCGTCGCGAAGTCTTCATCGTGGCGCAGATGCGGGTGGCAACACTTGATCGCCACCACGCGCTCGAAGCCCGCCACGCCGCGGGCCCGCCCGAGATACACCGTGGCCATGCCGCCCGTTGCGATCTCGTGAAGGAGCTCGTACCGCCCGAGCCAGCGGCCCATCGCATTCGGCCCGCTGGGACTCGGCACCCTGGAGCCTGCCCCGGTCGTCATGCCCCCCATTGTGCGGCGAGCACCCCCCGGCGAGCAAGCGTCGCGACGGGATTCGCTAGAGAATCCTCTACCGTCGGGGCGCCCGCCGGAGGCCGCGCTACGCCCCCGGGGCGTCAGCGAGGAGCCACGAGAGCTTCAGGTCAGGGCCGTAGGTCTCGGTGAGCTTGTCGCGGAAGCGCTTCTTGAGCTCGATGACAAGCTGCCCCATGCGCTGCTTGCTGACCCCGAAGCGCTCGCCGAGCTCGCTGAGCGACACCGGGTCGTCGGACAACAAATGCTCTTGCCAGAGCGCCCGCTCGCGGGGGTCACTGAGGGCCTCGGCGAAGCCGTGGGTGAGCTTCATCAGCGTCTCTGAGAGTTCGGCCCCTGCGGCCGCAGATTCGGGGTCTTCGTCGGCGTCACCGACCGAGTCGGCGAGCGACCGGCGCCCCTCGCCCACCGGCGCGTCGAACGAGAGCTCTGGGCCGTCGAGGGTGCGCGCCACGTCGTGGATCTCGCGCTCTTCGACGCCGATCTGCTCGGCCAGCCGCGCCGTGGTGGGTTCGACCCCGAGACCGATGAGCCGCTGCCGCTCGCGCTCGAGCTGAAAGAACAAGCGCCGCCCGGCGCGGGTGTTGCCGACGTGAACGAGCCTGAAGTTGGTCAGAATGAAGCGCAGCACGTAGGCGCGGATCCAGTATCCGGCATAGGTGCCGAAGCGCGCGCCGCGGTCAGGATCCCATCGGTTGACCGCCTCGGTGAGGCCCACCGAACCCTCTTGGATGAGGTCGAGCACGTTGGCCCAGGCGCGCCGAAACTCGTACGCGATGGTCACCACCAGGCGGAGGTTGTGCACCACGAGGCGCCGCGCCGCGTCGGGGTCTTGGCCCTCGCGCACCTCGCGCCCGAGGGCCCGCTCTTCGTCTTCTTGCAAGAGCGGGTACTTGCGAATCTGCGAGAGAAAGCGCTGGAGCCCGTCGGCCCGCCCCTCGGGCTCGAGCTTCGCGAGGGCCGCCTCGTCGGGCGCCACCGCCTCGGCCGAGAGCCCCGCGTCGTCGCCGAGCGAGAGCACCTCGCCGTCGAGGGCCTCGTCTTCGGCCTCGCCCTGCACCTCGGGGGCCTCAGCCGAAGGCCCCGTCGCCGCCGCCGGCCCACCGCCCCCGCTCGCCTTGTTCATCGTTCGGCTCACCGTAAAAACCCACCGCGCCTTCTAGCCACGCCCCTCACCCCGCGGAAGGGGGGCCCGAAATGTTCACATTGTGAACATCGCCCTAACCGGGCGAGGGCTCGTGGCGATACCTGACGATCACCACCCCGGAGCCGCCCGCCGCGTCGGCGCCGCCGCCGCCTCCGGAGTTGGCCGCGCCCGCGCTGCCGACCGCCCCGCCGCCCCCGCCGCCTGGGCTGCCGTTGCTCGCCTCGCCGCGCCCGGCGCCGCCGCCTGCGCGGAGCGCCATGCTCCCGGTGATGGCGTTTCCGAGGCCGACGCCGCCGTTTCCGCCGGTGCCGCGGTCGCCGCCGCCTTGGGTGCCGACGGCCCCTGCCCCGCCGCCGCCGCCGCCCGCGGTGTAGTTTCCCGAGCGCGACGCGCCGCCGTTGTTGCCTTGCCCGGCGGTGCCGAGGGTGCCTGCGATGTTCTTGAACCCGCTGCCTCCGCCAGAGCCGCCGTTGCCCCCGGCGTTGCCGCGGCCGCTGTCACCGTATCCGCCGTTGCCTCCGCCCGTGGCGGTGACGGGCCCGAGGGTCGAGTCGCCGCCGCGCTGCCCCACCGCGCCGCCTGACCCGACGCTCACCGCGGTGTTGCCCGCCGCGACGAGGAGCGCACCCGCCAAGAATCCGCCCGCTCCGCCGCCGCCGCCTGTGCGCCCGCCGCCGCCGCCGCCGCCGCCGCCCGCGACGACCAGGTACTCGACGGTGCCCGGCCCCGAGCACATCAGCGCGGCGCCGCCGACGTTGGTGAAGCTGTGCACCCTGAACGGCTCGCCCGACACGCTCACCTCGGTCACCGCGCCGCCGGTGCACTCTGGGGGCGGGGTCGGCACGCACTGCCCGCGGGCGCAGATCTGCCCAGCCCCGCAGGCCGCGCCGCACGCGCCGCAGTGGGCCACGGTGCCGAGCTGGGTCTCGCACCCCGTCTCGGGCCGCGCGTCACAATCGGCGAAGCCGTCGCCGCACGCGAAGCCGCAGACGCCCGCGCGACACCGCGGCACGGCGTTGGGCCTGAGCGCGCACTCGACCCCGCACCCGCCGCAGTGGGCGAGGTCAGCGCTCACGTTCACACAGCGCGTGTCGCACGCCGTGGTGCCGCTCGGGCAGCCGCACCGTCCGCTCGCACAGACGAGCCCCGCCGCGCACCCGACGCCCCCGTCGGCGCAGCACGGCGTCGCCAACACCCCGCACGCGGGCCCCGGCGCGTCGACCACGTCGGGCCCATCGTCGGCCCCGCCCGCGTCGGCCCCGCCCGCGTCAGCGTCTCGCACATCAAGCGCGTCGAGGTCGTACCCATCACCCGCGTCCGCAATGTTGACATCGTTCACATCGCCCGCGTCGACAATGTTGACGTCGTTCACATCGCCCGCGTCTGCGATGTTGACGTCGTTCACATCGCGGGCGTCCTCGGGCGGGCTGGGGGTGTCATCGGGGCCCTGGTCGCTGACGGCGGTGACATCGACCACCGGCGCGTCGGGCGCGACGTAGATGACCCGCGGGTTTTCGAGGCTACAGCCGAGCCCGAGCGACGCGACGGTGAAGAGGCAGTGCGTGAGAGCGGGGCGCCAGGGGCTCACGACCCGAGAGCATAGCGAAGCGCCGCGCGGGCCGTCGATGGAGACGCCGCTGTGAAAACCTGGGCGCGAACGAGGCCGCACCGCGACCTCTGGCCCGCGCCCGCGGTGTTCGGCCTAGTAGCGGTAGTGGTCGGGCTTGAAGGGGCCGGTGACGGGCACGCCGAGATACTCGGCCTGGCTGGTGTTGAGGGTGGTGAGCTCGACGCCGAGCTTGCCGAGGTGCAGCGAGGCCACCTTCTCGTCGAGGCTCTTGGGCAGGACGTGGACGCCGAGGGGGTAGGCGGCGAGCTTGGTCCACAGTTCGATCTGGGCGAGGACCTGGTTCGAGAAGCTGGTCGACATCACGAACGAGGGGTGCCCCTTGGCGCAGCCGAGGTTCAAGAGCCGACCCGAGGCGAGCACCGTGAGCCGCTTGCCGTTGGGGAAGATGAACTGATCGAGCTGCGGCTTGACGTTCTCCTTCTTGATCTCGGGGTTCTTCTCAAGCCAGGCGACCTGAATCTCGCTGTCAAAGTGGCCGATGTTGCCGAGGATGGCGCCGTCTTTCATCCGCTGCATGTGCTCGCCGGTGATCACATCGCTGCACCCCGTGGCGGTGATGAAAATGTCGGCCTGGTCGACCACCGACTCGATGCGGCGCACCTCGTAGCCCTCCATCGCGGCCTGGAGCGCGCAGATGGGGTCGATCTCGGTGATCACCACCCGGGCGCCCATGCCGCGGAGCGCCTGCGCGCAGCCCTTGCCCACGTCGCCGTAGCCCGCGACCACCGCGAGCTTGCCGGCCACCATCACCTCGGTGGCGCGCTTGAGCCCGTCGAGGAGCGACTCGCGGCAGCCGTAGAGGTTGTCGAACTTCGACTTGGTGACCGAGTCGTTGACGTTGATCGCGGGCACCTTGAGGGTGCCCTTGCGGGCCATCTCGTAGAGCCGGTGGACGCCCGTGGTGGTCTCTTCCGAGATGCCGCGGATGGGGTCGGCGCCGCTGAAGAGCTCGGGGTACTTCTTGTGCACGAGCACCGTGAGGTCGCCGCCGTCGTCGAGGATCATGTTCGGGCCCTTGCCCCCCTCGAAGGCGAAGAGCTGCTGCTCAAGGCACCACTCGTACTCTTCTTCGGTCTCGCCCTTCCAAGCGTAGACGGGCACGCCGGTGACGGCGATCGCCGCGGCGGCCTGGTCTTGGGTCGAGAAGATGTTGCAGCTCGTCCACGTGACTTCGGCGCCGAGGGTCTTCAGCGTCTCGATCAGCACCGCGGTCTCGATGGTCATGTGCAAGCAGCCCGCGATGCGCGCGCCCTTGAGCACCTGCTGGGGGCCGAACTCGGCCCTGATGGCCATGAGCCCCGGCATCTCTTTCTCAGCGATGCGGATCTCTTTACGGCCCCACTCGGCGAGCGAAATGTCTTTGACCTTGTACTTCAGCTTCTCAGTCATTTTCGTGCTTCTTTCTTCTTTGCAGTCGGCGTTGGCGTAGCGCCCCGCGCGGGCACCGTTGCCACCGCGAGCTGCCACGGGATGTGTCGGTCAGGCCCCCCACCACACCAGAGGGGCGCAATCTTCGAGAGGGTCACGGTCTCGGCCCCGGCGTCGTAGAGCCACCGGGTGAGCTCGTCGGGCGCGAAGCCGAGCCACAGGTCGGCCTGATGGGCCCGCAGCGCCTCGTCTTCGTGGGGCGCATAGTCGAGCACCGCCACCACGCCGCCCTGACGCGCCAGCGCCACCAGGTGCGCCACGGTCTCGCGCGGACGCGGCGCGTGATGCAGCACCCGCGCGGCCACCACCAGGTCGGCCCCCTCAGGCTGGCGACGCACCACCGCGCGACGCACCGCCGCCGCGTCGAGGTCGCCCTCGGCCAGGTCGACGTTGCCGAACCCCCGGGCCGCCACACGCTCGGCGCAGGCCGCGAGCTGCGCCCGCGAACGGTCGACCGCCACGACGTGCGCGAACACCGGCGCGAGCACTTCGAGGAGCCGCCCATCACCCGAGCCCGCATCGACCGCCAGGCCGCGCCGCGCCATCAAGGGCGCGAGCACCGCGAGGTACGCCGCCAGCTCTTGCGGCGGCCCCGGCTGCGCCCCAGAGCGCCCGTCGCGCGCGAAGAACTCTCGGGTGCCCCGGTCGCGCGCGCGCACCACGTCGGCCACACGACCGAGGCTGCCGTCGCGCTCGCAGAGCACCCGCCCCGCCTCCACCGCGTCGCGGATCACCACGTCGCCCAAGGCCGCCGCGTCGAGCCGAACCAGCGCCCAGGTGCCCTGCCGGCGCACCGACAACACCCCCGCCTGGCGCAGCGTCGCGATGTGCCGCGACACGTTGGGCTGCGACTCGCCGAGGAGCTCTGCGAGCTCACCCACCGCGAGCTCTTCGACCCGCGTCAACGCCAGGAGCCGCAGACGACCCGGCTCGCTGAGCAGCTTGTACAGCTCCCACCGGGCCATCGCCGCCGTCGCCCCCGCCTGAGACCCGAGGGGCGCGCTCTGTGACGCCTGAACCATGCATCCATCTCTATATACGACCATGCATATGAATGCAAGTACCCTCTGTCACCACGACGCATCGCGGCAACGAAGTACCCTCCTCGCGGCGGTGGGCTCGGTTTAGTCTCGGCGTCTCGGTGGGTGTCGGCGCTTCAGAGATGGGGGCGCTGACGCCCATGCGGAGTGTCACAACGCCCCGCCCTGTTGCGGGAGAGAGAAGCGAGTCATGGCTGGTGCAGCACCGACCGCGAAACCGGCGCCGTTTCTACGGCCGCTCGACGTGGTCGATCGCGGGGTCTTGTTGGCCGAGAGCGCGCTGTCGCTCGTGGTCGTGGTGGTGATGTTGTTCGCGGCGGTCTCAGAGTCGCTTCTGCGGGTGATCGGCACGAAGCCGATGGGCTTGCAGATGGGCCTCGTCGCGGCCTTCTACGTGTTGCTCTTCTGGCTGAACTTCAAGGGCGATCGCGACGAGGCCCAGCGGGCCGACGGCGAGGGCTCGGGGCAGGTTCAGTTCTTGGGCAAGGCGATGTCGCTCGGCGCGGCGATGGGGGCGTCGCTGCCCATCTCGGTGGTGGCCGGGGTGGTCACCACGAAGCTCATGCACGTCGTCGCGGCGGTGGCCTCTGACGTGCTGATGAACGGCACGATCTGGGCGGCCTTCCTCGGCGCGAGTTACGCCACCCGGGGGCGGCGTCACCTGGCCATCGACGCGATCTCGCGCCTCTTGCCTGACCGCGGCCGTCGGCTCGTGGTGGGGCTCTCGGCGACCCTCGGCGCCTTCGTCGCGTTGGCCTTGGGCAAAGGGGTCTTCAACGCCTTGATGGAGGCCGCGCACGGCGCCGCCGAGGCGGTGCGTCAGAACGCGGCCAACGGCCTCGACAGCCCTGTCGACCGGGGCTTTGAGTTTCAGTTCGCGATCCCGCTGGGCTTCTTTCTCATCGGCATCAGGCTCGCGCTGCACGGCTTCCACGAGCTCGCCGCGAGCTTCTCGGGGCGCGTCGCGCTGAACCCTGCCCCCGAGGCGGCGCCGCTCGAAGAGGGCGCTGAGGCGCCGAAAGATCCGCCGCAGTCGCAGAAGGCCACGGCGGCCGAGGTGGGCATCGCGGCGTTGACCCTCATGGGGCTCCTCGCGATCACCTCGGGCACGACGGTGTTTCGCGCGGCGCTCTTGCTCTCGGGGCTCGCGCTCTTGACCTTGGGGGCGCCCTTCGTGGCGCGCAAGCGGGCCTCGGGCAACTTCGACCCGCCGGTGGCCGAGCACATCGAGCGCCCGGCGGCGGGCCCTGTGCACTTCGCGGCGGCGGCGGCGGTGGTGCTGGCGATCCTGGGCGTGATGCGCTTCGGGCTCGTGCCGAACCTCGCGAGCATCCCGGTCTCGGCGGGGGTGCTCTTCTTCGTGGTGATGGCCCTGATGGGCGCGCCCTTGTTCAGCTTCCTCGGCGGCCTCGGGCTGTTTCTGTTTGTGAAGTTCTTCTTGGCTGACCCTGATGTGGGCCGTCACGCCAACGCCTTCGGCAACTCGGTCGAAGACATCTTGGGCAACCACTTCGCGCGCATGAGCGTGCTTGCCACCATCCCGCTGTTTACCCTCGCGGGGTACATCATGTCAGAGTCGCGGATGCCCCAGCGACTCGTGCGGGTGTCGCGGGCCCTGCTCGGGTGGATGCCCGGCGGCCTCGCGGTGGTGTGCGTCTTCGCCTCGGCCTTCTTCACCATTTTCTCGGGCGCGAGCGGCATCACCATCGTGGCGGTGGGCGGGCTCCTCGTGCCCGCGCTCCTCAAAGACAAGTACCCCGAGAAGTTCGCCTTGGGGCTCGTGACCACGGGCGGCGCGCTCGGCATCACGGTGCCGCCGTGCCTGCCGTTGATCGTGTACGGCATCGTGGCGGGGCTCCAGGAGCCGGCGCCCGGGCAGGAGCGCCTGGAGCTTCAGAAGTTCCTCGTGGTGGGGCTCTTGCCGGGGCTCGTGGCGATCGGTTTGATGGTGCTTTATTGCATCGTGATGGGCGTGATCTCGAAGGTGCCGCGCTCGAAGTTTGACGCCAAAGAAGCGGGCGCCGCGCTCTGGGAGGCCAAGTGGGAGCTGCTCCTCCCGGTGGTGCTCCTCGTGGGCCTCGCCAAGGGCATCTTCAACCCCTCGCAAGCGGCGGCCTTCACGGCCTTCTACGTCTTCGTGATGGAGGTCTTCGTGTACCGCGACCTCACGGTGCAGAAAGACATCCCGCGCATCATCCCCGAGTCGATGGTGCTCGTGGGCGCGATCTTCGTGAAGCTCTGCGCGGCCACGGTGCTGGTGGGGTATTTCGTTCAAGCTCAGATCGCCGACCGTCTCTTCGAGTGGCTCACCTGCGGGCCACCGGCGCGGGCCTTCATGGCGCAGCACCCCGAGCTCGGCACCTGCCGCGAGGCCGTCGACGCGCTCTCGCGGGTGCACCAGTCGGCCGGCGGCATCATCGACTCGAAGATCACCTTCCTCCTGGCGTTGAACGTCTTCCTCCTCGTGATCGGGATGTTGATGGACATCTTCTCTGCGATCGTGGTGGTGGTGCCGCTCATCGCGGGGATCGCGCTTCACTTCAACATCAACCCCTATCACCTCGGCATCGTGTTCCTCCTCAACCTTGAGATCGGGTACCTGATGCCGCCGATGGGCTTGAATCTGTTCATCGCGGGCTTCCGCTTCAACCGCCCCGTGCCCGACCTCTACCGCATGGTGTTGCCCTTCATCGGCCTCTTCATCGCGGCGCTCATGTTGGTCACGTACATCCCCTCGATCACGCTCTTCGCGCTGCCCAACCACGGCCAACCCGTCGCCTCGGCGAGCGCCTCGGGCGCGACCGGCACCCCAGGCGCGACGGGCGCCCCGGGCACCCCGGGGGCCGAGGCGCCGAGCGCCCCCGCGGGCAACTGCGACGTGCCGAACGAGGGCGAGACCTTTGACGCCTTCCAGGCCCGCTGCGCCAACGGCGGCGGCGGCGGCGGCCCTCCGGCGAACTGCGACGTGCCGAGCGAGGGAGAGTCGTTTGACGCCTTCCAGGCCCGCTGCAGCGCGGCCCCCGCTACGCCTGAAGCGCCCGCAGCGCCCAGCGCCGACGCCGCGATCGCGACCGACGCCTCCCAGGCCGACGCCTCCCAGGCCGACGCGCGATAAGCCCCTCATCGGGCCTGAGCGCCCCGCCGCCGCGGCCTCTTCGTCGGGGTCGGGGCGCCCCCGTTGACATCACCGCGCCCGCGTACGATGTGCCCCGCGATGGGTGATCGTCGCCGCGCGCGCTTGTCTCGCACATGGCCGTGATTCGTCGTTGCGGCCGCGGTGCTCTTTCAGTTTCGCGCGCCCCTCGTGGGCGAGGTCTGGTCGTTCGAAGACATCATCGGGCTATTTCGTGCCGCTCTACACCCGCCTCGCCCTCGCGTTTCGGGCCGGCGCTCTGCCCACCTGGGCGCCCGGGCTCTGGTCAGGGCAGCCCCTCGCGACCGACCCGCAGCTCGGCGTCTTCTACCCCCCGCACTGGCTCCTCCGTTGGGTCGACCCGCTGACGTTCTACGCGTCGATGACCTTGATCCACGCGCTCCTGGCGGCGTGGGCGATGGCCTCGTGGGCGCGGCTCCGGGGTGCGTCGCGGGTCGGCGCGGCGCTGGCGGCGGTGAGCTTCGCGCTAGGCGCCTTCTTCGTGATGCGCCTCCGCCACGCCTCGTTTACGAACACCACGGTGTGGCTCGTTTGGGCCTTGGGCACCCTCGAACGCGCGCGCCACGGCATGCGCCCCCGCCTCGTCTGGGCGCTGGCGCTGCAGCTCGCCCTCGCGGTGCTCGCGGGCGGTTGGCAGCTCTTGCCCTTCGGCGCGATGGTCTTCGCGGCGACCTTCGCTTCGGGCCTCGTCACGCAGTCGCGCGGGCGCGGCGGGCGCGCGGCGGGGGTGCTCGTCGGGGTCGCGCTGGCCCTCGGGCTCGCGGCGGTCCAGCTCGTGCCGAGCGGGCTTCACCTGGCCGAGTCGCCGCGGGGCCGCGGGGTCACCGAGGCGCTCGCGGGGGCGTACGCCTGGCCTTCGTGGCGCTACGCGCTGAGCCTCGTGATGCCGATGTATTTCGGCGACGAGGCGCTTGGCACCTACGTCGGCGCGCCCAACCCATGGGAGATGTGCGGTTGGGGCTCGGGGCTCGTGGCGACGCTCTTCGCGTTCGCGTCGCTCGTCCTTCGACGACGGCGCGGTGAGCGCCTCGTGCTCGTCGCGCTCTTGCTCCTCAGCTGCGACCTCGCGCGCGGCGACGCGGGCCTCGCGCACCAGGCGCACCGCCTCTTGCCGCTGGTGTCATCGCTGCGAGGGCCGACCCGGGCGCTCTACGTCTGGGTGCTCGTGGTGCCGCTCCTGGCCGCCGACGGCTACGACGTGGTGCGCGCATGGCTGCGCGCGCAGGCGCCTCGCCTCGCCGCGGTGACGCCTGCGCTCTTTCTGCTGTGCCTCGTCGAGCTCTTGAGCACCTGGTCGACCGCCAACCCGACGAGCCGCCGCGCGGAGGCGCAGTCACGCCCCGAAGCGGTTCAGTTTCTGGCGCTTCAGCGCAGCCCGCACAGGGTCGCGACGCATCGGCTCTTGCCGCGTCGCTTTCACAACGGCCTGGCGGCCTGGGGCCTCGAAAACGCAGGCGGATACCACTCGCTCCCGATCTGGCGTTACCTGCACTTTTTGTGGATCGTGAACTTTCAGCGGCCCTACGCGACGGCGCAGCTCAACCACGACCTCGGCACCCACGGCCCGTGGCGGAGCGCCTCACCCTTGCTCGACCTGCTCGACGTCGGCTGGCTGATCGCGCCGCACGGTCACGCGCCTCGGGCCGAGCACTTTCGGCTCGCCCACCTCGGCCGCGACGGCGTCGACGTCTGGCAGAACACGCACCCGCTCACCCGAGCGCGGGTGGTCTTCCGCACCCGCACCGTGCCCGACGCAGCGTCGGCCGCGCGGGCGCTGGCCGCCGTCGATTTCGACCCCCTCCGCGAGGCCATCGTCGAGTCGCCGCAGCCGCTCAGCACCGACCGGAGCGCGGCGCCCGCGGCCCTCGGCGAGGCCCGGTGGCTTCACACCGCCCCGACCCGCGTCACCGCCGAGGTCACCCTCAGCCATCAGGGATTCGTCGTGTTCTCAGCGCCTTGGTACCCCGGGTGGCGCCTCACCGTCGACGGAGCCGACGCACCGCTGCGGGTCACTGACCTCGCGCTCTGCGGCACGGCGCTCGCGCCAGGGCATCACCGTCTCGTGATGACCTTCACGCTCCCGGGGCTCGCCCTCGGCGCCTGGCTGAGCGCGTCAACGGTGCTGATTCTAAGCCTTTGGGCGCTGTACGTGTGGCGCCGCGAGCGCCGCGGGCCCGCCCGGCATCACTGAACCGTGACGGCGCCGCGGTACATGTTCATCCCGCAGGTGAAGTTCAGCGCGCCGGTCGCGGGCACCGTGACCGCCACCTCGACGGGCTGATTGAGCGGCAGCTCGCGCCGCAGATTCAGCGACGGAAACACCAGCGTCTGCCCGCAGCTCTCGTCGGTGTTGCGGGTGAACACCAGCGTCAGCGCCGCGCCCGCCGGGGCACGGATCGTCTCGGGCGAGTAGCCCTCGCCCACCGTCACGGGCACCCGCGCCCCCGCCGCCACGGTGACCGATTGGGTCGGCCGCGACGCCGCCTGCTTACACGCCAAGAGCCCGACCAACACGCCGCAACCCAGTGCCCATCGCTTCATCGCGCGGCAGTGTGGTGCGAAGCGCGCCGAAGCTCAAGCCTCAATCAGCGACCCATCATGCGATCGACGCACGCGGCTTCATCGCGCGCGCGGAGCGAAATCACGTCGGCCACGAGGGTCGCGCGGAGCGTCGAACGGATGCGAAACTCGACCCCATCGAGCCAGCCGTCGGGCGACGAGAAGGGCACCGTCACGTCGACCCACCCGCCCGACGCAAAGAGCGCCCGGGTGAGGGCACGCGCCGCAACCGGGCGACCGGGGCGCACGAACACGTCGGCCTCGCCGAGGAGCCCGTCGCCGGCCCTGAAATCGCGGGCCATCATGCGAAAGGTGACCTCGTAATCGCCCGGCGGGAGCCGAAGAAAGGGGCCGAAGACCACGAAGCCCGGCGGCCGCGGGTCGTCGGCGCGAACCACCCGCGCGCGCCCGTCGCTGGCGCCGGTCACGGCCTCGGAGCAGTTGCTGAAATCGCTCTGCTCGGTGCCCTCGACCTCGTAGCGGCGGCGGGCGAAGAGGTCGCGCACGGCCTCGGTGTTGCGCGCCGTCGAGGCGCCGCGATGGAGGAGCACCGCGCCGTCGTCCCACCCGACGGCGCCCCAGTCGGCGCGCATGAGGCCGCGCAAGATGTCGTCGCGCTGGTCGGGGCCCGCGGGCCACGGGGGGCGCTGAAGATCGACCAGCGCCCAGTCGCTCTGGTCGAGCCCCTGGGGGAAGATGATGCTGTACGGCCGGTTCGACACCCGCGGCCCGAGGAAGGTGCCCACGCTCACCCGCGCGTCGGCCGGCAAGCGCGCCGCCAGGCGATCGACCGCGTCGACGTGAGGCGTCACCCGCCGCGCGTCGTGGGCGTGGGTGCGAGACGCCACGCTCGCGGGGTGCGTCGCCAGCATCGTCGCGCTCGCGCCGACCACCAACGCCGACAGCGCCGCGCCGAGGGCCGCAGGCCGCTTCGACCCGCGCACCCAGGCGCCCATCGCGTACGCCGCCGCGAGGAAGACCCCCGGGTGCTGGATCGCCGAGTAGTGGTACCGCAGCGCCACGATCTCGCCGTTGTCAGAGAGGAGCACGATGCCCAAGGGCGCCAACAAGAGCACCCGCGCGCGCGCCCCGAGCGGCAAGAAGGCCAGCGGGGCGATGAAGCCCAAGAGCGTCGTCAACCGCGCCTCGGTGAGCGCATAGAGCGCGAAGCGGACGGGCTGCGTCAGGAGCTTCAAGACGGGGCCGGGATAACCCGCCAAGTGTCTGAAATTACGAAGGAATTTGTACCCGTCTTGGGTGCCGTCGCTCATGTAGACGGGCACCCCGGGGGGCGGGCCGAATCGCTTGAGCAAGACCGTCATCGCGAGGCCGCAGTAGAGCAGGGTGGCGGCGCCGAGGGCCGCGGTGAGGGCCTTGTCGCGACGGTCGCCGGTGACAAAGCGCGCCGCGAGCACCGCCCCCGCGGCGATGAACATGTCTTCCTTCACGCTGACGAGCAGGGCCAGCGCCAGGGCCGCGTGGCCGTACCGCCGCTGGTGCACCGCCCACGCGAGCGCGGCGAGGGCGGGGACGCCCAGGAGATCCATGTGGAAGTCGTAGAGGAGCGCCGTGTGCATCGGCGGGCTGAACAGCATCGCGGCCACCAGCGCCGTCGAGAGGCCGCGCCCGAGACCTTCGGCCCGTGCGACCCGGTACACCGGCCACCCCGCCGCGCTCACCGCCGCGGTCTGCACCACCAACAAGCACGCGCTCGTCGGCCACAACGCATAGAGCGGAACGAGCAGAAACAGCACCGGCGCGAAGTGCTCGCCGAGGAAGCTGTACCCCACCGTCGGCGAGAACATCACCCGCCCATGGAGGGTGTGCCACAAGGCCTCTTTGAAGATCCCGAGGTCGACCGTGGCCGACCACAATCCCCGGTCGCGGAGCACCGCGAGCGCCGAGAAGATCAGCGCGTGGAGCCCCATCACCGCGAGCACCGGCCCGTGTTCACGCCACCCCGCGCCCTGCGCCCTCGACGGCTCGGTCTCAACCTCAGCCGACGGGCCCGCCAGGCGCTGGAACACCGCGCTCGCGAGCGAGACGCCCACGAGGCACGCGAGGAGCGACGGCCGACGGCTCACGTCGTCTTGGGCGAGCACCACCCACGGCGCCACAACGAGCGGCGCGAGCGCGCAGGCCACGCGGCCGAGCGGGCGCTGACCGAGCGCACTCAGGGGCCCAAAGGCCCCCGGAGCCCCGCCGAGCGCGAGCCAGGTCACCGCGCCCGAGAAGAGCGTCGCGACGAGCGTGGTGAGGGCGAAGCTTGCAGGCGGAGCGCCGAGGTACGAGCCCTGCGCGAAGGCCGCTTGGAGGTGACCCGGGTCGAGGGCGAGGCCGGTGACGGTGACGGCGAGGCAGTATCCGACCGCGATCGCGGCGAGCGACGCAGCGACGAGGGTGCGCATCGTCAAGCCTCGGCCCGCACCAGCACCGTCGAAATGTTGTCGGGGCCGCCGTTCTCGTTGGCGAGCTTCACCAGCTCGACGCAGCACGCGTCGAGGTCTTCGACGCGGGCCAAGACCCGCGCGATTTCGGCATCTTTGACGACGCCCGAGAGCCCGTCAGAGCAGAGCAGGAACACATCGCCCGGGCGGATGTCTTCGTACTTCGCGTCGGGCTGGGTGTCGGGCGCCGTGCCGATGGCGCGGGTGATGACGTTCGAGTACCCGCCGAGGGCCGCCAGGGCCTGGGGGTCGTCGCCGGCGAGCTCTTCGATGAGCGAGTGATCGCGGGTGAGCCGCTTGATGCGCCCCTCGCGAAAGAGGTAACAGCGCGAGTCGCCGACGTGCACGACCCCCATGCGGTCGCCGTCGTGGATCATCGCCACCAGGGTCGAGCCCATGCCCTTGCGCTTGCGGTTGCGCGCCCCCTCTTCGATGACCCGCTTGTTGGCCTCGCGGGCCGCGTCAGCCAGGAGCGCCAGCTTGTCGGTAGCGCCCGTCAAATGCTCGCGCACGTACTCGACCGCGGCGGCGATCGCGAGGGCTGAGGCCACCTCACCGAACTGGTGCCCGCCCATGCCGTCGCAGACGATGAACATGCCCAGTGGCGACTCCACCGCGTACGAATCTTCATTGTGGTCGCGCTCACGACCAACGTCCGACAAGCCAGCGGCGACGAGCTTCATGCCGATCCTCGATGCGGGGTCTACAGAAGGGCCTCGCGGTGCGCCACTGCACCGGCTGGCCCCAGTCGGCGGGCACCCTACGTTCGCCCATACGATGCGGTCAAGACGCTCACGCGCCCAATGGCCCCTCGGCGGCCCTCCCTCGGCGCGACAATCGCTCGGCAGAAATTGGTCTCGGCCCGAGGGTGTGGGCTACGCAACGCGGGCTGTGTCGTCGCGCTCTCTCGGCTCGCCAGGCCTCCGTAACGCCGCCCTCGTCGTGGTCGAGGGGCCGGGGGGCGTCCACCGCGCGCTCTGCGTGTCGCTGTCGTGGGGGCAGATGCTCCTGAGCCCCGCGATGCCGTATGGCCCGGGCAGCGTGCTGAGGGTGACCTTCTCGCACCCCGGCGCGAGCGAGATGACCCTGCGGTGCACCGTCGAGCGCGCCTACGAGGCCGTGCACCCGGCGGGCCGCATCGCAGGGCAATGGCTCCGCATCGACGGCCCCGAGCTCGACACCGACGACCTGATCTCAGCGGCCCGTCGGCAGAGCGCGTAGTACGCTCGATGGGTACGGCGGCGCTCTGAAGAGGCACAGCCCCGCGTCGCGCCCTGCGAGGGCCCAGCCCGCGAGGCTCTGCCGCCCGCGCCCGTCGCATCGCACGAGGGCCCAGCGCACGCCCGCTTCGTCGAGGGCGGCCCTGGCGGCGTCGGGCCCGAGGCGCCCCTCGTCGAGGTCGAGCGCGATCGAGACCACCCGGCCGGGGTAACAGTCGTTGCGCGAGTCCCAGTAGACCCTTCGCCCGTGATAGAGCGCCCACCCCGCGAAGGGCAGGGTCACGAACACCCCCGCGCCCCCGGTCATCGCGGTGAGCCGGAGCGCCGCCGCGGGCATGGGGCTCGGGTCGACGGCCACCGCGCCGCGCCGCGCGACGAGCGTCAAGGCGCCGAGGCCCAGCATGAGACACACCCCCATCGCGAGCGCCTCACGTTGCGGTCGAAGCGCCCCCCCGCCGCGCCACCCGGCCGCAAGGAGCGGGAGCCCCACGGTGACCGCCACCACGAGGTTGCGCGCGTGCCAGAGCGCCAACGCCGCCAGGGCCAATGACAGCCACACCCGCGGCCGCCGCGGCCACCGGGCCAGCGCCAGGAGCGCCAAGGCCAGGGCCCCGAGGCCCACGGTCAGCGCCGTCGGGTCCATCACCCGCAGGGGCGCCCGCCAGAGCGGCCACCACTCGACGATGCGCGCGGCCACCACGGCGGTCGCGTCGTCGCCGCGGCCGTAGAGGTAGCGCGAGACGAGCCCGTGGAGCGCGAGCCCGTAGGGCCCGAGCGAGCTGCCCAGCGCCATCGCCGCGAGGGCCCCAAGCCGTCGCCCGCGGTCATCAGGAATTTCGATCGCTGCGGCCAGAGTGATCGCCCACGCCAATGGATAGCTCCCGTGGGCCCACGACCAGACGAGGCCGAAGAGGCCGAGCCCGAGGGCCCCGAGCCGCGAGAGCGAGGGGGCGAACGCGAGGGCCGCGACCCAGGCCCCAAGACCCAGGGTCATGCCGATGGGGCGCACGCTCTCGAAGCGACCCATCACGCCGAGGAGCACCACGGCGGTGATCGCCGCGGCTTCGCGGGCCGCGAGGGCGCGCAGCATCGACCACACCCCTGACACCGTGAGCGCGAGCGCCGCGACGCGGAGGAGCCCGAGGGCGCCGTACCCGAGCTGAGAGAACAGCGCCCATTCGAGGCGGGCGTAGCCCCACTCGTGCATCACCCACGGGTGCCCAGACCAGGCCGCCACGCTCCACCCGTTCACCCGCGGAACCCCCTCCCCTGCCGCCATCGCGCGCCCCGCCGCGAGCATCCACCCGAGGTCAGCGTCCCACACCGGGCCGAGGCTCGCGCCGCCCCCGAGGAGCCCCGCCGCCAAGGTCATCGCCGCGCCCCACCCGAGGCGCGCGCGAGGAGATTCTGTGGCAGCCGCCGCGGTCACGGGTGTCATCGACCAAAGCACGCTACATCACCGCCCACGGGTCACCCAATCGCATGTCGCTCCGCACCATCGTCTTCTCGCTCTCGCTCGGCGCCCTCACCGCGGGGAGCTTCTTTCTCGTCGCGTCTGCGGTCTTGCCCCGGGCCATGCGCGCCCCCCGCGCCCGCCGACGCGTCGTCTGGGCGAGCCTCGGCCTGGGTCTCACGGCCCTGGCCCTTGAGCTCCTCGCGCGGCGCCTCGTCCCCTTCGGCGGCGGCCCTTGGCGGGCCTTCATCGGGCCGATGCGCGCCCTCAGCTTCGCGAGCCTCTTCGTCGGCGCCTTCACGGTGACGCTCCGTGTGCTCGCCGCGCTCATCCCAGTCGCTCGCACCGAGGCGCCGCGCGCGGCCGCCACGACACCCGATGAAACACCCGATGAAACACCCGATGAAACACCCAATGAAACGCCGCGCGAGACCGCCCCTGAGGCGTCGAGAGCGCAGGCTCCGCTCGACCGCCGCGAGCTCGTGGTCGCCACCGGGGCGGCCCTCGCGAGCGTCGCGGCCTTCGGCGCCGCGGTGGTCGGCAACCGGCGTCGGCTCGACGCGGCGGTGCGCGAGGTCGAGGTGTTCATCGCCGACCTGCCTCCGGCGCTTGAGGGCTACACCCTCGTTCAGCTGAGCGACCTGCACCTCGGGGTCTTCACCGGGCGCGACGAGCTCGGCCTGCTCGAAGAGACCGTGACCCACCTCCGCCCCGACCAGGTGGTGATGACCGGCGACATCTTCGACTTCAACCCGCGCCACATCGCCGAAGGAGTCGCCGCCCTCGCCCGCATCCGTGGGCGCCGCGGCGTCTACACCATCCTCGGCAACCACGACCATTACACCGGCGCCGCGCGCGTGGCCGAGGGGCTCGCCCGCGCGGGGCTCTCGCCGCTCATCAACGGCGCCGTACGCCTCGAAGGCACCGAGCTCTTGCTCGCAGGCGTCGACGACATCATGGCCCCCGTCGTGCGCTCAGGCCCGGGCCCCGACCTCCGACGCGCGCTCGGGTGGCACCCCGAGGTCGACCCCGACGCGCCGGTGATCCTCCTCGCCCACAACCCGGTGTTCTTTGACGCCACCCCCGAGCGGGTCAAGCTCACCCTCTCGGGCCACACCCACGGCGGTCAGATCGACCTCGGCCCCGTCAGCCGAGCCATTCTGCCCTACATTGCGGGGCGTTATGACCGAAACGGGCGTACGCTCTTTGTCTCCCGCGGCAACGGCGTCACCGGCCCGCCGGTGCGGATCGGGGCGCCCTCCGAGGTGGTGCGAATTGCGCTCACAGGGCGGCGTCGTGCCAACATGTAGTTATTTCGGTCGCACGCCGAAGGCCGGTTGAAACAAAGCCGACGATGGTACGATCTCGGCCCCTTCTCTGAGGTGTGCGTGGTGAACAAGCAGAACACGGCGGTCGCGAAGAAGAACGATGGCTATGTGGGTCGCGTCGTCGCAGGGCGTTACCGCCTCGAAGTGCTCATCGGCGAGGGCGGCATGGGCGTCGTCTATCGCGCGCGGCATGTGCTCATCGATCGCATTGTCGCGCTGAAACTCATTCGCCCAGACCTGCGCGGCGAGACCCACCTGCGGGCCTGGATGCTGCGCGAGGCGCGGGCCGCGAACCGCGTCGATCACGCCCACATTATCGACATCCACGACATCGGCGAGACCGAAGAGGGCGAGCTCTACCTCGTGATGGAGTACCTCATGGGTACCGCCCTCTCGACCGAGATCAGCAAGGGGCCCTTCGCCCAGGCCCGCGCCGTCGACGTGCTCGAACAGATGGCCGCCGCGCTCGGCCGCGCCCACGACCTCGGCGTCGTGCACCGCGACCTCAAGAGCGACAACATCCTCCTCACGAACCGCGGCGGTCGCAAAGACTTCGTCAAGATCCTCGATTTCGGCCTCGCGCACCTCGCCCGCGACCCGCGCCTCGCCCCGAAGGGCGCCGTCTTCGGCACGCCCGAGTACATGTCGCCCGAGCAGGCGCGCGGCGAAGAGGCCTCAGCCCAGAGCGATCTTTACGCGCTGGGCGTGCTGCTCTTCGAGATGATGACGGGCACCTTGCCGTTTCGTTCGAGCGACCGCGATCAGCTGCTCGAATTGCAGCGCAGCGGCACGCCGCCGAACCCGCGGATGCTGCGCCCCGACCTGCACCCCGACGCTGAGAAGATCATCTTGAAGCTTCTCCAGAAGGGTCTCGACCAGCGGTACAAAGACGCCCACCACCTTCAAGAAGACCTGAAGGCCCTTCAGCGCTCGCTGCCGTCGTCGCCGTGGGAGGTGCGCAACGAGGAGTCGGCCCCCTCACCCGCCGCGCCCCCTCCGGCCCCGAGCGCGGGGGTCGCCGAGTGGGCGACCCGGGCGGCCCACTACGCCCGCATGGTGGCCAGAGCGTACCCTACGGCAGACCCGCCGGGTGACGTGCGGCACGCCCTCGATGAGTGCTGGCGCCTCGCGAGCCAGGCCTCTCGGCTCGAAGGCGAGGTCGCCTCGCTGATGCGTAAGCTTGAGGCCCTCGAGCGCCGAGGCCGCGCGCTCCGCGCCGAGATCGGCCGTAAGGTCGAAGAGCTCGCCACCGAGGAGTCGCGGGTGCTGCGCGACGCCAAGGCCGAGCACGACCGGGCCCACGAGTTCAAGCAGCGGGTTCACCAAGGTGAGGCCTCGCTCACCCAGGCGCGGAGCCAGGCCGACGCGGCCGAGAAGCAGGGCCTCGCGTTGCCGACGCTCCGCATGGTGTTCGAGCGCGCCGGGCAGATGCAGGCCCGGGTCGACGCGTGGCGCGAGCAGCTCGCCGACCACGAGCTTCGGGCGGCCCGCAAAGACGCCCAGGCCCGCGACCTCCGTCGCCAGATCGACGAGCTCCGCACCCAGCTCGCGCGCTACACCGAGAGCATGGAGGAGGAGCTCAGCCCGGGTCGCGAGCGCGTGGCCCAGCGCACCCGCGAGGGCCTCACCTTCGAGCGCGCCTTCGCCGAGCACAGCGAGCTCTTGCTGAAGCACCTCCGCAACCGGCCCGAGTGCCGCGACCTGCTCGAAGAGATCGCCCCCCGTCAGGCCCAACCCGAGAGCACGGTGGTCAGGGCCTGAGCGGGCCCTGGCCCTCGGGCCGCTGCCCTTTCGACGGCGTTGACGCGCGGCAAATGCACATGATACCCGCCCAATGGCAGTGAGTGAAGGTCGTGCCAGCGGGCGCCCGCGAGACGAACGCGCATCGCGCGGCGGCGACAAGCGAGAGCGCATCCTCAGGGCCGCGGTGAAGGTCTTCGCCCGCAAGGGGTTTTACGCCTCAAGGGTGGCCGAGATCGCCAAGGCCGCGGGCGTCGCAGACGGCACCATCTACCTGTATTTCAAGAGCAAAGACGAGCTCCTGACCTCGCTCTTCGAAGACCGCATCGTGCGGCTCTTGCAGCTCTTGCGCGACGAGAGCGGCAAGCACCCGTCGGGGGCCGGGCGGCTCCGTCAGATGATCGAGCTCCAGCTCGGCCTGCTCGAGGGCGAGCGCGACCTCGCCGAGGTGATCACGGTGAACCTCAGGCAGTCGTCGAAGCTCTTGAAGCAGTTCGCGACCCGGCGCTTCACCGAGTATCTTGAGTTGATGGCCTCGGTGGTGGCCGACGCCCAACGCGCCGGCGAGTTTCGCGCCGACGTCTCGCCTCGGGTGATGGCCCGGGCGATCTTCGGCGCGCTCGACGGCATCGCGCTCACCTGGGCCCTCGGCAACCCCGAGCCCGGGGGGCTCAAGCGCGCCGCGTCGCAGCTGGCCGATGTGCTCTTGCACGGTCTGTCGGCGAGCCTGCCGAGCGGCGCCGAGGCGGGCGCCCGGGCGCCGTCTGTGTCAGGCTGAGCGACTCCGAAGGGCCGAACCCGAGATGACCGACGCGCGCCGAGCCCTGTGTTGCCTCACCCTCTTCGCCGCGCTGGCGAGCGGATGCGCCGGCCGTCAGGGCTTCTCCATCGCCACGGGCGACCGCACCTTCGCGCCCTACGCGGGGCCGGTTCAGGTGACCTCGGGGGCCGTGCCCGCCGACGCCACCGAGGTCGGCTACGTCGAAGCCCAAGGCGCCGCCCTGATCGAGAACGCGATGCCCGAGTTTGTCGCCCGGGTGCAAGAGCTCGGCGGCAATTTCGCCCGGCTCGACCAGTGGTCGACGCGGCACGAGATGGTCACCCGCCCGGTCATGCAGAGCTACTCGTGCGGGAGCCCGCGCTTCCCGATGACGTGCACGCGCACGGTGATGCAGACCTACGAGCTCGCCACCGTGGTGCTCGCCGGGCGTGCCTTTCGACGGGGGCTCGGGCCGTGACCCTCGTTCGTCGCTTCGCCCTCGCAGCGGCCCTGGCGGCGCTCTCGGCCTGCGGCAGCACCCGCGGCTCGACGGTGGTGCTCGGGGCCCGACAGGCGGCCTTCCAAGGGGCCGTGCGGGTCACCCGCGAGGCGGCGCTCCCGGGCTTCGCGCTCACCGAGATCGGGCTCGTGCAAGCCGTCGGGAGCGGCAACCAGAACGACCTCGGCACCATCGTCGCGCGGCTCCAGGCCGAAGCCGCCGCCCTCGGCGCAGACGCGGTGATTCGCATGCGCTTCGACCCGGGCTTCGAGACCAGCAGCGCCATCGGCGTCGCCGTGCGCACCCGCCCCGCCGCGGGCCCCCAAAGCGGCTTCGAGGCCTACGTCCAAGGCCAGGCCGTGGGCAGCCGCGCGGGCGTCTGGGGTGAAGCGCCGAGCCCCATAGCGCTGCCGCCCGAGCCGCGCGCGCGGGGCGTGATGAACGGCCCCGCGCCGGGTGAACTCCGCCCACCGTGGCAGCGATGACGCAGCACTTCTCAAGCCGAGACGGTTGTGTCTCGGCGGTCAGCGTGCGCCCTCGGGCGCAGGCTCACTCGCGGGCGTACGGGTCGCCGCTGGTGGGCGCCGGGGGAACCGTCTGCGCGCACCGCCGTGACACCGCCACCGACGAGGCCGCGTCGGTGCGAACCGTGACGCTGTGAACCGCCCAACCGGGCTGGAGCGTGCGGTGCGGGGTGACCCCGCGGGCGCTCGCGATGGCCGCCCAGGTGGCGTCGTAGGCCAGCAAGGCGAGCTCACCCGGAGGGCGACCCGTCAGGCCGCAGAAGAGGGTGTGGATCTCTTCGAAGTCTGCCCCGGGCCCGAGGCCCACCCAGGTGCCGCGGGTGCCCGCGAGGCCGCTCCGCGCGTCGAGAATGAAGCGCGCGGGCGCCAGCGCCGCGGCGTGCGCCACCTCGGCCCGCTGCTCGTGCGAGAGATGCCCCGTCACAACCCGCGGGAGCGCCGCCGGACCCGCGTCGAGGGCCGTCACGCCGGCGTTCTGGAGCACCGAGCGGAGGCGCTGCACGAACTCATCGTGGGCGTCTCCCGGGGCCGTACGGAGCACCACCCGGGTGCCCACCCGTCGCGAGGCCGCGGCGAGGGCCACCGCGCGGTCGCGGGCGCCGGGGCCGGCGAGGCGGGTGCTCCCTTGCGGCGCGGGCACCGCGTCGAGGTAGGGCGCGACAAGGTAGACGGGACGCCCCGCGGCGTCGGCGGCGAGGCTCACGGCCCGCGCGTGGCCCTCGCGGGTGGGGCCGATCACCGCGTCGCAGCGGAGCCCCTCGGTGAGCTGGGCGAAGCCCGCCTGGGCGCTCGCGACGCTCTCGCCCTCGTCGGCGACGGCGACCTCCAAGTTCGGCTGGCCGCGCACCGCGAGCTGGACCGCCCGCACGATTTCAGCGCCGACGTTGCTCTCGGGCCCCGACAAGGGCGCCAAGACGCCCACCCTGAAGACTTCGCGCTCCTCGCTCCCGCCCACCGGGAGCAGGGTCGCCTCGTCGTCGCGCAGGTCAGAGAGCCAGTGGAGCCACCGTGCGGTCTCGCCCCTCGCTGCGGCGACGGCGCGCAGACGCCGCGCGAGTTCGACCCGCAGGGGGTGATCGTCGGGCATGGCGTCGAGGGTGTTGGCCAGCGCCTCGGGGCGCTCGACCTGGGCCACCAGGGCGCGAAACACCGCCGCGCGCTCGGCCGCGTCGTCACACGAGAGCCCCGTGGCGAGCCAGCGGGTGCCGGCCTCGCGGGCCTGCTCGATCACGGCCCCGGCGCGCAGGGCCCGGGCGGCGTCGCCGCGGGTGGCGCGGGGCTCCATCGCGAGGAGCCCGCAGGCGACCTCGACGTTCTGGGTGCGGTCGATCATCCGGCCGTCGAGGCGGCGCAGGGTCGCCACGGCGCGGTCGGCCTCTTCGCGCCGCGCCTCAAGGAGCCCCTCGATCAGGTCGCGCTGGAGGTCGAGGGCTTCGTCGACGCCGCGGGGCACCTCGGCCACCCGGGCGGCGGCGTCGGCGAGGCGGTGCTGGGCGAGGGCGATGCGCGCGCGGCGGAGGTTGGCCAGATACCCGAGGCCCTCGGTGGGGTGGCGCCGCACGAGCTCGGCGAGCCCCTGGTCGGCCCGCGAGAGCTCGCCCTCGGCGGCGAGGCGCTCGGCCCGCTGGAGGGCGGCGTCGACCCCGGGAGCGCTCGACACGAGCCGCGCCTGACGCCCCTCGCGCCGTGCGCCCGAACAGGCCAACAACCCCAAGGCCATCGCCTGGAAACGGAGCGCGCGTCGAAAGGTCTGCACCACGGATGCCGTCGTCGGCGGCGACGCTACCACGGCCCCTCGCCGGGCCCACGCACCTTTGCGTGGCCGCCGCGGCGGCGCGCGATTTGGGGGCTGTCTGCTTGACTTCGGGGCGCCGGGCGTTCGATGACTCGCGCGCTTTCACGACCATGCGCGCGCACCCTTTAGACGACGAGGCGACCGGGCGGCAGAGCTTCATGCTCCGTCGGCTCCATGCCCTCTCGGGGGTGGCGCCGGTGGGCGTGTTCTTGGTCATGCACCTCGCGACGAACCACCGCGCGGTCGAGGGGCGCGCGGCCTTTGACGGGGCCGTGGGCGAGATCCAGTCGGTGCCGCTTCTGCCGGCGGTCGAAGCGCTCGGGGTGCTCGCGCCGCTGGCCTTTCACGCGCTCTACGGGGTGGTGATCGCCCTCGAAGCGCGGCCGAACGTGGGGCGGTACCCGAGCACCCGCAATTGGCTGTTTGTCATCCAGCGGGTGACGGGCTTTGTGGCCTTCGGCTTCGTGCTCTTGCACCTCGGCCAGTTTCGGGTGGCCAAGGCCCTCGGCGCGCTGAGCCCAGACGGGTTCTACGCGCGGCTCGGCGCGCTCTTGTCGGAGCCGGCGATGTTCGCGGTGTACATGCTGGGGCTGACGGCCTCGGTGGTGCATTTCGCCAACGGGCTCTGGCAGTCGGGCACCACTTGGGGCTTCGCCGCGAGCGCGGGCGCCCAGCGCCGGATGGCGGGCGCGGCGTGGGTCTTGGGGCTGGGGTTGTGGCTCGCGGGGGTCGACACCCTGGTGCATTTTTTCGCGCGCTGCGGGGGGCTCTTTGCAAGCTCGTCGGCGCAGCGCGATGCGGTCTGTCAGGGGGCTGACATGACTGAAGGTCTTTCCAACCAGGGTCGACCCGTGATTTCTTCGCGGGCGGCCCCACACATTGAAGGCCCGGCGCGAGGCGGTCGACCGTCGCCGCGGGGCCCAGATCACTCACGTTGAGGAAGTAGCGTACGCTATGGCAGCCAAGAGTTCGGTACTCACCCAGGGCGGACAAGTCCGTCGCGCCATCGTTGTCGGCGGTGGCCTCGGCGGTCTCATGACCGTCATCAAGCTCTGTGAGGCGGGGATCCCCGTCGATCTTTTGTCGCTCGTCCCCGTGAAGCGCTCGCACTCGGTGTGTGCCCAGGGTGGCATCAACGCCTCGGTGAACATCAAGGGCGAGGGCGACTCACCGTACACGCACTTCTACGAGACGGTGAAGGGCGGCGATTTTCTCGCCAACCAGCCGCCGGTGAAGGGCATGGCCGACGCGGCGCCGGGCATCGTCTTCATGCTCGACCGCATGGGGGTGCCCTTCAACCGCACGCCCGAGGGCAACCTCGACTTCCGCCGCTTCGGCGGCACGCTCTTTCACCGAACGGCCTTCGCGGGGGCGACCACGGGGCAGCAGCTCCTCTACGCCCTCGACGAGCAGGTGCGGCGGTGGGAGACCATCACCGTCGAAGACGAGCGCGGGGTCACCATCCCCGGCGAGATGATGGTGCGTAAGTTCGAGTACTTCGACCTCACGGGGCTCGTGCTCGACAGCGGCGGGGTCTGCCGCGGCGTGGTGGTTCAAGACCTCAAGACCGGCGAGCAGATGACCTTCCGCGGCGACGCGGTGTGCCTCGCCACGGGCGGGCCGGGGCTCGTCTTCGGGCGCAGCACCAACTCGGTGATCAACACGGGCTCGGCGGCGGCCATCGCGTACCAGCAGGGCGCGCTCTACGGCAACGGCGAGTTCATTCAGGTTCACCCGACGGCCATCCCCGGGCAAGACAAGCTGCGGCTCATCTCAGAGAGCGTGCGCGGCGAGGGCGGGCGGGTCTGGGTGCCCAAAGACCGCAACGACCGGCGTCTCGGCAAAGACATCCCCGAGGGCGAGCGGTACTACTTCCTCGAAGAGCGGTACCCGAAGTACCGCAACCTCGTGCCGCGTGACATCGCCTCGCGCGAGATCTTCCGCACGGTGCGGCATGAGGGCTACAGCGCCGAGGGCCAAGAGGCGGCGTACCTCGACGTGACGCACCTCACCCGCACGCCCGCGGGCAAGGCGGGGGTGCGCAAGAAGCTCGAAGGGGTGCTCGAGATCTACGAGAAGTTCGTCGGCGTCGACCCCTACGAGAACCCGATGAAGATCTTCCCCGCGGTGCACTACTCGATGGGCGGCCTGTGGGTCGACTTCGAGAAAGACGAGAGCACCGGGTCGCTCAAGGCCGTCTCGCCGCGCAACCAGATGACCAACATCCCCGGGCTCTTCGCCACCGGCGAGGCTGATTACCAGTACCACGGCGCGAACCGCCTCGGGGCCAACTCGCTCTTGTCGTGCATCTACGGCGGCATGGTGACCGGGCCCGCGATGGCCGCGTGGCGCGAGTCGCGCAAAGAGAGCGCCTTTGACCTCTCGTCGTCGCTCTTTGACAGCGAGCTCTCGCGGCGGCGCGAAGAGTTCGAGGCGCTCAGCCGGCGCGCGGGGGGCGAGTTCACCGTGAACCCGTACCGGCTGCACCACGAGCTCGGCGACATGATGCTCACCAAGGTGACCGTCGAGCGTCACAACAAAGAGCTCGACGACGTCATCGGGAAGATCAAAGAGTACCAGGCGCAGTGGCACAAGTGCGCCGCCCTCGACACCGCGATGAAGGGCACCATGAGCCAGCCCGTGGTGTTTCTGCGGCACCTCAAGGGCATGCTCGACCTGGCCGAGATCATCGCCGCCGGGGCCCGGGCCCGCGAAGAGTGCCGCGGGGCGCACTACAAGCCCGATTTCGACCCCGAGCTCCACGAGAATGACCCCAAGGCCGTGGGCCGCGACGACGCCCACTGGCTCAAGACCACCCTGGCGACGTACACGCCCGAGGGCGCCAAGCTCTCGTACGAGGAGGTCGATGTGTCGCTTGAGAAGCTCGCCAAGCGCGACTACGGCAAGGTGAGCAAACCCACGAAGACCGAAGGCGCGAGCGCTCAGGCTTCGGCAGAGAAGTGAGAGAGATGCGTCATGGCTGAACAGGTCGTCACCCTGAAGATCAAGCGCGGCGAAGGCGGCGGGCCCTCTCGATGGGAGGAGTTCAAAGTACCCCGCAAGCCGATGATGAACGTGATCTCGTGCTTGATGGAGATCCAGAAGAACCCCGTCACCGTGGGCGGCGGCAACACCACCCCGGTCAACTGGGATTCGAGCTGCCTCGAAGAGGTCTGCGGCGCGTGCACGATGGTCATCAACGGCCGCGCCCGGCAGAGCTGCAGCACCCTCGTTCACGAGATTTCGCCGAACGGCGAGCCCATCGTGCTCGAACCGATGACGAAGTTCCCCCGGGTGCGCGACCTGGTGGTCGATCGGCAGCGGATGTTTGACTCGCTCAAGCGCGTCAAGGCGTGGATCCAGGTCGACGGGTCGCACTTTCTCGGCGCCGGCCCCAAGGTGTCGCAAGAAGATCAAGAGGTCATGTACCCCCTGTCTCGGTGTATGACTTGCGGGTGCTGCGTCGAGTCGTGTCCGAACTACAACGAGCGCTCGGCCTTCATGGGGCCGCAGGTGATCTCGCTCGTTCGGCTCTACAACATGCACCCGTCGGGCAAGATGCAGGCGGGCGCGCGGCTCGACGCCATCATGGGCGACGGGGGCATCGCCGACTGCGGCAAGGCCCAGAACTGCGTGAAGGTCTGCCCGAAGCAGATTCCGCTCACCGAGAGCATCGCCGTGATGGGTCGCGAGACCTTCAAGCGCGCCCTCTTCGGCTGGCTCCTCAAGGGCTGATCGCCCCGCTCGCCCTCGGCCTCGTGCTCGCCCATTGCGGGCGCCAGGCCGAGTCGCAGCCCCTCACCCGCCCCCGCACAGCCCAAGCCCCCGTCGACGCTAGCGCGGCGCCCGCACGACCCCAATACGGGCCCGCAGAGGGCCCCGCGGTGGTGTCGCAGCTGCGCTTCGGGCCCGCGTCGACGCAGCCCTGCGCCCAAGACAGCGATTGCCGACAGGGGCTGTGCTTCACCGCGGCGCTCGACGCGCAGTATTCGAGCGTGTTTCGCGACTGCCCCGAGGCCCAGGCCTGGCGGGCCGCTCGCACCCTCGGGCGGTGCCTCCGACCGGCGTGTCAGAGCGACGCCGAGTGCCCCGCAGGCAGCCGCTGCGGTGACATCCAGATGCTGCCCTTCCCAGAGCGCACCTGTGTCCCGGCGGCGTGCCGGAGTGACGCCGATTGTCGTGCCCGGCGCCAAGGCCAGTGTGTGCAATATGTCGTCGGTCGCCGCTGCGAACACGGCGGATGGGCCTGTTCGTACCCCGGCGACGCCTGCGCTCCGCATGACCTGACGCGGCGTTGTGCCGCGCCCCCGGGTTCGATCGGGTACTGCATCCCGCACGAGGGTCGCTTTCGGTGCGTCGTGGAATCGTCGCCAATGCCGTGAATTCCAGCAGATGAGCTTGACGGGCTGAGAGGCCGGTGCTTGTAGTCACCATGCGCTATCCGCTCCGCGGGTACCGGGTCTGGAGTCGAGCCCTTGACGATGATCGCAGAAGCCGCCCCCGTGATGCCGCCCATGTTTGACCATCTGCTCGGCGAGACGCGCCGTCACGCGGGCCCGGTGGCCTACACCCTCGGCAACCTCGCCTCGGTCGACTACCTCTCGGCGATGGCCGAGACCGAGTGGCTCACCCGCAGCTCGCCCGAGCAGGTGCGGGCGGTGTCGCACGCGCGGCTCCACCGTTACCTTGAGTATTGCTACACCCACAGCGCGTTCTGGCGCGACCGCTGGCCCGCCCGGTGGCGCCGCTTCTCGGTCGACGAGAGCGAGGCCGTGCTCGCAGACCTGCCCGTGCTGACCAAAGAAGACCTCAGGCGGCACGGCGACAAGTTGCATATCAAGCCTTCGCAGCGCCACGCGGGCGATGGTTACCCGGGCGTGCCGGGCCAGATCGAGAACTTCTCGGGCGGCTCGACCGGGGTGCCGACGAAGGTGTGGCAAGACGCGCGCTTCGCGGCGCGCAACCGCGCGGTGATCGACCACGCGTACCGCACCCTCGGGGTCTACCCCGGGCGGCCGACCTTTTACCTTTGGGGCTCGAACAACGAGCTGACCGACATTCAAGCGACGCCGCGCAAGCGCCTCTCGACCTGGGCGCGCGGGCTCATCGCGCTGCCGAGCTTCGCCATCGGGCCCGAGCGGGTGCGGGCCTACGTCGAGCGCATCGACCGGGCGCAGCACGTCGACCAGGCGATCTGTTTCGTGCACGCCCTCGACACGTTTACCCGGGTGCTCGAGCACGACAAGATCGCCATGCGGCGGCTCCGGCGGGTGATCACCGGGGGCGGCAAGCTGCACCCCGAGCTGCGCGAGCGCATCCTCCGCACGATGGCCGACGAGGTGTACGAGATCTACGGCGGCCGCGACATCGGCCTCGTGGGCATGGAGGCCCTCGACCACAGCGGCATCGTCACCTTCCCCTGGCACAACCACGTCGAGGTGCTCTCGAACGGGCGCGCGGTGGGTGACGGCGAGCGCGGCGAGGTGCACATCACCTGTTTGCAGAACTACTCGTTCGCGATGCTGCGGCTCGCCCTCGGCGACGTGGCCTGCCATCAGGCCCGCCCGCCGGGTCGCAACCGGTCTGGCATCGGCGACGTGCTCGGGCGCTCGGTCGAGCACCTCACGGCGCCCAATGGCGCGCGCATCGACCCGGTGTCGGTGGTGCACCTCATCGGGGTGCTCGAAGAGCGCCCATGGATCCGCCGTTTTCAGCTTCAACAGACGGGCTTCACGGCGGCGACCTTGCGGGTCGAGCTCTGGCACGACCCGGGCGAGGCGGCGCGAGAGAGCTACCGCACAACCCTCGCGGCGGCGCTGTCGCGGGTCTTCGAGGCGCCCATGACCTTGAAGCTTGAGGTGCACGAAGCCATTGCGCCCTCGGCCTCGGGCAAGCATTTCTACTGCATCGGATGGACGCCTCCAGCATGATCCCAAGGCCCTCGGGCTGCGTCGCGATTCGTCGCGTGGCGGCCGCGCGGTACCCTGCCCCAGACCTCGCCCTCGACGACCCGAGCGCGCCCGCAGAGCCGCTCTACAGCGCCGTCTTCGCGGTGCTCCGCGACGCGGGCCTCGACCTAGAGAACGCGCACACCCCGGGGTGGAGCCCCTTCTCGAAGTTCGTCGCCCCCGGCGGCCGCGTGCTGGTGCTGGTGAACTTCGTGCACCACCGCCTCGGGGCCCGCGAGAGCCTCGACGATTTCGCCTCGAAGTGCACCCAGGCCGCGGTGCTCCGGCCGCTGCTCGTGCTCCTCGCGCGGGCGGTGGGGCCGAGCGGCACGATCCTCTTTGGCAACAGCCCGGTCCAGGGCGCCGACTGGCCGTCTCTGCTCGAAGACACCGGCGCGCGGGCGCTCTTGGCCTCGCTCGGTGACAGCCTGAACGGCACCCGGGTCGAGGCCGTCGACCTCCGCGGTTGGGTGCTGTCTCAAGGGGCCCGGGGCTCGGGCACCGCCCGCGGCGAAGGGGTCGGGGTCGACCTCGGCGCGCACAGCCTCCTCGAGCGCACGAGCGGCAACCACGACTACCGGGTGCTCCAGTACGACCCGCAGATGACGGCGCGCTTTCACGGCCCTGGGCGCCACGAGTATCGGCTCTCGCCGAGGGTGCTCGACGCCGACCTCGTGCTCAGCGTGCCGAAGCTCAAGACGCACGTCAAAGTGGGCGTGACGGCGGCGCTGAAGGGCTGCGTGGGGGCCATCGCAGAGAAAGACTGCCTCGCGCACCACCGGGCCGGGTCGCCCGACGAGGGGGGCGATGAGTTTCCGGCGTGGCACCCGCTGTTGCGAGTGAGCTCGGCCCTTGGTGAGCGGGTGTGGCGGCGCGGCGGCGACCCGCGGGTGATGGGCCTCGGCCGCACCGCCGAGCGGCTGGTGTACAAGCTCTCGTCGAAGCTCGGGGTGCTCTCGGGGGGCAGCTGGCACGGCAACGACACCTGCTGGCGCATGACCCTCGACATCGCGCGGTGCATTCTCTACGCCGACCGCGCGGGGGTGCTGCACCCGACGCCGCAGCGCAAGCACATCACGCTCATCGACGGCGTGCTCGGGGGCGAGGGCGACGGGCCGCTGCGCCCGAGGGCAGTGGCGAGCCGGTGCCTCGTCTTCGCAGACGATTGCTTCGCGGCCGACGTCGCGGCCTGCGCGGTGATGGGCTTCGACCCGCGAAAGATCGGGTTGTTTCGCGGCGCTGTCGACGTCGCCCCGTACCCCGTGACGCCGCTCGGGTTTCACGACATCAGCCCGCGCCTCGACGGCGCCCCCGTCGCGTGGACGGAGCTCCCGGGTCAGGTGTGTCGGCGCTTCGAGGTGCCCACCGGGTGGCGCGGCGCCATGGAGTTTGTGCGAGGCTGAAGCCGTGACCGCGCGTGTGCGAGCGCCCGCGGAGGGGTCGAGGTGCCCCTTCCGACGAGGCCTTCGCGGAGATCGCGGCGTGCCTCCGTAGACGCATGCAGCGCCGACGCAGCGCAGCCCGGTCTGCCGATACGTCAGGGCGTATCTGCCGATACGTCAGAAGCCCGCGGAGAAGGGATTTTGGTGCGCGGAGGCCCGTGTGACCTTACCCCCGCGCTGCCGCGCCCTCGAACGAGCGGGCTGAGGTCAATTCGGCGAGCTCAAGCAGCGCAGCCCGCGACGAAAGGCGGGCGACCCACGACGCGCACCGACGCGCACGTTCGCTGTCGGCGAGGCGCCAGGCAGACGCAACCGTAGGGGGTCAGTGCGGGAGCTTCGCGTCGAAGAAGGCGCGGAGCTTGATGAGGTTCTTCTCTTCGCGCGAGAACGAAGGCGCGGCATAGCTCCGGGCGAAGCCGTGGACGTCGGCGACGAAATCGCCCCGCACCGAGGCGCTGCTCAAGATCTCGGCCACGCCGCGCCCCCGGGCAGAGCCCTTCTCAAGACCGCGCACATACTGCTCAAGGCGCCCGTAATCGCGCCCGAGGAAGGTCTTCACGAGCCCGTCGTCGGTGACCAGCTGGGCGAGCACGGCGCGGCCCTCAAGGCTCAGCCCGGCCTCTTGGGCGAGCCGCGTCGCGAGGCGGAGCACGAAGGCGTCGTCGAGGTAGCCGATGTCGTCGATGCCGTCGGGGATGAGGTCGACGCTCTTGAAGACGTAGTTGAGTCCCCCCGCCAGGGCGCGCCGCGCGGCGTCGGGCGTGTCGCCGTGTTCGAGCGCCTCGACCAGCGCTTCGGCGTCGCTCCCCAGCGAGCGCAGCCAGGTCGGAAAGGTATCAAGGCACTGCACATCAACGTCGGTGGTCATGGTCTCTGGTCTCGCCTCTTCGCGCGAAAAGCGTGTGAGCATTGGGGCCGCAGCCCGCTGCGCACATTACCCGAACACCGCCGCCGCGTGGTAGACGTGCGCGCTGTGAACGTGCGGCTTCTCACCCGGTCGGTGCTCTGCCTCGCCCTGGGTCATGGCCTCGGCGCATGCCAGGGCGGCGGCGCCGGGCAGATGTACGAACACATCGGCGGCACCCCCCGGCTCAGGCGCTTCGCGTCGCCCACGGCCTACGAGGCGTTTCTCAGGGCCGAGGTGGCCCGACGGCGCGGCGACCCGGCCGAGGCGCTGCGACAGCTCCGTCTCGCCGAGATGGCAGACCCGAGCGACCCGGCCCTGCCCTGCGCGCGGGCTGAGATCCTCGCGGGCTCGGGCGCCTTCGACGAGGCCGACGCGCTCCTCGCAGAGACCGCGACGCGCTTCGCAACCGCATCGCTCGTGTGGCTCACCCGCGGCGCCCTCGCGGCCGCCCGGGGCGACACCGCCCTCGCCTTCGCCCACGCGCGCCGGGGGCTGAGCCTCGACCCCGACGACCCAGACCTCCGCGCCGCGGTCACCCGCTGGGCCGGCGGGCCCGACAGCGCCGTCGCCGAGGCCCGGTTGAGCGCCCCTTCGGCCAACGACCGCGACCGCGTGCTCGCCGCCCGCGACGCCCACAGCGCCGCGCAAGGGCCCGCGGCGGGGCGACACGCGCACCTGCGGGTCCAGGCCGCGGGGCTGCGGGCGCGGGGGCAGTGGCGCGCGGTCGACGCGCTGCTCACCCCGGTGATCGCCCATCAGCGCGGCGACCTCGTCGACCGCATCACGGTGATCGAAGCCCGGGCCCGCGACGGCCGACCGCGCGACGCCGAGGCCCTCGTCGCGGGCCTCCGGGTGGGCACCGCGTCGGGCGCGGTCGAGCCTGTGCGACACGCGCGTCTCTGGCTCCTCGCGGGCCGCCACGACCTCGCCCACGAGGCGCTCGGGCCGTGGCTGCGAGAGCACCCCGACGACCTCGTCGCGCGCCGCGTCGACGCCGAGGCGCAGCTCGGGCTCGGGCGCTTCGCCGAGGTGGTCTCGCAGCTCGCGGCCTGGCCCGTCGAGGGGCCCGACGACCCCCTCGCGCCGGGCGCCGACCTCACCTGGGCGGGGGCGAGCGACGCGCTCACGGGGGCGGCGATGAGCTTCGCCGAGGTGCGCGTAACGGCGGCCCGGGCGCTGATGTTGGCCGGGCACCGCGCGCTGGCGTTGGCCTCCCTCGAAGGCGCCCTCGCGCGGCTCGCGGCCCCCGAGCAGGCCCTGGCCCGTGATCGGCTGCGGGTGGCCATGGCCGAGGCCGAGCGCGACGCCGACGCGGTGAACGAGGCGCGGCTCGCGGTCGAGACGGTCGAGACCCCTTGGGGGCGTCACCGTCGGGCGGCGCTCTTCGCCCACGACGGGCCGCGCGGTGCGCTCCTCGCAGACCTTCGGAGCCGCAGCGGCGACGCCCACGAAGACGGCCTCGCCGACGCGTGGCGGGCGCTCGTCTGCTTCGACGCCCAAGACGCCGACTGCGCCGCCGACGAGGGGCGCGGGGCATTGATCGTCGCGCAGCGCGAAGCGCCCGAGGCGCCGGTCACCTGGCGCGCCGAGAGCCTCGCGCGGCAGAGCTCGGCCCGCGACGCCGCGGCCGCCCTCGCCGCACGCGCCGCCCTCTCAGACCCCCACTCTCCGTGGAACGCGCGGCTCGCCCAGCGCCTCGGCCTCACCACCCGGGGTCAGGTGCCGTGACCCTCGACCCCTTGCGGGCGCGCCTCGGCTCGCACGCGCAGGCCCTCGGGGCCTGGGCCCTCGCCCCGGCGTCACCGCGCAGCGCCCGCGCGCTGATGGCACTCTGCCTCGCGCTCGCGGCCCTCTTCGGTCGGGCCAACGCGCGCCACGACGGCTTTCTCTTCCCCATCGACGACGCGTACATCACGCTCCACAACGCGGTCGCCCTCGCCGCCGGGCACGACCCGAACTTCGCCGGCGTCTCGCCGCTCGTGGGCAGCACGAGCCTCGCGCATCTGCTCTGGGTGCGCTTGTTTCTGACAGCGTTCGCGCCCACCGCGGCGCTCTTCGCGGCCTCCTGGGTGGCCATCGCGGGGTACGCTTGGGGCCTCGTGGCGCTCGCCCGCGCGCACAAGCTCTCGCCGCTCTTGATGGCGCTGACTGTCGTCTTCGGCGTCACCGCCGCGCGCACGCCGCATCACCTCGTCAACGGCCTCGAAACGGGCCTCGCGCTCGCGCTCTTCACGTGGGTGCTCGCCCTCGGCGTCGACGACCCCGAGGCCCCGCCGTCGCGGGCGCGGCCGCTTGTTTGGGGCGCCCTCGTCGGGCTCATGCCCTTCGTGCGACCCGAGCTCGCGGTCTTCTCGGCGGGGCTCGTCGCGCTGAGGCTCTGGCGTCGACGTCGGCCCCTGCGACGCGAAGGTCTCTTCGTGCTCGCGGGGCTCGCCTTGGGGGCCGCGCCGATCCTCGCCTGGATGCACCACGCCACCGGCGCGTGGGTGCCCGCGACCATCGCCGCGAAGCGTGTGTTCTTCGCCGAGGGCTGCCTCCCGGCCGCGCTCCGCCACGAGTGGAGCACCGGCGCGAGCCTCCTCATGGCCGCGACCTTGGGCTACGCGAGCCGCGGTCTGGTGCTCGCCGCGTTCAGCCCCTTGGGGCGCCTCACGGTGGTCGCCCTGGGGGTGTTCATCGGAGCCTACGACCGGCTGTTCCCCGGGGCCCTGGGGCACTACGAGCAGCGGTACTGGTACATCTTCCTGCCCGCCCTCGTGGCGACGCTCTGCGAGCTCACCCAGGCCCGCCGCCGCGCCGTCGCCCTCTGCGCCATCGGGCTCTTGGCGGTGGGCGCAGACCAGTCGCTCACGGCCGCCCCCGCGCGCTGGAGCGAGCACCTCGCGAACATCGCCTTCACCCGCGATGAGCTCCGCCCCGCGGCGCGCTTTGTCGCCGAGCGGCTGCCGCGCGACGCGCGGGTGCTCATCCACGACGCCGGCTTCATGTCGTTCGCAGCCTCACGGCCGATGGTCGATTTTGTAGGCCTCAAGACGCCCTGGGTGCCCGCCTACCACGCCCGCCTCACATACCCGACCTGCGGCCGCGACCGCGCCGAGGCCGTGCACCAGATCGCCCTCGAAGGCCGCGTCACGCACCTCGTGATGCTCGACAGTTGGGAGCAGGTCTACCGCGTCGTCGAGGGCCTGCGCGCCCGGGGTTGGGTCGTCGAAGACCTCCGCCGCGAAGGCCGCTACCGCGTCTACGGGCTGAGGGCGCCCACGGCACGATGACATACTCCGTCACACCGCCGAAGACGATCTGTGTCGGAACCTTGACAGTACGGGGGTAAGAGACGCAAAAGGGCGCCGCGGCCGCTTCGGGCGGTCGGTACTACCAACACCCGTTCTTCTGAAGGTGCAGCTCATCATGCGTGGTCTTCATTCACTTCTGGTTGGCGCCGCCGTGGTCGCGGCCACATCGTTCGCGGGCGCCCAAGACTTGAACAACAACGCGGCCTCGCACGGCGGTGACTCGATCACCAGCACCGCGGGCCCGACCGACCACTCGGTGGTGGTCAATCGCCTGGGTCTCCGGTACTTCGGGGCCTCGTCGCTCCCGAGCCTCGCGGTGATGGGCGGCAACCCCTCGGCGGGCGCTCCGCAGACCATCCACACGGTGGGTCTTCGGTACTGGTTGAACGGCGGCATGGGCATCGAGGCCGGCCTCGGCTTCGGCTTCCGCAGCGCCTCGTCGACCACCACGACGCAGACCGGCTCGACCACCAACACCAGCACCGAAGACGACCCCAACTTCTTCGGTCTCGGCCTGCACTTCGGTCTCCCGGTGGTGCTCGCCGAGGCGAAGCACGTCAACATCCAGCTCGTGCCCTACGCCGCGCTGGCCTTCGGCACCAGCTCGATCACCACGGGCGAGGGCGACAACGTGCGCGACGTGAGCTCGAGCGCGGTGCAGCTCCGCGCCGGCGCGAACCTCGCGGCTGAGCTCCAGTTCGGCTTCATCGGCGTGCCCCAGCTCGGCCTCCAGGCCCAGTTCGGCGCCGCCCTCGCGCTCAACTACTTCAGCGCCCTCGCCGAGCTTCGCCGCAACGGCGACACCGTCGAAGTGTCGTCGACCAACTTCACCCTCGGCACCACCCTCGGCCCGCACTACGGCCTCGCTGACATCATCAGCGGCTCGATCTCGGCCGTCTGGTACTTCGGCGGCGCCCCCGGCCGCTGAGCCGCGCCACGCTTTCGCCGCGTCGACGGCTCTGAGGGCGCACCCGTTGCCCCTCAGGGCCGTCTCGCATTTGCGCGCTTGAGCCGAGCGCGGCGGGTGTTACGGTCGGCGCGTGAGCCTGGGGGTGTCGCCCATCCGTGCAGCAGCGCCCTTCGAAGCGGGCATGTGCCTCGCGTCGCGCTACACCCTCGTGAAGCGCCTCGGCGCGGGCGGCTTCGGCGAGGTCTGGGAGGCCGAGCAGCACCCCATCGGGCGCCATGTGGCGGTGAAGATCCTCCACGCCGACCGCGGCTTCGACGACGACTTTGTGCAGCGCTTTCGCGACGAAGCCCGTATCGCCGTGCGGGTCGAGCACCAGCACATCGTCTCGGTGCTCGACTACGGCGAGGTCGACGGCCTCTGCTACCTCGCGATGGAGCGCCTCGACGGCGAGACCCTCCAGGCCCGCTTCGAGCGCGAGGGTCGCTTCGCGCCGCGGGTGCTTTGGGGCTGGCTCGAGCCCATCGCCCGGGCCCTCGCGTACGCCCACCGGCAAGGCTTCATTCACCGTGATTTGAAACCTGAGAACATCTTCCTCGCGCGGCCGCCGGGGGCCAGCGGGGTCGTGCCGAAGCTCCTCGATTTCGGCCTCTCGCGCCCCGCCGAGCGCGACGCGCGGCGCACCGCCACGGGCATCGCCCTCGGCACCCCCGCGTACATGGCGCCCGAGCAAGCCGCCGGAGAGTCAACCCTCACCGCGGCGATCGACCAGTGGGCCCTCGCGGCAGTGTTCTACGAGCTCGTCTCGGGGCAGTTGCCGCACGGCGAGGGGCGGCCCCAGAGCTTGATGATCCGCCGCGCCACCGAGGCCGCGACGCCGCTCATCGCCTGGATGCCCGCCTTCGATCGCACCCTGAACGCGGTGATCATGCGGGCCCTCTCGCTCGAAGCCGACGCGCGCTACCCAGACCTCGACGCCTTCCGTACAGCGCTCGACGCCGCGCTCGGCGATGCGACCGGGGTGCGTCCCCCGGAGCCGGGCCTCGCGTTGGTGGCGCCCCTGTCTGCGCGCCCGGCCGCTCCGCGCGACGACCGCGCCTCGGCCGAGACCCTCGACGATGGCCTGGGCGACACCTTGCGGGCGCTCGACGGGCCCGTCATGCAGGGAGAGCTCCCAGAGTCCGCGGCGGCCCCGCGAGGCCCCAAGCCGCGGCGCTGGTGGCTGGGCCTGGTGGTCGTCGCGATGGCCCTCACCTTGGGCGCGATGGAGTGGTCGCTCAGCGAGTCGCCCACGGTGGCGCGGCAGTCGCGCGGCGCGTTGGGGCGGCCGAGGTTTCGCCCTTTGCAGGCGCAGCGGGTGCGGTTCGACCTGGAGTTCCAACCGGGAGACGCTGAGATCTGGCTCGACGGGCTTCGGTTGGGCACGGGCCACGCGGTGGTCGATCGGCCCCGCGACGGTCGGCGCTGGCGGCTTGAGGTGCGGGCGCGAGGCTTTCTCACGTTCAGCGACGTGCTCACCGCGACGGGCGATGTCCGGGTGTCGCGCACCCTCGACCCCGACCCGACCCCGCGGTCACCGTGAGCGCGCGGGGCGACGGCGCGCGGGGGGCCCGAGGGCCTCGTAGAAGCGCTCGAGACCGACGAGCTCGTAGGGCCGCTCGCCGCGGGCCATGAGCGCCGCGTTTCGCTGGTCGATCTCGTTCAAGATCAAAGGAAAGGCGTCAACGCTCCACGGCAACGTGTCGTGCATGAGGAGCACCCCTCCGTGGGGCGAGCGGTCGAGCTCGGCCCTCACGTTGGCGAGCACCGCCTCGGGGGTGTTGACGCGCCAATCGTTCGAGTCCATCGCCCAGTGCACCGGCGTGTATTCGCGCGAGAACACCGCGCTCACGGCGCGCGGGTGGTTGAGCGCGCCGTAGGGCGCCCTGAAGAGGTAGACCCGCTCACCCAAGACTCCCTCGATGAGCCGCCCCGTACGGTCGATCTCGTCGGTGAGTTGGGCCTCGCTCATCGTGTCGAGGAGGTCATGATGATAGGTGTGGTTGCCCACGAGGTGACCGAACGACCACGCCGACGCGAGCACCTCTCGATTGCGCCGCGCGACCTCGCCGTCGCCGTCGATGCGGTGGCCGGTCACAAAGAACGTGACCCGCAGGTTGCGCTGCGCGAGCGCGTCGAGGAGCCGCGGCGTTGTCTCCCAGTTGGGCCCGTCGTCAAAGGTGAAGGCGATGCATCGGGTGTTGCAGAACCCGCGCACCAGGCGACCCCGCCGGAAGCGACGCGACCAGAGGTTGCCGTCGGCGGCCTTCACCTTGTGGGTGATGTCGGCCAGGGTGTCGACGCCCCCCGCGCGCGCAGGCAACAGCGACAGAACCAGACTCCCGATGAGCCACGAGGGCCGCAGCGCGCGCATCACAGCGACGCGACCCTACGCCGGGGTCGAGGCCGAACGCAAAGCCCTCAGACCCCGCCCCGACGCCAACGCATCAGAAGGGGATGTCTTCGTCGCTGCCCCCGCCGCCGCCGTAGTCGTCAGGCGGGAGGTCATCAAAGCCGCCACCGCCGCCGCCACCGCCGCCGCCACCGCCGCCACCGCCGCCCGCTGGGGGGCGCGCGCCGCCGCCACCACCACCGCCCGCCGGTCGACCGCCGCCGCCACCGCCGCCGTAGCCACCGCCGCCACCCGAGGGGCGACCGCCGCCGCCGCCGCCCGCACCGGTGGTGCCGCCGAGGAGCAAGAGGTTCGACGCCACGATCTCGGTCGAGGCCTTCTTCACCCCGTTCTGGTCTTCGTACGAGCGGGTCTCGATGCGGCCCTCGACGTAGATGCGCGAGCCCTTGGTCAAGATCTTGGCCAGCCCTTCGGCGCGCTTGCCCCACAGCACCACGTTGTGCCAGTGGGTGACCTCTTGACGGGTGTTGTTCGCGTCCATGTACGACTCGGTGGTCGCCAGGCGCATCCGAAGCACCGAGCGGCCGTTCTGTGTCGAACGGATCTCGGGGTCAGCGCCCAGATTGCCGATCAAGAGTGCTTTGTTGAGTCCCTCTGCCATGGTGACCGTCCTCTATAGGGGCGGTCTTTGTCATACCCGCCGCCCCTCTCGGCGCCACCGTAGTGCCCCGTGCCAGAGAACGCAAAAGAACGCTTGACAGACAATGTCAACGCACGAAACCCAGCAGATTTGAGCGAAATGTGCGGCGCTCAGCCGGCGGCGCGGGCGAGCGTGTTGGGGCGGTGCGAGAGCCGAGCGTGGGCGTCGCCGCGACGGCGCTCGAAGAGCCTGAGGTCGCCGAGCACCTCGTGTTCGCGCCAGCCCACCGCGCTCAGCCCCGCGCGCTCGAGGATGCGCACCGAGGCCGTGTGCCACGGCAGCGTCGTCGCGGTGACGGCCTCGCAGCCCTCTTGCGCGAGGGCCCACTCGACCATCGCGAGGGTGGCCTCGCTGCCGTAGCCCTTGCCCTGCGACGACTGCTCGACCCCGTAGCCGATCTCGACCGCGCCGTGCGCGTCGGGGGCGCCGTGAAACACCACGCTGCCCACGATGCGCGCCTCGTTGTCTTCGTGCGCGAGCATCAAGCGGTCGCCCCAAAGGCGCAGGCCGGGGTTCGCACGGATACGCTCAAGGCTCGCGCAGAAGGCCCGCTCGATCAGCGCGCGGCCCGGCCACTTGCCCGGCAAACGCGCGCCCGCGAGGCGCTCAACGTCGTCGCGCCGGTCGGCCATCACAGCCTCGACCAGCTCCAACGAGATCGGAACGAGCTGCAACCGCCGCGTCGTCAGGGTTGACATGAGAGTCCCTCCGGTCATCACAGGGCGCGCATTGCAAACCCGTGGCCGCGGCCCCAGCGTCGCCGCCGAGCCCCCGACACATCGACCCCTACGCGCATTCGCGAAGCCCTGCAAGTGACGGAGTTTGTGAAGAAATCGTGGCGCCGAGATGACGCGCCGCGCGAGCCCCCGCGACGCATCGCGGCTCGGCAACCCGCGACGCGGCGACGCGGCTACTGCGCGTCGGCGACGAGGGCCGTAATGGTCGCGGCCTGGTCGTCTGAGAGGTGGAGCTCACGCTGGAGCTGCTCGAGAAACTCTTGCTCTTCGTCGCCCACTTCGCCGTCCCACAAGACGAAGAGGGTGGCGAGCGCGAAGGCCTCTTCGCGGGTGCGAGGGTCACTGCCGAGGGCCTTGCCCACGCTCTTGAGCCGCGACTCGATGCCCTCTTCGGCGATGTGCACCACGATCGACTCGATCTTGGCGGCGATCTTTTCGCCCGACAGGTCGCGAAAGCCCGGGGTCGCGCCGATCTGTCGTGCGAGGGCGTGGGCCTCGTCTGATTCGAGCATCCCATCGACGCAGGCCGCGATGGTCATCACCTCGACCAGCGCCTCTTGGGCCTCGCGGTCGAGCTCCGGGGTCGCAGACTTCAGCTGCGCGTAGCGCGTGTGCTTCTTTTCGAATGCCATACCAAACCCTCTCTTCACGCCGACCCGCCGAACCTACCAGCGAACCCCCGCACGAGGGAATGCTCTCTCGCGTCTCAGCGTGCGCAGGGCCTCGACACCCCGCACGACTTCACGGCATACCGTCGGGGTAGACCATGCGAGACGAACCTTCGCTCCGGCGCGACCTTGTCACCGGTCGGTGGTCGGTGGTGGCGCCTGGCCGCATCAAGACGCCCCGCGACGTGGCCCACGCGACCACCCTCGTGCGCGACGCATCGAGCTGCCCGTTCTGCCCCGGTCACGAGGCCGAGACCGAGGTCGAGCACGCGCGCATCACGGGCCCCGAGGGCGCCTGGCTGGTGCGGAGCGTGGGCAACCGCTTCCCCATGATGGCCGAGGGCGTGAGCGGGGCGCGCTCGGCGGTCGACGCGCCGGCCGAGGGTCAGCACGAGGTGATCATCGAGACCCCCGAGCATGACACCGACCTCGCGGCGCTGAGCGACGAGCACCTGGCCCTGGTGCTGATGCTCTACCGAGACCGCTTCGCCGCCCTCGCGCGGCGGCGTGGCACCCGCGCCGTGGCCATGTTCAAGAACCGCGGGCCGCGATCAGGCGCGTCGCTGCGGCACCCGCACGGGCAGCTCGTGGCGCTCCCGCGGGTGCCCGAGGGCGTGTCGCTGCGCGACCGTCGGGCGCGGCGGTACGCGATGATTCACGGGCGCCCGCTCATCGAGCAGCTCCGCGTCGAGGCCCTCGAAGCCCGCCACCGTGTCGTCGCCGACACCCCTGAGTGGACGGCCTTCTGCCCCTACGCCCCGGCCCGCGCGCACGAGATCTTCCTCGTCCCGACCCGGCCCTGCCCGCGTTGGGACGCCCTCGACGCCGACGCCCTCTGGGGCCTCGCTCAACAGCTCGGCGACGTGCTCCGTCGGCAGCAGCGGGTCACCGAGGGAGCAGACTACAACCTCGTGTTCCGCGGGTCGGCGCTCACCCAGGCGAACGAGCCGTTTTCGCGCGTCTGGGTCGAGGTCATCACCCGCCGCGGAGGCGACGCCGGCTTCGAGCTCAGCACCGGGTGGAGCGTCGCCGCGGTGGCCCCCGAAGAGAGCGCCCGACAGCTCCGAGAGGCGCTGTGACCTTCTCGACCCGGAGCGCCTGGCGCCTCGACCCGAACCCCCTCACCGCACGCCTCGACGCCCGCAACACCGCCCGCTCGGCGCCCCTCGACCTCACCCGCTCGAACCCCACCGAGCTCGGCTTCGGCGGCATCGACGAGGCCCTCGCCCGCGCCCTCACGGCCCCCTCGATCGGGCGCTACCGCCCCGACCCGCTCGGCGCCCGCGAGGCCCGCGAGGCCGTCTGCGGATACTACCGCGACCACGGCGTGGTCCTCGACCCCGCGCAGATCGTGCTCACTGCGAGCACCAGCGAGGCCTACGGCTACCTCTTCAAGCTGCTCTGCGACTCGGGCGACCGGGTGAGCCACCTCACCCCGGGCTACCCCCTCTTCGACGAGCTCGCGCGGCTCGAAGGCGTCACCCTCGCGCCGTGCCCCGCGAGCCTCTTCGGCCGCTGGGAGCTCGCACCGCCGCCCAGCGCCCACGCCGAGAGCCGCGCCCTGCTCTTGGTGCATCCGAACAACCCCACCGGGCACCTCGTGCGCCGCGACGAGCGCGAGGCCATGGTCGCTTGGGCCGCCGAAGGGCGACGGGCCCTGGTGGTCGATGAGGTCTTCCTCGACTACGGCGGGGCCGTTCCGCGCGACGCGAGCCCTACCTTCGCGGGCGAATCGGGCTGTCTGTGCTTTACGCTCTCTGGGCTCAGCAAGGTCGCCGCGCTGCCCCAGCTCAAGCTCGGGTGGGTCGTCGTCTCGGGCCCCGAGCCCCTGCGCCGCGAGGCCCTCGCGCGGCTCGAAATGATCGCCGACTGTTACCTCTCGGTCTCGGCCCCGGTGCAGGCCGCGGCGGCCACCATCCTGGCGCAGCGCGGCCCTCGTCAGCGCTCGCTCTGCGCGCGGCTCGACCGTCACGACGCAGCGCTGCGGGCCGCCTTCGCAGGCTCCGCGGTGAGCGTCTTGCCGCGCGACGCGGGCTGGTACGCGGTGCTGAAATTGCCGCGGGTGATGAGCGACGAGGCCTGGGCCCTCAGCCTCGTCGACGCCGGCGTGGTGACGCAGCCGGGGTACTACTTCGACCTCCCCGACGAGGCCATGCTGGTGCTGAGCCTCCTCACCGAAGAAGACGAATTCTTCAAGGGTGTCGCGCGGTTGAAGGCCGCCGTCGAGGCCTCGCTCGGCGCGGCAACGTGACGTTGCGCGGCCGCCGGGTCGACGCGGCGGTCACCCCGGCGTTAGCGTCTCAGCACCCCTATGGATCGTCGCACCCTCCTCGGAGCCCTCGCGGTCACGCCCCTCGTCGCAGCCTGTGAGCCGCTCGCGCCGCGGGTCGCCGCGCCCCCCGAGGCGCGCCCCGAGCCCGCCGAGGCGCCCCTCGTGCAGGCCGAGCCGCTCGAGACCCCGTGGCAGACCATCGACCCGTTTCTCTTCTGCTTTCACCACCATGACGCCTTCCCGCAGGGCAACGCGCAGATGGGCCCGGCGGCCTCGCTGGCGGGGCGCACCATCGGTTCAGATTTCTCGAACCGCGACGGCTGGAGCATGTACCACGGCGACGTCGTCCCGGGCTTTCCGCAGCACCCGCACCGCGGCTTCGAGACCGTGACGGTGGTGCGCCGGGGTCGGGTCGATCACTCTGACTCGCTCGGCGCCACGGCCCGCTACGGCGACGGCGACGTGCAGTGGCTCACCGCGGGGCACGGCATCGTGCACGCTGAGATGATGCCCCTCCTCGCGCAAGACGGCCCCAACCCCCTCGACCTGTTTCAGATCTGGCTCAACCTGCCCGCCGCCGACAAGCACGCCGACCCGCACTTCAAGATGCTGTGGGCCGAGCACATCCCGCGGCCGACGCTCCGTGACGCGGCGGGTCGACAGGTCGAGCTCGCCCTCGTGGCGGGTCAGCTCGCCGGTGCGCGACCTCCTGCGCCGCCGCCTCGGTCGTGGGCCGCGCGCCCCGAAAACGAAGTGGCCATCGTGACGCTCAAGCTCGCGCCGGGCGCCCGCTACACCCTGCCCCCGGCCTCCCGAGGCGTGAGCCGAATGCTCTACTTCTACCGCGGGTCACGGCTCAGGGTGGGCCCCGCCGAGGTCGAGGTCGGCCGCGCGCTGACGCTGAGAGGCCACGTCGCCGCCGCGCTCGAGAACGGTCGCGACGAGAGCGAGCTGCTCTTGCTCCAGGGGCGCGCCATCGGTGAGCCCGTGGTCAAGCACGGGCCCTTCGTGATGAACACCCGGCAAGAGATCGCCCAAGCCTTCTCAGACTACCGAAGCACCCGCTTCGGCGGCTGGCCGTGGCCCGGCGACGGCCCCGTTCACCCGCGCGGGCAAGACCGCTTCGCACGGCAGGCCGACGGCCGCGTCGAGCGCGCGCCCCGCGCCGAAGGCTGAATGTAAACACTGTCAACTTGCGATGTGGGCAGTGTCTACATCAGCGTGAGTCTGCGTGATCTGGGCTACCGCGCGGTGACCCGCGAGAAGTAGGCCCAGACGGCGTCGCCGAAGGCGCTGCCGAGGGCGGGGATGTGGGCGCCGTTGGCGATGGTCCACAGCTCGACGCCGGCGCGGGTGCAGCCCGTGGCGCGCGAGACGGTGGTGTCGGCGCCCGCGAGGCCGGTGTCGAGGTCGAGCCGCATCGGGTCATCTTGGAAGGCGCCGCAGCCCCAGCGTTGGGCCCACATCTCGGTGGTCATCGCCGCCGACGGGTACGCGCCGCTCACCGGGAAGCTCCCGCCGCCGTAGAGCACCGTGCCGTCGCTCGTGCCATGAATCTGGAGCACATGCACCGGCGCGCTCGGCTCGCAGGCGTAGTCGTTGGGCATCCCCGCGGCGCCCGCGAGGCTCGCGATGGCCTTCACCCGCCCGGGGATGGCGCACGCGAGGCGATGGGCCATGAAGCCGCCGTTCGAGTGACCCACGACGAAGACCCGCTGCGGGTCGACGCGGAAGCGGGCCTCCATGTCGTCGAGCACGGCGGTGAGGTAGGCCACGTCGTCGATGCCGCGGCGGTAGAAGTCGCAGCAGGCGTTCGAGGCGTTCCAGAAGCGGCGGCCCATGGCGTCGGTGGTGCCGTCGGGGTGCGCGAGCAAGATGCCGTGGGTGTCGGCGAGGCGGTTCATACCGAGATAGAGCGACTGCGGCGCCCCCGCGGCCCCGTACCCGTGCAGCACCAAGATGAGCGGAAAGGCCCTCGTGCCATCGTACGCGGCGGGCACACGGCGCGTGTACGGCCTCGCGGCGATGAGCGGGCTCTCGGGCACAGCGCCCGCGTCTGGCAACGGCTGGGCGCCCGCGTCGTCGACCGCCGCGCTGTCGGCCCATGAGCCGGCGTCGCGGGTCACAGTCGATGCGTCGCCCGGGGTGGCGCTTGAATTCCCGCTGTTCGAGGCACACCCGACGAGGCACAAGGCCAGCACCGACGCAAGCGTTCGCATGCCGCACCGATACCACACTCGTCGCCCCCTCTGGATCGCCGTTGTCGGATCGTCTACACACCTCGGCACGTCGGTCGGCCCATACGGTGCGGCGACCACGCGGAGCGAAAATGAGCCACCCTGCCCTGACCACGTTGTCTGAAGAAGAGAAGATGTTTCGCGACGCCGCCCTGGCCTTCGCGCGCGAACAGGTCGCCCCCTATGTCGCCGCGATGGATCACAAAGGCGCGATGAACCCCGAGATCGTGACCAAGCTCTTCGAGCTCGGGGTGATGGCCGTCGAGGTGCCCGAGCAGTACGGCGGCGCGGGCTCGAACTTCTTCAACGCCATCCTGGCCGTCGAGGCCCTCGCGACGGTCGACCCGTCGGTGAGCGTGCTGGTCGACGTGCAGAACACGCTGGTGGCCAACGCGGTGCTCAGGTGGGCCAGCGAGGCGCAGAAGCAGAAGTACTTCCCGAAGCTTTCGAGCGAATGGATCGGCTCCTACGCGCTCTCAGAGCCCGCCTCGGGCAGCGACGCCTTCGCGTTGCAGTGTCGCGCCGAGCGCCGCGACGGTCACTGGGTGCTCAACGGCCGCAAGCTCTGGATCACCAACGCCAACGAGGCAAACTTCTTCATCGTGTTCGCCAACGTAGACCCGAGCAAGGGCTACCGCGGCATCACGGCCTTCATCGTCGAGCGAGGCTTTCAGGGCTTCAGCGTCGGCAAGAAGGAAGACAAGCTGGGCATCCGCGCGAGCTCGACCTGCGAGCTGATCCTCGAAGACTGCATCGTGCCCGAAGAGAACGTGCTCGGCGAGATCGGCAAGGGCTACAAGATCGCCATTGAGACGCTGAACGAGGGCCGCATCGGCATCGCCGCGCAGATGCTCGGCACCGCCCAGGGCGCCTTCGACTACGCCATGAAGTACATGCTCGAACGGAAGCAGTTCGGCCAGTCGATCGCGAACTTCCAGGGGCTCCAGTTTCAGTATGCCAACTGCGCCGTCGAGATCGAGTCGGCCCGGCTGATGGTCTACAACGCCGCACGGCTCAAAGACGCGGGCCTTCCGTTTATCAAAGAGGCCGCGATGGCGAAGCTCCACGCCTCGAACGTGGCCGAGCGCGTCGCCTCGATGGCGGTCGAGTTTCTCGGCGGCGTGGGCTTCACGAAAGACTACCCGGTCGAGAAGTTCTACCGAGACGCGAAGATCGGCAAGATCTACGAAGGCACGAGCAACATGCAGCTTCAGACCATCGCGAAGATGCTCCAGAGCGAGTACGAGTCGAAGTAGCCTTCGGCGGCGATTGCCCCCGGCCACGCGCTCCGTTACGGTCTACGGTGATGCGAACGACGCGTGGTTTGGGGTGGTTGCTGGTGCCTGCCTTGTTGGGCGCCTGCGGGGGCGGTTCGGCGACAACGGCAGCGCTCGATGCGAGCACAACCGACTCCCCAGCGAGCGACCTGGGCGTCTCAGACGCGGGCGTTGCAGACGCGGGCGTTGCAGACGCAGGCGTTACGGACGCGGGCGTTGTAGACGCGGGCGTTGCAGACGCGGGTGTTGCAGACGCAGGCGTTGCAGACGCGGGCGTTGCAGACGCAGGCGTTACGGACGCGGGCGTTACGGACGCGGGCGTTACGGACGCGGGTGTTGCAGACGCGGGCGTTGCAGACGCGGGCGTTGCAGACGCGGGTGTTGCAGACGCAGGTGTTGCAGACGCGGGTGTTGCTGACGCGGGCGTTGCAGACGCGGGTGTTGCAGACGCGGGTGTTGCAGACGCGGGGCCCCAGTGTGTGGGCGGAGAGATGGTCTGCGGCGGCCAGTGCGCCAACCTCAGCGTCGACGTGAACAACTGCGGAGGCTGCGGCCGACGCTGCTGCGCGGGGCTCACCTGCTCGGGCGGCACCTGCACCGCCGGATGTGCGGCAGGTACGACGTTTTGCATCCCCGAGTCGACCGGCACGCTGACCTGCTTCGGCGGCATCTGCACCAACCTTGCCACTGACCCGCAGCACTGCGGCCGGTGCAACACCGCGTGCGCGGCTGGTGCGCGCTGCGTGCAGGGCGCATGCACGTCGCGGACGCCCGACGGGAGCTTCATCCCGGTGCCTCCGCGGAGCGCCGGTGAGGTCGAGGTGGTGGCCGCGAACCTTGGCGGCGTGCAGGGGCTCTTGCTCCGCCCTGACGGGCGCTCGGCGCTGGTCTCGGCGACGGGGCTCGGCGTGATCTGGCTGGTCGATTGGTCGGTCACGCCGACCCGCGCGACGCGTTGGGCCGAGAACCTCACGGGCCCTTCGCAGCTGACCTACGCGCCCTCGGGCGACGTGGTGGTGGCCGAGCGCGAGGGCAATCGGGTCACCCGCATCGCCGTCAACCCCGACGGCAGCGCGGGGCAGCGCACGCCCTTCGCCGCGAGCTTTACGGGCCCTTGGGGTGTCGTCTACGACCCCACGGGGCGCTTGCTGGTGTCGAACGAGTTCGGCGACTCGGTCGACCGGATCGACGCGGGCGGCGCCGTCACCCGCGCGATCGTGCCGCGCTTCGGCGGCCCCCTTGAGCTTCGCTTCGACCCCGGGGGGCGGCTGTACGTGGGCGATTACGGCAACCCGTTGACGAGCGGCACGCGGGTGTTTGTGTACAACCCCGACCTGAGCCTGCTCCGCACGTTGACGGGAGTCTCGGGGCCCATCGGCATGGCGCTCGACACCTCGGGCAACGTGTATGTGGCCAACTACACGACCAACAACGTGGTTCGGGTGACGCCCACGAACGCGGCCACGCCGTACGTGACGGGCCTCACGGGCCCCCACGCCATTGCGTTTGATGCGAGCGGCAGTTTGTACGTCAACGACTACGGTACGGGGCGCCTCTTGCGCTTCCCCGCGCGTTACTGATCCGCGCGTTACTGATCTGCGGCGGCGTAGGCGACGTCGCGGCCATGGGTGACAGATGCATCGACGGGCGACCGCAGGAGGCGGGCGAACCCGGTTGATCCGACGTTGCGTTCGGTTGTCGTTGGGGCAGGCCTTGTGCCTGCCCGAATACGTCACCGGGCATCGGCCAACGCCATCCATACGACGACGGGCCGCGGGCGACCGCAGGCGGCGGGCAACCGCAGGCGGCGGGCGACCGCAGGCGGCGGGCGACCACGAGGGTCGCCCCTACCCCGGCGGGAAACGTTGCCGGTTGATCCGACGTTGCGTTCGGTTGTCGTAGGGGCAGGCCTTGTGCCTGCCCGAACACGTCACCGGGCATCGACCAACGCCATCCATACGACGACAGGCCGCGGGCGACGACGGGCCGCGGGAAACGTTGCCGGTCGATGCGACGTTGCGTTCGATTGTCGTTGGGGCAGGCCTTGTGCCTGCCCGAACACGTCAACGGGCATCGACCAACGTCATCCATGAAACCGCAGGCGGCGGGCGACCGCGGGCGGCGGGCGACCACGAGGGTCGCCCCTACCCCGGCGGGAAACGTTGCCGGTAGATCCGACGTTGCGTTCGGTTGTCGTAGGGGCAGGCCTTGTGCCTGCCCGAACACGTCACCGCGCATCGACCAACGCCATCCATACGACGACAGGCCGCGGGCGACGACGGGCCGTGGGAAACGTTGCCGGTTGATCCGACGTTGCGTTTGGTTGTCGTTGGGGCAGGCCTTGTGCCTGCCCGAATACGTCACCGGGCATCGACCAACGCCATCCATGAAACGACGCGCGACGGGCGGCGCGCGGCCACGCGGGTCGCCCCTACCCCAACGCGCAACGGGCTGCCGATCATCGACCAACACCACCCCAACAACGACGGGCGGCGGACAACCTCGCCGCTTTCGTGCCATCTCGCGGGGCTTGAGTAGAGTCACGGGCTGTCATGCGACGCTCGATCCTCTCGTACGCGGGGCGCTGCCTCGCGCTCCTCTCCGCGACACCCTCTACCGCCTCGGCGCTCGATTGCTTCGAGGCGTTCAACAACCCCACCGAGCTCGCCCAGACCCCCACCGGACGCGCCTCGTCGAACGTCCCTGTGACCCTCGCCACCACCTTTCGCGTGCGGGCCGAGTGCAGCTACGGCCTCTCTGCCACGAGCCTCCGCGCCGTACCCGCGGGCGACTACGACTTCGCCACGCTCTCGCTCCTGCTCGCCCGGGGCGCGCCCCCAGCGACGCCGCCGCGCACCGTCTTCGCGCGTCGCAACCCGCCGCCCCCCGCTGCCCCCGTCGCGGGACAGCCGCCCCCCGGGCCCTCGGCGACGCAGGCTCCGATCGAATCGATCTTTCGCGAAGAGTGCACCGAGTCGCTGCTCCGAAACGCCTTCCGGATGCAGGTCTCGACGCCCACCCGCATGCTGTCGGTGGCGCGGGTCGGCGACGCCTCGCCCTGCGCGCAGCAGCTCCTCGAACTTCGCTTCGTGCCCGAAGCCCAGGGCGCCGCGCTCTCAGACCAGGCGACCCCGCACATCTTGCCCGCGGGCGCCGCCTCGACGCAGCTCAACCTCGCCTCGCCCTTCGTCGTCTACGCGGCCCGCGCGACAGCCCCGGGTGCGCCTCGGGCCGCGGCGATGCGCCTCGCCACGGTCGCCACGGGTGACCCGCTCACGCCCCTCCGCAGGGCGCTCCTCGCGCCCCTCACCACGCCGTGGTTCGCGGGCGTCTGGGGCGACGACGGCGCCCTCCACCTCGAACGCACCGCGGGCCTCGCCGACGACCCCTGGGCCGAGTTCGCCACCGCCGCCCAGGCCGGCCAGCTCTGGATCACCGCCGTCGACGAGGCCCACCCCGAACGCCCCGCGCGGGTCATCGACCGGGTGCGCTTCGCACAAGACGCGCACACCGTCGCGCTGCCAGGTGACCTCGCCGCGCGCACCCTGCAAGGCCGCTACGGACGCACCGCCGCGCCCGCCATGAGCGCGACCTTCGGCGAATGGCAGGGCGCGCTGCGACGCCTCCAGGTGTGCATCCCGCCGCAGTACAGCGCCACGCCGAGCGCATCGCTGCCCGAGTCCACGCCGCCCTCGTCGCGCTGCGCCCGGCTCTCGAACGTGCTCGCCGGAGTCGGGCTCCCTGACGCCGTCGCGGCGCGCATCCCGCGGCAGCTCTGCGCCCACCGCCAGCGCTGGCAGCTCGACGGCGTGGGCCATCGCCGCACCGAGGCACTCGACGACGTGTGCCTCGCCCTCCCCCGCGGGCCGCGCCCCGACACCGAGCGCGACGCCCCCGAGCAGATCGTCTCGGTCGGCGATCGGCTCAGCCTCGACAGCGAAGACGACGGCTCGCTCTACGCCTGCATCGACAACACCTGCCGCGCCCTCGTCTTCGACGCCGCCCACACCGGCCTCACGGTCTGGAAGCCCGGTCTCATCGAGATCCGCCGCGCCCGCTCGCTCGACGCCGCCCTCTCGGCCGAAGGCCTCACCCTCCTGCGCATGGTGGCCGTCGACCCCCGCACCGACTGGCTCCCCGTGGGCCTCGCCGTCGACGGGCACCAGGCCGCGACGCGCTTCGACACGCCGTACCGCGCGCCCGAAGGGGTCGAGGCGTCGCCGTGGGTCGACCTGCCCGTCGAAGAGACCTCGGTCTTCGGCTACATCAGAAGGGTTCAGACCCCCCGCTTCGCCTTCATCTCAAGCCCCTCAGCGAGCGCCGCGTGGAACGCGCCGGACCACCACGAGGTGCTCACCAGCGCCCTCCCGGTGATCGGCTCGACCCGCGAAGAGGGCCCCTCGAACCCGCCCCACAGCGCCCTCGCGGTGCTCCTCACCCGCGCGCGGCAGTGCCCCACCGAGCCCGCCGGCGTCGTACGGAGCCGCATCCCGGTCGACCCCGACGCCCTCGCCGTCGACCAGACCTTCACGGCCTTCCTGGTGCGCGACCGCGGCAACGATTTGCCCTTCGAGTGCCTCGCCGAGGCTGACTTCAGGGTGCGCCCGCGGCGCGTCGCGATGCCCCGCCGCTGGCTCCGCCTCGGGCTCCTCGGCGACGTGCAGTGGGCCTTCTTTCTCTACACGCCCTTTGCCACCGGGGTGGCCGTGCCCGTGGGGTACGCCGACGCGCGGATCGGCTACGGCTTCTCGGCCCAGGCGGCCCTCTCGGCCACCGTGGGCGTCACCTTCGACGACGCAGCGGTCACCCGCGCCGGGGCGGGCCTCTCGCTGGCCATGAGCTGGGGCCCCGAGGTGGCGCCGCGGCTCGTCTCGGTCGGCGCGATGCTCCACCTCGCCACGGGCACCCGCGACGACGAGCCCTGGGTGAGCCCCTACCTCGGCATCAACCTCTCGACCCTGGTCGAGCTCGTGGGGGGGCGATGAGACGCGCCCTCACCGCGGCCGCCCTGCTCTTCGCTTGCGACCGCAGCGCGACCCTCGGGGCAGGCGCCGTCACCGCCGCGCCCGCCCTTCACGACACCCGCAGGGTGCGAGACACCGACCCCGACGCCGTCGCGCGCATCACCGCGATGACCCAGGCCTGTCAGCGCGCCACCGTCACCCGCGCCCGCGACGCCGCAGGCCGCGCGATGGACACCGTGCGCATGACCCTCGGGTCGTTCTGCTCGATCGAGACCGTGGGCGGAGACGCCCTCCATTGGCGGGTGCGCTGCGACGCCAACGCCTTCTTCGACCTCGGTCGCTTTCAGCTCCGCGAGAGCCCCGAGGCCATGACCCGCTGCCCGAACCTCAACGGCGCCCTGGTCGACCGATGGAGCTGCGCGGGCGCGGTGCTCCGCGATTTTGTGCAGAGCGACGGCACCCTGGAGCTGGTCACGGTGGGCCACGTCGACCACGTCGCGCTCTCGCAGAGCACCACCTTTGCGGGCTGCGAGGCCCTGGGCTCGGCGGTGTCGTTCAGCCCCGAGCGCGGGTGGTTCGCGCCCGCGACCGCGGCCACGGCCGAAGACCGCACCCGCGGCAACGAGCAGCTCGCGTGGTGCCGCGCCGCCCAGGTCGCCCGCGCCGTGCGCTGCGGGATGGCCCTGCGACAACGGGGCGCCGCGGCCCCGCCCGCGGGCTGCGACGCCCTGAGCCCCGCCGAGGTCTTCGGCCCCAGCGCCACCGGCGCCACCACCGTCCTCGGCGCCGGAACCGCCTGGATGGACCGCCACACCGCCGCCTGCAGCCCCGGCGTCGCCCTCAACGGCGTGGTGCTCGCCGGGCAGTGCCCCGAGGCCCGCCGGGTCGACGTGATGGTGCGCCTCGTGCCCCGCGAGCTCACCGTCGAGCGGCCCTGCGTGGTGGCCGAGAACGACCCCGCGGGGGCCCTCGGGTGCCTCCAGCGATGCCTCGAAGCGGGCGCGGTGAACGTGCGCGGCAACGTGGCCGAGCAGGTTCCGCTCACGGCGGCGTGCGGCACGATGACGGCGCTGCCCCCCAGTTGGATGCGCGCCCCCGCCCTCACCCCGGGCGCCCAGTGCCGCAGCGCGAGCATCCCCCAGGTCCGCGACACCCTCGAACTCTAGAGACGCGCCCAAGTCGTCGGACCGAGCACCGCGAAGGGGCGCAAGTGATGCAAGGCGACGGGGCGAAGACGGGCTGTTGGCCCGTCGAGACCCGGCAACGCAGCAGCGCGCCGCGGACCTAAAGTGGGGCGACGGGAGACTACTTGGTCGCGTCGCTAG
>JAEUKH010000042.1 GCA_016792845.1 Myxococcales bacterium | reverse complement strand
GGACCGAGCCATGCAAAGGGACACGAGTCCTGCAAGGCGCTGAGGCGAAGACGGGCTGTTGGCCCGTCGAGACTCGGCAACGCAGCGGGGCGACGGGGCCCTGCCGCAGGGCGACGGGAGGATACTTGATCGCGTCTCTAGGCGGGGGTGTATGGTGGCCGCGCGATGATCGTGCCGTTTGTGTATGCGCTGCGCGCGAAGAAGGTGCCCGTCGGTACGCAAGAGGCGATCGCCTTGGCGCACGCGCTCTCAAAAGGGCTACACGAGAGTTCGCTCGAAGGCTTTTACCTCACGGCCCGCGCGCTGCTCGTTCACCGCGAAGAGCATCTCGACCTCTTTGATGTGACATTCTCTGAGTATTTTCGAGGTGTTACCGTTGAGTCGAAGAAGATCACTGATGAGATCCTCTCTTGGCTCGAAGACGTCAAGAAGCTCCGCGAGCTGAGCGAAGAAGAGAAGGCGCTCATCGAGGCGCTCGACCTTGAGACGCTCCAGAAGATGTTCGAAGAGCGGCTCAAAGAGCAACGAGAGCGGCACGACGGCGGCAGCCGCTGGATCGGCACCGGCGGCACCTCGCCCTTCGGTCGCGGCGGGTATCACCCCACGGGGATGAGCGTCGGCGGCGGCGGCGGCAAGGGCGCGGTGAAGAGCGCAGACGCTCGAAAGTACAAGGGTTATCGCACCGACGTGGTGTTCGACGTGCGGCAGCTCGAGGTGGCCCTTCGGCGGCTGAAGGCCTTCGTGCGCGAGGGCAGCCTCGATGAGCTCGACGTCGAGGGCACCATCGACGCCACCGCACGAAACGCCGGAGAGCTCGAAGTCGTCGTGCGACCCCCGCGACGCGCCGACACCCGGGTCATCCTCGCGATGGACGTCGGCGGCAGCATGGACCCGTACGCCCAAGCCGTGAGCCAGCTCTTCTCAGTGGCCAAGCGCGCGACGCACTGGCGCGAGCTGCGCACCTACTATTTTCACAACTGTGTGTACGGGCGCGTCTTCAAGACTGAAGGCTTCGCCGACCCGCTCTCGGTGCACGACCTCATGCGGCAGTGCGGCCCGAAGTACAAGCTCATCTTGGTGGGCGACGCCCTGATGGCACCCTACGAGCTGCTCGCCACGAGCCCCGACGAGCCGGGGGGGCCGCCCACCGCGGGCATCCACTGGTTGCAGCGGTTGCGAGAGCACTTCCCGCAGAGCGTGTGGTTGAACCCCGAGGCGCCCAGAGAGTGGCACGGTAACACCATCGAGGCCGTGCGGCAGGTGTTTCCGATGTATCACTTGACCGTCGAGGGGCTCACCGAGGCGGTGGCCGAGCTGCTCCGGCGGCGCTGAGCGGCGGCCCCAAACCCGGCGGCGCTTCAATGAAGAAAGCCCGGTCGAAGCCGGGCCTTCATTGCAAACCACCGCGTCGATCGCGTCTCTAGCGGCCGAAGACCTGCACGCCGAACTCGCCCGTGCCCTGGTACATCAGCACCTCAAGCCGGTACTGACCGCCCGTCTGCGGGCAAAGCTGATGGCTCAACCCAATGACCGGAAAGTTGTCGGTCGCGATGTCTTGATCGACCATCGTACCGGCCGGATCGTAAAGCTTCAGGTCGAGGTCGGTCACGCCCGGGCCGCCCACGCCGATGATCTTGTAACACTGCCCCGGCGTCATCTGAACGGCGTAGTTCTGCGTGCCGCCCTGCGCCAAGTTGCCCCGGGTGAGCGGGAGCACGGGGTTCATGCCCTGGGCGAACTGCTGCTGCCGCATCGTCATCTGTGACGAGATGAAATCGCCGCCCATCCCAGGCTGCGCGCTCGGGTCGGCCGAAGGCATCCCGGGCTGCTGCATCCCAGGCTGCGGGGCCGGCATGGTGGGCATCCCCGGCTGCTGCATCCCCGGTTGGGAGGGCATCCCCGGCTGCTGCATCCCCGGCTGCTGCATCCCCGGCTGCTGCATCCCCGGCTGGGCGGGCATCCCCGGCTGCTGCATCCCCGGCTGCTGCATCCCCGGCTGCGCGGGGATGGTCGGCTGTTGAACCTGGGGCTGCGGCGGGGTGTTGTTGGTGTTGGTGTTGGTGCTGTTGTTGTCTTCGTCGCGGTTACGACGACGACAGTCGTAGGTCGCCAAGAGGCTGGCCGCCATCGCCGTGCGCAAGATCCACTTTGAAATGTTCACCGTCGCTTCTCCTTTGTGCGCAAAACAGGACAGGCCTGCCGTGGGCGCATCACTTCGTACGTTGTGTGCCTGAGCCGTTCGCGTCCCGCAGTCTCGACGGCTCGATCTGAACCCGCACGAGCGCCCGAGACGCTACCGCGATCGCCGTCGGGGCGTCTACAACCCCGCGCGGGGCCGCCCCCGAGGCCCCAAAGCCCGCACCGCCGCGCGCCAAAACACCCGAAGGCACAAACACTTACAATGTACCCTCAGGGCGCCGCCGCGCCGAGGGTCGTACGCAGCGCCACCTCGCAGGCTTCGGCCAACACCCGCTGGTCGGTGGCCTGAGCCTTCATCTTCGCTTCGCGCAGCTCGCGGCGCGCGCGCTCGGTCTCGTGGAGCTGAACACTCAACAAGCCCGAGAGGTACCGCACCTCGATCGCGTCGGCGGTGACGCCCTGGGCATCGATCGCCGCGAGCGCCGCATCGAGCGCGGGCCGCGCGCTCGCCAGAAAGGCCAGCCAGGCCGCCGCCCGCGCGGTGTACCGCACCATCGACCGCGCCGCCGCGGCGTCGTACGCCTGACGAAAGCGCTGCTCTGCGCCCACCGCGTCGCCGAGGCGCCAGGCCGCCACCCCGGCCAGCATCGCCGCCTGCACAAGCCCCGGGCGGTCGTGGTCTTCGGCCGTCATCAACGCCCGCGCCGCGCGCTCGCTCGCGCCCGCAGTGTCGTGCGCCGCGAGGGCCACCTCGACCGCGACACGGTCGCTCCAGGCGCGGAGCCGCGGCGCCAAGGTGCCCGCCTGCCGCAGCGCCTCGACCCGCGCGAGGGCCGCCTGGGCGCGCTCGAGGTCTGCGCTCGCGGCGCGGCAGCGGGCCATCGCGAGCTGCCAGATGGCTTGGTACACAGTGCCCGCGTGCCCCTCGCCGAGGGTCGCCTCGTGGGGCGCGAGGGTGCGCGTGGCGCGGCCGAAATCACCGCGCTCGGCGAAGACCGCGCCGCATCCGAGCTGGCTGAGGCTGCGGGCCACGGCGTCGCCGCGTCGGTCGGCCACCAGGCCCGCGCGCTCGAAGACCCTCAGCGCGTCGGCGGCGTCACCGCGACGCAGCACGAGGTCGCCCAAGGCGAGGAGCATCACCACCTGCTCGGCCCGCCGGTCGAGGCTGTCTGCGAGGGCCGCGCCGCGCCGCAGCGCCTCAAGGGCGGGCTCTAGCTCAGGGCCCACCAAGGCCAGCTCGGCGAGATACACATAGCGCCCGAGCGAGGTCTCGTCGGAGCCTTGCCCCTCTGACAGCTCGATCGCACGCACGAACGAGCTCACCGCCCGGTCGAGGTGCCCCGCGGCCTCTTGGCGCCTCGAAGCGCGGGTGAAAAACGCCACCGCCCGCGCGGTCTCGCCCGCCTCGACGAGGTGCTCGGCCACGGTGTCTGCGAAGGCGTCGAGCCGCGCCCCCAAGCGCTGCTCGCTCACCGCGGCCACGCGCCCGCGGAGCTTGCGATGCAGGCCCTCGGGGAGCGTCGCCTCGACCACCTCGGCCCGGGTGTTGCCCACAAAGCGCAGGGCCTCAGAGCCCTCTTCGCGTTCGAGCCAGCGCTCGCTCACGAGGCCGTCGAAGACCCCCGCGGCGGTGGCGTCGTCGACCCCCGCGAGCCCCGCGGCCTGTTCGAGCGCGAAGCGCGGGCCCACCACCGAGGCCGCCTGGAGGAGCCTCCGGGCGAGGGTCGGCAGCCGCGCGAAGCGCCCCAAGACGCCCGCCTTCACCATCGGCCTGAGCCGCTGATCGAGCAAGGCCGCGTCGCTCTCGACCCGCCGGTCGACCACCCGAACGAGCCCCGCGTGTTGGGCCGCCCGGAGGTTCTCGACCGTGTCGCGCGGCAGCCGCTCGGGGTCGTGGGCGAGGGTGGCCACGAGCGCGTCGGCGACCTCGGTGACCCCCAGCCTGAGCCCGACGAGCTGGCGCAGCTCCTCGAAGCCCATCGCCCCGAGCTCGATGCCCGTGTGATTGGGGCGATCCTCCCACAGGTACCGCCGCCCGGGTTGGGTGGCCACGAGCACGAGGAGCTTCTGCTGCGCCGCCGCGGCCACGAGCTCATCAAGAATCGAAGCCGAGATCGGGTCGAGGTTCTCGCCGCCGTCAATCGCCAATACGCCTACGCGGTCGCCCGCGAGGCTCGCCACCACCTTCTGCACGGCCACCCGCAGGGGTCGGGTGCCGCCCGAGGGCCCGTCGACGTGGGTGATGCCGAGCACGCCCCCGAGGGCCATCACCTCTTCGGCGTTGAGCCCGAGCTGGCGCAGCCGTTGGGCCTTGAGCCGCAGCGCGGCCTCGTCGTCGGTCTCGGTGATCGTCAGGAGCGCCCGCAACACGGCCTGAAAGCCCGCCAGGGCCTTCGGCGCCATCGCGGGCGTGCACGTCACGAGGTGCCAATCGACCGGGTGGTTCATCCGACGCAGGCGGTAGCCCACCTCGTCGAGGAAGTGGCTCTTGCCCGCCCCCGAGGGGCCCCGCAGGGTCACCGCCCGGCCCCCCGTGCTCGCGGCCTTCGAGAGCTGCTCGGCGAGCACCCTGAAGGGCTCCTTGCGCCCCGCGGCCTTCAAGCGCGTCTCGAGCCGCGGCCCGAGAAAGCCGCCGTCACCGACCGCAAAATGGTCTTCCAGCGCGAGGCTGAGGGTCTCGTCGAGGGCGATCACGCCGGGGTGCAGGCGCTCGTGCCAGGGGGCGCTCAGCACGGGCTCAAGGCCGTCGCCGCACAGCGTGCCGTCGGCCTCGAAGGGCACCGTGAAGGTCGCCAGGGCCACCCCCCGCGCCCGCAACACCTCGGCCACCTGGGCGGCCCGCTCGGGGTCTTGGGCCGAGGGGTAGGGGAGGCCGAAGACCCACACCGAGCGCGCGGGGGTGTCTCCCAAAAGGGTCGCCCCGAAGCGCTCCAGGAGCTGCGCCGTGCCCGGGTCAACGGGGCCCGCCACCGCAGCCGCCACCACGTCGCGAAGCTCTCGCCAGGGGCCCGCGACCTCGGGGTCGTCGTCGCGCGCGCCCGCCTCGGCCTCGACCATCAGCGGCACGTCGAGGTCGATCGACACCTCGTCGCCCGCCGGGGCCACCACGGCCTCGCCCACGAGCACGTCGTCGTCGAGCACGGCCTCGCCCACGAGCACGTCGTCGTCGAGCACGGCCTCGCCCGCGACCTCTTCGGCCTCGACGTCGTCGAGGGCTTCGACCGCGTCGTCGGCCACCGCCTCGGTCACAAACTGCGCCGGACGCAGCGTCGCCCGGGGCGGCGGCGCGGGCGGGGGCTTCAGGCTCGGCACGGCCTCAAGCCCGCGGATCCAGGTGCCGAGGTCGTTGCTCCCCACCCGGCGACGGGCCGCGTAGAGCAGCCCCGTGAGCTCTTCGAACACATGGGCCGCCGAGGGCCAGCGCGCCTCGGGGTCGACCGCCATGGCCCGCTCGATCACCGCGATGAGCTCGGGCGGGGCGTCGTCGCGCAAGCCCCGCAGCATCGCCGCGTCGCCCGCCAGCACCCGGTCGCGCACCGCCTCGTAGCTGTGCGCCGCGCCGGGTTGCAGAAAGGGGTCGTGACCCGAGAGGGCCATGAAGAGGGTCACCCCGAGGCCGTAGAGGTCGCTCCGGGGGTCGCCCGCGAAATCGTCGCTGCCCAGGATCTCGGGCGCCATCAGCGAGGGCCGCGGCTCTAGGATCCCCTCGGCTTCGAGCCGTCGGCGGGCCAGCGCGATGCCGAAGTCGGCCAGCTTGACCTCGCCCTCGTTGCTGAGCATCACCGAGCGCGGGGTCACGTCGCGGTGCACCACCTTGAGGCTCTGGCCGTGGGCGTCTTTTCGGCGGTGCGCGTAATCGAGCGCCCGGGCGATGCCGCAGCCCACGAAGATCGCCAGCTCGACCGGCAGGCGCACGCCCCGGCGGTACGCCTTGCGGATCACCGTGTCGAGGCTGTGCCCCATCACCAGCTCTTGGGCCACGTAGTAGGTCTCGTCTTCGCGGCCGAGGTCGAGCACCTGGACGACGTGGGCGTGCGAGAGCGCCACGCTCATCCGCGCCTCGCGGAGGTACGCGTCAACGAAGGGCTGGTGCGCGGCGAGGTCGGGGTGCATCCGCTTCACCACCACGAGCTTCTCGAAGCCCTCGACACCGTAACTCTTGGCCCGAAACACCTCGGCCATCGCGCCGTGCGCGATCTGATCCAACAGTTGATACCGACCGAATGGCAACGGAGCAGAGTCAGTCACAGGGCGAGTCTCGGGGCGCAGGACGCTTGCAGAAGGACCGCAGGCAGCATACAGCGCGAGGCCATTCTCTGTATACCAGCCGTGCGCAGTCGCCGTTGCAGAGGCCCCCGCGGCGGTACGCACCCCCTCCCTTCTGCCCCCCCCTCAGGCTCGGCGCTGCGATGGCTGCATCACCCCTCCCCACTCCGCGTTGGATGATCGTCTCTGGGGCCCTGAGCCTCGCCGGCACGCTGCTCTTTGTGCGCTGGTCGACGCGCCACCAGGGCGCCGCGGGCCGGGCCGCCGCGGGCCGCTGCGTGGTCGCCGCCACGGTCTCGGTGAGCCCCGACGCCGCCGACGTGCCCAGGCAGGTCGTCGTGCGGGGCGAAGAGGCCTGGGTGCTCCTCACCCGCGCCACCGCGCGCCGGGGCGAGGCCGAGGTGCGGGTCGCTCATTTCGCCTCCGAGGGGGCCGCGACGGTGACGCCGCTCGGGCTCACCACCGCGTCCGAGGGCGCCGCGCCCAACGCCGGCCTCGTGCAGCGGGCCGAGGGCGTCTCGGTGGTGGTGACCCGCCCCGGTGAGCCCGGCGTCGTGGCCCGCGGACTCGGCGCCGACGCCCGAGACGTCGCCTGGCCGCGCGGCCCTGAGGCGCCTCCCGCGCCCGCGGTGATGGCCCTCGCGGTCGAGCCCGACGGCACGCCCACGGCCCTCGCGGGGCGCCCGGGCCTCGGGGCGCGTCGGCTCCACGCCCGCAGCGTGCGCGAGAGCGCGGGGTACACCGCGGCGCGCCGCGACCGCTGGTCGTCGCCGGCCCTCCTGGTGCTCGGCCCGCGGGTGCTCGTGGCGCAGACCCACCGCGAGGGGTCGTTCGTGACCGACGCCCCGGCGGCGCCGGGCGGAGCCGTCGAGGTCGCGGTCATGGGGGCCGACCCCTTCGCCGCGCAGCCCCTGCGGGTGACCCGGGTGAGCGACGCGTCGGTGCGCGAGGCCGTGTCGCCCCGGCTCGCCCGGGTGAGCGCGTCTGACCCCGCCGCGGGCGCCCTCATCGCCTGGCGCGAGGGCGCGGGGGTCACCGTCGGCGCCCTCTCGGTCGAGGGCGACACCGCGCGGCTCGGGCGCAGCGCCCGGGTCGCCGTGGGCGAGGCGTACGACCACGACCTCGTCGCCACCGGGTGCGGCCCCGTGGTGGTGTGGGGCGGCGCCGAGACCCTCGCGGCCACCCGGGTCGATCTCAACACCCTGGCGGTCTCAGACCCCGTGCCCGTGGCCCTCGCGAGCCCGCTGCGCCGCGGAAGGGCCGTGCGCGCGGTGCGGGCGGGCGAGCGGGTGCTCGTCGCCGTCGAGACCGAGGCCGCCGTCGCGGCGTGGGAGCTCACCGGGAGCCAAAGCCCCAACTGCGCCCTCGGGTGGCGACCGCTCGCCCTCGGCGCCGTGGCCCGCGGGCCCGAGACCCGCATCGCAGGCCTCGCCGGAGACGCCTCCCGGGGGCTCCTCGCCTTGAGCGCCGCGGGCCCCGGGGCCGCTGAGACGCCGCTTCGCTTTCTGCGCTTCGACGCCGCCCGGGGCACGCTCTCGCGGCGCCCGGCTGACACGACGGTGCCCCAGGGGGTGGGGGCGGTCTCGCTCCTCGGGGGCGACACCGTGGTGGTGCTCGGCAAGGCGCGTCAGACCTTGCGGCTCCAGCGGGTGGGCGATGGGGGCGGCGACGAGCCTGGCGAAGACCTGCTCTTGCGAGAGGCGACGGGCGACGCGGTGGCCCTCGCGGCGAGCCCCGAGCACCACAGGATCTGGGCCGCCGACGTGTGGGAGGGCGCCCCGGAGGGGGTGTTCCGCCCTGCCCACGGGGTGGTGATTCACTCGGCCATCGAGGCCCTCGAAGACGGCCCGCGCACCGACGTGACGAGCAGCCAGGCCCCCGAGGCGGCCTTCTCGGCGATGACCCTCTCGCGGCTCGACGAGGGCCCCGCCCGCTGGGCCGCGACCTTCTCGGCGAGCGCCGGTGAGGGCTGCCTCCCGGGGGCTTGGGCGAGCCTCCGCGACGGCGACGACGGGCCGGTGCACGCCTGGAGCGCGCTGCTCGACCCGGCGATGGCCCGCTGCGGCGACCGGGTGCTCTCGGCCGCGTGGCGCGGGGCCTTCTTCTTCGGCAGCCTCGTCGACGCCCGGGGCGAGGTCTCGCTCGTGTCGGGTCTGGTGGGCTCGGGGGCCGGGGCCCTCACGCGCCGCGCGCTCGACCCTGGGGGGCACCCCGCCCACGCCGCCGTGGCCCGCGACGGGGCCCGCTACCTCGCGGTGTGGCTCGGCGCGTCGGATCACGGCAAGACCCTGCGGCTCCAGCGCTTCGAGGCCGACGGCCGCCCGGCCAACGAGGCCGACACCCTCGGCGAGGTGCTCTGGTCGGTCGAAGACGCCGAGCGCGGCTGGAGCCTCCCGCTCACCCAGGTGAACGCCACGAAGTGGGTGACGGTGTTTCGCACCCAGCGCGGTCCGCGTCTGGCGCGGATCGAGTGCGGCGACTGAGCCTCGGCGTTTCGCGTGTCTTGCGGGCGTCGGCGCCCAGCGCGGGGGCAGTCGGTCAGCCGCGCGGGGGCCGTCGGTCAGCCGCGCGGTGGCAGTCGGTCTTGGGAGCCGGTCAGGCCGTGGGGCCGTGTCGGTCAGGTCGGGGGGCTGTGTCGGTCAGGTCGGGGGCCGCGTCGGTCTGGGCGAGGGCCGTGTCGGTCAGGCCGGGGGGCTGTGTCGGTCAGGCCGGGGGGCCGCGTCGGTCTTGGGGGCAGACGGGGGCGTGTGAAAAGTGCGCGGCGGGTCTTGCTCTCTGGGCTGGGGTGGTCTACCTCGCGTCGCCCCTGAGGGCGGCGTCGCGCGCCGCGGGGGGTGTTGCGGTGTCGGCTGAGACTTGCGGCGTAGAGGCGGGTCTCGTACGGTGCCGGGCGTAGCGCAGACGATCCTTTCCGCACCGCCCCGAGGCGCGTGAGCCGGGGTGTGGAGGTCGCTAGTATGAGGCGATTGCTTCTCGTCGAAGATGAGCTTAACGAGCGTTTCACCCTGTCCCGGTTGCTCGAAGCGGCAGGCTACGAGGTGGTGGCCCTGCCCGACGCCTCGAAGGCCATGGGGGTGCTCGGTGAGGGCGACTGGTACGCGCTGATCACCGACGTGATGATGCCGGGCACCGACGGGCTGACCCTGGCGCGCGAGGTGGCGCGGGTGATGCCGGGCTTTCCCATCGTGTTGACCAGCGCGTTTCATCTCTGCGCGGCGCAGCTCGACCGCTTGAACATCAGCCCGCTTCACTTCATCGACAAGCCGATGGAGCTTCCGCGGCTCCTCGAAGTGCTCGAGCACCCCGCGGCGTGCGGTCGGCCCCGCGCGGCGCCTTCGCTCCCTCTGCCTTGCCTCGAAGAGCGCTGAGCCCGCGGCCCGGGTGTCGTCGATGAAGCTCCCTGACGGGGCCACGCTGCGCGCGTTTTTCTTCCCTGAAGAGGGCCTCGACCCGGGGGGGCGCGGGGCCTACGAGGCCGAGCTCCTGCGGTTCAACCATCTGCGCCTCCGTCGATGGGGTGTTGCCACCCTCGCGTACGAGCTGGTGGTCTTGGGGGTGTTCTCTCGGCTCGACGCGCACACCGCGCCCGAGCGCCTCTGGCGTCACACCAGCCTGGGCCTGCACGGCGCGTTCACGGCCTTTGTGGTGATCGCGACGGCGCTGGCGTGGGCGACCCCCGACCCGCTGAGCCGGCGGTACCATTGGCTGGGTCGCGCGGGGCAGACGATGGTGCTGCTCGTGCACGCGGGGCTGGCGGTCAACGCGCAGCGCACCACGGGCAACACGGGGGTGTTCTTGATCGCGCTGGTGGTGACGCCGCACCTGCTCAGGGCCGGGGTCGGGTGGTTTTACCTCTCGGTGGCGGCGGCGATGGGCGTCGCGGCGTGGGGCATTCCGCGGTACCAGGCGGTGGCGACGCAAGGGGCGGTGAACCTCTTTACCTGCTTCGCGGTGGCGTGCCTCGCGGTGGTGTACGCGCGGCAGCACGTCGCGACGCTCGTGCGCGACCTTCGGCAGCGCCGCGACCTCAAGAGCCTCACCGACGAGCTCAACGAGAAGGTCGAGGCCAAGACCCGCGACCTCAGAAAGCTGGCGCTGCGCCTCGACGACCTGCTCGAAACCGAGCGCCGCCGCCTCGCCCGAGAGCTTCACGACGACCTCGGGCAAGAGCTCACGGCGCTGCGCCTCGAAGCCGAAGTGCTGCGCCTGCGGGCCGTCGACACCCGCGGGCGTGAGAGCGCCGAGCGCATCGCGGCCTCGCTCGACCGGGCCCACACCGCGATGCGGAGCATCCTTGAGTCGCTGCGCCCCCGGATGCTCGACGAGGAGGGCCTCGGGGCCTCGATCGAGTGGCTGGCCCGGCAGTTTCGCGAGCGCACGGGGCAGCGCTGCGAGGCCGACGTGACCCTCGACGGCGAGGTCGACGAGGCCGTCTCGCTGGTGGTGTTTCGGGTGGTGCAAGAGAGCCTCACCAACGTGGCCCGTCACGCCGGGCCGGCCGAGGTGACCCTGACCCTTGAGGCCACGCCGAGCGAGCTGCGGATCGTGATCGAAGACTCAGGGCGGGGCATCGCCGAGGGCGGGGCCCGCGGGCGCCGAGGGCTCATCGGCATGCGCGAACGGGTCGTGGGCGTGGGCGGCAGGCTCGCGGTCGAGGCCCGCGACCCGCAGGGGACGCGGGTGCGGGCGACGGTGCCGCGGGTGATGCCGCCGCGGCTGGTGAGCTACCACGACTCAACCCCGCGGTGACGACCCGTCGACGAGGCGCGCGCGGGCGTTGCGCGCGTAGAGGCCCAGGCTCAGCGCCCCGAGGAGGCCGTAGACCCCCGCGGCGGAGGCGATGACCGCGCTCCAGGCGGGGTCGCTCGGCGCCCGCAGCCCGCGCTCGACGGCGACCAGGAGCCAGATGGGCGACAGGCTCGCGATCGAGAGCACCCGGTCGACGTCGTCGATGCGGAGGAGCGCCGCGATGAGCCAGACCAGGGCGCTCGTAAAGAGGATCACGCCGAGCATGATGGCCCGCGCGCTGCCGATGGGCTGCGCCTTGCGGTTGGCCAGGGCCCCGACGAGGCCGAGGTGGGTGGCCAGCCAGCCGAGGCCCCAAGCGCTCGCGAGGGCGAGGTGATCGCCCCGGGCGGTGACGCTCACCACGACGGCGGCGCCGAGGGCGTAGACCCCGAGGAGCCAGACGAACGAGGCGCGCTGGGTGGGCGGGGTGAGGGCGCCGAGCCAGCGCTGGGCGTGCTCGCGCGCCATGCGGGGGTTGGTCGCGAGCGGCGCGGTCACCCAGAGAAAGCCCAGTTGCAGGCAGACGACGGCGAGCGCCGCGAGGGCCAAGAAGGCCACCACGCCGCGGGTGCGGGGGGTCGACGCGAAGACGGCGTGCCCGTGGGTCAGGGCGCCGAGGCCCGCGGCGACGGCCCCGAGGAGCCAGCGCTTGAGGGGCAGGGTGCGGTCTTGCCCGGGTTCGAGGAGCCCCGCGAGGCCGAGCGCGAAGGCGCCCCAGAGCAGGAGCCCGAGGCTCACCCCGGGCAGGGTGATGAGGTAGAAGCGGTACTCGGGGCCCCAGGGGATGGCGCTGTACGCGTCGACGAAGAAGAAGGGCCCCTCTAGGCCGAGGCCGTAGCGGGTGTGCAGGTCGTGCCCGAGCGAGGTCAGCAGCGCGGCGCCGAAGAAGGTGCCCACGAAGGCCAGCAGGAGCGCCCCGAAGACGGCGTAGCGGACGTGGGCGCTGTGGGCCGAGACGCCCGCGCCGAAGACCACCGCGAAGAGGCCCCAGGTGAGGGTGTACCCCGTGGCGATGACGATCTGGCCGAGGTTGACCCCGCCGAAGAGGCCCACCATCGAGAGGATGGGCACCGCGGCCACGGGCACGAGGGCCGTCGCGGCGAAGACCGAGAGGCACTTTCCGAGCAAGAGGCGCCACGGGGGCATGCCCGTGAGGGTGAGGGCTTCGAGGGTGCGGGCCTCGCGCTCTTGCGAGACCGCGCTCGCGCCGAGCACCGAGCCGGTGACGATCATCGAGAGGGCCGCGCCGCCGAAGAAGAGGAGGAAGACCGCCTGACCCGTCTGGGCGTGGTCGTACCGATCGCTCGACGAGGCGGCCACGGCGACGACGATGCTGCTCAAGACCAGCACGCTCGCGGTGAGGGCCCGGAGGTAGAGGGGGGTGCGGAGGACCCCAAGAAGCTCCTTGCGGAGGATGGGGTTGGGGTCTCTGAAGGGCTGCGCGAGGCGCGAGAGGGGTGACATCAGGGCTCCGTGGGCTGCGCGCCGGTGGTGACGTCCATGAAGATCTGTTCGAGGTTGGTGCGCTCGGGCTCGACGGCGATGAGGGCGATCTCGGCGCGGCAGAGGGCGGCCACGAGCTCGGCGAGGCGATGGTGGTCGCCCTCGTAGTGAACGGCGACCCGGGTGACCTCGCGGGGCTCGTGGGCCTCGGTCGCGACCGGGGTGACGGCCTTCACGAACGAGAAGGTCTTGAGCACCCTGTCGAGGGCCTCGAAGGGCCCGAGGGCCGAGAGCTTCACCCGCAGGCCCGGTCGGAGCCGCGCCTGGAGGTCGGCCATGGTGCCCGCGGTGACGATGCGCCCCTGCTCGATGATGCCGACGTGCGAGCAGATGTCAGCCAGCTCGGTGAGAATGTGCGACGAGAGGAAGATCGTCTTGCCCATGCGCCCGAGCTCGGCGAACAAGAGCCGCAGCTCGATGCGGGCCCGCGGGTCGAGGTCGCTCGCGGGCTCGTCGAGGATGAGCACCTCGGGGTCGTGCAGGAGCGTGCGCGCGAGCAAGAGGCGCTGACGCTGCCCCTTCGAGAGGGCCATGACCTCGCGCCCGGCGAGGTGCCCGATCTCGGTGAGCTCGACCACGTTGGCGATGACCTTGGCCCGCGAGGCCACCGCGACGCCCGCCGCCGAGGCGAAGAACTCTAGGTACTCTTGGGCCGTGATTCGCTCGTAGATGCCCGCGTTGTCGGGCATGTACCCGAGCTTGCGGCGCACCTCGGCGGGGTGCGCGATCACGTCGACGCCCGCGACCTCGGCGCGGCCCTCGGTGGGCAGGCTCAGGGTCGCGAGGATGCGGATGGTGGTGGTCTTGCCGGCGCCATTGGGGCCGATGAAGCCGAAGACGCTCCCGCGGGGCACGTCGAGGCTGACGCCGTGCAAGACCGTGCGGCCGCCGAAGCGTTGGACGAGGCCCTCACAGCGGATCATGGCAGGGCTCCGTCGGGCGGGGCGGCGGCGCCCGCGTCGGCGCCGAGGAGCGAAAGCAAGGCCCTCGCGTCGACGGCGGCGTCGGTGGCGGGCGCTTGGGTGGCGGGCACCTCGACGGGCGGGGGGAGCCGGGCCTCGGGGTCGCGGTCGGCGCGCGTCTCGCCGAGGGCCGGGCCGTCGTCGTCGACGGCGCGTACGAGGGTGACGGCCTCGCGGAGGGTGATGCCCATACGGTGTGTGCGGGCCGCGGTGTCGCGGGCCGCGTCGGTGCTGAACGCGAGGTATTGGGTGGGCCCGGGTCGCGCGAGGGGCAGCCCGAGGAGCCGCGGCGCCATCTCGATGATCGCGTTGCCGCGGAGGGTGTTGAGGAGGTTCTCTTCTTGGTTGGTCAAGACCTGGGCGCGGGTGAGGGCCTCGCCGCGCGCGCTCTGCCCGGGGGCGAGGCCTGCGACGGTGTAGACCCGGTGACCGTTGGCGCTCACGACGACGCCGGGCGACAGGGTGAAGGCGGTCTGGTTGGTGACCCGCGGCGTCGCGTCGTCGTCGCGGGTGAGGCGGACGGTGCCCCCGAGTGCGACGAGGCCTTCGTGGTACCCGTAGGCTTGTTCGAGCGACGCGAGTCGCAGGCGGGTGGTGCTGAGGCGCTGCCCGTCGTACCGGAGGGTGGTGCCGCGCGCGCTCGTGGGTTGATAGAGCTCGACCTGTCCGGCGGGCGTCTGGGGCGCGAGGGTGAGGCTCGTGCCGACGCGGATCCACAAGAACGAGCGCTGATACCCGCGGTCTGCGCCCTGGCTGAGGTCGAGCACGGCGAAGGCCCGCGCGATGTTCTCGCGGCTGCGGCCCGCCCGCGAGGCCGCGTAGCTGAGGGTCAAGATCGCGAAGGCCGCGACGGGGAGCTCGACGAACAAGCGCAGCGGGTTCTTGGCGGCGCGGTTGCGCTTGAGCCAGAGCCCCAGCGCGATGCAGTAGGCGAGCAACGCGCCCGCGACCACGGTGAGCGGCCCGCGGTGATCTTCGCGCTCGGCGAGGTTGAACGCGGCGCCGTACCCTTGGTTGGTGAAGCGCTCAAAGAGGCTGAGGTTGCCCGGGGCGAAGAGGCCGCGACCGGCGCCGCCGAGGGCGCGGGCGAGGGCGCTCAGCCGCGCATACTCGGGGATCACGCCCGCCGGGGGCGCGTCGTAGTCGGCGAGGGTGAGCGGCATGAGCCCCAAGGTGCCGAGGCCGTGGCGGTACCAGGTGCCCCACGGCGCGTCGTGGGCGGTGCGGGCGGCGAGCGGCGCCCACCACGGCTCGCGGGCGAGCGAGGCCGTGTCGCCCAAGACGATCAGCGCGCCGCCCGAGAAGACCCAGTCGAGGAGCACCGCCCGCGAGACAGGGTTGAGCGCGCGGAGCGAGGTGTCGCTGACCACCATGCCGTCGAGGCCGCCGAACGCGGGCACGAGGCTCGGCACGAGCGCGTCGCCCCCTAAGACCGAAACCGCCGCCGCCGAGAGCTCGACCCCGACGCTGCGGAGCGCCGTCTGGACCAACACCGGCGGCAGCCCCACCGCGGCCACCGAGCGCTCGTCGCGCGGCTGCGGCTCCATCACGAGGGGCGTCGAGAGCCCGCCGTAGCGCGCCGTGATCTGGTTGACGTCGTGGATGCCCGCGATCACCGGCATGAGCACCTCGGCGCCCTGGGCGCCCCGCGGGAGGGCCATCTCGATGTTGCGGTGCTGCATCCACGATTGGGCGCTGAGCACCAGCGGGTCGTCGGCGCTGAGCCCCGGCGCCACCGTCAGCACCACCGTGTGCAGCGCCGTGCCGTAGCCCGAGCGCGGGAAGAGCTGGTGACCCGACAGCGGCTGCGCCCCGAGCCAGGCGGGCGCGAGCGCGAGGGCCAACCCGATGAGCGTTATGCGCGCCACGAGGATACCGCCTCGGCGACCAGGGCGTGGGCGCTGGTGCCTTCGAGTTGTGCTTCAAATGTTCTGTGAATACGGTGTCTTAGCGCAGAGGGGGCGACGGCCTTGAGGTCGGCCTCGCTCACCTGCGCGCGCCCCTCGGTGAGCGCTCGGGCCTTGGCGGCGAGCACCAGGGCTTGCCCCCCGCGGACGCCCGGGCCCAGCTTCACCGCGCGGCGCACCGCGGGCGAGGCCGTCGGGGCGCTCGGGTCGAGGGCGTCGAGGAGGGCGGTGACCTGGTCGAGGAGGGTGTCGGCGAGGGCGACGTCGCGGCACTGCGCCCGCAACGCGGTGAGGGTCGCGGCGTCGAGGCAGGGGCTGAGGGCCGGGCGGCCGTGCCGGGTGGTCTGCCCGAGGATCGTCGCGAGGTCTTCGCGGCGCGGGCGCGGCACCTCGATGTGGAGCAAGAAGCGGTCGAGCTGCGCCTCGGGGAGGGGGTAGGTGCCCTCCATCTCGATGGGGTTCTGAGTGGCCAGGACGCAGAACGGTTGGGGCAACACGCGGCGCTCGCCCGAGAGGGTGACCTGCCCCTCGGCCATGGCTTCGAGCAAGGCAGACTGCGTGCGCGGGGTCGCGCGGTTGACCTCGTCGACGAGCACGAGCTGGCCGAAGAGCGGGCCCTCGACCCACACGAACTGCCGCCCCCGCTGCGGGTCTTCTTCGATCATGCGGGTGCCCGTGAGGTCGCTCGGCAGCAGGTCGGGGGTGCACTGAACCCTCGAAAATTTCAGCGCCACGGCCTCGCTCACGGCGCGCACGAGGGCCGTCTTGCCGAGCCCCGGCGCGCCCTCTAGGAGCCCGTGCCCGCCCGCGACGAGGCACCCGATCACGGCCTCGACCACGGGGCGCTGCCCGACGATCACCGTCTCGACGGCGTCTCGCACCGCGCGGAGCTTCTCGGCCGCGCCCTCAAACGCATCGCTCACGGTCTCGACGCTCCCTTCTGCGCGGCCGACCATATCGCAGGGGTGTGAGGTCGACGCGCTGAAAGTCGTACTTGGCCGTCGAAGCGACGCCCGGGCATCGGGTACGCTGCGCCCATGACGGCAGAGCGCGAGACGCGGCCCGAGGGCGCGGGGGCCTCGGGGCTACGGTGGGTGACCCTGGGCCTGGTCTTGGGGGTGGTGCTCGGGGGCTTCTTCCCGCAAGACCAGCACCCGCAGGTGTACGAGCTGTTTCGCTTTTGTTCGAAGGCGTTCATCTCGCTTGTGAAGAGCGTGGTGGTGCCCATCCTGGTGAGCACCATCATCACCGGGATCGCGCAAACCGGCGACGTGAAGGCCGTCGGGCGCATGGGCGTCAAGGCACTTCTCTACTTCGAGGTGGTGACCACGATGGCGCTCTTGGTGGGCCTCGTGGTGGGCAATGTGCTGCAACCCGGGGCGGGGCTGCCGCTCCAGACCGCGGCCCATGATGTGCAGATTCCGCCGCAGCGCACGGGGTGGGAGGTGGCGCTCCACGCCTTTCCGACGAACGTGGTGAAGCACGCGGCCGAGGGTGATGTGCTGCCGGTGGTGGTCTTCGCGACGCTGTTCGGCATCGCCCTCACCCGGGTGGGCGACAAGGGCCGCCCGGTGCTGAGCTTCTTCGAGGCCGCGGCCCAGGTGATGTTCAAGTACACCGCGATGGTGATGGCCTTGACGCCGCTCGGGGTGTTCGGCGCGATGGCTTACAACGTGTCGCACATGGCCGCGGGGCACACCGTCGACGGCCACGTCGTGCGCGGATGGCCCGCGGTGGCGCATCTTCTGGGGCAGTACGCGACCATGGTGGGCTCGCTCTACCTGGCCCTCGCGATCTTCGTCGCCCTGGTCTTTGTGCCCGTCCTCTGGTGGACGGGGGTGGGCTTCGGGCGCTTCCTGCGCACCGTGCGCGAGCCTGTGTTGACGGCGTTTTCGACCGCGAGCAGCGAGTCGGTCTTGGCCCAGGTGATCGACAGGGTGGGCGGCCTCGGGGTGCCTCGGCGGGTGGCGAGCTTTGTGATCCCCGCGGGGTATTCGTTCAACCTCGACGGTTCGACGCTCTACCTCGTGCTGGCCACCCTGGCGATCTCGCAGGCCGCGGGGATGCACCTCTCGCTCACGCGGCAGCTCGCGATGCTGTTCACCTTTGTGCTGACCTCGAAGGGCGTCGCCGCGGTGCCCCGGGCCACCATGGTCATCATCGCGGGCACCTGCGCGAGCTTCGGCCTGCCCGGCGAGGCCGGCGTCGCGATGCTCCTCGCGGTCGACGAGGTGATGGACATGGCCCGCACCGCCACCAACGTCACGGGCAACGCCCTGGCCTCGGTGGTGATCGCCAAGTGGGAGGGCGTCCTCGGCGAAAGCGACGCGGGTGTTACAGACCGCGACCCCGCGGCGTAAGCCCGTCGATGAAGCCATCACGGTGGGTTGCGGTCTGGGTCGCCTCGGTGCTCTCGATGGGCTGCGGTCGCGCGACGCAGCCCGCGCCCCGTACGATGGGCGACGCCTCGCGGCCGGCCCACGCCGTCGAGGCTCCGGCGCCGAGCCCGTCGCCGCCCGCGGCCCGCCACGACTGGCCCGAGGGCGAGACGCAGCCCGCGCCGCCGCCGCCCGCGGGGGTCGCCGTGGCCACCTTCGCGGGAGGCTGCTTCTGGTGCATGGAGGCCGCGTTTGAGGCGCTCCCCGGGGTGAGCGCGGTGCTCTCGGGGTACACCGGCGGCCCAGAGCTTCACCCCTCGTACGAGGCCGTGAGCAACCACGGCACGGGGCACGCCGAGGCGATTCGGGTGCTCTACGACCCGGCGCGGGTGCGTTACGGGCAGCTCCTCGATCTGTTCTGGCGCCGCATCATGCCGACGGGCCGTGACCAGGCCTTCGCCGACCAGGGGCACCAGTACCGCAGCGCGATCTTCGTGCACGACGCCGCGCAGCGGGCCGAGGCCGAGCGCTCGCGGCAGGCCATCATCGACTCGGGGCGCTTCAACGGCGAGGGGCCCATCACCACCACCGTCGAAGACGCGCCGGTGTTCTGGGTGGCTGAAGACTACCACCAAGACTTCTATCGAACGCACCCCGACCGATACAACGGGTACCACGAGCACTCGGGGCGACGAGAATACCTGCGCGCGCACTGGGGCCCCGACGCGGCCTACTGAGATTGACGAGGGGGCCAGCTCGGGTATCGTCGCGGCGTTTTTTAGACCAGAACGTCAACGCACCGAAGACCCACCATGACCCTCGAAGCGCCCAATCTCAGCGGCAAGACCGCGCTCATCACGGGCGCCAATCAAGGCATCGGCAAGGCCGCGGCCATCGCCCTCGGGAAGATGGGCGCGAAGCTGGTGTTGGTGTGTCGCAACATCGACAAGGCCAAGGCCGCGATCCAAGAGATTCGCGCTTCAGGGGCGGGCGAGGCCGAGCTCATCCAGGCAGATGTCTCTTCGTTGGCCGACCTGCAGCGCGCGGCCGACACCTTTCGGCGCTACCACGACCGCCTCGACGTGCTTCTCAACAACGCCGGCATGTTGGTGACTGAGAATCGCACCAGCGTCGACGGCTTCGAGATGACCTTCGCCACCAACCATCTCGGGTATTTCTACCTCACCCATCTCTTGCAAGAGCCGCTGCGCCGGGCCCCCGCCGCGCGGGTGGTCAACGTGGCCAGCGACGCGCACTATTTCGGCTGGGTCAACTTCGACAGGCTCCAGCACCGCCGCGGGTTTTACAGCGCGTGGCTCACCTACTGCGACTCGAAGCTCTTGAATGTGATCTTCACCCTCGAGCTCGCGCGTCGCCTTGAGGGCACCGCGGTGACGGCCAACTGTCTGCACCCCGGGGTCATCGGGTCGGGCTTTGCGAAGACCGACGGGGGCTTCACCGCGCGGGTCGCGCAGCTCGCCCGGCCCCTGCTCTTGACCCCCGAAGAGGGGGCGAAGACTTCAGTGTTTCTAAGCGCTTCGCCCGAGGTCGAGGGCAAGACCGGGCGGTACTGGTACAAGCACCGCGAGCGCCCCGTGGGCTTTCAGGCGCGCAACCCCGAGACGGCGGCGCGGCTCTGGGCGCTCAGCGAAGAACTCTGCGGCCTCCGCGGGGGCGTCTCAGCGCAGGGGTGAGGCCGGTCGGGCGCCGGCCCGGAGGCGCAGGGTGTGGGGCGCGCCGCCGCGCAAGAGCGAGAGCGTGACCTCGGTGTCGGCCTTGGCGTCGAGGGCGTCGCGCAGGGTGCGCGGGTGGTCGACGGGGTGCCCGTCGAGCCGAAGGACGATGTCTCCCAAGGCCACGCCCCCCGCTTCGGCGGGGCCGCCGGGGTCGAGCGACACCACCGCGAGGCCGCCCGCGAGGCCCTCGGTCTCGGCGGCGCTCTGCCCGAGACGCACGGGGTAGGCGCCGAGCCCGAGGTAGCCTCGCGCGAGCCCTGTGCCGCGGCGGAGCGCGTCGACCACGCGGGCGACGGTGATCGCGGGCACGAGCACGCCGCCGCGCGCCAAGGCCGGGGTGTTGACCCCCAAGAGCTGCCCGTCGAGGTCGATGAGGGGCCCGCCGGTGAAGCCACGCGGGAGGCTCGCGTCGATGTCGACGTACTGCGCGATGCGGCCGCCGGTGGGGGTGACGAAGGCCTCTCCGACGGCCGAGACGACCCCGAGGGTGACCCGGGCGGTCTTGCCGGGGCGACCCACCGTGAGCACGAGCTCGCCCACCTCGACGGGGCTCTCGCGCCACGGCAGCGCGGTGAGGCCCTCGGCGTCGACCTTGACGAGCGCCAGGTCGGTGCCGGGGTCTCCGGCGAGGCGACGACCTTCGAGGGTGCGGCCGTCGTCGAGGGTGACCTCGACGGTGTCGGCGCTGCCGAGGCTGTGAAGGGTGGTCACAATTTCGCCCGCGCTCGACACCACCAGCCCCGAGGCGTGAACGCTGCGCCCCGCGAGGCGCACCACCGCGGGGGCGACCCGGGCCGCCGCGCGAGACCCTTGCTTTGAAGACAACAACTCCGTTGACATGACACGACTCCTCTCAGCACGCTGAGGGTGAGCCTCGCCGCGGGGTCGCGCCACGGGCCGATAAGGCGGGCGCCGACTGCCCAATCAACCGGGCACCCCAGGCCAGAGGTTGACGAAACGGGCAGGACGCCAAACCTTGCGAGACCCTCTTCAGAGGGTTCGAGCGTGCCCATGAAACTTTCAGAGTCGATCGACGACCCGAGCACACTGCGGGTGATGTTGGTGTGCGAAGACCCCCTCGTGGCCGCCGGCCTCACCGCGCGGCTTGAGAGCGCCGGGCCCGTGGCCCAAGAGGTCGCCGTGATGGGCCCCGTGAGCCCGCGCATCGACCTCTCAGAGGCCGCGCGGCTCTACGCCGCCGACGTGATGCTGGTCGACCTCGGGGCCGAAGCGTCGGCGGGCGCAGAGGTGCTCGGTCGGCTTGAGGCCCACGAAGACGCGGGCCCTGCGGGGCAGAAGCGGCTCCCATGGGTGGTGCTCGCGGTCAACGAGGCGACCGCTGAGACGAGCCTTCAGCGGGGGGCGAGCGGGGCGCTGGGCCGCGTCGCGTCGGGGCCGGGCCTTCGCGCGGCGCTCCATGCGGCGTACCGCGGCGTGGTGGCGCTCTCGCCTGAGTTCATGAAGCGGGCCCCGCGGGGCTCGGGTGAGGCGCGGGCCGAGGGGGGCGAGGCGCTCACGGCGCGCGAGCGAGAGGTGCTCGCGCACATGGCCGAGGGGCTCTCGAACAAGCTCATCGCGGTCGAGCTCGGGATCAGCGAGCACACCGCGAAATTTCACGTCAACGCGGTGATGGCGAAGATGGCCGCCACCACCCGCACCGAGGCCGTGGTGCGGGCCGCGCGGCGGGGGCTCTTGATGCTCTGAACCGGCTCAGCGCAGCGGCACCGCGGTGCAGGCCGTGGCGCCGGGCACGGGCGCGTCGGTGCACTGGAGCAGCTCGGTCGCGACGGCGGGGCGACCGATGCGCCCGACGGCCACCAGGGTCGCGTTCGAGCCGCCCTGGAGCATCACCTGGGCGGTGCCCACGGGCTGGCCCGAGCACGGCGCCCCGGCCCCGCCGAGACGCACGACGAAGGTCGCCGCCCCGGGCGGCCCGGGGATGTACCGCCCCACCGCGCCGGGCACCTGGGTCGTGCCCCAAGTGCCATAACGGACCGACTGAAACGCGACCGACTGGGCGGTGCAGAGGTCGACGCTGTTGGCGCCCACGAGGGCGTTGAAGAAGCGAAGCTGGGCCACCCCCGGGGCCGGCGCCTCGCCGAGGTCTTCGACGGGGGCGAAAGACACCGGCGGCCCGGCCAGCTCGCTCGCGAGGCCGTGGGCGATCACCGTGTACGAACGGCCAGGCTGAAACGCCGGCGTCGACCATGACAGCACCGGCGGCGAGTCTGCCGCGAAACCCGGCAAGCGAACCTGCACCGAGTGGGCCCCGGCGCTGGCCTCTTGATACCCCACCGACTGACGGTACCGAATGCTCGGAATCACCGGCGCCGCCGCGTTGTCGAGGTAGATCGTGACGTTCGACGCCATGCTGTCGGGCGAGGCGTGCAGCACCCGGATGCGCGAGCCCCCGCCCGGCGCCGTCGGCTGCGGCACCGCCCCGCGGTTGACGCCCCCCGATGACTCGATGGTCGCCGTCGGTGGTTGCGTGTACACCACCCCGGTGGGCGCCTGCTGGATGCATCCGACGCTGAGAACCATCGTGGCCAGAAGGCAAAACCGGGGCGACTTCATAGGCGCGAGAGCTTCGCACGCTCGGCACGATCTTTTCTAGTCTCAAGGGCACAACTTCAGAGGGCCGCCGAGGGCCCGCCCGACGGGCCGTTGCAGGGCGCGCACAAATGGCGCCGTGAGGGCCCACCGCGCCGCCGCAGTGTGCTACGGGGGCCGTCGCGCTGTGACGACGGGCGCGCGTCGCCGCGGGTCAGCACGCAGCGCCCACACCCCCGCCGACGGGGCTTTCGCAAGAGGCAGTTTGCAGTGTTTCGTATCACCGAGACGGTTCGCTTTTGTTACGGCCATCGACTCATGGAGTATGTGGGCAAGTGCGCGCGGCTCCACGGTCACAACGCGCGGGTCGAGATCGTGCTCGAAGCGGGGCGGCTCGATCCGCGCGGCTTCGTGATGGATTTCGACCAGCTCGAGGCCACCGCGCGCCGTTGGATCGACGACACCCTCGACCACCGGCTCTTCTTGCGCCACGACGACCCGCTCTGCGCGGTGCTCGAAGCTCAGGGCGAGGTCTTCGTGAAGCTGCCGCACAACCCCACCGCCGAGCACTTCGCCGAGATGATCTTTCGGCACCTCGCGCGCGAGGGGCTCCCGGTGGTGCGGGTGCGCTTCCACGAGACCGACACCTCGGTCGCAGAGTACGCACCGACGCCCTGAGATCAAGCGCCGCGGGGCCGTCTCGGGTCTGCGAGCTCGCCCATCCCCGGGCCCCCCGCGAGGGCGATGAGGCACTCTTCGAGCACCCGCTCGTCGCCGCGCCGCGCGCCCTTGAGCGCCGAATCGGTGGCGGCCAGGATCTTCAGCGCGCGGGCGAGCTGTTGGGGGCTCCAGTGCTTGGCCTGGGCCGCGATCTTCTGCGCTGCGCTCGGCGGTGCGCCGAGGGCTGCGGCGAGGCTCCCTTTCTCACCCGAGGCGAGAAACTGCTTGGCCTTGGCGAGCTGATAGATCTGCCGCGAGATCACCGCGAGGAGGGGCAGGGCGGGCTGCCGTTGGGCGAGGAGCCGCCCGAGCACCGCGAGGCCGCTCGCGAGGTTGCGGCTCGTGACGGCGTCTGAGAGATCCCACGCGGCGATCTCGCGCACCGGGGTGATGCACTGCTCGACGTCGTCGGCGGTGATCGCGCGCGCGTAAGCGTAGAGGCTCAAGCGGTCGAGGGCGTCGCTCAAGAGCGAGAGGTCGGGCCCTACGAGGAGGGCCAGCGACTCGACCGCGCCGGGGTCGAGCTGAAGCCGGCGGCGGGCGGCTTCGCGGGTGATCCAAGGGCCGATTTCGCCCTCCTTGGGGTGCTGCGCCACGAAGAGAAAGCCGTTCTTCTTCGCTTCGTTGGCGATGCGTCGGCGGAGGTCGAGCTGCAAGGCCACGAGCACGAGCACGGTGCGCGGCTCGGGCTTGGCGAAGTACGCGATGAGGGCCTCTTGCTCGGCGGTGCCCATCTGGTCGACCCCGCGCACGATCACGAGCCGGTGTCGGGCCATCATGGGCAGGGTGCGCGCGGCGCTCATCAACACCGAGGCCGAGAGGCCCTTGCCGTCGAAGTGGTCTTCGGCCAGCCCGCGGGGGCCGGCGCCCACCGTCGCGTGACGGATGGCGTCGACGCACCGTTGCACGAGCAAGCGCTCGTCGCCCCCGATGAGGTAGACGGGCAAGAGGGTGCCCTTCGCTGCGTTCGAGATGACGCTTTCGATGTCTCCGCTCACGGCGACGGGGTGCGTATCACTCTCTCGCCCGCGAGCGCCAATGTGCGCCCGAACGGTTGCGCCGCGGGGCGCTTCGGTGCCAACTCGCGCCCTGTCATGGCCCTCGACCCAGCCCTCGCCGCCGCGCTCGACCGCGCGGTAGACCTTCACCGCGACGCCTTGACGGGCCTCGCGAAGAACATTCACGCCCACCCCGAGCTTCGCTTCGAAGAGCACCGCGCCGCCGGGTGGGTCGCCGAGCTCTTGACCGCCCGGGGCTTCACCGTCGAGCGGCCGTTGGGGGGCCTCGCCACGGCGCTGCGGGCGCGGGCGGGCCACGGCGGCCCTCGGGTGGCGGTGCTCTCAGAGTACGACGCCTTGCCCGAGATCGGGCACGCGTGCGGGCACAACCTCATCGCGGCGGCGGGGGTGGGCGCCTTCCTCGCGGTGGCCTCGCAGCTCGAGCGCACCGGGGGGCAGGTCGACCTCGTGGGCACGCCGGCCGAAGAGGGGGGCGGCGGCAAGGTGATCTTGCTCGACGCGGGGGTCTTCGAGGGCGTCGACTGCGCGATGATGTTTCACCCCTTTGACCGCGATCTGTTGGCGCACCCGTGCCTGGCAAACCTGTGGCTGACCATGCGCTTTCGGGGGGCGCCCTCGCACGCCGCGGTGGCCCCGTGGGACGGCGCGAGCGCGCTCACGGCGTGCCTCCAGACCTTCTCGCTGGTCGACAGCCAGCGGGTGCATTTCCGCGACGGGGTGCGCGTCCACGGGTACGTGACCGACGGCGGCCAGGCGGTGAACATCATCCCCGAGCGGGCGGCCTGCGAGTTCTCGGTGCGCGCGCGGAGCCTCGACGAGCTTAACCGGGTGCGCGCCGTGGTCGAGCGATGCGCCCGCGGCGCGGCCCTCGCGGCGGGGGTCGAGGTCGAGATCGTCGCGCGTCGCGGGTACAAAGACATGCGCAACAACCTCGCCCTGGCCCGAGAGCTCGGGCGCCACCTTGAGGGCCTCGGGCGTCACCCGCGCGAGACCGACAGCCGCGTGGGCTCGGGCTCGACCGACATGGGCGACATCTCGCACGCGGTGCCTTCGATCCACCCCTGGCTGGCGATCGTGAACGAAGGCGAGGCCCTGTGTCACCAGCACGCCTTCGCCCGGGCCGCCGAGAGCGACGCGGGCCTCGAGACCATGCTCGCCGCGGCCAAGGCCATGGCCCGCACGGCGATGAGCTTCCTCACAGACGCGCCGCTCAGGGCCGCGGTCCGCGCAGAGTTTGAAGCGTCGCCTTGAGCGCCGCGGTGCCGATCGGTTACGTCGTCGGCGCCGCGTCGCGAGCCCCGAAGCGGGCCACGCAGTGCCAGAGCTTCTTCAGCGCCTGCGGGTCGTAGCGGCCGCTCCGCGCGGCGTCTCCGAGCGTGGCGGGCGTGACCGGGGCGCCTCGGGCGAGGCGGAGCCCCAGCGCGACGACCTCGGGCCCGCGGTACGCGTCGAGCGCGCGGAGCCGTTCGGGGTCGAGGGCGAAGCCGTGATGCCAGGCGATCGGGCAGGGGAGCCGCCGGGCCTCCGCTTCGACCCAGGTGCCGCGATAGCAAGGGTCTAGCACCAGGGCCTCGACGTCTTCTGCGAGGCGCACCGGGCCGTGAATCTGCGCTTCGATGTAGTCATCGAGCGCGTCGCGGGGGGCGCCCTCGGCCAGGGCGATGAGCGACATGGCGGCGGCTACGCCGAAGCGGGTCGGTTGAAAATAGCTGTCAGGGTAGCAAAACGTGCAACGCGCCAGCACCGCGGGCGTGAGGCGGAAATGGGCCGAGCCGAAGCGTGGGGCGGCGCCCTCGGGCCGCGACCTGAAGTTCAGCGCGCCGTAACAGGGCCGACGCGATGGCGCTGCGCGGTCGTAGACGGCGCCGAAGATCTCGTGCTCCCAGCGCCATCGGTCGCCGCCCTCGAAGGCGCTCAGGCCGCCGTTGCTGGTCGCCGTCTCGAACTGCGAGCGGAGCCGCCCGTCGCGGGCCATCGACTCAAGAATGGAGCCGGTCTCGAAGCTGCGATCGGGGTGAAAATGCACCGTGATCGGCCACGGATGCGCGAGCGGCGGGCCCTCGCTCCGTGCGGCCACGAAGGCGAGGGCCGCGGCTTCGAGGGAGCCTTCGGCGAGGGGGCGCATCGGGCCGAGCGCGGCTCAGCGAGGCTGGGCCGTGGTCGGGTAATCACACTGCCGCGGCGCCTGGGTGACGGGCTGACCCTGGCTCTCGGGGTAGCGGCAAATGAACGGAGACGAGCACTGCGCCGAGGTCGAGCACGGCTGAAAGATGCACACCGCAAAGTTGTCGCCCGATTGGGGCGAGAGGGGCTGCATGTCGGGCACGTCGGGGCACCGCGTGGTGGTCGCGAGGTTGAGGTAGCTGCCGCAGATACCCTGCGTCATGTTCGTGGTCGAGAGGCGGAAGCAGAGCCCGCGACACTGCGGCTGCCCCGTCTGTTGAATGCGCTGCGGGTCGCAAGGCTGGCCGTCGGCCAGGAGACCCGTCGGCGGCGGCGTCGGAAGGCACGAGCCCGTGCGAAGGTTGCACCGCGGCGTCGGGACCCCGCCGGCGCTCGTGCCGACGCAATGGTTGTCGCTCGAACAGAAGGGGTAACACCCCGTGGCTTCGACGTTGCTCGCGCTCTGGTTGAACCAGAAGCCCGTGCAGACGAAGCCCGCGCGGCACGCCTGCGAGGTGCCCGCCGGGGCGCTCACGTTGCAGCCGCGGAGACAGAACCCAGGCACCGGCTGCATGTCGGGCCCGACCAAGGGGACGCCCCGCACGCACGTCCCGTTGGAGCCGCATTGCGCCGCCTCGCTCGACGCCGTGCCCGGGTTGCACACGGCCCCGCACACGCCCCCCGCCGTGAGGCTCGTGAGGCAGGCCAGGGGCGCGCACTGCGCGTCGCTCGAACACGCGCTGCCCACCGCCCCCGGCGTGCCCCCGGCGTCGACCGGCTGCGTGCCCGCGTCGACCGGCCCGCTCGTGCACACGCCGTTGCTGCACCGCTCGCCGCCGCCGCAGAGAAAGCCGCACACCCCGCAGTTTCGCGCGTCGGTGTTGGGGTTGACGCAGGCCGTGTCGCACAACACCAAGGGCGCATTGCACGAGGGCGGCGTCACGCACTGGCCGCTCGTACACCGCTGCCCCGAAGCGCACGCGCGGTTGCAGGCCCCGCAGTGCGCGGTGCTGCTCTGCACGTCGACGCACGCGCTGCCGCACATGCGCAGCGGGTCTTGGCAGCTCGGCCCGGTCACACACTGCGCCCCCGAACAGGCCGCGCCACCCTCACAACGGAGCCCGCAGCCCCCGCAATTCTGACCGTCGCTGCGCACGTCGACGCAGCTCGACCCGCAGAGCACCCGCGGCGCAGGGCACATCGGCGCGCCCTCATCGGTCACCACCGCACGGTCGACGGCGGGGCTCACCACGTCGTCGCGGCGGGTGTCGCCCGCGTCTTCGGTCACCGTCATGCTCGACGCGCCGCGCGCCTCACACGCGGCGACAAAGCCCAAACAGGCGAGCCAAGAGAGAGACAATGGGCGGGTCATTGGGCGGGTCACTCCGAACGAAGGCGGTGTTGAGAACGCCGAAGAGCGCCTCGGCGTCGGGGCCGTCTTAGCGCATCTCTTGGCCAGTTTCACCGCCGCCCGCCGCGAATGTCGGGCCCTGGGCGCTTTGCGCGACCCGCTCGGCCTGGTGTATGCAGCCGGGGCCATGAAACGAAGGCGCTTTCTAGGGGTCGCAGCCGGCGCAGCGGCAGGCGCGGTGGGCTGCTCAGACGAGGCTCCGTCGGCCGCTGACGCAGGCGGGGCCGCCGACGCGGGGGGCCTCGACGCGCCCGCGATCGATGGGTCGTCGGGGGGTGATGGCGCCGTCGCGGGGCCGTGCCCCGAGGCGCGGGTGACGCTCAACGTGCCCGACCCGACCGCGGGCGCCGTCGAGACGCTCAGCGCCTTCGCCCTCGGCGTCATGGCCGGCGACATGACCGACACCCGCGCCATGGTGTGGACGCAGCAGTCTGGTAACATGCCGATTTCACTGGTGATTCAGGCGATCGACGCGCAGGGGCGGCTCAGCGCGACGGCGCGCACCGAGGCGCTCACCCGGGGCGACGGGGGCTTCGTACACGCCGACCTCGGGGGCCTCACGCCGGGCACGACCTATGTGTACGCGTTCGTGCTCGGCGCGGCGGGGCAGCCCCAACAGCGCAGCGAGCTTGGGCGCTTTCGTACGGCGCCTGCGCCCGACAGCATGGGGCCCTTGGTGTTCGGAGGCACCTCGTGCACGCACCAACGGATGGCGCCCTTCCCGGTGATGGCGGCGGCGGGGCGGCGCGACGAGCTCGCGTTCTTCGTGCACGCGGGCGACCACGCGTACTGTGACGGCGCCAACGACGCGGCCTCGTACCGCGAGAAATATGCGCGACACTGGAGCGCCGAGGGCATGCGCGGGCTGCACCGCGCCCACGGCCTCTATTGCACCTGGGACGACCACGAGGTCGGCAACAATTTCGACCCCGAGACGGTCAACCCCGCGGTCTTCGCGGCGGCCAGGCGGGCTTTCTTCGAGCACCTCCCGGTGCGGCGCGACCCTGCGCACCCTGAGCGCATCTGGCGCTCGTTCCGCTGGGGGCGCACGGCTGAAATCTTTGTGCTCGATTGCCGCGGCGAGCGCATCCCGAGCACCCAATCGACCCCCGAGGCGGTCTACCTCTCTCGCCCCCAGATGGACTGGCTCAAGGCCGGCCTCCGGGCCTCGACGGCGGTCTTCAAGTTTGTGATCAACAGCGTGCCGATCACCAACTTCCCCGAGGTGTTCGACGAGATGGCCTTCGTGCGCGACCGCTGGGAGGGTTACCCCGCCGCGCGCCGCGAAATCCTCGAGTACATCGGCGCCGAGCGCATCGCCAACGTGTGGTGGCTCTCGGGCGATTTTCACATGTCGAGCGTGGCCCGCCTCGACGACACCGGCCCCGGCGCGGGCATGACCGAGGTGCTCATGGGGCAGGGGGGCAACCTCGGCAACCCCGTCTTCATCGTGCCCGGCCTCACCGACCGCCTCTTCGGCCAAAACCCCCGTTGGGACTACCACTCCGCCCAGCAGAACTACACCGTCTTTCGGGTCGACCCGAGCGCCCCCTCGATCGAGGTGGCCTACTACGATTGCGCCGACCGCGAGCTCTTTCGGCGGCGGTACATGGGGCAGGCCGTGACCGGGTGATGGTGCTAGGGTCTCGGCCCGATGAGCACCCTCGCCGCGACCCTCGACGCGTTGACCGAGCAGTTCAACGCCCTCCACACACGCAAAGAAGACCTCTTCTGGGCCGTCAAGATGGGCCTCGCCGAAGACGCCGTGGCCGCGCAGCGCGCCCTCTCTGAGGCCGAGGTCGAGACCAACCGGTTTCTGCAAGACCCGAAGCGCCTCGCGGTGCTGCGGGGCTTCGAGCAGACCCGCGAGGGCTCGGCCGACGCGCAGCGCGTCCTCCACGGGTGGATCCGCCTCTTCGCCGCCAACGTGATCGAGTCGCCCGAGGGGCGCGCGCTCAGCGAAGAGCTCGTGCGCATGGAGGGCGAGCTCCAGACCCGTCGCGCCGCGATGAAGCTTGGGTACACCGACCCCGACACGGGCGCCTTCGTCGCCGCGGGCACGAACAAGCTCGCGCTGTTGATGCGCAACGACGACAACCCCGCGCGCCGTCGGGCGGCCTACGAGGGCCTCCGCGCGATCGAGCCCTACGTGATCGAGCACGGCTTTCTTGAGATCGTGAAGACCCGCAACAAGCTCGGCCGTCTGCTCGGGTACGAAGACTATTACGCCTGGCGCGTGGCGGTGGTCGAAGGCATGACCAAGGCGCACCTCTTCGGGCTCCTCGACGAGCTCGCCCGGCGCACGGCGGCGCGGGCCCGGCACGAGATGCAGCGCTTCGCAGAGGCCCACGGCGAGGGCGCCCTCGACCCGTGGACCTTTCTCTACAAGCGGGCCGGCAAGCTCGCCGCGGCGCTCGACCCGTACTTCGGCTTCGCCCCGGCCCTGCGCCGATGGGGGCGCTCGTTCGCGGCGATGAACGTGAAGTACCGCGGCGCGCGCCTCACCCTCGACCTCGTCGACCGCAAGGGCAAATACGAGAACGGGTTCATGCACGGCCCCGAGATCGCGTACAGCGACAAGGGGCGGTGGCGCCCGGCGCGCATCAATTTCACGGCGAACGCGGTGCCCGGGGCGGTGGGCTCAGGGCTCCGGGCCACCGAGACGCTCTTTCACGAGGGCGGTCACGCCGCGCACTTCAGCAACATCGTGAGCGACGCGCCGTGCTTCGCGCAAGAGTTCGCGCCCACCAGCGTGGCCTACGCCGAGACGCAGTCGATGTTCATGGACTCGCTCCTCGAAGACGCCGACTGGCGCCGTCGGTATTTGCACGACGCGCAAGGCGAAAAGATGCCCGTAGCGCTCATCGAAGAGAGCGTGCGCGAGGCGCAGCCCATGAAAGCCTGGGACGTCAGGGCCATGCTCACCATCCCCCTGGCCGAGCGCAGGCTCTACGAGCTCGCCGACGACCGCCTCGACGCCGAGACGGTCCTGGGCACCTTTCGCGAGGTCGAGCGCGAGCTGCAGGGCTTGAGCGCGGGGGTCCGCCCCGTGTTGGCGGTGCCGCACCTCCTCACCGCCGAGGCGAGCGCGTACTACCACGGGTACATCATGGCCGAGATGGCGGTGCACCAGACCCGGGCGCACTTCATCAAAGAAGACGGCCACCTCGTCGACAACCCGCGCATCGGCCCGGCCCTCGCCGAGCACTATTGGCGCCCCGGCAACGCCGTCTCGTTCGACGACACCCTGCGCGGGCTCACGGGCAAGGGGCTCTCGACCGACGCCATCGTGGCGTGGTGCGACCGCAGCGTCGACGAGGCCGTGGCCGAGGCGCGGGCCCAACTCGCGCGGCTCGACAGCATCGCCGAGTTCACCGGCCCGGTCTCGCTCGACGCGACGGTGCGGGTGATCCACGGGCGCACCGAGGTGGCGAGCACCGAGGGGCGCAGCTTCGAAGACGCCTGCGCGCAGTTCGAGTCGTGGATCGCCGCCCTCCCGACCTGAGGGGCGCCCTCAGAATCGCACCGAGAAGACGTTGGAGATGCCCAAGGCGCCGGCCGTAAACTGACCCCAGCAGCGCACCGTGCCGTCGCCCAAGCGGGCGCAGGCGTGGTTCGAACCCGCAGTGATTTCAACCACATCGCTGAGACCCTCGACCCGCGCGGGGGCGGGCCGGGCCACGAAGAGCTGGCCGCTCCCGAGTTGGGCCGAGGTGTTGTCGCCCCAACACCAGACGGTGGCGTCGCGGCGACGCGCGCAGGTGAAGAAATCGCCCGCAGCCAAGGCCGTCACCTCGTCGAGCCCTGGCACCCGGGTGGGCGTCAACACCTGGGCGACGCTGGTGGGCTGACCGCACTGCCCGGCGTTGTTGAGCCCGTTGCACCAGACCGTGCCATCGCTCCGGCGCGCGCACTGGTGTTGGTACCCGCCCGCGCCCTCGGTCACGCCTTGTTGCGCCGCGATGAGCGTCGCGACGTTGCGCAGCGTGGTGGTGCCGTCGCCGAGCTGCCCGCGGTCGTTGCCGCCCCAACACAGCGTCGCCCCGTCGCCGCGCAGCGCGCACGCGTGAAAGAGCCCCATGTTGAGCGCCGTCGCGTCGCTGAGGTTGCGCACCGCGGCCTCGGGGTAGGGGTGCGAGAAGAGGTCGTCGTAGCCGCGCCCGAGGCGCCCGCTACCGTTCGAGCCCCAGCACCGCACCTCGCGGTTGCCCATGAGCGCGCACGAGGTCGTCTGCGCGAGGGCGAGGCTTACGATGTTGCTGAGCCCCGACACCGCCACGGGGCGGGTGCGCGCGGTGGTCGAGCCGTCGCCGAGCTGCCCGTCGCGGTTGTCACCGAAGCAGCGCGCGGTGCCGTCGCCGAGGCGCACGCAGGTGTGAAACGCGCCCGCGGCGATCTGTGTGACATTGCTAAGGTTTTCGATGGTCGAAGGGAGGTATCGCCCGAGCCCCGAGAGGCCGTCTCCGCGCTCTCCGACGGAGCCGCTGCCCCAGCAGGTCACGGTGCCGTCGCTGCGCCGCGCGCAGGTGTGCGCGTCGCGGGCGACGACCTGCGCGACGCTGCCGAGCCCCGAGGGCGTCTGCGGCGCGAAGAAGCCCCCCGCCGCGCCGTTGCCGAGCTGCGCGTAGACGCCCTGACCCCAGCACCGCAGCGCCCCGTCTGAGGTGCGCGCGCAGACGTGGTCGTGCCCGCTGCCGAGGAGGCTCACCGGCCCGGCCCCCGCGATCACCGCGGGCGTGGCGCTCTGTTCGAGGCCGTAGAACCCGTTGAGGAGCACGCCGTTCGCGTTCGAACCCCAGCACATCAAGCGGTCGTCGACGCCGCGGGCGCAGACGTGACCCGCGCCGATGGCGAAGCTCCGAACGCCGACGGGCGTGTTGACCCGCACCGGAGTGAGCCGCGCCGCGGTGGTGCCGTCGCCGAGCTGGCCGTTGAAGTTCGCGCCCCAGCAGAAGCCCACGTTGTCGCGGCGTACGGCGCAGGTGACGGTGTTGCGGGCCCAGAGCCCGGTGACGTCAGCGAGGCCCATCATGGGCTGCGGCGTGAGCGCGTTACCCGTGCTGCCGTTGCCCATCATGCCCTGTCCCCAGCACCACACCGTCGCGTCGCCGCGAAGCGCACAGGTGTGCTGGCTCCCGGCCACCACCGCGCGCACATCGCTGAGCCCGGGCGGCTGTTGGGCCGTGCGGGTCGAGGTCATGGTGCCGTTGCCGAGCTGCCCGCTGACGTTGATCCCCCAGCAGCGCACGGTGCCATCTTGCAACGCCACGCAGGTGTGGAAGGTGCCCGTCGCGACGCTCACCACGCCGCTCACCTGGGTGCTCACCACCGCCGTGGGCTCACCGCCGCTCGACGCGAGGTTGCCCAAGATGCCGTTCGAGTTGTAGCCCCAGCACCGCAGCGTTTGATCGCGCAGCAGGGCGCACGCGTGGTTCGCGCCCACCGCGAGGCTGCTCACGTTCGACACGCCCACCACCTGCGTCGGGCGCGTGCGCATCTCAAGGCGCCCGATGGGCGTGCCGTCGCCGATCTGGCCGTACTCGTGGTTGCCCCAGCATCGCACCGTGCCGTCGCTCACCAGCGCGCAGGTGAAGCGCTCGCCGCCTTCGACCTGGGTGAGGGTCGCGCAGCGCCCGTCGCTGCACGCTTGCCCAGCGGGGCAGCGCGCGTCGCAGCGCCCGCAGTTCTCTCCGTCGCGCATGACGTCGACGCAGCCCGTCGCGCACATCGTTCGCGGGGCCGCACAGCCCGCGTCAACCACCACGGGCACGTCGGGCACGTCGGGCACGTCGGGTCGATCGACCATGTTGACATCGTTCACATCGGGGCGGTCGATGATGTTGACGTCGTTCACATCGGGCCGGTCGATGATGTTGACGTCGTTCACATCGGGGCGGTCGATGCTGTTGACGTCGGGCACGTCGGGCACGTCGGGCACGTCGGGCACGTCGGGCACGTCGGGCCGATCGACCATGTTGACATCGTTTACATCGGCCCCGGCCGCGTCGGAGCCGGCGTCGACGGCCTCGCGGTCGCGCGGGGGGCCGACATCGGGCGCGTCGGCGGGCGCGTCGCGTTGGGGGCCCACATCGTCGACGGCCGCGTCGGCGCCCGCATCGGACGCGCTCGACACGGGCTCCGAACAGCCCACACACCACAACAGACTCAAGGCGAGGCGACGGCTCAGCTTCACGACCGCGTGACTGTAGCCGACAGCCGCCTGGCCTGCGACCTGCTCGCCGCGATTGGGGGGCCGGGCCCTCAGCGGCGCCAGGCGCGGGCGAGGAGCACCAGGCCGATGAGGGTGCCGACGACGGTGATGGCTCGACGCACAGCGCTTGGGCCGACGCGCCGCGCGAGCCGCGCGCCCAGGGTGCCGCCTACGATGGCCGCCAGCGCCATCACGGCGCCGTAGCGCCAGGCGATGCGCCCGGCGAGCACCCACGCCACCGACGAGACCGCGTTGATGGCGGCCGCGGCGAGGTTCTTCAGGCCGTTCATTCGGTGAATGTCGCGGTGCCCGAGGAGGCCCAAGGCGGCCAGCATCACGATGCCGATGCCCGCCCCGAAGAAGCCCCCGTACACGCTCACGAGCGTCTGGAAGAGGGCCATCGCCGCGAGGCGCCCGCGGGTCTGCGGAGCGCCCTCGCCCTGCGGTACGAAGAGACGCCGCTGAATCGGCTCCGCCAACGCGAACAGCCCCGTCGCCCCCAACACCAAGAACGGAACCATCCTCCCAAACGCCGCGTCGCCCGCCCGCAACGCGAGCGCCGTGCCCAGCGCGCCCCCCAAGAGGCTCGGCAGCGCCATCGCGACCACCCACGCGCGCGTCCCCTGGAGGTGGCCCCGATGCCCCCAGAAGCCCGCCAAACTGCCCGGGACGAGGGCCAGCGTCATCGTGCCGTTGGCCGTGAGCGGCGACAGCCCGACCGCCAGCAGCGACGGATACACCAACAAACTCCCGCCCCCCGCCACGGCGTTCACCCCGCCTGCCACCAAGGCCGCGGCCGCGAGGAGGCTCGTCTCAAGCGCAGGGTGCATCGTCGCCCGCGTCGCACAACCCTATGGTATTCGCAATGGCGATGAACGTACTGGTGATCAACTGCGGGAGCTCGAGCCTCAAGCTCGACGTGATCGACGTGCCCGGGGGGCGGCGTCGTCGGGTGGCCTCGGTCGAGCGTGTGGGCACCGAACGGTGCGCGTACCGCGTCGACGCGGGGGCGTGGGTCGAGCTCCCCGGGGCCGCGCACGGCGCGTGCCTCGCGGCGGTGCTCCCGGCGCTGCTCGAAGGGCTCGCGGTCGACGCCGTGGGGCACAGGGTGGTGCACGGCGGCGATCTCTTCGACCGCCCGACGCGCATCGACGACGCGGTGGTCGAGAAGATCGAGTCGCTGCGCGGCCTCGCGCCGCTCCACGCGCCGGCCAACCTCGCGGCCATCCGCGCGGCGCGGGTGCTCTTAAAGGACGTCGCCCATGTGGCGGTCTTTGACACGGCCTTTCACGCCACGATGCCGCGCCGGGCGCGCACCTACGCGCTCTCACAAGAGCTCGCAGAGAAGCACCAGCTCAAGCGCTTCGGCTTTCACGGCACGAGCCATCAGTGGGTGGCCGAGCAGGCCGCGAAGCACCTCAAAGACGAGCTCCGCAACCTCAGGGTGATCACCTGCCATCTCGGCAACGGCGCGAGCGTGACCGCGGTCGAGGGCGGCCGCTCGGTCGAGACCAGCATGGGCATGACCCCCGTCGAGGGCCTCGTGATGGGCACCCGCTCGGGCGACCTCGACCCCGGCGTCGTGCTCGAACTCATGCGAAAAGAGGGCCTCGACGTCGACGCGGTCGACGCCCTGCTCAACAAGCACTCGGGCCTCGCGGGGCTGTCGGGCCTCGGCAACGACATGCGCGACATCGAGGCCCGCGCGGCTGAGGGCGACGAGCGGTGCCGCATGGCCATCCAGGTGTTCGCCCACCGCGTGCGAAAGTACATCGGCGCCTACGCCGCGGTGATGGGCGGCGTCGACGTGGTGGTCTTCACCGCGGGCATCGGCGAAAACAGCGCCCTTGTGCGGCACCGCATCGCACAGCGCATGGAGTGGCTCGGCGCCCGCCTCGACGAAGACCGCAACCGCGAGGTCGCCCTCACCGACGCCGCGCCGGTGGTCGAAATCAGCGAGCCGACCTCGCGGGTGCGCCTCCTCGTGGTGAAGACCGACGAGGCCCGCGCCATCGCCCGCGACACCGCGCTCCTCGCACGCGACCACGACGCGGTGTCGGCGCGCTCGGGCATCCCCATCGCGGTGTCGGCGCGGCACATCCATCTCACCCGCGCCGCGGTCGAGACGCTCTTCGGAGCGGGCTATCAGCTCCGCCCCTGGCGCCCGCTCTCGCAGCCCGGGCAGTGGGCCTGCGAAGAGAAGCTCACCGTCGTGGGGCCCAAAGGGCGGCTCCAGAACGTGCGCATTCTTGGCCCCGAGCGGCCCGAGAGCCAGGTCGAGATTTCACGCACCGACGAGTTCGTCTTGGGCGTCGACGCGCCGGTGCGCGACTCGGGCGACGTCGCCAACACGCCGGGCATCACCCTCGAAGGCCCGGCCGGCGCCCTGACGCTCACCCAAGGCCTGATCTGCGCGCGTCGGCACATCCACATGCACCCCGACGACGCGCTGCATTTCGGGGTGAAAGACCGCGACGTGGTCGAGGTCGAGGTCGACTCTGAGGGCCGCGACCTCATCTTCGGCGACGTGCTCGTGCGGGTGTCGCCGAAGTTCAAGCTCGAGATGCACATCGACACCGACGAGGCCAACGCCGCGATGATCGTGCCCGGCGCCGAGGGCGTGCTCGAAGATGTCTCTCGCTCGGCGCGGCTCCGTCGCCGCCGGGTGTCGAACGACACGCTCTAGAGACCGCGGGCCTTCGAGGGGGCCACCCGCGCGCGGTGCGGAGCCCTCAGGGCCCGCCGACACGGTCACCCGCCGAGCCTGACCGCGCGCAAGGCCGACACCTCGGGTCGCGCGCGTCGCAGAGACCGCACTGGCGCCCTCGCCCGAGAGGGTGCATAGCCCGCGACCAAACGTATGCGCGCTTCGCATCGCGGCTGGGTCGTCGCCGCCATTTGCCTCGGGATGTTCATGTCTGCCATGGAGGCCACGGTGGTCGCGACGGCGATGCCGACGGTGGTCGCCGACCTTCACGGCTTCGACCTCTACGGTTGGGTCGGGTCGATCTACATGCTCGCCTCGACGGTGACGATCCCGCTGTGGGGCAAGCTGGCCGATCTGCGGGGTCGCAAGCCTGTGCTCCTCGCGGGGCTCGGGCTCTTTCTCTTGGGCTCGGTCACCTCGGGGCTGTCGCAGTCGATGCTCCAACTCGTGGTGTTTCGTGCGCTCCAGGGCATCGGGGCGGGCTCGCTTCAGCCGGTGTCGCTCACCATCGTCGGCGACCTGTATTCGGTCGAAGAGCGGGCCAAGGTGCAGGGCCTCTTCGGCGCGATCTGGGGCACCGCGGGCGTGGCGGGGCCGCTCTTGGGCGGGCTGATCGTGCACGCGCTCTCGTGGCGTTGGGTGTTCTACATCAACGTTCCGTTCGGGCTCATCGCGGCGGCCATCTTGGTGATGATGTTCAACGAATCGGCGCGCCCCGATGCCGAGCGTCACCTCGACTGGGCCGGGGCCGCGCTCATGAGCGTCGCCGTGATGTCGCTCTTGTTGGGCGTCGGCGGTCGCTGGCCGGGCCTCACGCTGAGCCTCTCGCTCGCCGCCACCGCGGGCTTCATCGCGGTCGAGAGGCGCGTCGCAGAGCCCATCGTGCCGCCCTCGCTCTTCGCAAACCGCGCCATCACCGTAGCGAGCGTGGCGGGCACCTTGATGGGCGTGGTGATGATGTCTTCGCTGATCTTTTTGCCGCTCTATGTGCAGGCGGTTCGGGGCGGCTCGCCCACCGAGGCCGGCAGCGCCGTGGCGCCGATGCTGGTGGGCTGGCCCATCGCGGGCACCCTCTCGGGGAGGGCCCTCGCGCGCACGGGGCCGCGGGTGTTCGTGCGCGGCGGCCTCGCTCTGGTGGCCCTCGGCACCGTCGCGACGGCGATGCTGTTGCAGCGCCACGCGTCGGTGCTGAGCCTCAGGGTCGCGATGTTCGTGTTCGGCGTGGGCATGGGGGCGGCCAACACGGCCCTGGTGGTCGCGGTGCAAGAGAGCGTGGGCTGGGGGCAGCGCGGGGTCGCCACCGCGAGCACGATGTTCTTCCGGAGCATCGGCGGCGCAGTGAGCGTCGGGGCCCTCGGCGCGCTGCTCTCGCACCGGCTCCACGGGGTCGTCGACGAGGGGCAGGTGAACGCGATCCTCTCGCACGAACAAGGCGCCTCGGCGGCCTCGCTCTCGCAGGTGGCCGGGGCCCTCGGCGCGGCGATGATGCCCCTCTTCGCCATCATCGCGTTCGCGGGCGTGGCGGCGATGTTCGCGGGGTTCACCTTCCCCGAGGTGCAGCTCGCCCGCGGGCCGCGCGCAGAGCCGGTGCCGGTCGAGTAGGTTGACACACCGTCAAGGGTGCGGCCTCGCCTGAGCGGCGACGAGGCCGACGGAGGTTCGCTGGGTTTGACAGTGTGTCAAAGTATGACCGAGGCGCGCGTCACTGGCTCGCTTCGACGGTGAAGCGGGTGACGGGGTCGCTGCCCCACGACCAGCCGGCTTCGAGGGCGAAGAGGCCGCGTTCGAGCTGCAAGGTGCTGGCGCAGAGGGTCTGCGCTGCGGTGCCGCGGAGCCCGGCGGCGAGGCTGCTGCGCACGCGGCGCGCGTTCGGGCCGAGGCCGGGGTCGGCGTCCCATACGACGCGCACACGAACGGTGCGGCGCTCGACGTCGCAGGCCAGGAGGTCGCCGGGTTCGCGGGGCGCACCGCCCGCCGAGAGCGGCGCGAGGCTCTCGGGTGACGCCCAACGCGCCACCTCGACCGCCTCACCCTGGGTCGGAACATTCACCCACGACACCGCCACCGCGACCCGCGCATCGGCCGCCCCCTGCGTCGCCACCACATACGACCCCGGGCCCAGGATGTACAACCCGCGCCCCGCCCCGAGGTCGCGCGGCGCCACCGCCGTCAAGCTGTTACACCCGCCAGAATACAGCGAAAACGGCGTGCTGCTGGTCACCATCACCGCCACCGCGAGGTGCACCTCAAGCCGATGCCCCAAGGTCAGCGCGGCCTCACCCCCCGGCGCCGCGAAGCGACCCGGGCGCTGATTCACGAGCGCGGCGTCTTCATACCGAAGCTGCCCCCGCGGGCCCGCGAGGATGTGCCGCGGCGCCGTGTCGCAACGCTGGCTGTCGCTCACACACGCCTCACCCGCGACGCCGCCGAAATCTTCGTCGACGAGCCCGTCGTCGTCGTTGTCGCGCCCGTCGCAGGGCTTCGCCGCCGTCGCGCACGCCGAGAGGTTGCCCGCACACCCCGCGCCCTCACGAGCTCCCGGGTCGCCAGGCGCCGCACACCGCCCCGACACACACGCCGCCCCGGCCGCGCACGCCACGCCGCACGCGCCGCAGTGCGCGACGTCGCGAGACGGGTCAACACAAACGCCCGCGCACGAGGTCTGCGCCGCGCCGCACAGCAAGGCCGTGCGGGTGCTCGGCCCCGGCGACCCGGCCTCGCCCGCGCCGAGACAGCCGCCCAACACCAACGCGGCCAATGAGAGCGTAGACGCAGAGACAAGAGCACGCAGGTAGCGCATGGGGGCCTCCCTTGAGCGCGCGGCGTCGAGACCCCAAGACAGGGTGACGTCGCATGCGCAGGCCCACAGTCTACGCCCCGCGCCCACCCTTCATTCACGGCCGCGAATTGACCTCTCAGGGCGCCCCGAGACCCTCTCGCCGGGGGCGCCCTTGAGCCCTCAAACGAGAGGGCGCATGAACAACGCCGTGATGCAAAAGCAAGCAGCCTTCTGTGCGCAGTTCGGTCTCAAGCACCCCGTCGTTCAAGGGCCCTTCGGCGGAGGCTACTCGACCGTGGCGCTCGCCGCCGCCGTGTCAAACGCCGGGGGCCTCGGGAGCTTCGGCGCCGTCAACCTCTCGCCCGACGAGATCACCGCCACCGTGGCGGCCCTCCGCGCGAACACCCGACACCCCTTCGCGGTCAACCTCTGGGTGCCCATCGCGGGCCATGAAGACCGCGTCGTGCACGAAGACGCCTGGGCCCGCGCCCTCTCGGTGGTGGCGCCGCGGTACCGCGCCCGGGGCCTTGAGCCGCCGACGCGTCCTGCCCAATGGGCCCACCCCTTCGAGGCGCAGGTCGAGGCCCTCCTCGCCGCCGCGCCGCCGGTGCTGAGCGTCGTGATGGGCGTGCCCCCGGCCGAGGTCATCGCCGCCGCCCACCGCCGCAACATCCAGGTCATCGCGACGGCCACCACCGCCCACGAGGCCGAGGCCCTCGACGCCGCAGGGGTCGACGCCATCGTCGCCAGCGGGAGCGACGCCGGAGGCCACCGCGGCGCCTTCCTCCGCGACGCCGAAGACTCCCTGGTGGGCACCTTCTCGTTGGTGCCGCAGGTGGTCGACGCGGTGAAGGCCCCGGTCATCGCCGCCGGAGGCATCACCGACGGCCGCGGCCTCGTCGCCGCCTTCGCCCTCGGCGCCTCGGCTGCGCAGGTCGGCACGGCCTTCCTCGCCTCGCACGAGTCTGGCGCGCCCGAGGTGCACAAGGCCATGCTCGGCACCCGCGCCGCCCGCGACACCGCCCTCACCCGGGTCTTCTCGGGCCGCCTCGCCCGCGGCATCGTCAACGACGCCATGCGCGCCTTCAGCCCCGCAGCCGACGCGCTGCTCCCGTATCCCATGCACAACGCCATGATGGCCGCCCTGCGCCGCGACGCCGCCCGTCACAACCGCGCCGACGACCTCGCCCTCTGGGCCGGCCAGGCCGCCCCCTTGGCCGCGCGCCGCAGCGCCGCCGAGGTGCTCGCAGCCCTCCTCAGCCAGGCCGAAGAGGCCCGAAAGAGCCTGTAATCATGGGTATCAAAGCATCTATTAAACTAGAAACGTCGATGAGTATACTGAATGATGGTCGCGCAAACCCCGCACCGTTTGTTGACCCTTCGGTGAACAAATCGCCTTGTGTGACAAGGGCGTAGCCCCCAAACGGCGCAAGCGCTCTTGTTTGGTGAAAAGTGCTTCGCTTCGGTAGACGCGAGACGCGGGGGGTGTTACATGCCCGCCCGCTACTGGCTCTCTTCCATCTGGCGATGGCGCGGTCTGTTAAGACGGCGAGGCTGGGTTCGAATCCCAGAGGGGCCGCCGAAGGGGGCGCGGTTTGACAGGGTGTCAACACCGTGAGACCCGCAGCCGTGCCGCCGCGCGATGTGTTGACGCGATGTCAACCGAAGGCGCCGCGACGCAGCGGGAGTGGTGTGATGAGGCTTGAAACGAAGGGCGGGCGAGCGCCCCGCAAGGCTGACAGGCAGTCAACCCTGCGGGCTCCCCCTGCGGGTCAGAACTTGTAGGTGATGCCGCCACGGAGCACCGCGCGGATGGTGTCATCCCAGAAGCTGGTGGTGATCGGGCGACGCGAGCCGTTGTCGTCTTCGATCTGGGCCGCGGTCTGCCCCGCCACGCGCTCGCCCGGCGCCGAGAGGTAGTACTGAAGCCCCGCAAAGGCCGACAGGTGCCGCGCGATGCCGAACTCGACTACGCCGCCGAAGAAGGGCCGCACCGTCGTCGAGAGGGTGCAGCTGCCGCCGCTGGGCTGCCGCTCGTTGGTGGAGTCGACGTTTTGACAGAGCGTCAACGCATCGCCGCCGGTGGGCGGGGTGAGGTTGGGGTTGAAGCTCGACGAGGCGTTGTCGTTGTTGAACTCGACGCCGAGGTTCAGCGTGATGGCGAAGCTGCCGAAGCGGTTGACCCGGTTGGCGTCGCCCACCTCGTCGTCGATGCTCTCATCGCTGGTGAGGTTGAACTGCGCCGAGGCGTTGACCTGCAAGAGGCCGCCCACGCCGTTCGAACCCCCGCCGCCGAGAGCGCCGTAGAAGCGCGCCTCGCCGCCGAAGGCGAAGGTGTCGTTGAAGACGCGCACACCGGCGCGCGAACGGAGCTCAAACTCCCACCAGTTGAAGCGCGAGCGGATCGACACGCCGCCGTCGACCACGAAGGGCCCGAGGGTGCCGAAGGGCACGAGGCCGAGGGTGAGCCGGGCTTCGAGCGGCATGCCGCCGTACGAGCCGATGAGGTCGACCGCGGCGTCGCCGCGCACCAGGGGCGCCGCGCCGAAGGTGCTGATGCCCGCGCGGCGGCGGGCCACGTCGCTGCCCGTCGGGCCCGTGCGCTGGAGCGTCGCATTCACCACCGCGGTCTGATCGCTCTGCACCTGGATGGTCTGCGTGGTGGGCGAGTAGTTCGGCGCCTCGACGGTGATGCGGGCCTCACCCGCGGGCACCCCCGTGATGTCACCCAAGGGCCGGGGCGGGCCGTCATTGAGCCGCACCGTCGCGTTGGCGATGGGCCGCCCGCGCGACGTGAGCGCCGCCACGCGCACCGTGCCAGGGGCCAACACGCGGTCGAGGGTCATCGCGACCTCGCAGGGCTGCGTCTGGGTCACCGTGCAGCTGCGGCTGGCCTCGGTGTAGCCCTCGGCGCGCACGATGATGCTGTGCTCACCGAGCGAGGTGTCGTGCTCGTAGGGCGCCGCGCCCACTTCGCCGCCGTCGACAAAGACCCGCGCGCCGGGCGTGTTCGAGCGCACCACGATGCGACCCCGCGCGGCCACGAGTTGGGCCTCGGTCACCTCGACGTTGCTCTGCTGCCCCGCGGTGATGGTCACCTCGCGGGTCACATCGGCGCGACCCGGCGCGCTCACCCGCACCGAGTGCGTGCCAGGGCTCACCCCCGTGCGCTGAGGCGGCGTACCGTCGAGGAGCTCGCCGTCGAGGTAGGCCTGCGCGCCCTGCACCGAGGGGATCACCACCCGCACCGTGCCGCCTGTGGCCGCCGCGGGCTCGAGGTCAAAGGCCGTCACCTGCGCCTGACCGGCCACCACCACCACTTCGCGCCGCATCGTACGGAAGCCCGTCGCGCTCACCGCCACGATGTGTGTGCCCGGCTGAACCCCTTCGGTGGTCGGCGGCGTGCCCTGCATCGGGCTGCCATCGAGCGTCACCTGCGTGTCGGCCGGCACCGGGCCGTTCGGGTTCGAGAGCACCACCCGCACCGTGCCCGTCGGCGCCTGCCGCGGCCTGAGGTTCGCGCTCACCGACGCGACGGCCCCAGAGTTGACCGTCACCGTCTCACGAAACGGCTGCATGTCAGCCGCGCGGATCTCAACAATGTGCTGCCCCGGGGTCAGGCCGTTCACCCGGCCGGGGGTCGTGCCGACCTGGTTGCCGTCGAGAAAAATCGGCGCGCCGTCGATGTCGGCCGCCACGTAGACGCTGCCCGCTTGAACGAGGCTCGTCGTAAACGCCGTGCGGTTGCGCGTCGCCACCGTCACGTCGAGGGTCCCCGGGACGTACCCATCGAGGGTGAAGAACAACCGATGCTGCCCCAACGGGAGCCGCGCCCGAGGCAGCGGGGTCACGCCCACCGGCGCGGCCGTCGCTGAGTCGACACGCACCGTCGCGCCCGACGGGGTCGACTGCACATTCGCCTGCACGAGCCGCTGCGCCGAAGCCAAGGGCGCAGCCGCGACGATCGCAACGGTCGCAAGAAACGATGTGATTCGAGATGTCTTCACGGTGTTGATGCCTCCTCTAAGTTAGGGCCGCGTACTGACGGCCGCGAATGCTGACGATTCACTCTCCCCCGAGTGACGCGCCCCGAGGGTGTTCTTTCGTGCGCCGAGGTCGTATCGCGTCGCGTCTGAAATGAAAACCTGTGTGTTTCTTACCCACGTCGCCCGCGCGGCGGAGGCGTCGGCTGCTCTTGCGGGCGCAACGTGAGCGGAAGGTTGATCACCGCGCGGCGCCCCGTGGCCCGAAATCGAAGTGACTGAAGGGGGCGCTGGAGGCAGCTCCCGATCGTCGCGAGGGGTTCGGCAATTTCGCCCTGGGTCACGTCGACCACGGCGCCGTCGGGGGCCACGGTGATTTCGTACCGCGCCGCGCCCTCGTTGCGTCGCGTCGCGCGCGCCGCGAGGAGCGGGGTGTAACACGCCAGAAGCTCTGGCGCGCGGGTGGCCATCACGGCGTTCACTTCCTGGTCGGTGAGGTCTCCCGAGCCTGCGCCCACCGCGGTGGCGACGCTCTCGGGCGCCGTCGTACGCATCCGAGGGAAGAGCAGCACCTCGGCCGCGCTCACCCGCAAGAGCGGGTTCTCAAACTCAAACGGGAAGCGCACATGCGCCGCGTGGCTCACGCCCTCGATGCGCATCCGACGGATGAGCCCCAACATGCACTCGCGGGTCTGCCTGAGCGCCTGCACCTCGGTGTCACCCGTGGCGTTGATCACCTGCCCCGAGGTCTCGACGGTGAAGTCGAAGCTCACGGCGCCCGCCGCGTCAGGCGCGCCCGGCAGCACCCGCTCGTAACACTCTGAGATGGCCTCGCGCTCGTGCAGCACCGCCGCGCGGATGCGCCCCTCGACCCGATCGGTGTCGATCCCCGAGGGGCTGATGGGCACCCCGCGCCGCACCCGCTCGACGTCGAGGGTCACCTCGGTCGGCGGGTCGGGCGGCGGCGGCGCGCGCAAGGTGGGCGGCGGGCGGTGACACCCCGACGCCAGCAAGACCCAAAGCGAGAGAGCCGAAAACACCCGTGGCGCGGTCAACATGGCAGCCCCTGAGGTTACACACTGCGGCGGCGGCTTTGTAGACATTGCGTCGCGCAAGGTGCACCACTCGTCGAACCTTCAGCCATGGCACACAAAGGCGGTACCTGCGGTTGCTTCCCATCGGGCCTCCCATACCCTGGGATCGCTGAGTTTCTCTTGAAGGCGCCGCCCGGGCAGATGGGCCTCGCCGAAGAGCTCGACGTCGACGCCCTCTGGCGCGACACCCCCCTCGCGGTGATCGACACCGAGACCACCGGCAAAGACGCCGCGCGGGGCGATCGCATCGTCGAGATCGCAATCGTTCACTTCGACCGCGGCGAGGTCACCGGCCGCCACGGCTGGCTCATCAACCCGGGCATCCCCATCCCCGCAGAGGCCGCCGCGGTGCACGGCATCAAAGACGAAGACGTCAAAGACGCCCCGCGCTTCGAGAGCCTCGCGCCGAAGCTCCTCGAGCTCCTCAAGGGCCGGGTGCCGGTGGCCTACAACGCAGGCTTCGACCGCGGCTTCGTGCGCGCCGAGTTTCGACGCGCGGGCGTCCTCGCCACCAAGACCCTCGCGTCGCCCCCCGCGCTGAGGGTCCCCTGCGACTGGATCGACCCGCTCCTCTGGGCCCGCGCGCTCCAGAACACCGCCAAGGGCTTCAAGCTCGGCGAGGTCGCCGCCCGCGCCGGGGTCGAGCTCACCAACGCGCACCGCGCCACCGACGACGCCGAAGCCGCGGGCCGCGTGCTCTACGCCCTCCTCGCCAACGAAGGCGAGCTCAGCTACCGCGGCCTCATCAGCCGACAGCGCGGATACGCCGCCGGAGCCGCAGGCCGAGGCAACTGGCGACGCTGATGTTCACGCTGTCTACATTGAATGTAGACACTGTGAACATTAAAACCGCCACGCGCACGACAGGCCCACCGGCGTGGGCCCCGGGCCGCAAAGGCCTCTCAGGCTCCGTCGCGGCGCGGGCCCGGCGTTGGGCTGGGCCGCGGGCCGCGGGGCGCCCGAGTCGATCACGAAGAGCACCGCGGCGGTGACCCCGAGGGCCCCGCCCACGGCGAAGCCTGCGATCGAGAGGCCCTCCCAGGTGCCGACGGCGTCTGCGTGATCGCCGCAGTTTTCGCTGCGGCTGCGCCCGTTGACGAGGCATGCCCCGTCGTTGTTGAACGCGTCGGCTTCGCCGTTACGCTGCGCGAGCGCGAAGGCCCCGAACGCGAGGCCCACGCCGCCGGCCACCGCGGCGGCGATGGCGAAGGGTCGGTACGCGTGCACGTTCGGCGGCGGCGGCTCGGGCGTCGGCGGGGGCGGAGGGGGCACGACCCGTTGGGCCACCGCCGCGGTGAGCTCGACCCGCTCGCGCGAGAGGTTCTGCGGTGTCACCGTGAGGCTCCGTCGCACCGAAACGTAGCCCTGCGCCTGCACTTCGAGGTTGACGGTGCCGGCCACCACCCGAATCGGCGACGAGAAGGGCGTTCGCCCGGCCTCGCGGCCGTCGATGAGCACCGTGGCCCCGGCGACGTTGGTGCTCACCTCAAGCCGACCGAGGCGCTGATCGATCACCCCGAGGGCCTCGTCGATCACGGTGCGCCGCTGGCTCACCCAAGGGTCATCGTCGCGGGTGCGGGCCTCGCGAAGATGGGCGTCGGCGTCGACCCAGCGCCCCAAGGCCTGCTCGGCGAAGCCGATCTGCGCGACGATGCGCGGCTCGTTCGAGCGCTGCCGGGCCCGAAGAAAGACGTCGAGCGCCTCTTGATCGCGGTGCTCGCGCCGAAGAGCCAGGCCTTGCTGAACGAGCGCCTCGACCTCGGCGACTCCCGAACCCGCCGCGGGCTGCGCGGGTTGCGCTGCGACCCCCGACGCTGACGACAGCACACACAGCACCACGAACCAGACGCTCGACCCCGACAGACGACGCGGCAACATACGCCTCACGCTTTTACACAACTCTGCCCGCCGCGTCAGTCACTCGATGACCGGCGCCTGGTTCGCCCCGACCGTGCGCAGCGTCGCGGGACGCGCCTCGACCGGCCCCGCGGCCACCGGCAGCGCGACCGGTTGGGCTGGCGCCGCGGGCGTCGGCACCGGATGCGCCAACCCGCCAGCCCCAAGCCCTTGCGGCGCCGCGACGCCCCCGCGCGAAGCCACCGTCGCCGTGTGCCCGGCCCCAGACGGAGCCGCCTCGCGTAGGGCCTCGTCGCGCAGCACCGCTGCAGGCACCGCGACGGGGTGAAACGCAGCAGGGCGCAGCTCTTGGTTCGGCGCCGCGTCGATCTGAGCGCCGCGCCCGGTGGCCCACACCTTGCCGTCGGCCCGGCGCGTGTGGTGCAACCACGAGAAGGCCGCAAGCCCGAGGAAGGTCAGAGCCACCACCGAGAGCCACCCGTAGCGCCGCGAGACCGTGCGGGGCGTGGGCTCCATCGGAGGCGCCACCACCGGCATCTCGGCCGGCGTAAACAGCGCCGCCCCGCCGCGGGTCGCGGGCGCCGTCTCGGTCTCGACCTGCGGCGGCAACACCCCCAGCGTCGGCGCGTAGGTCAGCTGGTCGCGCGACGAGGCGTACGGCAAGAGCGCCCGCGCAAAATCAACGACGCTCGCGAAGCGCCGCGCCGGGTCGATGGCCATCGCGCGCAAGAGCACGGCCTCGAACTCAGGGTCGAGGGTCGGCATGAGCTCGCGCGGCGTCGGGTACTGCCCCTCGGCCACTTCGGCCACCAGCATCAGCGGCTCCTCGGCGTCAAACGGGAGCCGCCCGCAGACGCACTCGTACAGCACCACCGCGAGCGAATACTGGTCGCTGAGGGGCCCCGTCGCCCGGAGCGAGCGGGTCTGCTCGGGGGCCATGTACGCCGGCGTCCCGAGCACCATGCGAGTGACCGTGACCCGAGGCGCCCAGCGAGAGCGAAACTGTGAAATGCCAAAGTCAAGCAGTTTCGGCAGCTCGACCCCGAATCGGGCGCTCGCGAGGAAGATATTTTCGGGCTTGAGGTCGCGGTGCACAATCCCAGCCTCGTGGGCCGCGGTGAGCGCGCCCGCGATCGGCAAGATCACCGCCAGGGCCTCTTCGATGCTGAGCACACCCTGCCGCGCGAGCCGGTGGGCGAGGTCTTCGCCGGTGAGGTACTCCATCACCAGGTAGAGCCAGTCGCCCTCTTGGCCGAGGTCGAAGACCTGCGCCACGTTGGGGTGTGAAATGCGCGCGGCGGCCAGGCCTTCGCGTAGAAAACGTACACGCAGTTGGGGGTTGCGCACCGCGTCGGTCCGCAAGACCTTGATGGCCAGGGTCTTGTCGAGGTCGACGTGGGTCGCCTCGAAGACCCACCCCATACCCCCCTCGCCGATCAATCGTACGAGCTTGTAGCGGCCCAGGAGCGTGCCGAGTGACGGTGGCAGCAGGTCTGACAGCTCCTTTGACATGTCCAGGTATTGGACACGCCAGCTGCGCCCTTGTCACTGCCGTGATTTCCAGACTCTGGAATTCTCGGTGAAGACCCTGCGGGAGATCATAGCGCCGCGGGCGCGGCTCACTCGACGATGGGGGCGTTGTTCGTGCCACGGCTCGGCGTGGCCGCGGTGCGTGCGCCCGCGTTGCCCGCGGGGGTTGTGGGCACGTTGAGATTGACCCGCGACCCCGAAGGCGCAGGCCGCACGGCCGCGTTGGGGCGCGTCGGCGCCACGGCGGCCGCGGTCGGCGCCACCGCCGGCTGTGAGGGCGCGGCGTGGGCGACGGGCGGCGCGCTGGGCGGCGCCGGGGCGGGCTCGGGCGTCGGAGCGGTCGGCGGGAGGGCCGCCGGGGCAGGGGGCGCCTCCATCGGGGGCAGCGGCGTCGCCTCGGCGAGGCGCGTCGGAGCGGTCACCGTGCCGGTGGGGGCGGGCTCATTGCCGCGGCGCCCTCGGCTCAGCACCCACCCCGAGACGGCCACCACCACGAGCACGGCCACGGCGATGCCGACCACGCGCCCCGAGCCTCGGCGGGTGGGCACGATGGGCCCCGGGGTCTCGAGCGCGGCGTGGGGCCGATCGGCCATGGGGTCTCGGCGACGCTGCTCGGGCGGGTGATCGTTGAATGACACCGTCGACGCGGGCGCCCGCGGCGTCGACGGTCTGATGGGCTCGGTGACGTGCTTGAGGACGATCGGGGTGGTCTCGGTCCACTGGCCGTGGCGGGCTGCGGGCTCGTCGGGCTCGTCGGGTACTGCCGTGTCTCGGGCCGGCTCCGGCGACCTGGCGCGGCCCTTGTCGGGTGCGCTGCGCCCCGTCGGCGGCTTGATCGAAGCGGCCTTGCCGTTCTTGAACACCGGCGTCCACACGGCGCGCACCGAGGCGCCCGCGAAGGGCAAGAGCGCCGCCCCGAAGGCCTGCATATTGGGGTACCGCGCGTCAGCCTTCAGGGCCATCGCCTGCATCAACACCGCCTCGAACTCAGGCTCTAGCTCGGGGTTGATCTGCCTCGGGAGCGGGTAATCGCCGTTCACGATGGCGTGCATCACGGGGTAGGCGTCGTCGCCGTTCACCGGCGGGCGGCCGCACACGCACTCGTAGAGGATCACCCCGAGGGTATACTGATCGCTCCGCGCATCGGCGGCGCGGCCCGACATCGCCTGCTCGGGCGCCATGTAGATCGGCGTGCCGAGCGTCACCGAGGTGACCGTGAGCGAGAGCGAGCGCGGGGTCTTTAGCTTCGAAATACCAAAGTCGAGAAGCTTCGGCTGAATGACGCCGTGCCGGGTCTTGGCCAGAAAGATGTTCTCGGGCTTGAGATCGCGGTGCACCACCCCCTCTTCGTGGGCCACCGCAAGCGCCGCGCACACCGGGATCAAAATATCGACCGCGTCTTCGACCGCGAGCTGACCCTCGCGATCGAGCCGCGCGCCGAGGTCGTGACCCTCAAGAAACTCCATCACCAGGTAGAGCTGGTTGCCCTCTTGGCCGACGTCGAAGACCTCGGCCACATGCGGGTGACGGATGCGCGCCGCCGCGTTGCCCTCGCGTAGAAACCGCGCCCGCGTCTGCTCGTCGTGCGACACGTCGGGCCGCAGCGCCTTCAACGCAACGCGCTTCTCAAGGTCAGTGTGGATGGCCTCGTACACGGCGCCCATGCCGCCGCGGCCAATGGTTCGCACGATCCGGTACTTACCGAGCAGGGTACCGGCGGCCAGGGTGGAATCTGCTGGGAGTGATGCCTCGATCGACACGCCGGCTCTGAGCCTAACACGAAAATCCTGCGTCTCACCAACTGTGCATCAATCGCTCAGCACCCTCAGGCGTCGAAGCCCTGGCCCCTTCAACAGCGGCGACGAATGCCCCCGAGCGATCTTCGAACCATCTTCATTTCTCGCATCTTCGGCCTTCGGAGCGAGGTTATGGTCGAGGAGCTGGGTCGGGCGCACGTTGCCGAGGGCCGCGAAGATTGAGCCCTTGACCCCAGGGTGTTCGCGCTCAAGCTGCCCGAGGAGCTTCTTCACTTGCTTGCGCTGAGCCCCGTCTTGGGAGCCGCAAAGGTTGCACGGCAAGATGGGGTATTGCCGCGCCGCGGCCCACGCCGCGAGCACCTCTTCGGGGCAGTTGATGAGCGGCCTGATCACCGTCTGCTGCCCGTCGTCTGAGCGCAGCTTCGCGGGCATGGCGGCGGTCTTGCCTGCGAAGAAGAGGTTCAACATCAGGGTCTCGATGGCGTCGTCGCGGTGATGCCCGAGGGCGATCTTGGTGCACCCGAGCCGGGTCGCGGCGCTGTAGAGAATGCCGCGCCGGAGCCGAGAGCAGAGCGAGCAGTACGTCTGCCCTTCGGCCACCTTGTCGATCACCACCGAATAGGTGTCTTCGCGGAGGATGTGGTGAGGGTAGCCCTCGGCTTCGAGCCAGCGCCGCAAGGGGGCACCGTCGTAGCCGGGTTGGGCCTGGTCGAGATGCACGGCCACGAGCTCGAAGCGCACCGGCGAGCGGCGCTGCAACGTGCGGAGGCACTCGAGCATGGTGTAGCTGTCTTTGCCGCCCGAGACGGCGACCATGATCTTGTCGCCCTCGACGATCAGGTCGTGGTCGGCGATGGCCCGGCCCATCTCGCGCAGAATGCGGCGCTCGAGGGCCTCGGGCGAGGTCGGCGGGTTCGGCTCGCGGGCGCTCACGGCGTCGACACCCGCGCGGTGGGCGTCACGCCGCGGGCCCGCGCACGGCGCACCCGCGAGACAAGCCAGAACAGCACCGAGAGGCCCGCGAAGACCCCCGCCAGAAACATCGCCGGAACGACCACCTCGCGGTGCCGCCCGAGATGCAGCCGCTCGACCGCCGAGAGGCCCCCGAAGCGCGCCCGGAGCCACCCTCGGAGCCCCGTGCCCTCGCCCGCTTCGACGTCACGCTGGGGGCCCTGGGCGTGGGCCTGCTGAGCGGCTTGTTCGACCGCGGCGGGCGTCTGCTCGACGCGCTGGGTCACCGCCGCAGCGCGCACCGGGGCGGGGGCGATCACGCCGACGTGGTTGAGCACCTCGCGCTCCCACCCGCGGCTCGGGCGATTGACCACGCCGCCTTCGGCCGCGACGAACATGGTCGACGAGCCGCCGCCGTCGAGGTTGATGCCCCGAAAGGCCCCGAGCTCGACCAAGAGCTCAGACATCTCGGTGAGGGTGCCGCCCTGGCTGGTGACGCGACGGCCGTCGACGGTCACCATGATCACCCGGTGCCCGTCTTCTGACACGCCGATGGCCGTACGAGGCTCGCGCGAGTACGTTCGCGGGAAGGTGTAGAGGTCTTCGGCCATGCGGCCCCGGTCGACGATGAGCGGGCGCCCCGACACGGCGTCGGTGACCCGGCGTCGGCCCGCTTCGACCACGTCGCTGGGCGGCGAGATCCACGCGCGGCCGCCCGCGCTGACCGCGAAGAACCCGTGCTCTTCGTCGTCGCTCGACCAGATCTGACCGGCGCCCGCGGCGAGGCCCTGGGCGCCCTGCCCGAAAAGACCCCAAAACCCGCCGTTGATGGCCGCGGCGAGGTTGGCGTCGCGGGCGTACGCGCTCGTACTCTTCCACCGCTCGCGGGGCGGAGAGCATCGAATCTGAACGCCCGGCACCGTCAGGTCGATCACCAGGGCGTGAAACTCGGCCGGGGCCGGCGTCGTGCGATGCAGATGGCGAATGCCGGGGTTCGGCTCCGTCCACACATCGACGGCCCGGGCCTCGCCCGAAAGGCCCAAAAACAACGCAAAGGTGGCTGCACCGACGACCCTGGATGACAGCGTCCTTGGCGACGTGGGATACACCGGCCGCAGAGACCAACCCGACATGGCGCGCTCGATTGCCACACCACCCTCCACGCGTCAACCGAAGCGCCCGACCCCTGGGTCGATGCTGGTGCCGCTCGTCGCCGCAATGCTCGCCGCGTGCCGCGCGCCGGGGGCCCCCGCGGGCGCCCCTGAGGCCAACCCGCAGGCGACAGAAAATGTAGACATTCCGACACTTTCTGCGCCTTCTCAGCGGCCGGTTGTGCTGCCCGTGGTGATGCCGCCGCGACACATCACCGTCGACGCCGCAACACCCCTGCGGCCCGACAGCGCCGCGCGGGTCGCGCCGACGGTCACCGAGGGGGCGGGCTTCCTCGGGCGCGACGACGAGCAGACCCTCAGCCGACTCTGCAACGCGCCCATCGAGCGCATCGAGCGCAACCGCGGCGGCAGCACGGTGTCATTCCGGGTGTGGTTCGCGGGCGGCGAGCGGGGGCTCTTCAAGCCGCAGCAGCGCAGCGAGGTCGCCAACTATCGCGCCGAGCTCGCGGCCTATCGTATGTCGCGGCTCCTCGGGCTCGGGCGAACGCCGCCTGCGTGCGGTCGACAGGTGCCGCGGGCGATGCTCCAGCGTGTGGCCGACGCCTCGGGCGACGCTGCGTTCTCGCAGCGCGTGATGACCGAGCTCTTGGGCCGCGGCGAGCAGGTGCCCGGGGCGATGCTGTATTGGGTGCCCGGGCAGCTTGAGCCCGTGCCCGACGTCGCGCGATACCCGCAGCTCTTGGGCGACGGCGCCCTCGCGCCCGGTGACGCCGCCTTGGCGGCTGACCTCTCGGCGCTGTTGATCTTTGACTACCTCAACGACAACGTCGACCGCTGGTCGGGCGGCAACATCTTGCGCCCGCGCCGCACCGGCGACACCCCGACGCCCATGCTCTTCATGGACAACGGCGCCAGCTTCAGCGCCTTGCACGAGGGCCTCGGGGCGCGCCCCGAGGAGCAAGCTGCGCGCATCGCGCGGGTGAGTCACTTTCCGCGCGCGTTGATCGCGCGGGTGAGGGCGCTTACGCTTGATGGCCTGCGCGCCGCGATGGGCGCCGACCCGCTCGGGGCCTGCCTCTCTGACGCGCAGCTCGGGGCCGTGTTGCTGCGCCGAGATCGCTTGATCGCGCGGGTCGACGCCGCCATCGCAGCGCAGTCTGCCGAGGCGGTGCTGAGCTTCCCTTGAGGTGAGGGGCGCGTCGCGCGGGGCGGGTTGTGCATTGACGAAGCGACCGCGGGGGGTACCTTGAAGGCTTGATGTCTTCAGCCCGGCACGCACTCTCGCTCTCTCAAGCCCGCCGCGCGTGGCTCGCGGCGCAGGGCTTGGGGGCGCCTTCGGGGGGCACGCTCTCGGCGCAGGTGGCGGCGATGGGCTGGCTGCCCGCCCCGACGGCGGCGAGCGCGTGGCTGGCCCTGGCGGCGCGAGGGGTGCCCGACGCGGCGGCCGCGCTCGACGCCGCGGTCTCGAAGGGTGAGCTCGTGTGGTTGCCAGGCCCGCGGGGCATGATGTGGGTCGTGCCCGTGAGCGAGGCGCCCCTGGCCCGCGCCTTCGCCGTGGCCGATCACGCGGCCCGAGAGGCCCGCATCGCCGCGTCGACCGAGATCACCTCGCGCGAGCTCGTGAGCCTGCGCGAACTCGTGCGACGCGCCCTCGAAGGCCCCGAGACGCCCGAGGCGTTGCGGGCGGGGCTCCCGGGGTGGGCGTTGAGGCCGTTGGGGCCCGTGGGCAAGCGGGTGGGCTGCGCGACGGTGGCGGGGCTGGTGCTGCGGGGCCTGTGGTGCCAGGGCGAGCTGGTGCGTCAGACGGTCTCTCAGGCGGTTGATGAGGGGCCGTGGCGCTACGCGGTGGCGCCGTGGCCGAAGGTGGTTCCGAACGCGGCCGATGCGGTCGAGGCGGTGGGGCGGCGGTGGTTCGCGGCGCACGGGCCGGCGTCGATGCGCGATTTCGCGACGGCGTTCGGCATCGCCTTGGGTCGCGCGCAGAGCGCGTTGAAGGGCCTCGGCCTCGTCGGCGTTTCGGTCGACGCGTTGGGCGACGATTGTTGGGTCTTGCCCGAGTTCGAGGTGCCGCCCGACGCGCCCCCCGAGGGCTTCGCGCTCTTGCCCTTTCGCGACGCCTTGACCGACGCGCGCCCCAGCCTCGCCGGGCTCGGCGCAGAGTCGGTGCTGCGTCAGGCGATGCTGAAATCACTGGGCCCGGGGCCCGTGGTGCTGCGCGGCGGAGAGGTGGTGGCCGGGTGGTTCCGTGCCCCCAACGAGGTTACGCTCACCCTGCGCCTGTGGGCGCCCCTCGGGGCCTCGGAGCGCGCGAGCTTCGACGCCGCCGCGGCGACCATGATGGGCGAAATCAACCGTACTTCTAGGGAGTTAACCGGGCACGAGGGGCCGCGGGGGCGGCTCCCTGAGGCGCTCCACCCGAGCCTCGGAGGGGGGCTCTAAGCGCCCTACTCGGCGTCTGAGCTCGCGTGGCGCGCGCTCTCAGCAGGCGTCGCGTCGCTGCGCTGCGTCTCGTCGACCAAGGCCGCGGCGATGTCGAGCGCGCGGCGGGCGCGGTCGAGCACTTCGCGGTCGTGGCTGGCCTTGCGCGCGAGCTTGTCGGCCCGCTCGGCCTGCGCGTCGCGCTGCGCTTCGATGGCTTCGATGGCCTTGGCGTGCGCCTCGTTGCTTGCTGCGATCGCGGCCTCGTGCGCGGCGATCTGTGCGGCGAGGGCCGCCGCGTGCGCGGCCACCAGGCGCTGCCGCTCGTTCTCGGCCGTCGTGCTGCGCTGCCCCGCCTCGGACGCCTGCGCCTCAAGCGCTTCGGCGTGAGCCTTCTCGGCCGCCGCGAGGGCCTCGGCGTGAGCCTTCTCGGCCGCCGCGAGGGCCTCGGCGTGTGCCTTCTCGGCCGCCGCACGGGCGGCTTCTTCTGCTTCAAGCTTCGCCCGGAGCGAGGCGCCCTCAGCCTCAAGCGTCTCGCTCGCCTTCTGACGCAGCTCAAGGGCCTCAGAACGCTCACGGAGCTGCGCTTCGAGCTCCGTCACGCGCTGCTCAGACTGGGTCTTCGCGGCCTCATGCGCCGCGAGGGCTTCAGCCTGCGTGCGCTGCAGCGTCTCGGCGCTCGCCACGCTCTGCTGACGCACCTTGTCGGCCACCTCGTGGGCCTGCTCAAGCTCGGTCTTGAGGGCCGAGAGCGCTTCGGCATGCGCGGCTTCGAGGGCCCTGAGACGCGCCTCTGCCGCCGCGAGCGCTTCGGCGTGCGCCGCGTCGCGTGCTGCGAGGGCTTCGGCCTGCGCCGCGTCGCGTGCGGTAAGGGCTTCAGACTGGCGCGATTCGGCGGCCGCGAGGGCTGCAAGGTGGGCCGCCTGGGCGGCTGCGAGGGCCCGCGCCTGGTCGTCTCGTTCGGTCGTCGCCGCGGTGAGCTCGGTCTCAAGCGCCCGGAGCCGCGCGCTCGCCGCCGTGCCCGTCTCGCGGGTCTGCTCAAGCTCTTCACGGAGCGATTCGAAGGCGCGCTCACGCTCGATGAGCCGGTCGTCAAAATCGGCGCGGCTCAGGTCGGCCTGGAGGATCTTGTCGCGCAGCTCGAGCAGCTCTTTGTCGCGGTTGTTGACCGACTCGCGGAGCTGCAAGATGTCTTTGTCTTTGCGGTTGAGCGCCTCGCGGAGTTCGAGAAATTCTCGGGTCGAGACGCCGCCGCCTGAGGGCGACGCCACCGAGGCCCGGGCCGCCTTGGCGCGCAGCTCATCGAGCTCGCGACGGAGGGTGGCCGACTCGTCGGCGAGGGTGCGGAGCCGGCTCGCTTCGTTGCGCGCCGCCTGGAGGTCTCGCTCAAGGCCCTCGACCTGACGCGACATGCGGTCATGGTCGAGACCCGTGCGGGCGGCCCCGATCGGCGGGGGCGGCGTCAACCCGCCCAGCATCGGCGCCGGGATCGACGCCGGGCGCGGCGGCGGCGCCGAGCGCAAGGGCGCCGACGGGATCGGCGGCAGCTCAGCCCGGCTCGCGATCATCGTAAAGTCTTCGAAATCGTCGCCCGCGGGCCCTGGGCCCTGGGCGCTCTCGGGCGCGGGCTCGAGCATGATGTTGCTAAACGCCTCATCGGTGAGCCCTGAAACCTCGGCATCGACGGGCTTCGGGGGCGGCGCGACGCTGCTCGGCGACTCAAGCATCGCCGTCTCATCGAGCACCACGAGGTCGTCGGCGCCGAGCTCGACCGAGTCACGGGCCCCGCCGAGCGAGACGAAGCGCGACGCCCGGTTGAGGAGCTCGTCGGGCGAAATCGGCTTGTGCACGTAATCATCAGCCCGTGACCTGAGCTTGCTGTGCTGATCGAAGGCCTCGGCGGTGGCCGCCGAGGAGACGATCATCAAAGGCACGTTGCGCAGGTCGTCGCGCTTCTTGATGCGGCTGCACAGCGCGTAGCCGTTCATGCCGGGCAGCTCGGCGCTCAGCAGAATGAGCGCGTCGGCGGGGCCGAGGGTGCGATTGCCGTCGGCGCCAAGCTCTTGACTGAGGATCGCCGACAGCGTCGCCTCGCTGTCAATCTGCGAGACCACGAAGACCGTAGAGCCACGCGCCTCGAAGGCTCGCCGAAGGCCCTCGGTGAAGCCGCGTTCGTGGTCAAAGATCAAGACCTTCAGGGTGGCCATTGCGCCCTCAGACTGGTGGGTAGACAGTGACTTCTGGCGCGCCAACACCCGCGCAACGCACCTGGCCTTGAAAGTAGGGCGAGGCTCGAAGCCGCGTCAACCGATGACCGTCGCGGCCGCCGCTTCGAGCATCGAAAAGTGCATTTCGCGAAGGTGTTTCACGGTCTGCACAGCCCCTGCGGCTCGAAGTTTTTCGGGCGCGACGCTGTGCCCGACGCCCACCACCGTGAGCCCCGCCGCGCGCCCCGCGGCGACCCCCGCGGGGGTGTCTTCGATCACCACCACCCGTGCTGGGTCGAGCGAGAGGCCCTGCGCGCGGAGGGTCTTGAGCGCCAAGAGGTAGCCCTCTGGGTCGGGTTTGCATGCGCTCACATCTTCGGCCGCGACGATGCAGCGCGGCGCACCTGAGGCGCCGAGCACCCCGAGCCCCAACACGATCTCTGCCCGGAGCGCGCCCGACACCACCGCCACGGGTGCCCGCGCCGCGGCCTCGCGCAAGAGCCTCGCGGCGCCCTCGAAGACGCAGAGCTCTCGCGCCGCGGCTGCGGCATAGAAGGCAGCCTTCTCGTCGATCAGCGCGGCGAGCTGCGCGGCATCACAGTCGAGCCCGTGATCGCGCAGCGCGTGCGCGAAGGCGCCGCGGTCGTCGAAGCCGATGTACCGCGCTTCGTACTCGGCCGCGTCGAGGTGAACCCCGAACTTTGAGAGCACGGCGTTGAAGCCCGAGAGGTGCAGGTGTTCGTCGTCGACGAGCACGCCGTTGAAGTCGAAGAAGACAGCGTCCATCGGTCAGTGGAGGGTACCCGAGGGGTCGTCGGGGTGGGGCGGCATTCGGGCGAGAAGCTCCAGGCAGCGCCGCCGCACCGTCGGCGTCACCCGCTCATCGTGGGCCACCTCGCGGAGGTCACCCGGCGCCAGGAGCGGCACCGTCGCGGCCATGATCGGCGCGGGGGTAAAAGGGTTCATCGCGAGGGCGCGGCGCACCCGCGGGCTCGCCGACCACTTGGGCGATTGAAACACCCGCAGCAAGACCTCGGGCACGCCCGGTCGACGGGCGCAGAGCCGCACGACGTCGGCCTCGGTGAGCTTCGGGTTCGCTAAGAGCAACGCGATCACCGCGGGGTGAGGGTCGCGCAGCACCCGGTCAAGGAGCCGCCGCTCAGGGCGCCGCGCCAACGATTTTCGCTCTCCGAGCGAGAGCATGCGACCGCGGCCGTAGTCTGGCACCCGCTGCGCCTCTTCCTGGGCCGCGGCGTCTTGGGTGAGATCGACCCAGCCCTCTTCGCCCGAGAGCCTGGGGCCCTCGGCGCTGGGGCGCGTGAGCGCTGCGAGGCGCTCATAGTCATAGGCCAGGGCGACATAGACCGCGAGCAAGGTCACCTCGGCCTGGGTGTCGCGCAGCCCCGAGCGCTCGATGAGCGCTTCGAGCGCGCGCAGCAGAGTCTCGTTGTCGACCTCAGCGACGAGCGAGCGAAACAGCTGAACGCGGGTCGCCGGGTCGAGCACCGACGTGGCGCGCTTGCATAACAATTCAACCAATGTGTCGTTCGCCGACATGGTGGCTCCTGCCGGGGAAACGACCGCGCACCGCAGGTCGCGGCCCCGCCGTGAGAATCTCACACACTTCGAAGCGGCACGACAAGGCGGGCAGTACTTGACCACCCACAAGGTGGGGCACTAAGAGCGACGCAGTGTCGAGTGCTGCGCCGCGTTGCCGCGATGCAGGGTGCGCCAGCGTCACGACCCACCCCACGCCCTTCAACCCGTTGGACTCGACGATGGCCGACTCTTCGACCCCTGCTTCTGCCGAGACTGCCTCGACTCCCCGAGTCGTGAAGCGATACAGCAACCGCAAGCTCTATGACACCGTCGAGAGCCGGTACGTGACGTTGCCGCAGATTGCGGAGCTTCTCCGCAAGGGCGAAGAGGTTCTCATCATCGACAACAACACCAAAGAAGATCTCACCCGGATGACCGTGGCGCAGATCCTCTACGAAGAAGAGCGGAAGCAGTCGCGCACCCTCCCCCTCGCGGCGCTCAAAGACCTGCTCCACACGTCGAGCGAGCGGTTGATGTCGTCGCTACGCGAGAGCCCGATGGGCAAGCTCATCGGCCGCAACGAGCACGCGCCCTCGGCCGAAGAGACCGTGGTCGAGGCGCCGCCCGCGGCCGAGCCTGAGCCCGCGCCCGAGGCCCGCGTCGAGGGGGCCGCCGAGCCGACCCGGCGTGTGGCCCAGGTGGTCGAGCAGTGGCAGCACCAGGTCGACAGCCGGATCCGCACGTTCTGGGAGGGGATCAACCCCGCGGTGCAGATCGCGAGCCTTCAGAGCGAGGTCAAGAAGCTCCAAGGGCGGGTCGACACCCTCGAAGCCGAGCTCGCGCGGTTGCAGGGTCGCAACAGAGATGTCACCCCGGGGGAATAGCCCGGCCCCTTGCGCGGGTTGAGGGGAGTGCTTCTCTTGGAGCGACTCGAAAGGCTCCCCACGACCATGCAGCGAAACGAGAATGCGCGCCGAAAGCGCTTTGAGACCGAAGTGCTCCCTCACCTCGATGCGATGCATCGCACGGCGCTTCGGTTGACCCGCAGCGCGAGCGACGCTGACGACCTCGTGCAAGACGCTGTGGTGAAGGCGTACCGCTTCTTCGACAACTACGAAGAGGGCACCAACGTCAGGGCCTGGCTCCTGAAGATCCTCACCAATCTGTTCTTCTCAAAGCACCGTCGCGGTACCCTTGAGCTCAACGTGGCCAATCTGGCGATGGTTGATCCGGTGGCAGACGGGTGGGTGAGCGCGGCGAGCATGGCGCCGAGCCGAGAGCCCGAGAAGATGGTCGAGCGGCCGCTCCTCGAAGGTGCGGTGGCGCGGGTGCTCGAAGAGATCCCGGAAGATTTCCGCACCGTGCTGGTTCTCGTCGACGTCGAAGGTCTGACCTATCGCGAGGTGGCCGAGGCGATGAACTGCCCCATGGGGACGGTGATGTCGCGGCTGCATCGGGCCCGTCGGGCGGTGGCGCAAAAGCTCGGGATCGTCCCGGCGAGCGCCGAGGCCGCGCCGAGCGCCGCCGAGGAGCGGGTCGTCTCGCTGGATGGCTTCCGTCGACGTAAGGAGCGGGTAGGATGACAGCAGGGTGCGACGAAGCCAGGCGTTGGACCGACGCCTATCTCGACGGCGAGCTTGACCCGAGCGCTGCGGTCCATGTTGAAGCGCATCTTGCGGGGTGCGCGGGGTGCAAGGCCGAGCTTGAGTCGGTCCGTTCGCTGAAGAAGGTGCTCGCGGGGCAGCGAGAAGAGAGCGCGCCGACGGCGCTTCGGTTTCGCGTCCTCGCGGCGCTCGACGCCGAAGACGAGCACGTCGCGCGCGAGGTGTCAGCGCAGAAGCGCAAGCGTCACGGGTTGGGGGTCGCCCTCACCGGCGCGGCGCTGGCGAGCGTGGTGTTGATGCAGGGCCTCCGGGCGCGGCAAGGCATGCCCTTCGGCGCCGACGGGGCCCGGGGCCCGACGCCCATGATGGCAGGGCTCCTCCCGGTGGTCGAAGACGTGGCGCAGCGTCACGCCCGCGAGCTGCCGTCTGAGGTCGAGGCGAGCGACCCGGCCCAGGTCGCGCAGTGGTTTCGCGGCAAGCTCGACATCCCCGTGCGGCCGGTGCTGTTTCACGGCGTGCCCGCGCGGCTGGTCGGCGGGCGCATCTCGAACGTGCGCGATCACCTCGCCGCAGCCCTCTACTACGACGTCGGCGGCCGCCGCATGACGGTGTTCGTCTACGACGCCGGGGTGTTGCCGCAGCGGGCGCTCCTCAACGCTGACAACGACGACGTGGTGCTCCAGCGCGCGATGGTGCAGGGGCGGCCCGTGTTGGTCACCTCGTCACACGGTTACACGGTGACCCTCACCGAACAGCAGGGCGTCGGGTACGCCATCGCGAGCGACATGCCCCCGCAAGAGTGCGCGCGGGTGTTGGCGGGCGTCGAGCTGCGCTGATTGGCGCTCGGTCGGGGGCCGAAGATCGAGTACCCTCGGCCCCATGAGGCCGCTCGTCGAAGAGTCTGAGAATACCTTGGTTCTGCCTGGGTTTGTGAGCGCTCACTCGCACGCGTTTCAGCGCGCGCTGCGCGGCAAGACCCAACGCGCCTCGCACGAGACCGGCACCTTCTGGAGCTGGCGCGACGCGATGTACGCCCTGGCCGACTCGCTCACCCCGGAGTCGATCTACGCCCTCTCTCGACAGGCGTTTCGCGAGCTCGCGCGCACCGGGGTTCGGGCCGTCGGTGAGTTTCATTATGTTCATCACCAGGCGGGCGGGGTGCCCTACGCGCAGCGCACGCTCCTGGCCGACCGCGTGATCGAGGCCGCCCTCGATGAGGGCTTGAAGATCACCCTGCTCAGGGTCGCCTACGCGCGCGCGGGCGCCTCGAAGCCGCCCGAAGGCGCGCAGCGGCGCTTCTCTGACCCGTCGCCCGATTGGGTGCTGCGCGACGTCGAAGACCTCTCGGCGCGGTGGCGCACGAACCCCGATGTGCGGGTCGGGGTCGCGCCCCACTCGGTGCGCGCGGTGCCCGCGGCGTGGCTGAAGGCCCTCTACGACGCGACGGCGGCGTCACAGATGCCCTATCACATGCACGTCGCCGAGGTTCAGGGTGAGGTCGACGCGTGCGTGGCCGAGCACGGGCGACGCCCGGTCGAGCTCCTCGCGGAGTTGGGGGTGCTCGACGCGCGCTTTGTGGCGGTGCACGCGACCTGCCTCTCGGCGCGCGAGGCCCGGCTGCTCGGCGAGGCGGCGAGCTTCGCGTGCCTCTGCCCGACCACCGAGCGCGACCTCGGTGATGGCCTCGCCGACATCGGGGCGCTCCGCGACGCCGGGGTGCGGCTCTGCGTCGGGGTCGACTCGCACGTCATCACCGACCCCATCGAAGAGATGCGGGCCCTAGAGACGCACGAGCGCCTCAGGCTGCGTAGACGGGTCACCTGGGCGCCCGAGGGTGGCCGGAGCCTCGCGCTAGGCCTGGCCCTCGAAGCCAGCCTGGAAGGGGCCGCTGCGTGCGGCTGGCGCCCCATCGTGACCGCCGCCGAGACCTCGTGGGCGCCCGTGACCCGGGTTGACCTCTCGCATCCGACCCTGGCCGGGGTCGAGGCCGGGCGCGCCCTCGACGCGTTTGTGTTCTCGGGGCACCCGGGGTGTGTGATGCCCGAGGAGGCGCGGTGAGCGCGAGCTGGTGGATGCGTGCCGTTCAGCCCGTCTGCGAGGCTGAGGTCGTGGTGGTGGGGGCCGGCATCTGCGGCGTCTCGGCGGCGCTGGCCCTCGAAGCGGCGGGGCACGCGGTGGTGCTGCTCGACCGCGCCGGGCTCGGGGGCGGCGCGAGCGTTCGCAACGCGGGCTTCCTCATGCGCGGGGCGGCGGAGTGTTATGCCGAAGCGTGTCGGCTCTACGGTCGCGACACGGCGCGGGCGCTCTGGCGCTTGACCGAAGAGAACCTCGCCGCGCTCGACGCCCACGGCATCGGGGCGCTCGCCTCGGTGCAGCGGGTGCCGTCGGCGCTTCTGGCCCTCGACGCCGACGAGCTCGAAGACCTCGAGCGCTCGCGCGCATGGCTCGAAGAAGACGGCTTCGCGGTCGGCTGGGAGCGCGGGGGCCGAGACCCGGTGTGGCGCTCAGGGCGGGCCCTCGGGGCCCTCATCAACCCCGGCGATGCCGCTTGTAACCCTGTAGAAGTATTAGCGTTTTTGGCGTCAAAGCTCCGCGCTCGGGTCGAGGCCGACGCTGAGGTCTTGGCGCTCGAGGTCGCGGGCCCGAAGGTCGAGCTCGTGACGCGTCGGGTGCGGTACCGTGCTGAACGGGTGCTCGTCGCGACCAACGCCTACCTCGCGCAGCTCGTGCCTTCGGCGGCCGCCTGGGTGAGCCCGCGGCGCGGGCAGATGCTCGCCCTTGAGGCGCCCTCGGTGACGCTCACTCGGTCGTATTACGTCAACCGCGGCTCTGAGTATTTTCGTCAGGCGGCCGACGGCGCCGTGGTGGTCGGCGGCTTTCGCACGCCCGAGGCGGCCACCGAGGTCGGGTACGACGATCGCGTCACGGCCTCGGTGCAGTCGTCGCTCGAAGGCTTCGCCCGCGAGATGTTGGGCGTCGACGGTCGGGTGTTGACCCGATGGTCGGGGGTGATGGGCTTCTCGCCCGATGGCCTGCCCATCGTGGGCGCGGTGCCGGGCTTCGCCGGCGTGTATTTCGCGGGCGGCTTTACGGGTCACGGCATGAGCATGGGGTACAAGGTCGCCGAGCTCGCCGCCGAGGTGATGTTTTCGCCGCGTGAGACGCTGTTCTCGCCGGGCCGTTTCGCTCAGTGATCGCGGGCGTGGGCGAGGCAGAACTCGGTGGGCTTGCCTCCGCACTTTTCGCAGGTGCAGACCCGAAACTCGACGCTGCGGTCTTCTTCGGTGACGCCGCAGCGGGTGCAGCGTCGGAGCCGTGGGGCTTCGTCTGCGACCTTGCGCGTCGTCGCGTCGGGGCGTGCGCCGCGGCTTCGGAGCTGCCCGTAGAGGTTGCCGCCGAAGAACAGCAGGTAGTTGCCGACGGCGACGAAGGGCAAGAGGCGTTGCCAGCCGCTCATGCCGAGGGCGATGAGCGCCAAGAGCCCGAGCTCGATCAGGCCGAGCCATTTCACCCGCACCCTGAGCACGAAGAACAACATCACTTCGTAATCGGGGAAGAGGGTCGCGAAGGCCAAGAGCAGCGACATCAAGAGAAACTGGTTGGTGCCGGGCACGCCGGCGAACACCGACAAGAGCGAGGTGCCCAACATGCCGACGAGCCAGAAGAGGGTGTACCGAAAGCCACCCATGGCGTCAGAGACGGTCTTGCCGATCGAGAGCGTCCACCAGAGTGAGAAGAAGAGGAAGACCGGGCGGGTGGTCGGCGGGAGCACCACAAAGGTGAACAGGCGCCAGACCTCGCCGCGCGCGACGCGGGCCGGCTCAAAGGTGAGAAAGCCCGTAAAACCAGGGTAAATCTGATCGAGCAGCCAGGCGACCGCCATCAGACCGACAAGGTAAACTGTGAGATTTTGGGGGAAGTACCGACCGACGCGGCGGTCGAGTGCGGTGAGCGTGCGTTCGATCACAACCGGGGCGCGTAGCATGGCCCCGGCCCCGTCGCACGTCTCTGGCTATTCGTCGTCGAATTCGCTGTCGCGCCAGCGCTCTTCGCGGTCACGGCGTGACTTGGTGGCGCGCCCTTCGGCGCCCCCCGCGCTGTTGCCGCGGCCCTCGTCGGGCTTCTTGCGACGGTCGTTGCCGCCGCGGCCGCCGAAGTTGCCCGGTGCAGGGCCGCCGCCGCCGCCGCCGAAGCCACCACCGCCGCCGCCGCCGCCGCTGAAGCCGCCGCCACCGCCACCACCGAAGCCGCCGCCGCCGCCGAAGGTGCGGGGCGGGCGATCGCCCGTGGGGGCGCCACCCGGGCCAGGGGTCGAGCCCTTGGGGTGCGCGAGGTTGATGATCAAACGGCGGTTGCGAAGGTGCGCCTCTTTGAGCAGGTCGATCGCGCCGTTGGCCACCTCGGCCGAGCCGAGGGTCACGAAGCCGAAGCCGCGCTTGCGGCCGTCTTGATCGAGCGGCAGATGCACGCGAAGCACGGGCTGCACGCCGAGCTCGCTCAAGAGCGCTTCGATCTCTTCTTGCGTGGCATCGTAGGGGAGGTTGCCAACGTAGAGCGTGCGGTCAGGGGCAGGGCCGCGGTCTTGGAAGCCGCCCTCGCGACGCGGTCGCTCGCCGCCGGGGCCGCCGAAGCCGCCACCGCCGCCGCCGGGGCCGAAGCCGCCACCGCCGCCCGGAGCGCGCTCGCCCGGGGCACGCTCACCACGCGCCGGGGGCTCTGCCTGGAAGGGCCGAACAGAGATCGAACGACCATCGACGATGCGGCCGTCAAGCACCTGTCGCGCACGGTCGGCATCTTCTTGGCTGCCGAGGCGGACGAATGCAAAGCCGCGGGCCCGACCCGTCATGCGGTCACGCGGGACCGTCAGTTCGAGGACCTGGGCACCTGATTCACTGAAGAGGCCGCGCAAATCCTCTTCGTTCACACTGTCGGGCAGACCCGCCACAAACAGCTTCTGCGCGTTATCCGTCGCCATCCGATCCTGCTCCAGCTCTTTTTCGCGTGTTTTTGATGAGAAACAAGTCAATCAACAGAGGGCCCGGTGTGAAGGCGCAGGCTGAGCCTTCGGCACCAAGAACCGCCCGAAGTGTACCGACGTCCGTCGGGGCGTCAACTACGCCCGCGCGTTCGTCGCGCGGTTGGCGATTTTGCGCCTCCCGCGGCTCCGGCCGTGCGACCGCCCGGGGCGGCCTTCGCTTTGGCCTTCTTTTTCACACTCTTTGTAGGGCTTTCAGCCTTGGTCGTGGCCGACCCGTCGAGCCGCGCGAGGGCCTCTCGGAGGCTCCGGGTCTCGTCGCGAAGGCGCTCAAAATCATCACGCAGCCGACGCAACTCGCCCTCGTCGGTGGGCGCCTCAAGCGTGCGCAGGGTCTCACGGGCCACCCGACGGATGCGCCCGTCGAGGCTCCTTCGTGCGCAGCGGGCCACCGCGGCGATGCTCTCGCGGTCATGAATCCGCCCGAGGGCGCGCAACACCTCGGGGGTGTGCATGGGGTCGTCTTCATCGAGCAGGAGCTCAAGGAATTCACGGACTTCACGGTTGTCATCGCCCAACTCGGCGAGGGCGCCGACGGCGGCCCGGCGGGTCGCGTCGCTCTGACCGCGGGCGCCATAGCGACAAAACAACGCCACATGGCGCGCATCGCGTAGGGCGCCGAGGCCTTCGAGGGCCGCGGCCCGCACGAGATCGCGCCAGGCGTCGCGCCCGAGGGCTTCAAACAGCGGGCCCTGAAGGGGCGCCGGGGGCATGGTGCGACCGAGCGCGCGCGCCAGCTCGGCTTCGACCAGCACGCTCGGGTCGCCCTTCAAGAGCGCGTCGCCGAGGCTCCGGGCTGCGCTTTCGGTGCGAAACTCGCCGAGGGCTCTCGCGACGGCCCGACGCACCTTGGGGTGTGCGACCCCGAGCCTCTCGCGCAGGGCCGCTTCTGCCCGCGGAGAGCGGATCTCGCCGAGGGCCCGGGCGGCCTCGACGCCGACGCCGAAGAAGGGGTCGGTGAGGGCCGCTTCGAGGGCCTCGATGCTCGCAAAATCGCTGCGTTTGCCGAGCGTCCGCGCGGCACGCCAGCGCACCGAGGGGCGGGGGTCGAGGCGCAGCGCCTGGAGGGTGAACCGCGGCGGCGTCTTGACCGTGAGCCGCATGAGCACCGTGGCCTCGGGGTCGATGGCTAGGTGGCTCGGAGGGGCGCAGCGCAGCACCGCGTGGTGGGCGGCCTCGGTGACCTCGAAGGTGTGCCTGTGCTCGCCCTCGGGGGTGCACACGATCACCGGCAGGGTGAAGTGAAAGAGCCCCGTGACCTCGTCGACCTTCTGGGTCTGTTTGACCGTGAGAAACAGGCTCTCGACGGCGGCGTCGTAGCGGGCTTCGAGCTCGACGTCAGGGTGACCCGCGCGATAGACCCACTGGTCGAAGAAGGCGCCGAGGGCGTCGCCTGAGGTGTCTTCGAGGGCGCGCACGAGGTCGCGGGTCTCGACCGGGCCGCCGCGATGGCGTCGCAGGTACTCTTGGATCGCTTGCCAGAAGGTGCCCGCCCCGAGCCGCGCGCGGAGCATCTGGAGCACCCACGCGCCCTTCTCGTAGAGGTGCCGGTCGAAGAGGTCGATGGGCACGCTCCAGGTGTTGCAGACGATGGGGCGGCGGTAGTGGCCTTCGTCTTCGGCGAAGTACGACTCGGCGTAGTCTTTGAGGAGGTAGAGGGCCTCGTCGGGGCCGCGCTGGCGCTCCCACTCGACGACCTCGAAGAAGGTCGCGAAGCCTTCGTTGAGCCAGCCGTGAGACCAGTCGCGGCAGGTGACGAGGTCGCCGAACCACTGGTGCGCGAGCTCGTGGGCGACGAGGTCGTCGCTGGTGGCGTCGAGGGCGGCGCGGGCGTCGAGGAGGCAGCGCTCGGTGAGGGTTGTGGCGCCGGTGTTCTCCATGCCGCCGAAGGGGTAATCGTGCACCACCACCTGGTCGTATTTGACCCAAGGGTAGGGCGTCGCGAGGAGGCCGGCGAAGTGCTCGAGCATCGCCGGGGTGCGCCCGAGCGAGCGGGCCGCGTCGGCCTCGCGGCCGGGGTCGACGAAGTACCGCAGGGGCAGCCCCGGGAGGCTGGCGTCGAGGGTGGCGAAGGTGCCCGCGGCGAGGGTGAGGAGGTAGCTCGGGTGGGGGTCGCGCTGGGTGAAGCGCCAGCGTTGGAGGCCCGCCTCGGCGGGGCTCGGGGGCGCGTCGAGGGTGCCGTTCGAGACCACCGTCCACCCGGCGGGGGCGAGCACGGTGAGGCTCGTGGCCATGCGCATCGAGGGCTCGTCGACGCACGGGAGCCAGTGCCGCGCGTCTTCGTCTTGGCACTGCGTCCAGACCTGGGTGGGGCGGTCGGGGGCGGTGGGTTCGGGGGTGAGAAAGTACATCCCGCGCTGCGGCCGGGCGCTGTACCGCAGCACCACCACCGCGGTCTCGGCGCGGCGTCGCACGAGGGTCAGGGTCGCCCGCAGCCCGTCGTACACGAAGGGCAGGGGCTCGCCGTTGAGGGTGACCGAGAGGCCCTCGAAGCCCACCGCGTCGAGCACCACGGCCCGCGCTTCGGGGGCGCGTGCGGCGAGGGTGAGCGCGACCTCGGCCTCGATGCGATGCGCGGCGACGTCGAGCTTCAGCGTGGCGTCGAGGTGGGTGACGTCGTAGGGCCGCGGTCGCGCGAAATGCTCGCCGTCACCCGGCAGGCGAAAGGGGCGGGGGCCGCGCCCCGGGTCGGCGGGGGTGATCCTACAACGGGCACACGCGTGTCGTTCGCCATGCATGAAGGTGTCGGGTGGGTACCTTGCCCCGAAGCCCGTGGTCAACGCGTTCGCGCGCGCTTCAAGGCGCGACGCGGCCTGAGGCGCGAGAGGGTGGGCGGTGGGTGCGTGTGGGCGCGTGCCCCCGCTCGGGGCGGAATCTTCGGGCGGGAGAGGGCGGTGCTTGACACTGTTTCGTCGGGTGGGGCATTCAATAAAAGCCGCGGTCGTACGGCGGGTGCGGTGGGTCAGGGCTCGCCGGGCTGCCTCTTCCCGATCGCTGAGAGACCACCGCACTCCTATGGCCGAAGCACGCGCGCAGAACAGCTACCGGGTCACCGAACGGCTCGAATCGGGCGGGATGGCGGAAGTCTTCCGCGGCGAATCGACGAGCATGGCGGGCTTCAAGAAGCTCGTGGCCATCAAGCGGGTGTTGCCGCACCTCGCGTCGAACGAGAAGTTCATTCGGATGTTCCTCGATGAGGCGCGGCTCTCGGCGCGGCTCTCGCACGCGAACATCGTTCAGGTCTTCGACATCGGCCGCGTCGAAGGCACGTACTTCATCGTGATGGAGTTCATCGATGGCATCAACCTCAAGGGTGTCATCGAGTACCTTCGGAGCCGGAAAGAGACCGTCTCGCTGGCCTTGGCGGTGCACATCTGTGTGAAGGTCTGCGAGGGGCTGTTTTACGCCCACGAGCTCACCGAGACCGACGGTCGCACGCTGGGCATCGTGCACCGTGACATTTCGCCTCCGAACGTGCTGATCTCGCGTCGCGGCGAGGTCAAGATCGTAGACTTCGGGCTCGCCAAGGCCGCGCACTCGGTCGAGAAGACCGAGCCGGGGGTGGTGAAGGGCAAGTTCAGCTATCTGGCGCCCGAGACGGCCTCGGGGCAAGAGGCCGACGCGCAGGCCGACCTCTACGCGGTAGGCATCATGCTGTGGGAGATGCTCGCGGGCCGTAAGCTCTTTCAGGGCGAGACTGACTTTGCCACGGTGAAGATGGTTCAGCAGTCGCAGGTGCCGCCGCTGCGCGAGTTCAACAAAGACGTACCCGAAGACCTGTTGCCGATTCTTGAGAAGGCGCTGGCCCGAGACAAGCGCGCCCGGTACCGCACTGCGCAAGAGATGGGCGACGCGCTTCAGCGCTTTCTCGCGTTGAATCGTATGTTCGCGACGGCCAGCGAGCTCGGCGATCTGGTCTCTCGGGCGCTCGAAGAGAAGGCCCGCGCGGCGCGCTCGTCGGGGCGCAACGACGCCGGCGAGATCGACAAGATCATCCAAGAGATGCTCGGCAAGTTCACCTCGATCGACGACACCTCGATGGGGGGCGTCGGGCCGAGCGAGCTGCTCGGGGCCAGCATGGAGGGGGCACGCCCGCTCGACGCCGACAACTTCGTCGACGTGAACAACTGGGCCTCAGACCTGGTGACCGAGGGGCGCGCGGGGCGTGCGACGGGGGGGGCGATGCCGGCGCTTGAGCGGCCGTCGATCCCGTTGGGGCTGGCCGACGAGCTTGAGGGCCCTGACCTCGGCGCGAGCGGCGTGGGCACCCAGAAGCTCGGCAACGAGAAGCCGAACCCGCCGCCGACCTCGCTCGTTCACGCGTCGGGGCGCGGGGCCTTCTCGCAGCTTGCGCCGCCGCCGCCGCCGCCGCCGAAGAAGTTTCCGGTCTTGGTGGTGGTGGCCGTGCTGGGGGTGCTCGCCGCGGCCGCGGCGGGGCTTCACTTCGCCGGGGTGTTTTGAGCGTCGACGGTCGTCGCGAGGGCGTCGACCACCTCGCGAAGCTCGTCTAAAATCGGGTGCGACCAGCCCTCGCTGAGGGCTTCGAGCATGGCGCGGTAGTACCAGACCGTCTGCGCGGGCGAGGCGTTGAAGTGCCGCCAAAGGGCAGGGCCTTGGAGGCGCAGGTCGCGCACCATCGCGCGGCCGTTGTGGAGCTTGTCGGCGGCGCTCACGAGCCGGAGCGTCACCGGGGCCTCTCGGAGCTTGGCGATGTGCGTGCGCTTTCGCGCCTCCCAGGGCCCTTTGGGGCCGCCGAAGGCGTCTGAGAGGCCCGTCACGGCCGCGGCCACGGCGGGGCCGAAGCGCGCGGCGATCTCGGCCTCGGTGACGTCTTGGTCTTCCATCGCGTCGTGCAAGAGGGCGGCGATGGCCTGGTCTTCGTCGCCGCCGTGCTCGATCACCAAGGCCGACACGGCCAGGAGGTGTGAGAGGTAGGGCACCGACGAGCCCTTGCGGGTCTGTGCGCGGTGCAGCGTCGAGGCCCACACCAAGGCCTGGTCAAATCGCGGTGAGAGCGGCATCGCAGACGAGTCTACCTTGACCGCGGCGGGTTTGTGCCCTACTGAACTTTCAGAAGATTCTGAAACTTCAAGATGGGTCGAAGATGCAGACCAGCCATGAACGAGAGTCTGAGCTTCTCGCCGCCGACGCGATCGGCGATGTGATCGAGCACTGGGGGTTTCGCAAGGCGCTCGGGCGAGCCTGGGCGGTGCTGTACCTCGCGGGCGAGCCGCTGGCGGCGTGCGACCTCCAGGCGCGGCTTCAGATGTCGGCGGGGGCTGCGTCGACGACGCTGACCGAGCTTCAGCGCTGGGGCGTGGTGAAGAAGGTCTGGCGGCCCGGCGAGCGCAAAGAGTTCTTCGAGGCCGAGACTGATTTCTGGCGCATGATTTCGAAGGTCGTTCAAGAGCGCGAGCGGTACCTCGCGACCTCGGTGCGCGAGCGGCTAGAGCGCGCGCGGGCGCTGGTGAAGGCCTCGGGGGCGAGCGACCCGGCGCGCAAGATGCGCCTTGAGCGGCTCGGTCGGCTCTTGAACTTCGCGCAGGCCGCAGAGGCCGTGATCGCGTCGTTTCTGACCTCGCGCCGCGCAGACTTTTCAGAGTTCGGCAACCTGCTCGAGCTCAGCCGCGCTGCGGCACAAATGGCCGCCAACACCCGCGTTCGGAAGGGGTGACCCGTGATTGAACAGAGCCCGCTTCGTATTGTCTCAGACGCCGCCGCGGTGCCCGCGCGGGTCGATCACACCGGCACCCTGGCGCGCCTCGAAGGCGTCACAGAGTCGCGCGGTCTCGATGATTTAACTAGTCGTCTCGCGGTGTTGCGTAACTTCGTGGCCGACGACCTGGCCGAGGTCGAGGCCGCCCTCGGGGCCGTCGATGCGAGCCTCGACACGCCCATGCACCGCGCCGCGATGCACCTCGTCGACGCGGGCGGCAAGCGGCTCAGGCCGATGTGTGTGGCCCTCGCCGCGCGGGCGGGGGCGGGCTTCGACCGCAACGCGCGCGACCTCGCGGTGGCCGCTGAGCTCGTGCACAACGCGACGCTCTTGCACGACGACGTGGTCGATCTCGGCGACCTCAGGCGGGGGGTGCCCACGGCCCGGGTGGTGTACGGCAACGCCGCGAGCGTGTACGCGGGCGACTGGCTGCTGGTCGAGGCGCTGCGGCGCATCCGGGTGACGGGTTACGTCGACCTGCTCGACCGCGCCCTCGGGGTGTTGCAAGAGATGCTCGACGCAGAGGGGCTCCAGCTCGCGTTTCGGGGGCGCGGCGACGCGACCGTCGACGACTGGCGGCGGGTGGTCGACGGCAAGACGGCGTCGCTGTTTCGCTGGGCCCTCTACGCGGGCGGGCGGGCCGGGGGGCTCGACGCCGACCGCTGCGACGCCCTCGAACGGTACGGGCACGCCCTCGGGGTGGCCTTCCAGCTCGTCGACGATGTGCTCGACGTGTCGGGCGACCCTGGCGAGACGGGCAAGGCGCTCTTTACCGATCTTCGCGAGGGCAAGCTGACGTACCCGCTGCTCTTGGCGATGGCCCGCGATGGCGGCTTCGCGAAGCTCGTGGCCGAGGCGATGCGCGACGAGGGCGGTGAGGTGTCGGCGGGCACCGCGCAGGCGGTGATGGCGGCGCTGCATCAGACCCGCAGCCTCGAAGACAGCATGGCCTTCGCGCGTCGCTTGTCAGAAGAGGCCGTGGCGTCGCTGGCGACGCTGCCCGCGGGGCGCGCGCGGGAGGCCCTCAACAGCGTGGCGGTGGCCATGTTGCACCGAAAGAAATGAGCCGAGGTCGACCATGATTGTCACTCTTCAACTCGGGGCCGATGCGGCCCAGGTCAAGCGTGCGTTGGTCGCCCGGGGGCTGTGGCTCACGGCGCTTACGGCGCCTCACGACCCCAACGCGGTGACCCATTTTGTGGTGGCTCCGTCGTCGACGCGGGTCGACGCGCAGGAGCTCGCGCGCATCGAGGGCGTGGCCTCGGTCTCGGTGGCGGCCTCGGCGCACCCCAAGGTCGACGTGCACGGGCCTGTGGTGAGCGTCGCGGGGGTGAGCGTGGGCGGGGGGCGCCCGGTGGTGATGGCGGGGCCGTGTGCGGTCGAGTCGCCGTCGCAGGTCGAGGCCGTGGCCGCGCGGGTCGCGGCGCTCGGGGCGCAGTTTTTACGGGGCGGCGCGTTCAAGCCCCGCACCTCGCCCTACGCCTTTCAGGGGCACGGCGGCGAGGCCCTCCGGTGGATGCGCGACGCGGCTGATCGGCACGGCCTGCGGGTGGTGACCGAGGCCATGAGCGAGGCCGAGGCGCCGCGGGTGGCCGAGTACGCCGACCTGCTCCAGATCGGGTCGCGCAACATGCAGAATTTCGCGCTCCTCAAGGCGAGCGGGCGCACGGGTCGGCCGGTGCTCCTCAAGCGCGCGATGAGCGCCTCGGTCGAAGAGTGGCTCCTCGCGGCGGAGTATCTCTTGTCGCACGGCGCGACGGGGGTGATCCTTTGCGAGCGCGGCATTCGGAGCTTCGACGACGCGACGCGCAACCTCCTCGATCTCGGGGCGGTGGCGCTGCTGAGCCATGTTCACCGTCTGCCGGTGGTGGTCGACCCTTCGCACGGCACGGGGCGTCGCGATCTGGTGGCTCCGCTGGCCAAGGCGGCGCTCGCGGTGGGCGCCGCGGGGGTGATGCTCGAGACCCACGACGACCCTGGGCGCGCGCTCTCTGACGGCCCGCAGGCCTTGCCGCCCGAGCAGTTTGCGCAGGTGATGGGTGAGCTCGGGGTGGCGCCGCGGGCGAGCGCCGCGCCGGTCGCGCGCGCGGAGGTGGCGTCATGAGCGACGGCAACGGCACGGCGCCCACCAGCCGCATTGCGGGCTTCTACAAGGCTCCGGTGCGCGAGCGGGTGGCGCTCCTCGGGCGGGTGGCGGCGGTCGACGGTGCGGCCTGCGCGTACTTCGCGGGCGGCGGCGGGCTCTCGGTCGAGGTGGCCGACAAGATGAGCGAGAACGTCATCGCGACGCACGGGCTGCCGCTCGGGGTGGGCCTCAATTTTCTCGTCAACGGCCGCGATTATGTCGTGCCCATGGCGGTCGAGGAGCCCTCGGTGGTGGCCGCGGCGAGCAACGCGGCGAAGATGGTGCGCGGCGCGGGGGGCTTCGAGGGCGAGGCGACCGCGGCGGTGATGACGGCGCAGGTTCAGTTCGACGCTGTGCCCGATGTCGACGGCGCGGTGGCGGCGATCGCGGCGCACCGGGCGATGCTGTTCGCGCTGGGTGACGCGAGCATTCCGCGCATGATCGAGCGCGGCGGCGGGTGCCGCGACCTCGATGTGCGGGTGCTCGACCGCGACGAAGGCGTGCTGGTGGTGCATGTCTACGTCGACGTCGGCGACGCCATGGGGGCCAACACCGTTGACACCGTGGCCGAGGCCCTCGCGGGCCCTTTGCACGAGCTCGTGGGGGGCACCCTGGGGCTTCGAATTCTCTCGAACCTGACCGCGCGGCGCATGGTGACGGTGCACGCGCGGGTGAGCGCCGAGGCCCTGGGCGGCGCGGCCCTCGCTGACGGCATCGCGCGCGCGAGTCGCTTCGCCGAGCTCGACCCGTACCGCGCGGCCACGCACAACAAGGGCTTCATGAACGGCCTCGATGCGGCCGCGGTGGCCTTGGGGCAAGATTGGCGCGGGCTCGAAGCGGGCGCGCACGCGTGGGCCGGGCTCGGCCAAGGGTACAAGCCCCTCTCGACGTGGAAGCGCAGCGCCGACGGCCTCGTGGGCCGCTGCGAGCTGCCCCTCGCGGTGGGCACCGTGGGCGGTTCGACGCAATGTCACGCCGGGGTGAGGGCGGCCTTCGAGGTGCTCAAGGTCGCCGACGCCCGCACCCTCGCGGTGGTGCTCGCGAGCGTGGGCCTCGCGTCGAACCTCGCGGCGCTGCGCGCCCTCGCGGGCGAAGGCATTCAGCAAGGCCATATGAAACTGCATCACCGAAAGAGCGAAGGCGTGACCCCATGAGCGACCCCCAGACGCAGACCAACCGGGCCCTCGCGCCGCGCGGCGGTTCGGGCGAAATGTTTGACCGAATCGCGGGTCGTTACGACCTGTTGAACCGCATCATCTCGCTCGGGATCGATCAAGGCTGGCGCCGTCGCACGGTGCGCTCGCTCGGCCTCGCGTCGCACGAGAGCCCGCGGGTGCTCGACCTGGCGACGGGCACCGCCGATCTGGCCATCATGATCGCCGAGATGTTGCCGCGGGCCAACGTGGTCGGGGTCGACCCGTCGCGGGGCATGCTCGCCGTCGGCGACGAGAAGATCGCGCGGGCGAAGCTGAACGCGCGGGTGAGCCTACAGTTCGGCGAGGCCGAGCGGCTGCCCCTGGAAGACCGCTCGGTCGATGGCATCACCATGGCGTTCGGCATTCGCAACGTGGCCGATCGGCCCGCGGCGCTGCGTGAGATGGCGCGGGTCACGCGGCCCGGCGGCAAGGTCGCGATTCTTGAGCTGAGCGACCCGAAGCCGGGGCCCCTGTCGGCGATGGCGCGCTTTCACATTCACACGGTGGTGCCGTGGTTGGGGTCGATTCTCTCGGGCTCGCGAGAGTATCGGTACTTGCACGAGAGCATCGCGGCCTTCCCCTCGGCGGAGCGATTCGCGGCGCTGATGGGAGAGAGCGGGCTCGACGTCGTCGAGGTCGCGCCGCTCACGTTTGGGGTCGTTCATCTCTACGTGGGCACCCCCAAGGCGTAGCGGTTTCGATGCACGCTGAGACCCCTGTCGAGCGCCTCCCGCGGTGGAAGGTGTGGCTCCTCGCGACGCGCCCGGCGACCCTGACGGCGGCCCTCGCGCCGGTGATCGTGGGCGCCGCGGCGGCCTACCACGCCGCGGGGCGGGCGGGCTTTCGAACGGCCTCGCTCGTGGCCGCGGCCCTCGGCGCGATCTTCATCCAGATCGGGACGAACCTCGCCAACGACGTCTTCGACTACGAGAAGGGCGCCGACACGGCCGAGCGCCTGGGGCCCTTGCGGGTCACCCAAGCGGGCCTTCTGACCCCCGCGACGGTGCGCGCGGGCATGGTCGCCTCGTTCGTGCTCGCCACCCTCGCGGGAGCCTACCTCGTGGCGGTGTCGGGCTGGCCCATCGTGGCCATCGGCCTCGCGTCGATCGCCTCGGGAGTGGCCTACACCGGCGGCCCGTATCCGCTGGGGTACAACGGCCTCGGCGATGTGTTCGTGTTTGTGTTCTTCGGTCTGGTGGCGGTCACCGGCACGGCCTTTGTGACCCTCGGGCATGTGCCGACCCTCGCGTGGCTCGCCGCGGTGCCCGTGGGCGCGCTCTCGACGGCGGTGCTGGTGGTGAACAACACCCGTGACCACGAGACTGACGTCAAGGCCGGCAAGCGCACGCTGGTGGTGCGCTTCGGGCGCGCCTTCGGGGTGGGCGAGTACATCGCGTGTTGGGTCGTCGCGTGGACGCTCCCGCTCTTTCTCGCGGCCAGCCTCGGGAGCCCGCTCTTCGCCCTGCCGCTCGTCACCGTGCCCATGGGCGTGCGGCTCATCGGCGGGGTGGTGAGGCTGCGCGGCAAGGCGCTCAACCCGCTGTTGGCCGACACCGCGAAAATGCTTCTGTTGCACTCGGTCTTGATGGCCCTTGCGTTGGTCTTCGGCCGCTAGCGACGGGCTCGGGGCCGCGAATTGTCACCCCCTCGGGGGAACGACAACGGGTCACCCCGGTGGTAGCGTCGCGAGGCTGTGCGCGCGACCTACCGCAACGATCGAGAGGCTGCCCACGCCGCGGCCGAGGCGCTGCGTCGTGAGAACGACGAACTTCGCGTCGAGAACGACTACCTTCGGAGCCTCGTCGACCCGCTGACCGGTGCGGGCGCCCACAACGGGGCTCAGTTTCAGGGGGCCCTCGCGGCGACGGCCTTGCTCCTCGGGGCGATGGCCGGGGCGACGCTGGGGGCGCGCGAGGCGCGGGTTTCGTCAGTGTCTGAGGTCGCTGAGGCGCCCGCCTCGGTGGTCGAAGCGCTGGCCGTACGACCGAGCCCCGAGGTGGCCCGCGCGTTGGGGGCCCCTGTCGCGGTCGACGCGCTCGGGCCGACGGCGGCGCCGCTGGTCGCGACCGAGCCGCCCGCGGTGCCGCTCCGACTGGCCGCGCTTCGAGACGCGGTGGCGCCGACCCTCGGGGCCCTCTCGGCCTGCCAGCCTGGCACCCCCGCGGGGTTCTATGCGACCCTTCACTTCGGCCTCGACGGCCGCGTGGGGCAGGTCGTGCTGAGCCCGCGACACCGCGCGTCGATGGGCGAGGGGCCGCGCCAGTGTGTGACCCGCGCGCTGCGCGACGTGTCGCTTGAGAGCGCCCTCGCAACCCCGGCCCGTGCGCGGCTGCGCTTTGAGCTGCGTGACGGGGCCGTGCGCCTGCGATGGGCGCGCTGGTAGGCCGCGGTGCTGCGCGCGGTCGTCGCGGTGAGCCTCGCGGGGCTCTGTGGCTGCGCCGAGGTGGCTCTTCAGGGCGCCGACGCCGAGGCCTCGTTCGACACGCCCGCCGCCGAGGAGGTCGGGGCCCTCGATGGGGCCGGGGTCGATGCGTCTGAAGTATTTGATATTTCAGATGTTTTTGATGCTCATGAGGTCTCCCCGAGAGATGTGACCGCGGGCGACGCGAGCCGTGAGGTGGGGCTCGACGGGTCGACCGACGGCGGGCGCGCGGGTGACGCGGGTGACGCGGGTGACGCGGGTGACGCGGGTGACGCGGGCGAGCCGTTGCCCTACCCCACCCGGAGCGCGTACCGCATCAAAGGGTTGCAGCCTGATTTCTGGCCCGACTACGATGAGATCGTCGGCAACAACACGGGCGGTGTTGCGATGAACCTCGTCTGGTACCAATGGGAGCCCTCGGTGGCCAGCGGTGCCTGTTCGGCGGGACAAGAGCAATTCGACGGTCGATGCTTCAACATTGAAGGCAACGTCGACCGCGCCATTGCGGAGTATTCGCGGCGCGGCGTGGTGGTGACCGCGGTGGTCTACGGCACTCCGGCGTGGGCGCGACGGCGGCGCAATTGCACCCCCGCGGCGCCGGGGTTTGAGGGCTTCTGCGCCCCCGACGACCCCGACGAGTATGCGCGCTTTGTGCGGTATCTCGCGTGGCGGTACAACGGCCGACGCGGGCACGGTCGGCTGGCTGATTTTGTGATCCAGAACGAGGTCAACGCCAACGACTGGTTCGACGTCGGATGCGGCGGCACCGCAGGCCCCTGCGACACCGCCGAATGGATCAGCACCTACGCCACGCTCTGGGCGCGCGCCTACGACGCGGTGATGGCTGAACAGCGCACCGCGCATGTGCTCATTTCGCTCGACCATCACTTCGGCACGACCTTCGATCGCCCCGCCCAGGAGCGGCCGCTCTTGTCAGGAGAGACCTTCCTGCGGGGCTTCGCGAGCCGGGTGGCGCCGAGGGCCTGGCGCGTGGCCTTTCACCCGTATCCGCCCGACCTCTTGCGCACGCCCTTTTCGCCCGACGATGACCCGAAGGTGACGTACGGCTCGTTGGGGGTGCTCCCGGGGTGGTTGCGTCAGACCTTCCCTGGGGTGAGCTCGGCGCTTGAGATTCAGCTGACCGAGAGCGGGGTGAACTCTGTGGCGCCCCACGCGAGCCCGGCGGCCCAAGCGGCGGGGGTGTGCGACTCCTTCCGCAACGTGCTCGCGACCCCGGGGATCGAGAGCTACATCTATCACCGCATGCGCGACCACCCCGACGAGCTCGTCGCGGGGCTCGGGGTGGGGCTTCGCAACCCTGACGGCTCGCCCAAGCCCGCGTGGGCGGTGTGGGCCCTGGCCAACCGCAATGACCTCACGCCGCCGCAGCTCTCGTGCGGCTTTGAAGAGCTGCCGTACACCCGCCTCGCGCGGAGCTTTCATAGCACCCGCGGCCATTGGGCCTCGTCGCGGATCGCGCCCGCGGGCTTTCGACGCGAGCAGAGCTGGCGCCTCTGGCGCGCGCCTCGCCCGAACGCTTCGATGCTGTACGAGTGCAGGGTCGGGCAGCACAACCTCTTGAGCCCCGACCCCAACTGCGAGGGCCTGCGACCCCTCGGCCCGGTGGGTTACATTGAAAACAACCCGGGCCCGGGCACGGTGCCGCTCTTTCGTTGTCGGGTGGGGGCGGGCAGCGACCATTTTGTGTCGCCGGCGGCCGACTGTGAGGGGCAAATCACCGAGCAACGCCTGGGCTTCGCCTACCCGGCGCCCTAAGGGCTTCAGCGGGGCGCGGCGCGGGCCGAGGCGGTCACGAGCACCGGGCGGTGGTCGCTGGCGTCGCTCCGCGCGACGCGGAGGTCGTCGACGTTGAACTGTGCGACGAAGGCCGCGTCGCCGAAGACGTAATCGACGCGGGTGCGGTACCGAGAGGTCTCAAGGAGCTCGGGCGACAGCGAGCGCTTGAGGTCGCCCGGGTAGCCGTCGGGGCCGTGCGCGAAGACCCGAGCGAGGTCAAAAAAGTGAGCCCCGTCGAGGGTTTGCATCACACCATCGGCGACCGGTTCGAGGTCTGCGTGGAGCCGCTGAAGCTCGATGGCCCGCTGCCGCTCGACGGTGTAATCGCTGCGTCGCAGCGCGTTGAGGTCGCCCAGCAAGAGGCACGGGAGGTCGCCCCCGAGGGCCTTGAGGATCTCTTCGAGCTGCGCGACCCTGGCCGACTCTTCCGACACGTCGAGGTGCACCGCGGCGACGCGCACCGCGACGCCTTCGAGGCGTGTGCGCGCCACCACCGCCGAGCGGCGCTCTTTGCCCGGGAGGTCGAGCTGCAAGAGCGACACGTCTTCGAGCCCGCCGCGGGCGAGGAGGGCGTTGCCGCCGAAGGCAGCCGCGGGCGCGTACGCGTGGGCCATGCCGAGGGCGTCGCCCAGGGTGGCCACGAGCTCAGGGTTTTTGACCTCTTGAAGCGCGATCAGGTCGAGGCCCATGGCCGAGAGCGTGGTGTGCACCCGCTCGAAGCTGCGGCGGCCATAGTCGTCACGCCAGCCATTCACATTCCACGAGCAAAGTCGCATCAAGCGTGTCTCATCGCGGTTCGGAGCAGCCTCTCAACGCAACGCGGGCCTTCGCCCCGCACCGCCGAAGGGTATCGAAGACCGCGGCCGTTCTGCAACCGCGCACCGTGACCCGATTGAAACTCAGCTGGAATTCATGCCCAATCGGGCGATGCGATTGTCTCCGCGGGTCATCGCGCCGGGCCTGATTTTTGTGGCGACGGTCTTGAGCACGGGGGTGGCGACCCGCGGGGTGTACGCGCGGGGCTTCGACGCGACGCTGAGCGCTGGGGGCGTTGTCGCGCTCGTCGCCGTGGTGGCGTCGATGTACGGGGCCGCCTGGGTCGCCCTCTGTCGGGTGTACGGCTTGAGCCTCGACGCCGCGGGGCTCTCGCTCGGGTGGCGCCGCTGGCCTGAGGCGTTGGGCCTCGCCGCGGGCACGCTGTTGGGGTACCTCGCGGCCGTTTGGGCGGGCTCCGAGGTGGCCGCGACGCCCTTTGTCCGACGCGACGCTGCGCTCGCGCCGGGCGCGCTGGTGTTGGGGTGGCTCTCGTTCTTCTTGAGCTCGGCGCTCCAACAGCTCTCGACGCAGGCGCTGGTGCGGGCGCTGTCTCCGCGCGAGGGGCTCTCGTGGCGGGCCGTGGGGGCGGGGGTCTTGCTCTTTGTGGCCGCGCACCTCAGCGTGAGCCAGTCGCCGCGCTACCTCGGCAACGTGGCGCTCTTCGCGTTGGTGAGCACCGGCGTGTACCGCGCCGCGGGCCCCGCGGGGGTGCTCTGCGCATCGGCCGCGCACGGGGCCTTCAACTTCGCGCAGCTCGTCTTGATGGGGGCGCCCATCGGCGGCGAGCGGGTGCGCTTCTCGGTCTATCTCTGGCCGACCCAGGAGAGCGTGTGGCTCGGCGGGGCCAACGGCTTTGACGAGGGCTGGTTCTTCGCGCTCGCGCTGGTGGTGCCGGGGGGCTACGCGCTCTTGAAACTCCGCGCCCTTCGCGCCAAAGGTGTCTTATGACGCGCGACGCTTCGGAGAGGCCGCTGATCAACCTTCGCAGACGCCTCGGCGGTGAGGTGATGCGCGGCTTCTTCGAGACCCTCGCGCGGGCGAGCCGGTTGCACCCCCGGGCGCGCCCTGAGGCGTCGGGGTTGAAGGTCACCCGTGACGTCCGGTACGGCGCCGGGGCGCACGCGCGGCTCGACGTGTACCAGCCCGCGACCCCCGGGCCGTGGCCCGTGGTGATGTACGTCCACGGCGGCGCGTTTCGCATTCTCTCAAAAGACACTCATTGGTTGATGGGGCAGCTCTTTGCAAAGCAGGGTTACCTTGTCTTCAATGTTGAGTACCGACTGGCGCCGCAGCACCCCTTCCCCGCGGGCTTGTCAGATGTGAGCGCGGCGTACGCGTTCGTGCTCGCCGAGGCGGCCCGTTGGGGTGGCGACCTCGGGCGGGGCCTGGTGCTCGCGGGTGAGAGCGCAGGGGCCAACCTCGTGGCCTCGCTCACCGCGATGACCTGCTTCGAGCGACCTGAGCCCTTCGCCCGAGAGGTCTTTCGGTGCGGCCGGGTGCCCGACGCGGTGGTGCCCGCCTGCGGCATCTTTCAAGTGAGCGACCCTGAGCGCTTCGAGCGCCGTCGCGAGCTGCCGTGGTGGCTCTCAGACCGCATCAAAGAGACCCGCGATGTGTACCTCGGGCCGAGCGGCGCCGCCGACCACACCCTGGCCGACCCGTTGTTGCTGATCGAGTCGGCGCAGGAGAGCGCGCGGGCGCTGCCGCCATTCTTCTTGCCGGTGGGCACCGCCGACCCTTTGCTCGATGACACGCGGCGCCTCGCGGCGGCCCTCGAACGCCGCGGCGTGGCCCACGAGGCGCGGTACTACGCGGGCGAGCTGCACGCCTTTCATGCGCTGATTTTTCGTCGGGCGGCGCGCGCGTGCTGGGCCGATACGTTCTCGTTCCTCGATGCGCGGCTGGAGGCGCGGCGGGGCTGAGGGCGGGCGAGGGGGCTCAGGCGCTCGTCGCGAGGGGCGCGAGCTTCATAAACCAAGGGTTCGCGCGTTCGAGCTGACCCGCGACGGAGAAGAGCAGCTCTTCGTCGCCGAGAGGGGCCGCGAATTGAACCCCAATGGGCAAGCCCTCTGGCGAGGCGCCCAGGGGCACGCTCATGGCGGGCTGCCCGGTCATGTTGAAGAGCATCGTGTTGGGCGTCTTTTCAAGCGAATTGGCCGCGAGCGATTCAAGGGTGAGCTTCAAGAGCGTGCGGCTCGGCGCGCGCCGCAAGAGGGCGAGGCCCGCCTCTTCAACAGGCTTGAGGGCCAGCTCGCCGACCCGAGACGGCGGGTGCGCCAAGGTGGGCGTGATCAAGAGGTCGTACTTTGAAAAGAAGCGCCCCATGCTGCGCTGCGCGCGGGCGATGGCGTCGCGGGCCGCTTCGAGCTCGGCGGCGCTCAGGGCGTGGGCGACCTGCGAGAGAAACCACGTCGTGGGTTCGAACATCTCGGGGCGGGGGCTGCGGCCCGTGCGCGCGGCGGCGTGGGCGACCGCCGAGGCCGTGCCCGCTGCGACGACGGTGAGGTACGCGAGGCGGAGCTCGGCCGCGGCGATGGGCAGCGCGACGACCTCGACGGCGTGGCCGAACGAGGCGACCAAGGCGGCCGCCTCTTCGGCCGCGCGCACACACGCCGGGGCGGTGTCGTTGCCGAGGATCGAGCGGGTGCAGAGGGCGACCCGGAGCGGTTTGGGGTCGCGCGAGACGGCGTCGAGGAAGGCCCCCCGGGGCGGCGGCGCGGTGTACGGCGCGCCCTCGTCGGCGCCGTGGGTCTCATCGAGGAAGGCAGCGCTGTCGCGCACCGAGCGCGAGAGCACGTGGGGCACCACGAAGCCGTGCCAGCCTTCGCCCACCTCAGGGCCGAGGGGCATCCGCCCGCGGGTCGGCTTCATGCCGAACAGGCCGCAGGCCGATGCGGGGATGCGGATCGACCCCCCGCCGTCGCCGCCGTGGGCCACGGGGACGATGCCCGCCGCCACCGCCGCGGCGCTGCCGCCGCTCGAACCGCAAGGGCTGTGGTCGAGGTGCCAAGGGTTGCGGGTCGGGCCGAAGAGGGCAGGCTCGGTCATCGCGAGGATGCCGAACTCAGGGGTGTTGGTCTTGCCGAAGATGTTCAGCCCGGCGCGGCGGTACCGTGAAAAGAGGGTGCTGTCTTCCGGGGCGACGAAGTGTTCGAGGCTCCGACTGCCCATGCAGAGCGGGGCGCCCCCGAGCGCGCCGTCGAGGTCTTTGACGAGGAAGGGCACGCCCCCGAAGCGCCCCTCGACGGGCCCCTCGGCGCGGCGCGCGGCGGCCTCGTCGAAGTGATGAATGACCGCGTTGATCTTCGGGTTGACCCGGTCGCGTTGGGCCATCGCGGCCCGTAAGAGCGCGCCGGGGCTGACCTTCTTCGAGGCCACCAGCGAGGCGAGCGAGAGGGCGTCGTGGGTGAGGTATTCGTCGCGGTCCATCGGGCGAGTCGTACCACAGTCGGTCGGCGTCGCTTCGGGTCGAAGCGCGCGTCGTGTGGGCCGACGAGGAGACGCGGGTCAGTGCGCGGCGGGGGCCGAGGGCGCGGCGGGGGCTGCGGGGGCCGCGGGTGCAGCGGGTGCTGCGGGTGCGGCGGGCGCCGCGGGGGCTGCGGGGCGGGCCGGAGCGCCTGCGTCTGCGTTGGCGCGGGCGGGCGCTGCGGGCGCCGAGCTCGTGCTGCGGTTCTGACGGGAGAGCACGTCACGGCTTGAGGTCGAGAGGTACGAGAGCGTCGCGCTGGTCAACATGAACAGCGTGGCGCACACCGCGGTGGCCTTCGCGAGAAAGCCGCCCGCCCCGCGGCCGCCGAAGACCGTCTGGGTCGCGGCGCCCGAGAGCGCCCCCATGCCACCCGCGCGCCCCGACTGGAGCAGCACCACGCCGACCAGGAAGAGACACACAAACACATGAACCAAAGTCAGAAACACACTCATGACGACCCTGCCGCCTGGATAATGCGCGAAAAACCAGCTGCATCGAGCGATGCGCCGCCCACCAACACCCCGTCGATGTCAGGCTGGGCCATCAGTTCGGCCGCGTTGTCGGCCTTGACGCTGCCGCCATACAAGATTCGGATGCGCTCTGCCACATCTCCTAGCCGATCGCGGAGGCGGTCGCGCAAAAAAGCGTGGGCCAACTGGGCGTCGCTGCTCTTGGCGGTGCGGCCCGTGCCGATGGCCCACACGGGCTCGTAGGCGACCACGAGGTTCGCCGCGAGGGCGTCGGCCCCTTCGGCGTCGAGGCTGCCGAACATGCCGTCGAGCTGCCGCGACAGCACGCTGAAGGTCGCCCCCGACTCGCGCTCGGCCAGGGTCTCACCCAAGCACGCGATGGGCACGAGCTTGACCCTGCCCAACGCCACGATTTTACGGTGAACGCCCGCGTCGGTCTCGCCGAAGTACTGCCGCCGCTCAGAGTGACCGACGATGCAGTGGGTGCACCCGACGTCGCGCAACATCTCGGGCGCGATGGCCCCGGTGTACGCGCCTTGGGGCTCCCAGTGGCAGTCTTGGCCGGCAACGCCGAAGTTGGTGCCGCGCAGCGCCGCGGCCACGGGCCCGAGGGCCGTAAAGACCGGCGCGAGCACCACCTCGGTGCGGGGCCCGACGCGGGCCTCGGCCACGGCGTGGGCGAGCGCGACGCTCTCGGCCACGGTCTTGTGCATCTTCCAGTTGCCCGCGACGAGGGGCTTGCGCGCGGAGTGTGTCATTGCCTGAGGGCCTCGACGCCCGGGAGCTTGCGGCCTTCGAGGAGCTCAAGGCTCGCCCCGCCGCCGGTCGAGACGTGCGAGAATTTCTCGCCGAGCCCGGCCTGGTGCACCGCCGCGACGCTGTCGCCGCCGCCCACCACGGTGAAACCCCCTGAGCTCGCGATGGCCCGGGCGACCCCGATCGAGCCCGCCGCGAAGGGGGCCTTCTCGAAGAGGCCCATGGGGCCGTTCCAGAACACGGTTTTGGCGCCGAAGAGGCGGGCCGAGAAGGCTGCGACGGACTTTGGGCCGATGTCGAGGGCCATGTCGTTGGGCCCCACGCTCTCGATGTCGACCACGCGCCCTTCGCTGGCGCTGACCGACTCGGCGACCACCAGGTCGACCGGCAGCTCGATGGCCACCTTGCGGGCGTGGGCGCGCTCGAGCACGTCGCGCGCGGTGGCGAGCTTGTCGCCCTCGACCAGCGATTTGCCCATCGGTTTGCCCCGCGCGGCGAGGAAGGTGTTGGCCATCGCGCCGCCGATGAGCAGGGCGTCGACCCGCGCCAGGAGGGCCTCGATGACCTCGATCTTGTCGCTCACCTTGGCGCCGCCGAGCACCGCGATGTAGGGCTTCGGAGCCGACTGAACGAGGCTCCCCAAGGCTTCGAGCTCGCGCCGCAAGAGCAGCCCCGCCGCGCGTTGGGGCACGGCCCTCGGCAGCGCGTCGACGCTCGCGTGGGCGCGGTGGACGGCCCCGAACGCGTCGTTGACGTAGATGTCGCAGAGCCTGGCGAGCTCGCGCGCGAAGCCCTCGTCGTTGGCCTCTTCTTCGGGGTGAAACCTCAGGTTTTCGAGCAGCGCCACGCGCCCCTCGCGCAGGTCGGTGACGACCTTCTTGGCCCCGTCGCCGATGCAGTCGTCGGTCAAGATGATCTCTTGGCCGAGCAATTCTGCGAGGCGTTCGCCCGCCGGAGCGAGCGAAAACTTCGCCTCGGGGCCCTTCTTCGGGCGCCCGAGGTGCGACGCCAGCACAACCCGCGCGCCCTTCTCGATGAGCAGCTTGATCGTGGGCAACGCCTCGCGGATGCGCGTGTCGTCGCTCACCTGACCCTCAGGCGTGAGCGGAACGTTGAAGTCGACCCGCACCAACACCCGCCGCGAGGCGACCTCGAGGGTGTCAACCGTGGCGACCCGATCGAGAAGGGCGACCATCGATCACGCCTCCTTCGAGGCGATGTGCTTCATCATGTCGACCATGCGCACGCTGAAGCCCCACTCGTTGTCGTACCACGAGCTCACCGACACGAAATCGCCGTCGATGACCTGGGTGAGCCCGGCGTCGATGGTCGAGCTCGCGGGGTTGCCGATGTAATCGTTCGAGACCAAGGGCTCGGTGCTCACCTCGAGCACGCCCTTGAGGGCGCCCTCGGACGCCGCGACGAGGGCCGCGTTGACCTCTTCTTTGCTGGTCTTCTTCGCGACCTGGGTCACCAGCACCACCATCGAGACGTCGGGGGTCGGCACCCGCACCGCGAAGCCGTCGAGGCGGCCCTTGAGCGCCGGCAGAACGAGGCCCACCGCCCGGGCGGCCCCGGTGGTCGTGGGGATCATGCTGATCGACGCCGCGCGGGCCCGACGCAGGTCTTTGTGCGGCAAATCGAGGATGGCCTGGTCGTTCGTGTAGCTGTGCACCGTGGTCATCTGACCCTTCACGATGCCGAAGGTCTCGTGGATCACCTTGGCCATCGGGGCGAGGCAGTTGGTGGTGCACGACGCGTTCGAGAGGATGGTGTGCCGCGCGGGGTCGTACTCGTGGTGGTTGACGCCGTAGACCACCGTGAGGATCTCTGAGTCGCCCTCTTTCTTCGTGGGCGCCGAGAGCAGCACGCGCTTGGCCCCGGCCTGAAGGTGCAGCCCGCAGCCGGCCGAGTCGGTGAACTTGCCCGTGCACTCGAGCACCACGTCGATGCCGAGCTCGCGCCACGGCAGCTTCGACGGGTCTTTCTCGGCGGTGACCTTGATGTGCCGGCCGTTGACGCTCAGCCCCCCGTCGACCACGCTCACGTCGGCCTTGAAGGTGCGGTGCACCGAGTCGTACTTCAACAGATGGGCGAGGGTCTTGGCGTCGGTGAGATCGTTGATCGCCACCACTTCGATGTCGCGCTCGCCGCGCTCGACGAGCGCTCGAAGTACACAACGGCCGATGCGGCCAAAGCCATTGATCGCGATCTTGCGAGCCATTTTACAGCCTCCTGAAGAGATACCTGTCAGGGCACCGCAGGGGCCTGCGACCGTCGCGAGGGCCCCCGTCGTGCCCGTCGGTGGGCGCGCGACCGTAGTGCCTCGCCGTCGCCAGCGCAAGACGCTCAGAGCCCCCGCCGTGCCATCTCCTAGAGCCACGCAAACTCTGCGTCGACGCGGTTGCGAGGAGGCCCCGGCTCGGTGTACCGCCTCGCGGTCGAAGTGAAGGCGTCAAGTGGGGTGTGGCTCGTCGTGGCAGCGCTGGCGGGCGCAGCGGTGGCGCTCCGGCGGGCGAGCGTGCCCGAGCGCGCGCGGGCGCTGCGGCCCGAGGGCGGGGTCGCGCGGGGGCTGCCTTCGGGGGAGGCGTTTGCGCCTCGGGTGACGCCTCGGGTGACGCCTCGGGTCGACGCGGGCGTCGCGCGCTTGTCGCCGAGACCGTGGCAGTTTGAGCCCTTGCGGCGGGTTCAGGCGCGGCCGCGGGGGCTGTGTCGGGCGCTCCTCGCGGGCGACGGAGAGGGGCACCTTCTCGCGCTGGCTGATTTGAGCCCGCCGCCGGGGGTGTGGTCGGCGCGCGACGCCTACGCGGTGGTGAGCCGCGCCGCGGGAGAGTCGCTGGGCACCTCGGCTGCGCCCGACGATCTCGTCGACGTGACGACCCTTGAGCCGGTCGAGGCGGGGCGGTGTGAGCCTCCGGCGCGGCAGTGCCTCCGGCGCGAGGCCGCGGTGGCGTTGCGGGCGATGCTCGACGCGATGCGCGCCGAGGGGGTCGATGGCGCCGTGCACTCGGCCTTTCGAGACCACACAACCCAATGTGCGGTGTTTCAACGGTGGGCCCACGACCCCGCGCAGGGCTTCTGTCGGGCCACCGTGGGGAGCGCGCTCCCAGGGCACTCGCAGCACCAGCTCGGCACCGCCGTCGACCTCTTCACCGCAGCGTGGAACGCCGCCGGCCCCAGCCTCCGCGCGGGCTTCGGGTGCAGCCCCGGCGGCCGCTGGATCGCCGCCCACGCCCACGCCTACGGCTTCGTCTTGCCCTACCCCGCCCCGCTTCGCGGCGACTCCGACGCGCCCTGCGCGGTCTCGACCGAGCCCGACGGCCGTACGGGCTACGAGTACGAGCCCTGGCACCTTCGGTACGTGGGCCCCGAGGTGCTCGGCGCCTGGCTCCGCGAGCGACGCCGCGGAGAGGTCTTTGACAGCTGGCTACGCCGCGCCCGCGGGCTCGACGACGACGCCGGGCTGCCGGTCTGCGACGGGTGTCAGTGCGGCTTCTGTTCGACCTTCGCGGCCGAAGGCGAGCGCGGGCCTTGCGCCGAGGGGGCGCTGCGGCTCGACGTCGAGGGGCGCGCGATCGGGGCCGTCGAGGCGCCTTCGGTCGAGCGCCTTCGCCGCGAGGGGGAGCGTTGGCAGCTGCGGGTGCGGGTGCCTCGGGGCACGCTCACGGCGGCGCCGGCGTGGCGCGAAGGCTACGACGAGCTCAGCGGCTTCGATGACGCCTGGCGGCTTGTGTTTCGCGACGCCTCGGGTCGCCCGCGGCGCGCCCTGGCCTTGATCGAGGGGGCCGCTCCGGGGTGGGTGAACGGCGCGCCGCGGAGGCTCCCGACGCGCCCCGGGGTGGTGAGCCTCTCGCTCACAATTCCCGAGAGCGACGTGCGATGGCGTGTCTCGGTCGAGCGGCTGGTCGAAAGGCCCGCCCGTGACGGCGCCGCGCGCGATACCCTCGCCGGTGACGATGCATCGCGCCCTGCTCATTAGCCTGTCGACGGCATCACTCGTGGCCTGCGCGGGGTCGCCCGCGGTGGAGGCCCCGCGCTACGACGCGACGGTGCAGGATATTGTTGAAATCACAGAAGATTCAGGTGTTCCGTTGCGGCCTGATGGGGGCGCCTCGGCGGATGCGACGGGCGCCGATGCGGGCCCTCCTGCGCGTTGGGTCTCGCGCGAGATCACCGCGCAGGCGTGCCCGATGGGCGCGGGCCTTGAACTCTCGTCGAGCGACGACGGTCAGCGGCTCGCGTGGGTGAGCTGCGGCGACGACCCGACCCGCGGGCGGGTGTACGTCTATGACCTCCAGGCCCAGCAGACGGTCGAGGTCACAGCGGGCGCGAGCGAGCGCTCGGAGGCAGGCTTCGGGCGCGGCGCGGTGCTCTCTCCGGACGGGGCGCTTGTGGCCTGGCGCAGCGACGCTGACACCGTGCGGGTGCGGCGGGCCGACGCGACGGGGCCCATCGTGACCCTCGACGCGATGCCCGGGGCTCGGCTCGCGTTCTCGCCCGATCACGGCACGCTGGTGGCGGTGCGCGACGGCGCGCTGGGGGGCGAGGCCAACACGCTGAGCCTCGGCAACACGGCGACGGGTCAGACGCGGCGGGTCTACGACGCGCCCTCGACGGGGCAGTACCTCGGGTTCGGCTTTCACGCCGCGCGGGGGGCCGAGGCGCCGTCGCGGTCGCCGTGGCGCCCCTCGTTCGGTCGCGACGGGGCGCAGCTCTTGTTTGTCGCGCCGGGTTCGACCTTGCGCAGCGTGGCGCTGTCAGGGGGGGCGCCGCGGGTGTTCGAGGGCTTCTCTGATTTTCTCGTCGAGAGCGTCGGGGCGCAGTCTGTGGCGGGGGTGCTCCCGGGGGCGACGCCGTTGGGCGATCGGGTGGGGCGCCTCGGGTGGCTCGACGGGCAGGCGAGGCCGGTCACCGAGGGCGCTCCGATGGGGCGTCAGTCGCTCGTGTCGGCGACCGGCGCGGGGTGGCTGTACTACCGCGAAGCGGGCGCGCTCTGGCGTGTCGGCGCCGAGGGCCAGGCCGCGCGTCTCAGCGCCGCGGGCACCGACAGCGTGGTCACCCTCGACGAGGGCGTGGCGGTGACCTACGGCGCGGGCCCGGTCGACGCGCATCGCCCAGACGCGACGGCGCCCGAGCGGCTCTTTGACAACCCGCAAGGGGTGCCGCTCAGCGTCTACGGCCGCGGCCGCGACGTGTGGATCGTGCTGAACCCTGCGGGTCTCAACAACACCCTCTTTCACGCGCGGGTGGGCGGCGCGGGGGTCGTCGAGATCGACCGCGCGCAGCTCTCGGGGTGCGTCTTCGACGCCCGCGCGACGGCGGTCTTTTACAGCCAAGGCGCAGAGCTGAAGTGGGCGCGTATCGACGGTGAGGGCGTTCCCGAGACGGTGCTCGCTCAGACCGCCCTCGGGCCCGCCGCGGCGCTGCACCCGGTGCCCGCCCGCGAGGCGATGACGCTGCACACGCGCCGCGCCGGCGACGCCGTGAGCGTGACGCTCCTCGAACGGGCGCCGTAGGGGCGCTTCGGGCTTGACAGGGTGTCAGGGGGCGAGTAGACCCCGCCCTCCCACACGTCGCGAGCGTGGCGGAATGGCAGACGCACCAGATTCAGGTTCTGGCGGGGTAACACCCGTGAAGGTTCAAGTCCTTTCGCTCGCACCCCCAAACAGGGTCTCTCGGTTCGCTGAGGGGCCCTGTTTCTGTTCGTGGGCGCCTGTGCTCTGTGAGACCCTCTGACGATGCGCAGAGTGTCATGGTTGGGCGCGATGGGGGCGCTGGCGTCGCTGGCGGGTTGCGGTGGCTCGAACACCGTGGTGGGCGGCCCCGATGTGGGCGTCACCGATCTGGGTCTGCCCGACGGGGGTCTGCCCGACGGGGGCCCGCTCGACGCAGGCCCGCCCGATGCTGGGCCTGGCGACACAGGGCCGCTCGATGGGGGCTCGGCGGATCTCGGCGCGGTCGACGCGGGCCTCGTCGACGCGATGGCGAGCGATGGCGCCGCGGGTGACGCCCCGAGCCTCGACGCTGGCGTGGTCGATGCGGGGCCGCGCTGCCCTGGCACGCAGGTGCTCTGCAACAACCGCTGCGTCGACCTCGAGACCGACCCGAGCGCGTGCGGCACCTGCGGCACCGCGTGCGAGGGGGCGGAGCGCTGCGTGATGGGCCGCTGCGCGGTGGTGTGCCCGACCGGGCAGTCGGTGTGCGCGGGGCAGTGCGTCGACACCCGCAACAACCCCGCCCACTGCGGCGCCTGTGCGATGCAATGCCCGAGCGGGCGCGCGTGCTCGGACGGGGTGTGCGTCGCGCTCTGCACCGGCAGCCAGACCGTGTGTGAGGGCAGCTGCCGCGACCTTCAGACCGACCGCGCGCACTGCGGCGCGTGCGCGATGGCCTGCGCGACGGGCGAGACCTGCGCCGCGGGGCGCTGCGTGCTGACCTGCACCGAGGGGCTGACAGTCTGCGCTTCGGCGTGCCGCGACCTCCAGAGCGACCGAGGCAACTGCGGCATGTGCGGCCTCTCGTGCCCGAGCCGCAGCAACGCCACCTCGGCGTGTGTCAGCGCCGCCTGCCGCGCCTTCTGCAACGACGGCTTCGGCGACTGCGACGGCGACGCGTCGAACGGCTGCGAGACCAACACGCAGAACACCACAGCCCACTGCGGGGCGTGCAACAACCGCTGCCAGAGCGCCAACGGCACCGCGGCCTGCATGGCCGGGCGCTGCGCGATCAGCGCGTGCCCGAGCAACCTCGCCAACTGCGACAACAACGTCGAGAACGGGTGCGAGACGAGCACTCAAAGCAACAACCTCCATTGCGGCGCGTGCGGGGTGGCGTGCGGCACCGGCTTCGCGTGCGTGGCCGGCCGCTGCGAGCTCGTTGCGGTCTCTTGCAACGCGTTGCATTCAGCGCGCCCTGAGCTGCAGAGCGGGGTGTATCGCCTCGACCCCGATGGCACCGGGCCCGTCGAGCCCTTCGAGGCCTACTGCGACATGACCCGCGAGGGCGGCGGGTGGACCTTCCTCGCCACGGTGACCAACAACGGCGATGGCGCGAACCAGGGCAACTGGCTCGTGAGCACCCCGACGCCCAACAACTGGGAGAGCACCTCGGCGAGCTTCGGGCCCCTCGACCCCACGCAGAACCAAGACGCGCGCTCGGTGGCCTTTCACCGCATCCGGGGGCGCGAGCTCATGGTGACCCACCGCGACCTCTTCTTGTTGCGCACCGACGCGAGCTGTCTGAACGACGTCACCCTCCGCGATCGCTTCGCGGGGCTCGGGTGGAGCTGCGCGGGTTCGCAAGGGTTTACGAGCTTTCCGCCGTGCACCAACGCGTGCGTGATCGCGGGCGCGAACCCCCGCGCGGGCGACACCGCGCTCCTCAACGGCATCGGGCGCACCCGCTTGTTCTTTAAAGCCGGCGAGGCCGACGGCGCCCAAGACTCGAACCGCGATCGCGCGTACCTCTCGACCGAGTACCGCGACAACGTCGACTACCCGACGGGCCTCGGGGCCTTCTGCTCTGGCTCGAGTTGTTCGCCCCGCACCGGCGACGCAGACGTCAACGACCGCTCAGACGCCATCACGCCCACCGCGGGCTCAGAGTTCTACGGTCTCTGGATTCGCTGAAAAGAGAGAGCGCTACGATGAAGATTCTCTACGGTGTCGTCGGCGAGGGGATGGGGCACGCGATGCGCTCGCGGGTGGTGCTCGAGCACCTCGTCGCGGCGGGGCACGAGCTGCAGATCATGGCCTCGGGCCGGGCCACTGACTTTCTCGCGAAGCACTTCGAGGGCGTCAATCGCATTCACGGTTTTCATATGATCTATGAAGAGAACCGGGTGCGCCGCGGCAAGACCTTCTGGTCTAACATCCTCGCGGGCACCACCGGGGTGCCGCAGAACATCGTCGCTTACTTCGAGCGCATCCTCGACGATCGCCCCGACGTCGTCATCTCAGACTTCGAGAGCTGGACGTACCTCTTCGGCAAGCTCCACGGCGTGCCGGTGATCTCGGTCGACAACATGCAGATCATCAACCGCTGCACGCACCCCGAGGCGGTGACCCGCGACCACGAGGCCGACTTTCGGCTCGCCAAGGCCTTCGTGAAGGCGAAGCTCCCGGGCTGCAAGCACTACCTCATCACGACCTTCTTTCGCCCCCCGGTGCGCAAGCCTGACACCACGCTCTACCCGCCCATTTTGCGGCCCGAGATCCTCGCGGCGCGGTCTCGCCCGGGGCAGCATCTGTTGGTGTATCAGACCGCCGAGGGGCACGAGTCGCTCCTCGGGGCGCTCCAGTCGACGGGCCTCGAGTGTCGCATTTACGGCATGCGGCGGGGCATCACCGAAGAGCAGGTCGAGGGCGATCTTCGCTTCCGGCCCTTCAGCGAGCAGGGCTTCATTGATGACCTCGCGTCGTGCCGCGCGGTGATCGCCGGGGGCGGCTTCACCCTGATGGGCGAGGCGGTTTATCTGCACAAGCCCATGCTCGCGCTGCCCCTCGGCAGGCAGTTCGAACAAATGCTGAACGCGCGGTACCTCGAAGTCGAGGGCTACGGCATGTGCGCCGAAGAGATCGACGGGCCCACCATCGGCGCCTTCCTCGCGCGGGTGCCGGGCTGCGCTGAGCGGCTCTCGCATTACCAGCAAGACGGCAACAGCGCCCTCCTCGCGGGGCTCGACGCGCAGCTCGCCGAGGTCGCCGTGGGCCTCGGCTGAGGGCCGCCCCGCTGCGCTCTCGAAGCCGCCCCGCTGTGGGCCCTTCGCCCGCCCCGGCGGTGCGCATCCGAGCGCACAAAACCTCGGGCGATCTCAGTTGATTTTGAAGCGTTCGGGCTACCGCCGGGGGCGGCTTTGGTCATACCCTCGGGGCTCGTCTCAGGAGGGCAGCGATGGGGCTTCGATGGGCGCTGTGGGGTGTGGTGGTGTTCTCGGCGCTGGTGACCGAACCGATGGCCCAAGTGCCTGAGACTCCGAGGGTTTCAGAGGGGCCAGACCCTCGCCTGGCGACCTGGCGCGAGATGCTCTCGGGGCGCTACCGCGAGGTCTCGGGTGATGAGAACCGGGCGGCGCGCGATGTGGCGATTCGGCGCTCCGTCGAGGCGCTGTTCCCCCTGTGGCGGGGCATTGCGACGAGCCGAATTGCCGACGGTAACCCGGTGTTTCCGACGGTGCAGATCGCGTTTCACGGGGGCGACGTCGAGATCGAGACGCCGCCGGTGCGGGCCCTCTCACCCGAGAACGGCGACGAGCGTCGGGTGGTGGGCTTTGACCACGAGAGCAACCACGTCACCCACCGCATCACCCCCACCAGCCTCACCCAAACCACATGGACGAGCGCGGGCTCTCGCACCACCCGCTTCGACCTGAGCGCCGACGGCCGCCGCCTCTCGCTGGCCATCGAAATCAGGAGCCCCCGGCTCCCGGTGCCTGTGCGTTACGCGATGCATTACCACCGCGTCGAGTAGCGTGTCGTGTTGATGGTTTCAGTCACTCTGTCTCACCGTTGAAAGGCCTGACCGATGTTGCCTCAGACTTTTGTGACCACGGCGCACCCTGACATTCCGCCCGAGCAAAAGGGCAACGCGGTCTGGGGCACCTTCGGTCACCTCGGCTCACCGTTCTTCTATGTGGCGCTGCTCGCGGTGATGGGGGTGACGCTTCAGAACGCGCTCATCGCCTTCTTCGTGGTCTCAGCGGTGTTTGTGCCCTTCACCCTGATCGGCGAGAAGTTCTCGGCCTCGCTCGATCTGCCCAAGGCCACCACCCGCGAGATCATCGACGGCATGTTCATGGTCTTTGTGAAGGGCGTCTTGGTCGGCGGGGGCTTCGTCACCGCGGGCTGGTACCTCGGCCGCTTGATGCCCCTGCACCGCGAGGTGTCGAACCGCTGGCTCTTGATCGCCATCGCCACGGTGGCCACCGACTTCGCCTACTACGTCATTCACCGCTTGATGAGCCACAGCAAGGGCGCAAACCCGATCTTGCGCTTCTATCGCGTCAAGCACGCGGCCCATCACTCGGTGACCGAGCTCGACTTTCTGCGCGGCAACCAGTCGTCGTGGGTCGACACCTCGTTTAGCCAGTTTCAACCGTCGCTGATCGTGATTTCGTATGTGCTGGGGCTCGACCTCGCGGGCACCTGGGTCGCCTACGCGCTCATCTTGCTCTTGCAGGCCACCGACCACACCAGCGTCACCTACAACATCGGCTGGCTCCGCTACATCTTTATGGACAACCACGCCCACAAGCTTCACCACTGCAAGCGCGGCGGCCTCATCAACCACGCCGCGGCCTTCTCAGTGTTCGATCGCCTCTTCGGTACTTATTATGAAGACTGGAGCCTGTCTTCAAACTACCTGCACCATCACAAGATCGCGCTGCCCATCAAGCCGATCGAGCGGCCGCGGGTCAGTGGCGTGACGCCGGGCCAAGCCAGCGCTTGATCGCCGCGGGGGCCCACCAGTTCAGGGCCCCGAGCAGACGCATCGTCGAAGGCACCACCAGCACCCGCACCAGCGTCGCGTCGAGGGCCACCGCCAAGGCGAGGGCGACCCCCATGGCCTTCATGGCGACCACCGTGGCCAGCGCGAAGGCCGCGAACACCGAGACCATGATGGCCGCCGCGCTGGTGATGAGCCGACCCGTCTCTTCGAGCCCCTCGGCCACCGCGCGGGTGTTGTCGCCGGTCTGCTCGAAGACCTCGTGCATGCGGGTGAGCATCAGCACTTCATAATCCATCGACAGGCCGAAGACCGAGCAGAACAAGAGCACCGGCAGCGTCGGGTCGATGGGCCCAGGGGTGAAGCGCAAGAGCGAGGCGCCGTGGCCCTCTTGAAAGATGAACACCAGCGCGCCGAACGATGCCCCGATCGAGAGAAAATTCATCAACACCGCTTTGATGGGCAAGAGCACCGAGCGGAGCAGCACGAACAACACCAACAAGGTCATGGCGACCACCCAGCCGATGGCCGCCGGGGCCCGGGCCTCGATGAAGCGGGTGACGTCGAGGTCGTCGGCGGTCTGACCCGTCACGATCACCCGGCCGTCGGCGACGGTGCGGTGCGCGCGGATCTGGTTCACCACCGCCCGGGCCTCGTCGCTGGCCGGTGCGGCGTCGACCAAGACCTGAACCACCGCGATGCTGCGGCCCACCGTGGCGTCGCGCAGAAAGGCCACCTCGGGCGAGAGCTGCTCGGTCGGCGTGGTGGCCACCACCGCGGTCGAGGCGCGGTCGAAGAAGTCGCCGAGGTTGACCACGCTCTCGACCGTGCGGACCCCGCCGATGGCAGCGATCTGACGGGTCTGGTCGTACATCGCGAGGGCCCGCGCTTCATTCAAGACCGGGGCCCCCGAGGCGAAGTGATTCACCACAAAGATGCGCGTCGCGGCGTGGTCAGGGAAGTGCCGCCGCAAGAGGTCGTACCCCTGCCGGGCCTCGGCGGTGGTCGGCAGAATGCTCACGTCGGCCACCGCGAGGCGCAAGCGGAGAAAGGGCCCCGCGAGCGCCAGAAGCAGCACGAGCACCGGCACGAGCACCGCCACCGGGCGACGCATCACCGCGTGGGCGAGCCGCGCCCATCGGCCTCCGTCTTCAGGGCGGCTCCGCGCGAAGGGCATCGCGCCGGCGTGGATGCGTGGCCCGAGCACCGCGAGGAGGGCGGGCAGAAAGGTCAGCGCGAAGAGCACCGCGAAGAGCACCACGATGGCCCCCGCGAGGCCCATCGGCGCGAGAAACGACCCGCGCAAGAAGATCAACCCCGAGAGGCCGATGCCCACCGCGAGGCCCGAGAAGGCCACCGCGCGGCCCGCCGTGTTCATCGCGGTGACCAGGGCGTCGTCGTACGAGCGGCCGCGCCTCAGCTCGTCGCGGTAGCGAGACACAATGAACAACGAATAATCAATCGCGACCCCGAGGCCGATCAGCGAGGCGACGTTGATGGCGTACGCCGCCACGTCGACGTAGTGCGAGAGCACCATCACCCCGGCGATGCCCGCGGCCACCGCCAAGCCCCCCACGAAGACCGGCAAGAGCGCGGCCACCGCCGTGCGAAACACCCACAGCAACACCAAGAGCGCCAGCGGGAGGCTCAGCGCCTCGGCCAGCAAGAGGTCGTGCTCGAGGGTCTTGTCGAGGTCTGCGCGGAAGGCGAGGTGCCCCGTGAGGCGCATCTGCAAGGGCCCAGGGGCCAGCATCGCGCGCACCGACGCGAACTCGCGCGCCGCCTCGCGGTAGCTGCCCCGCATCGTCACGACGGCCAGGGCGTGGTGGGCGTCTTCGCTCCGCAAGCGGTCGGCGACGGCCTCTGGGAGCGTCTCTGGGGCCATCACCGAGGCGACCCGGGGGTCGCGCCGTAGCGGCGCCAGGGCGGCCCGCATGGCCTCACCGAAGGCCGGGGTGTCGGTGTCGAGTCGGGCGCTCGAGAACACCACGATGAACGAGGTCTCGCCCGGGAGGTGAAGCTCGCGGTCGATGAGGGTGCGCCCCTCCCAGGCTTCGGTGCCGATGGTGTCGATCGAGGTGAGGGCGCCGCCCCGGGCGATGAGCAGCGCCGAGACGAGCAGCACCAGGGTTGAGAGGGCGATGACCAGGGTGCGGTGGGCGAGCACCTTCCGTCCGAGTGACTCCATGGCCCTCGGGGAGGTATCGGGCTTTGGGTTGAAAAGCGAGTCTCCGTCGACGCCCTGACGGGCGCCGCGTCAGAAGGGCCACCAGGGCTTGCGGGGCTTCTCTTGGGGGCCGCTCTTCGGGGCCTCGGCGCGGGTGTGACCCTGGCAGCGGTCAGCCGGGGCGACGTCACCGAGCACCTGCTCGATGTGCATGCCGCAGCCGGCGTAGGTGGGTTTATTGCAGACCGAACAGTTGACGCGACGACACATGCTTCACGCTCCTTCGTGGGGCTCTCTGTGCAAGAGAGCCACCACGAAGCAAGAGGATTCAGCGAATGCGGTCGGTCGAGGGGGTTTAGGGCGCGAGCACCGGCTCGTCTGGCGTCTCGAACGGGCTCAGGGGGATGAGGCGGTCACCGCCTTCAAGGGGGATGCACCCGACGCTAGGTGCAAACAGCACAAAGTCGTCGAAGCCATCGCCCGTAAAGTCTGAGCCGGTCGACGCTGTGAGCCGCGGCATCGAAGTGACCTGAAGGTTAGGCCCCGGCACGAGTGGGTCGCCCAGTCTGCCAGAGTTGAGCCATGAGGTGACGCGCACAGGCGTCGACATCGTCACGTTGAGCAGGTCGGGATACCCGTCGGCGTTGAGGTCGCCCAAGGCGCTGTTGATCACCGAGAGATCGAGCGTCTGCGGCGGCTGAGTCAGGGCGCTGCCCCCAAGAAGCACGGCCGGACGCGATGGAAGGTAGAGGTCGCTGAAACCGTCTCCGTTGAAGTCTCTGACCTGCATTCCGATGAGCGTCGCGAAGGGGCTCAATGTCTGTGTGCGACGGCTCGTCATTCGCGGGTGACCGAAATGGGCGATGGTTTCTTTGCTGCCTGTGCGCGCCACGAAGTCACCGAGCATGTCGCCGTCGAGGTCGCCGCCCGCCAGCGTTTGAAGCACCATGCCTCCGTTGAAGGTGATCGTCTCTCGCGCGGGCGCCGCGTCGCGGGCCCCGGAGCCGAAAAGAATGATGACGCTGCGGTTGGTCTGCACGCCGACGTCGGCGTGGCCGTCACCATCCCAGTCACCGAGCGCGAGCAGGTTGAGCACGTTGCTCTCTTCGGCCAGCACGCGGGTTGGTTGGAGGGTGGCGCCGCCGTACAAGAGGTCGACGCGGCCGGTTTGAGGTGAGCCGATCACGGCATCGGTAAACCCGTCAGCATCGAAGTCGCCGATCATCCGAAGCAGCGGTCGACCCGAAGAGGCTCCGCTGCGCTCGATCGGCGTACGGCGAAAGGCGTCTCGGGTGCGATTGCCGAACATCACCTGACAGTGCGCGGTCGAGGGGTCACAGAGCGCCACGTCACCGACGGCATCGCCGTTGAGGTCGCTGATCAGGGTCGTGAACGAGGCGGCAGCGCCAGAGCGCGCGCCCACGCGGAAGATCAACGGGTTCGAAACCAATGCCGGATGACCCGGGTTCGAAGAGCGGATCCGCCAGAAGTAGACACCCGGTAGGATGGGCGCTTGCGGCGAGAACGCTGTGAGCGCCGAAACGTCTTGGGCCAAGACGCGGTCACTACAGACACGGTCACGACAGAGCTCAAGGGTGCGAGCGGTGCCCGCGGGCGCGCTCCACGTAAAGGTCGGACGCTGCGTCGACAGCGCCGCTCCGCCGAACGGAAAACGAAGCTGTACGGGGGTGGGAGGGCCCGAAGAAACATCGAGGATCGCACCGCTGTCTTGCGGAGAAGCCCGATCAGACGGATCGCTCGCATCGAGGGGAAGATCGTCAAAGCTCTCGGCCCTGTCGACCGATGAAGCATCGGGTTGTGCGACGTCTGAGGCGCCCCCATCGAGGGCGCCTGCGTCAGCGCGAACGATGGGTGGGAGGCACCCCACAAGCGCGAGAGGAACAAAGACGAAGCACGCTCTGGGCGTGTGATTTCTCACCACCCGCTCACCTTATGCGCGGGCGTCAACGAGGGTCAAGCTGGCCCTCGTCGATCCATTCGCTGCGGGCTCAGTAGCAGAGCCGGAGCTCGCGGAGCACGAAGGTGCCGAAGGCGTAATCGTTCGGGTTACGGTGGCGCAGCGCGATGATCGCCACGCCGCGGATGTCAGCGGTGTTGTTGGCGTCGGTGACCAGCGTGCGGCCGTCGAGGCTCACGGTGAGCGTACGGCCCGTGCGGCGCACGGCGTAGGTGCCCGCGCCGCTCCCGGTGAAGTTGCCTGACCAGCCGAGGTCGGGGGCCGAGCCAGGCACCCTGACGTTGACCGCCATGCCGCCGAGCTGCGCCGAGTACCCGTCGTAGGCGCCCGCGAAGACCTCGATCTGACCGTTGGCGTTGACGAGCCCGACCCCCGCGTAGGTGAGCTCGGGCACGTTGCTGTCGAAGCGGAAATCGAAGCTCAGATCGAAGGCCGCGGTGCCGATGTTCTGCGCGTTGACGATCTGGTTGCCGCGGTCAATTTCGTAGTCGTAGACCCACGAGTGGTTCGCCGTCGAGGGGGTCGAGGCCCACGGGGCGTTGGTGATGGTGAGCTCGCCGCCCGACACCGTCATGGTGGGCAGGTCGCCGACGGTGCGGACCCACTGCGAGCCGAGGGCGTTGCCGTCGAAGCTGTCGTTGCGGGTGCTGGCCTCGCAGCCGTTGGTGGCGTTGCCGTCGAGGTCGCAGGTGCTCGTGTTGCAGCCCGTGAGCACGCACGCGTTGACCATGCACGAGGCCGTGCCCCCGGGCAGGGTGCAGGCGCGGCCGCAGGCGCCGCAGTGGGCGTTCGAGCTGGTGGTGTTGGTCTCGCACCCGTTCGCGGCGTTGGCGTCACAGTTGCCGAAGCCTGCGTTGCAGGCGCCGACGTTGCAGGTGCCGCTCGCGCAGACGGCGGTGCCGTTGGCCACGGTGCAGCCCCGGTTGCAGGCGCCGCAGTGGGCGGTGCTCGTGCGGGTGTCGACCTCGCAGCCGTTGGCGGGGTTGTTGTCGCAGTCGGCGAAACCCGTCAAACATGTAAACCCGCAGGCGCCGCTCGCGCAGGTCGACACCGCGTTGGCGCGGGCCGGGCACGCGTTGCCGCATGCGCCGCAGTGGGCCGTCGACGCTTGCGTGTCGAAGCACCCCATCGCGCACACGCTCTGCCCCGTCGGACAGCTCAGCGTGCAGGTGCCCGCCGCGCAGATCTGACCGTTCGGGCACACGGTGCCGCAGGCCCCGCAGTTGGCGTTGTCGCTGCGGGTGTTGGTCTCGCAGCCGTTGGCGGCGTTGTTGTCGCAGTTGGCGAAGCCGGTCTGGCACGTCGACACCGCGCAGGCTCCGCTCTGGCAGGTCGATTGCGCGTTGGCCAGGGCGCAGGCGACACCGCAGCGGCCGCAGTGGGTGTCGCTGGTGGCGAGGTTGGTCTCGCACCCGTTGGCCGGGTTGCCGTCGCAGTCGCCGAAGCCCGCGTTGCAGGTGCCGACCGAGCAGACGCCGTTGGTGCACGCCGCGGTGCCGTTGGCGACGCTGCACGCGCCGCCGCAGCGGCCGCAGTGCGCGACCGACGCGTTGAGGTTGGCCTCGCATCCGTTGCTGTTGTTGGCGTCGCAGTCGGCGAAGCCCGCGTTGCAGGTGCTCGTGCAGCGGCCCATCTCGCAGGCGGCGTTCGCGTTCGCGGGGCGCGCGCAGGCGTTGCCGCAGGCGCCGCAGTGGGCGAGGTCGGTGCTGAGATCGCGGCAGGCATTGTCGCAGGCCCGCTGGTTCATCGTGCAGGTGATGGCGCAGCGCCCCTCGGAGCAGCTCTGCCCCGCGCCGCAGCGGTTGCCGCAAGCGCCGCAGTGGGCGTTGTCGCTCTGGAGGTCGCGGCAGGTGTTCTCGCAGACGGCCTGGCCGGGCGGGCACTCGAGCACGCAGCGCCCGTCGGTGCAGCGCTGCCCCTGGGTGCAGACCGTGCCGCACGCGCCGCAGTGGTTGGGGTCGGTGCGGGTGTCGGCGCAGCGCAAGAGGTCGCCAGTGCCACAAGGCACTTGCGGCGCCGCACATTCGAGGGTGCAGCGGCCCGTCGCGCAGACCTGCCCGGTGGGGCAGAGGTTGCTGCACGCGCCGCAGTGACGACGGTCGTTCTGGGGGTCGACGCAGACGCCGCCGCAGCGAATCTGCCCGGTCGGACACGCCGTCGCGCAGCGCCCCTCAAGGCAGATCTGCCCCACCGGACAGAGCGTGTTGCAGGCCCCGCAGTTGCGTCGATCGTTCTGCGTGTCGGCGCAGTACCGAACGCCCTCGACCGGAGCGCACTCGGTGATGCCGCTGCCGCCGTTGGCGCAGGTCGTGGCACAGGCGCCGTTGTTGCAGACTTGCCCGTTGGGGCAGCGGGTGCCGCAGGCGCCGCAATGCTCGGGGTCGTAGCGGGTGCTCGTACAGCGGTCGCCGCAGAGGGTCAGCCCCTCGCCGCACCCGGTCTGGCAGAGCCCCGCGACGCAGCCCTGGCCCGCCATGCACGCGGCGTTGCAGCCGCCGCAGTGTCGGCGGTCGCTGCCGACGTCGACGCAGCCGTCAGCGCCGCAGCTCCGCTCGTAGGCCGCGCAGCGCACGATGGGCCCCGTGTCGGCGGGCCCGGTGTCGACAGGCCCCGTGTCGCCAGCGCCCGCGTCGCTGGGCCCCGTGTCGCCGGGCCCTGTGTCGCTGGGCCCTGTGTCGAGCGGCCCCGTGTCGAGCGGCCCCGTGTCAGACGTGCCGAGGTCGGTCGCGGCCGCGTCGGGGCCTCCGACCACGGTGTTTGAGCCGCCGCATGACGCAAGAGCCGCCATGAGGCAAGCGCCCCAGAGTGTCGATGTAACCCGCATCAAACGACCAGAGCACGCCCGCGCGGCGAAGTCGAGAAGACCCGCCCGCCGCAGGAGCGCAAAGGTGCGGGGGCGAGGGGCAGGTCGCCTGCGATGTCGGTGCCGCATGCGGAGGGCTGCTGCGAGCGCTTCGACCCTGCGAGGTCGCGCAGATGCGCGCCCTTTGCAGCGTGACGAAGCTTCGACCGCCGCGCACCCTCAGGGCGCGAGGCAGCGCGCGGGCACGGCCGAGGCGTAGTTTGCGAAGACCCCGCGAAACACTCCGCCACCGTCAGGCCGATACGCCGTGCCGTTGACGGTGAAGTAGTACTCGACGGCGGTCTCGACGGTCTGCCGATCGGCGCTCGTTGTGAGGCCCGCGGGGCACGCCGTGGTCGCGGGCGCGTCGGGCATCGGGTCGAGCCCGCGGAGGTCGAGGGTGTAGCGCGCGTCGTTGCCGACGCGGCGGTCGAAGCGCACGTACTGTCGCGCGAATTCACCGGTAGATCCGAAGCGATACCGGAGCTGCACGTCGAGCTCTTGCCAGAGCGAGGGGTTGTCGCGGTCGGTGACCCCCGCCTTCCAGACGTCGAAGCTGAGTGCGCGGATGGCCGCCCGTTGGCGGGCCCAGGAGTCGTAGCGAAACCCTTGCGCGAGCGGCCGACGGTCGCTGTCGCAGGGCCCCGCGTCGCAGGTCTGCCGCGCGATCACCGAGACGCCGTTGCCGACCCACCCGGGCGCCCGCGCCGGCGCCCCCACGGCGAAGCGATAGTTGGCCCCGTAGGCGCTGTCGTACGCGTTGCAGCCCCAACGGTTGTTGTTCTGAAACCACAGCTCAAGCGTGCCAGGCGCCGCCGGGAGGCTCAGCGTCGCGGTCACCGGCGCGCCGTTGTCGCTCAGCGCGAACGATCGGGGCTCGCCCGCGTTGAGACGCCAGAAGCCCGTGACGCCCCACGCCTCGCGCCCGTACATCGTGCCGCGGCACGCCGTGAGGCGCGAGAGGTCGTAGCGCACCTGCACCGTCGACCCCGCGGTCAAGGGCCCCGTCGCGCGTTGCGTGAAGTCACCCGCGAAGACCAGCGTGGGCGCTTCGAGCGCGCTGCTCGCCTCGTCGAGGTCGCCCTCGACGCCCGGCGCACACCCCAGCAGAACAACCCCGAGCAAGACCGCGCCACGACGCTTCACGGCGCGGCTCGTACACCCCGCCCGCGGGCCCCGTCAAGGGCACCCGAGGCGCTCAGAAGCCCTCGGTCTTGGCGATGATTTCGTTCATGATTTCGCGGGTGCCGCCGCCGATCGGGTAGAGCCTCGCGTCGCGGTAGAGCCGCTCGACGAGGTACTCGCGCATGTACCCGTAGCCGCCGTGGAGCTGCACGGCCTCGTCGCAGACGGCGAGGCACATGTCGGTGGCGGTGTTCTTCGCCATCGCGGCGAGGCCCGCGGTGCTGAGGCTCTCTCCGCGAAGAATCTCTGCGATCACGAGGCCCGTGAGGGCCCTGGCGGCGGTGATGCGGGTCACCATCTCGGCGAGCTTGTGGCGCACCACTTGGAAGCCCGTGAGGCGCTTGCCGAAGGCCATGCGCTCGCGCACATACCCGAGCGTCTCGCGGTACGCGAGGGTCGCGATGGCCACACACTGGGCCGCGAGGAGCACCCGCTCGACGGCGAAATTCTGCGCGATGATGAGAAAGCCCGAGCCCTCTTCGCCGAGAAGGTTCTCAACCGGGACGCGGCAACCCGTGAAATGAAGCTCGGCCGTGTCAGAGGCCCACCAGCCCATCTTCTTCAGCTTCCGCCCCACCGAGAAGCCCGGCAGATCGCTCGGCACGACCAGCAGCGAGACGCCCCCGTGCCCCGGCGCGCCGGTGCGCACCGCGGTGGTCACAAAGTCAGCGCGGGTGCCCGAGGTGATGAAGGTCTTCGCGCCATCGAGCACATAATGGTCGCCGTCGCGCACGGCCCGGGTGCTGAGCGAGGCGACATCGCTGCCGCCGCCGGGCTCGGTGATGGCCAGGGCCGCGATGGCCTCGCCGCGCACCACCGGGGTCACGAAGCGACGCCGCTGTTCTTCGGTGCCCGCGCGCAGAATCGGCGGCAGCGCGATGCCGTGCGAGCCGAGGCCCACCACGGTGCCGACGCTGTGCCCCGCGAGGATGAGCTCTTCGGCCGCCACCAGGGTGTGCGAGAGGTCGCCGCCCCCGCCGCCGAGCGCCTCGGGGTAGCCCAAGCCCAAAAGCCCCGCCTCGGCCATCGCACCGTAAAGCCCCCGCGGGAAGCCCTCGGCCTCCTCCCACGCGTGCGCGTTCGGCGCGATCTCGCGGGCCGCAAAGCGTCGAGCCTCGGCCCGAAGCCGCGCGTGTTCTTCGGTCTCGAAGGCGTAGTTCACAGGGCCTTCAGTACCACCGTGACAAGCGCCCCGCGAGTGTACGATGCTGCGCGGCGAAGGGGGCGATGGGGTGTAGCATGACGGGTGCTGATCTACCGGGTTCGTCGGGGCTTCCGTGGTTGGGCGAGACGCTCGCGTTTATCGCCGATGGGTTCGTCTTCGCGAACACCCGCGCCGCCGCGCACGGCCCCATCGTGCGCACGCGGGTGCTCGGCGAAGACGCGGTGCTGCTGAGCGGCGTCGAGGCCACCGAGGCCTTCAATGACCCCGAGCGGGTGCAACGCAGCAAGGCCGCGCCGAGCTTCGTCATCGAGCTCTTCGCGGGAGAGTCTCTGCCCTTCATCGACGGCGACACGCACCGCGCCCGCAAGGCCCTGGTGATGTCGGCCTTCACCCACGAGGCCCTGGCCGGGTACTTCTCGGTGTTCGTGCCGCGGGTCGCCGAGCGGCTCAAGGCCCTCTGCGCCGGGGGCGCCTTCTCGGGCGAAGAGGCCTACCGACGCCTCGTGCTCGAGCTCATCGCAGAGACCCTCCTCGGCCTCGACGACCGCGCCGTGGTCGACGCCGTCGTCGCCGATTTTTCAGTGCTCGCGGCGGGCTTCGGCGCCTTGCCCGTGGCCCTCCCGGGGGGCGGCTTCAGCCGCGCGCTCGCGGCCCGAGATCGCATCGTGGGGCACCTCAGGGCTGCCCTCAAGGCGCACCAGGCGACGCCCCGCGACGACGGCCTCGGGCGCATGCTCAAGTACCGCGAGGCGCACCCCGAGGCCGGTACCGATGAAGAGATCGTGCGCGAGCTGCACCATTTCAACATCGCCGGGTACATCACCTTCGCGCACCTCTGCGAGGCCACCGTGGCCCTCGCTGAGACGCCCGCCCTCGCGGCCGCGCTGCGCGACGAGGTGGGGGCAGGGGCCATCACGCCGAGCACCCTCCGCAACGCGCCCCAACTCGTGGCCTTCGTCGAAGAGGTGAAGCGGCTCACGCGCTTCGCGCCGGTGTTCTTCGGGCGCGCCAAAGCGGCCTTCTCGTTCGCCGGCAAGACCGTGCCCGAGGGCTGGCTGGTGCTCTGGGCCCACGCCAACGCGCAGCGCGACGCCAAAGCCCTCGTTGACCCCGAGCGCTTCGATCACACGCGCTTCCTCGCGCCCCGCGAAGAGCACCTCAAGAACCCCGCCGCGGTGTCGCCGCAGGGCTATGGCGACCCGCACCGCTCGCACAAATGTGCGGGCTACGATTTTGCGACCACGCTCCTCCAGGTGATCGTGGCGACCCTTGTGCAGGGGTACGATGTTACGCTCCCGGCGCAAGACCTGACGCTGAAGACGAACACCATTCCGCCGCATCGGCCGGGCGCCTTGCGGGTGAGCCTTCGGGCGCGGTGACAGGGAGTGTCACGGCGCGGGTGACGGGGATTTGACAGCGCCTCGGGCGGTGCCCAGAGTCGTCGCGCGATGGGGTGCGGCGGTGCACCTCGGGCGCGACCCCGCGCAGGCGCACTCTGTCGATCGAAGGCCCCGCTGTGAGCGACTCCACCAGCCCCCGAACCCTCAACGATCGATGGGAGTTGACCGAGAAAATCGGCAGCGGCGCCATGGGCGAGGTGTGGCGCGGTCGGCACACCGTGCTCGGTCACGAGGTGGCGGTGAAGCTCATGAAGCGCGAGGCCAGCCGCGACCAGCAGCTCGTGACGCGCTTCGTGCGCGAGGCCCGCATCGCCGCGCAGCTGCGCCATCGCAACATCGCGCGGGTCGAAGATTTCGGCACCACCCCCGAGGGGCGCCCCTTCCTCGTGATGGAGCTGCTGCGGGGCGCCTCGCTTGAGAGCCTCCTAGAGTCGCGCTCGAAGCTCGACCTCGCGACGGTCTCGGTGGTGGCCCGTCACGTCGGCGCGGCCTGCGACGTGGCCCACGCCGCGGGCATCGTGCACCGCGACCTCAAGCCCGCGAACTGCTTCCTCGTGCACGACGACGACGCCTCGCCGCTCGTGAAGGTGCTCGATTTTGGGGTCGCCAAGGTGGCCGACGGGCTCCTCACCACCCAGCACGGCCTTGAGCCGGGGGCGGGCTTCGCCCTCATCGGTACGCCGATCTACATGTCGCCCGAGCAAGCCTCGGGTGACGCCAACCTCGACGGTCGCAGCGACCTGTGGTCGCTCGGGGTGATGCTCTACGAGCTGGTCACCGGGGCGCTGCCGTACTCGGCCGAGTCGCTCCCGCAGCTGCTCTGCCAGATCGTCTCGGCCGAGGTGCGCGCCCCCTCGACCCACGACCCTGAGCTGCCGATGGCCCTCGATCAGTGGGCGACGCGGGCCTTCGCGAAGTCGCGCGAGGCGCGCTTTCAAGACGGCAAGAGCCTGGCCGAGGCGCTGGTGACGGCGTTGGGGGCGCCGCGCACCTCGCTCGCGCCCACGGTGCCCATGCCCGTGAGCCAGATCGCCGGGGTCGCGCCCACCCATGAGATGCGCGAGGTGCCGTCGCCGCTCCTGGCCTCCCTCGACGCCACCGTCGCGATGCCCAACGAGGCGCTCTTGAGCGCCCAAGGGGCCTACGGGGGCAGCCTCGCGGGGCCGATGCCCTTCGCCCAGCACTCGCTCGCGCCGCAGGTGGTGCCGGTGAGCGTGCCGCGGGCCCTCGCCGCCCAACCCGCGCTGATGGCCGCTGGGGCCTTCGCCGAGACGCATCCCCGGGTGCCCATGGCGCGCTCGAAGCTGGGGGGCGTCTTGATGCTCGTCGCCGGGGGGCTCGTCGGCGCGCTCGTGGTGCTGCTCTTGCGTGACCCGGCGCCCAATACCGTCGCGGCCGCAGCGCCCCCTCGGGCGACGGTGACGGCGCCCCCGCGAGAGGCCCCCGTCGCGGCGCCCGCCGCGGTCGCTGAGATGCCTGTGCAGCCGACGGTCGCGGCCCCGGCGGTTCAGCCCTCTCGGGCCATCGTGACGAGCCCCGAGCCGACCGCGCGGCCGGGCCCCGCACCCCGCGCGCCGAGAGGGGCCGCGGCGCCGCGCGCGCTCGCTGGGTCGGGCGAGCCTCGGGCGCTCACCGCACCGCCCGCGGTGCATGCCCCCGCGCCCCACAACACCGCCTACAACCCTGATGAACCGTAGACCCCTCTCTCCCGTCGTCGCGCTCGCGCTGATGCTGTCTGGCAAGGCCTTCGCGCAGAGCACCGACCTGCCTCGGCAGCAGTTCGCCTCGGGGCGTGCGCTCTATGACGCGCATTCGTTTCCGGCTTCGCTAGAGGCCTTTCGGGCCTCTCAGAGCGCGCTCCCTTCGCCCAACACCCTGCTCTACATCGCCCGCTGCCTGCGCGAGCTCGGCCGCAGCGCCGAGGCCTGGGAGGCCTTCCAAGAAGCAGCCCGCGACGCCCAGGCCCGCAGCGGCGCCGAGCCGAGGTACGCCCGCACCGCCGAGGCCGCCCAGACCGAAGGGGCCGCGCTCACCGGCCGGGTCGCCTTCGTGGTGCTCGACGGCCAAGGGGCGCCGCCCAACACGGCCACCGCCCTCAACGGCCGCCAGGTCGACCCCGCGCGCTTCGGGGCCCTCGTGGCGGTCGAGCCGGGCACCTTCACGGTCACCGCGAGCGCGCCGGGCTTTCAGCCCTTTGTCGCCTCCCAGTCGGTGGTGCCGGGGCAACAAGCGCGGGTCTCGGTGAGCCTCAGCCCCCTCGGCGCCGGGCCCGCCATCGCCCCCATGGTGACAGTCCTCCCGGCCGACGCGCCGAGCGCCTTGCCGACCCGCCAAGGGCCCGTGGTGATGCAGCGCGCGAGCTCGCCGTGGCGCGTGGTGGGCGCCGTGAGCATGGGCCTCGGCGCGGCCCTCGGCATCGTCGGGGCGGTGACAGGCCTGCGAGCCCGCGGCATCGAAGAAGACCTCGTCAGGGCCTGCCCCGACGGCTGCGCGCCGACCTACGCCAACAGACGCCTCGTCGACGAAGGCAACACCCTCGTCACGGTCACCAACGTGTCTTGGGGCGTCGGCGGCGCCGCCCTCGTGCTCGGGGCCATCGCGTTCTTCACCTCAGGCCCCGGCGCAGTCGAGGTCTACACCCCGTCGCTCGCGCGCCGAGAGCTGCGCCCCTACTACGACCCCCAACGCGGCGTCGCTGGGCTCGGCGGCACCTTCTAGGCGAGACCCGCCTGGGCGATGTTCACAGTGTCAACATCAACGCCGCGGCGCTTGCCCGAGGCAGGCTTCGAGCGCCGCGAGGTCAGCGGCGAGGGGCGCCTCGAAGTGACGCGCGGCGCCGTCTTCGTCGGTGAAGCCGAACGACGCGGCGTGGAGGCTCAGCCGTGAGAGCAAGAGGTCGCCCTCGCGGCCGAGCTCTGCGGCGCTGCGCGACGAGGCGCCGCCGTAGAGCGGGTCGACCAGCAGCGGGCACTCAATCGCCCGAAAATGCACACGAATCTGGTGCTGTCGCCCCGTGCGAGGGAGCGCCGCCACGCGGCACACGGGCCCGAGCGGCGTCGCCCAGGTGGCCTCGACGGCGAAGTCTGTGAGGGCCTCGATGCTGTCGGCTTCGCCCTTGTGGGCGGGGCGCATCTTGCCCTTTCGCGCGGTGTGGAGCGCGTAGTGAATGCGGGTGCCGCCGTCGGGCATCGCGGGCGCGCCGCGGGTGAAGGCGAGGTAGCGCTTGGTGACCTTCCGCGCTTCGAGGAGTCCGTTGAGGTGCCGGTGGGCCTCGGCGGTGCGCGCGAAGACGACGACGCCCGAGGTGTCACGGTCGATGCGGTGCACGACCCAGAGCTTCTCTCCGCGGGCGCTCTGCAACGCCTGGTGCAGCGCGGCCTCGACCGGCTCGTTGCGCGCGGGGATCACCACCACCCCGGGGGCCTTGTTCACCACCAGCCAGCGGGGGTCTTCGAAGAGGGGCGTACAGAGCGCAGCGAGGTCTTGCATCGCGGCACTCATCGCGCAGACGGGCGTTGCTTCGTAGCGTGAACGTATGTACAGTGATCGGCGCGGGGTGAGGGCGCGATGGCTGAAGCGGGTGATGGGGGCGACGCGAGGGCGGCGGCGGGGCTCGCGGTGGTGCCGGTGGCGGCGCTCAGCCGCGAGCCGCTCGATTTCTCAGAGGCGCAGCGTCGGTTGATTCGAGACAGCTTCGCCAACGGGGCGAGCGACGCCGAGTTCGAGGTCTTGATCGAGATCGCGCGGGCGCGCCGGTTGAATCCGCTCATGCGGCAGATTCACTTCGTTCAGCGCTGGGATGGCGACAAGGGCAGGCCCGTCTGGGCCGCTCAGGTCTCGATCGACGGGCTGCGGGCCCTCGCCGAGCGCACGGGGCTCTACGCGGGGCAAGACGAGCCCGAGTTCGTCGAGCACCCTGACGGCACGCTGAAGCTCTGCAAGGTCAGGGTGTGGCGCCGAGACTGGCCCCGCCCCGCCGTGGGCATCGCCTACTGGGATGAATACGTCCAACAGATCCGCGACCGGCAGACGGGCAAGCAGCGCCCCACCGCCATGTGGGCCCGGATGCCCCATGTGATGCTGGCCAAATGTGCAGAATCACTGGCACTTCGCAAGGCCTTCCCCGAAGACATGGGGGGGCTCTACACGAGCGAAGAGATGGGCCAGAGCCAGAACGAGTCGCCCGCGGTCCAGCACCGGCGCGCGTACCACCAAGGGCTCCAAGAGGCCGCCGAGCGGGTGGCCGAGGCCCACGCCCCGAGCCCCGCGCCGGTGGTGCTGCCGACGCCGAAGCGCCTGGTCTCTGCGACGGTCGCCGCGCAGTCGGTGCCCGTGGCCGAGGTGGCGGTGGTGTCGATGCCCGCCGAGGTGTTGGGCGACGGGGCGACGGCGGCGGCGGCGAAGACGGGCGACCCGTGGTTCGAGTATCTCGGGTGAGGGCATCGGCGGCCAAGTTGGGGTATGAGTCGCCACGGTTGTGATGGGTGCGTCGTGGCGTCGGGTTTGGGTGTTGGTGGGGCTCGTGGGGTGTCGGCCGGTTGTGCCCGAGGGCGCGCCTCGGGGTGACGCCGCGGTGGCGAGCGACCGCGGGGGGGCGGGCGACGCGGGGGCGGCGGTCCATGTCTGTTATGGGGCCGCAGGGTCGGCGGTCGAGCTCCCGCGGGGGGTCGATTGCGCCACGGTGGGGGCGAGCGACACCCCACCCGCGGGGCCCGTCGAGGGGCCGGTGCGGGTGTTTCCGCGACCGCGACGCGATGCGGGGCCGATCGAGATGTTTTGACCCGGTGGCGCTGGCAGGGGCGCGCGCAAGAGCCCCGAGAGCAGTCAATTCTGCGACGGCTGACGGGCGCGCGGGTGCGCAATCAGCTGCGCTGACCCGCATGGGTGACGTGACCCGCGCGGCCCGAGAGATTGTGCAGAGCTCGATTGCGAGACGGGCGTCGCCCGAGGCATGATCGCGGAGAGACACTGACTGATGTTGAATCGTCGACACTTTATAGGGCTTTCGGGGCTCTCGGGCCTTGGGCTCTTGGGGGGGTGTGGCAGCGACGAGGCGACGGCCTTCGTGCCAGGCATCGAGCCGCTCGAGGCGTCTACGGCGGGCTTTCCGGCGAGCACGAGCGGGCAGCAGTACCCCGAGAGCCTCGTGACCGTGACCGGGGTGGCCTCGGGCTACGAGTGGGTGCACGGCCGGGCGTATGTGGCGGCTCCGCTGGCCAGGGTCTTCGAGGCCATGAGCGACCCCGATGTGATCACCGACCGTCGCAGGGTCTCAGAGTACAGCGTGACGCCCGACGTCGAGCCCATGTATCTCCGCTCGTTTCGGGTGCGAAACATCGTCCGCGACGTGATCACCCTCCAGTTCGACATGGATTACCGCTTCGCCGTGTACGACGGCCCGGTCGGCACGCCGACCTCGTACATCGTGCGGTACCAGAAGGTCTGGGGCTCGTCGCTCTTGAGCGTGCTGCGCGGCTCGGTGATCTTGCGCGAGTCTGCGCCGGGGGTGTCGAGCCTCGAGCTCGTGCGCCACATCAAGGCCGTGGCCGCGGGGCGCACCGACGCCGAGCAGTACCTCCGTGATTTCTATGCAAGTGTGCGGGCCCGCATTCAGGGCATGCCGCTGCCGACCTACGGGTGATGCGCGATGGGCATCCCGTGGCTGACGCAGGCGCTAGAGTTTCCCGATCCGCAGCGCGCAGACGCTGAGGGCATCGTCGCCGCCGGGGGCGACTGCTCGGTCGAGCGCTTGCTGCTCGCGTATCGTAGCGGCATCTTCCCGTGGCCGATCAACGCGCGGATGCCCCTTTTGTGGTTCTCGCCCGACCCGCGGTACGTGGTGGTGCCGCGCGAGGCCCATGTGGGGCGCACCATCCGAAAGCAGGTGCGGCGCGGGCTCTTCGAGGTCCGTGTCGACACGGCCTTTCGTGAGGTGATGCTGGGGTGCGCCAAGGTGCATCGCCCCGGGCAGCGCGGCACATGGATCACCCCCGAGCTCCTCAACGGCTATCTCCGACTCTTTGAAGCGGGGTACGCCCACAGCATCGAGGCTTGGGAGGGCGGCCGCCTCGTCGGGGGGCTCTACGGTCTGGCCCTGGGCAAGGCCTTCTTCGGCGAGTCGATGTTCGCCGAGCGCCCAGACGCCTCGAAGGTGGCCTTCTCGGTGCTCCTCGGGCACATGATCGCGTGGGATTTTCACTTCGTCGACTGTCAGACCCACACCGAGCATCTGGCGCGTTTTGGGGCCGTTCCGTGGTCGCGCACGCGGTACCTCGCGGCGCTCGGTGAGGCGGTCCAGCACCCCGACCCTCGCGGCCGCTGGCAGTGGGCCCTCTCGGCCGACGACGCCCTCGCGCTGGTGCCGGGCTGACCCGAGCGTCTCTAGAGAAAGCGCACTCTGGGGGCTCGACGCGGGGGGCGGGGCACTTTAGAAAGGGTCACGCGGCGGGCGCAGGGGTGATCACCTCGGCGGCCACCGGGCGGTGGCACTCGGTGTGCTAACGAGAGGGGCGATGAAGATGCGCAAGACACTCGTTTCGTGTGCGATGTTGGCCTTCGGGGCCTGGGCCTTGGGGGGCTGTTACTACGGCCAGGGTGAGTTCGGGCGCGACGACGAGCCCTCGGCGGTGACCGGCGGGGGCCCCGTGGGGCCCTCGGCGTCGACCGGCACCATCGGGTCGACGGTCACCGAGCAGGGCGAGGCCGAGGTGTTTCGCGGTGACCTCGGCGAGACCGCGGGCTTCGTCGAGAATGGCAGCGCGCTCACCATCCGTCGCTCAAGCACGAGCGCGAACGTGCGGGTCGATGCGGTCAACACAGGGCGGCGCTACTGGGTGATGAACGCGCTGACCATCCAAGGCGGCTTGCAGCACCCGTCGTTGCAGCCGGGGTCGACCTTTCGCTTCACGCGCTCGGCGCCGCGCACGCCGTCGGGGCTCGCGGTCACGGTGCTGGGCTGTCAGGGGCCGTCGCGCGACAACTTCACCTACGATCGCTCGGCCGAGACCGTCGAGGTGAGCGTGAGCGAGGGCCCCACCCCAGACAGCAGGCGCATGGGGTGGGTGGCGACCTTTGCTGGGCCGCGCGGGGCTTCGCAGCGGGTCGAAGGGTCGTTTGTGTACGACCCGCAGTGACAACGCGCGGGTCGCGAGACCATTGACAGGAATGTGAACGAGGGCGCCAATCCCGGCGCCCGGTCGGTGTGTCCGATGGGGCAACGAGGTGAGTTGCCCAAATGTCATTCCAAGCGTTGAAGTCTTCGTCTCGGCCAGTGCGGGCTTCGCTCGCGAGGGTCTTGCTCGCGTTGTCTGTCATGGGCGCGGGGGCCACAGGGTGCGCGCGCGGCCCAGCGGTGCTGACCGACAGCGCCCTGCCCCTGCGGCGGGTGGTGGTCTACCGCAACGGGGTCGGGTACTTCGAGCGGCAAGGCCAGGTGTCGGGCGATGAAGTGCGGTTTCGCGTGCTTCAGAGCGAGGTCGGCGATTTTCTCGCGACCCTCGCTGTGATGGAAGAGGGCGGCAGCTCGGTGCGCGCCGCGGCCTTCCCGATGCCGCCCGAGAGCACGGGTGACGAGACCCCGTCGCCCCGCGCGCGGCGCGATGTGCGCGTGAGCCTCGACGGGCGCAACCACCACCTGGTCGTGGGCTACACCGTCGAGACCCCCATCTGGCGTCCGAGCTACCGGCTCGTGTTCGGCGAGCAAGGCAACACTCCGCAGGTGCAGGCCTGGGGCATCGTGCAGAACCTCTCGGGCGAAGACTGGCGCGACGTGCGCCTCTCGCTGGTGGCGGGCGCGCCGGTGTCGTTCCGAAGCGAGCTCGCCCAGGCGACCATCCCCCCGAGGCCGGTGGTGACCGACCGGGGCGCGGTGATCGACGCGGTACCCCTCGGTGAGACCACCCTCGCGCAAGAGGCGCCCACCCCGGCCGCGCCGCCGCCCCCTCCGACCGCCGCGCCGATGGCCGAGGCCGCCGCCATGGCCATGGCCGACGACGCGAGCGAGGGCGAGATGCTCCGTCAGGGGGCCGCCAACACCCGCAGCCGTCGCCCCGCGCCCTCGCGCGCCATGGGGGGCAGGGGGGGCGCGCCCATGCCCATGCAGGCCCCGCAGGGCAACACCGCGCCGACCTTTCAGCCTTCGCAAGCGCCGCGAAACCTCAACGCCCTGGCGGCCTTGGCTGCGCAAGGGGGCACCACCCGGTACGACCTCCCGAACGCGCTGACGGTGCCCAACAACACCGCCACGATGGTGATGCTCACGGCCCGAGACGTGCCGGGCGAGCAGATGTTTCTCTTCGCGCCCGACCCGGGCGTGGGCGACTCGGCCTCGCACCCCTTTCATGTCGCGCGCTTCGAGAATCGCACCGGCGCGCTCCTCGAACGCGGCCCCATCGCGATCTTTGAGTCGGGCGCCTTTCTTGGGCAGGGCATGCTCGAAGCGCTGCCCGACGGCGCGACCACCACGGTGCCCTTCGCCCTCGAACGCGGGCTCGCGGTCGAGTCGTCAACGACCTACGCCACCGAAGGGGCGCGGCTCGTTCGGCTCGTGCGCGAGAGCCTGACCATCGAGCGCTACAACGTCGCGCGGACGACCTACCGCGTGCGCAACGGCCTCGACCGAAGCGCCCGGGTGCTCTTGCGCCACGGCCTCGGCAACGCCGAGATCTTTCAGCCGCCGACGGGCACCGAGACGAGCAACGGCAACGCCCTCGTGCCCCTCACGGTCGAGCGCCACAGCCGCGGCGAGATCGTCGTCACCACCCGCGTGGCCTTCAACCAAGGCGTCGACATGGGCGACGAGCACGGGCTCCTGGCCATCGAGCAGTGGCTCCGCGACGCCAACCCCCCGGCGGCGACGGCGACCCTCGTGCGCAGCGCGGTCGACCTTCGGCGTCAGATCGCCGAGCTCAGCCGCGAGCGCGACACGCAGGTTCAGCGCCGCGAAGACCTCGCGCAGAACAGCGAAGAGACCCGCGAGAACCTCAGGGCGATCCAGCGCAACGCCACCGCCAACGACCTGCGGCAGCAGCTCACCGCGCGGCTCGCCCGCATCGCCACCGACCTCGACGCCACCACCCGACGCATCGTCGAGCTCGACACCCAGATCGGCGAACGACGGGTGCGCCTCGCCGAGGCCGTGCGCGGTCTCGACGTCGACACCACCGCGCGCAACCCCGCGCCCTGACGCCGTCATCGCCACCCGGGCGACGGGTGTGCTACCCGTCGAAGCCCCCGAACGGAGGCTCTCCCCTACGATGGCGCATCTTCTCGACAGCTTGACCCTTCGCCCGGGCGTCGTCTCACGCAACCGTGTGTGGCTCGCCCCGTTGACCAACAAGCAGAGTCACCTCGACGGCACCCTCGCCGAGGCTGAGCTGAATTTTCTCGCGATGCGGGCCGACGGCGGCTTCGGCCTCGTCGAGACCTGCGCGGCCTACGTCTCGCTCGAAGGCAAGGCCTGGGAGGGCGAGCTCGGGGTCGACGCCGACGACAAGCTCGACGGGCTCAGGCGCCTCGCGGGGCGCCTCCACGCGGGCGGGGCCCTGGCCAGCGTTCAGCTCTTCCACGGCGGGCTCAGGGCCTCGAAGGCCGTCAGCGGGCGCGACGCGGTGGCGCCTTCAGACTGGTCAGACCCGCAAGGCAACGTGGGCCGGGCGCTCCCCCGTGAGGCCCTCGCGGGGGTGGTCGCGTCGTTCGCGGCCGCGGCGGCGCGCTGCGAGGCGGCGGGCTTCGACAGCGTCGAGCTGCACGGCGCGCACGGGTACCTCCTCTCGCAGTTTCTCAGCACGGTCTACAACACCCGCACCGACGACTACGGCGGCTCGCTCGAGAACCGCGCGCGGCTGTTGCGCGAGGTGACCCGGGCGGTGCGTGCGGCCGCGCCGAAGCTCGTGCTCGCGGTGCGCGTGTCGCCCGAAGACTTCGGACAGACCCGCGGCGTCGACCTCGACGAGAGCCTCACCCTCGCGCGCTGGCTCGTCGAAGACGGCGCAGAGGTGCTCCATCTGTCGCTCTGGCAGGCCCAGCGCAACACTGCGAAGTACCCAGAATCACACCCGATTTCTCTCTTTCGTGCTGCCGTCGGCGACGGTGTGAGGCTCGTCACCGCGGGCAGCCTCTGGAGCCACGCCGAGGCCCAGGCTCAGCTCGACCTCGGCGCTGACGCGGTGGCCTTGGGGCGCTCGGCCATCGCGAATCACGACTGGCCGTTGAAGCGAGACCCGGCCGCGATGCACCGCGCGCCGGTGTCACCCGAGACCCTCATCGCAGAGGGCGCGAGCCCCGCGTTTGTCGACTATCTGCGAGCCTTTCGCGGGTTTGTGACGCCCCCGACCTGAGCGCGGCTGAGGCTCAATTGAGCCTCAAATGCCGGGTGGGGCCGCCGCCGCGCGGGGTGCCTTGCTTTACGTTCGGCGGGTGATGCAACCGACGACACCCCCGCAGACACAGTATGCCCCGAACGGGGTCTTGATCTCGCTCACCGAGCATCCGATCGCCGAGACCCTGGTCGAGCTGGTGGGCACCGGGCTCTTTCTCGGCGCGATGGGCGAGGCCTTCACCGCGGGGGCCTTGGTGCCCTTTGTGGCCATCAGCTCGGCGATCACCTTCTTCATCGAGGGCGGGCTCATCATCGACCCGGTGTTGGGGCTGATCGGTCGCGGCAACGCGCTCTTTGTGCGAAAGACCGACTGCACCCCCATCCCCCAGACGGGGGTGCGCCTCCGCGAGCATGTGACCACGACGAACTACCGCCGAAAGGGCAGCTCGGCCGTCGTACGAACCGAGCGAAGCACGGTGTACCAGGCGGTCTTCGACAGCCCCGGGCAGGGCGAGCCCAAGGTCTTCTACTCGGCGTCTCTCCAAGACGAGACCCTCGACGTGATCGGTTGGGTGAACGCGCTCCTCGGGAGGCCCACGCCGCGCGACGTGCGAGGCTACGTCAACCGGCGCAAGACCGTCTTGACGGTGCGCACGCTCATCAGCCTCGCGGCCCTCGTGCTGATGGCGGGTTCGCTGTGGGTTCACGCCTTTCCGCCCGCGCTGGCGACCCCTGGGGGCACGGCGTATTCGCACAGCTTGAGCGTGGTGCTCCTCTTGGCGCTCTTGGGTCTACCGACCGCCATCATGCGGCTCTATTGGCGGCTCTCGGCGCTCTTGCAGAAGCCCGAGACGCTCTTTCAAGCAGGGCCCGGCAAGGGCGGCAAGATCGCCCTCGGGGTCGCCGCGGCCATCGCCTTCGTGCCCCTCCTGGCGGGCCTCGCGATGGTGCCCGAGGCGCGCGACCGCGCCGACCACGTCACCCGCCGCGATGCGCCCGTCGAAGAGGTGATCAACCCCAACGCGCGCCCCGCCGACCGCGCCGTCGCGCCTGAGATGACGGCGCCCACGACCCTGCGCGCCTTCCCCTCGCAACAAGCGGTCACCGCGACGCTTGAGAGCGATGGCTTCATCGTCACCGCCGCGCAATACCCCGACCGCCGCGACGGCATCGAGTATCAGCTCACCGCCGCAGGTCAGGGTCGGCTGCGCCTCTACATCCGCGGATACACCGTCGCGCAAGACAACGCCTCGGGGTACCTCACCGACGACGCGCTCTACATGATCTCGGGCCGCGACGCGGCGGTGCGTACGCAGATCATGGCGGGGCTCCAGGCCCAGCCTTCACCCATGAACGCGCAGTTTGTCGCCCTCTTGCAGTCGATGTCGATGCGCAGGGTCTACGACTACAGCGAGCGCGGCGTACAAGGTGAGCTCCGCAACGGGTCGTACCGAATCAACCGCATCGCGCTCGACGTCGGCAGCGTGCGGCGCTGCATTCACAACAGCGTCGCGGCGCTCTGTGTCGAAGTGAGCCGCCCCGAGAACGCCGAAGGGTGGATGAACTGGGGCCTCGGCCGCCTCGGCACCCTTTAGCAACCCTCGGTTTGAGCCTCAATTGAGGGCGCTTGAGGCCCGGGCCTCGCACCCCTGAGCGTACCGTCGAAGCATGAACGGTGCGTACCCACAGCCGCCTCACGGGCAAGCCTTCAACACCCCGCCGCACGCGCAGGTCGGCCCCGACACCATCGAGTGGGGGAGCGGTTACATCGCACAGCTCGTGCTCGAACTCGTGGGCTTCGGCGTCATCGTCGCGGCCCTCATCGGCACCGAAGAGCAGTTCGCGCCGCTCGGCTTGTTCTTGATCTTCATCGGTCGCTTCGCACGCCGCTGGGTCAAGGTCGACCCGCACACGCGCACCGTGAAGATCGCCCGCGGGTACCGCTGGCTGAGCTTCGGGCGCAGCTACGGCTTCGATGAGCTCACGCTCGAAGTGAAGCACCAGGTCACCACGACCATCTACAAGCGCGCCGGGCGTGAGGTGAGCCGCGCCCGCAATACGAAGTACGTCGGCCTCCTCGTGAACGGCACGAGCGACCATTTTGAGACCTTCGACGCCGAGGCCGCCTACGCGTCGATGTACTTGCTGCAAGCCGCGATCGGGCGCCCCCTCGACCTCGCGATGCTCAAGAATTACTGGGAGTATCGTGTGCGCACGGCGCTGACGCTCACCGCCTCGGGGGCCGCGGCCTTCGCCCTCGCGGTGGGCATCTGCGTCTACGCTGCGTTTCAGGGGTCTCACAGTATTGAACGAATCAACAATCACTTCGTTACGATCCTCACCCTCTTTGTGCCGCTCGGGGCCGCGCTCCTCTACCGGGCCGCCATGGTGGGGCGCTGGCCGTGCTGCGTGCCCGCGCTCTTCGCGGTGAAGGCCCCCGTCGGGCCGAAGCTCGCCGGCGCCCTCGCGGTCTGCATGTTCGCCGCGGTGGCGGGCATGAAGGTCTACCTCGCAGGGCAGCAAGAGGTGGTCGCCGCGCGGCGCGAGCGCATCGGCCAAGAGCTGCGCGCGATCGATGAGGCCCAACGGTTTCACGGGTCGGTGCGCGGACTCCACGCAGCGCCCACCTTCGCGACGCCGCCCGCCCTCACCGAAGCGCTTAACCAAGAGACCATCCGTCAGCGCCTCGAAGGGGTCGGCTTCGAGGTCACGCCGCGGCCGCCTGCGGGCCCAACGGGCTTCAGGCTGAGCGCCATGGCGGTGCGCAGCGACGGCCAGTCACGCGGCGAGCTCTCGTACCTCAGCCTCGGAGACGACAGCCTCAAGGTCGTCGAGAGCCGCGCGCTCGTCGTGGCCGTACGCGGCGGCACTCCGGCGACCCGCGAGACCCTCGCCACGCGCCTCTCGACCGCCCTCGGCGGGTACGGCGTCATCCTTACTCCGAGTCGGCTCCGCGACGCCGTCGAGGCCGCGTCGATGCAGGTCGTCTCGATCAATCAGTACGGCAGCTCGGTGGTGCGGGCCCGCGGCGCCCGAGAGCCCCTGGAGTTTATGATCGTCGAGTTGCAGGCCCCGAGCCGGCCGAGCGCGACCCTGCGCGGTGCGGGCTATCTCCTGGTCGTCGAGACGGCCTATGGGCGCTCGAACGACACGCTCCCGTGGGCCAACTGCGTGCTGGGCGTCGCCGCCGGAGCGACCCCGCAATGAGCGCCGACGAAGCCTCGCGCAGGGCCCGGGTGCGGCCCCTCTGGGTCGCCGTGGTGGTGAGCCTCTTCATCGTCGTGGCCTCGCTCTTGGGGCGCCGCGCGACGCTTCGGACCCGGGCCGACGAGGCCACCCGACGCACGGTCCAGCCGCACGCGATCAACCCGCGCATGGGGGTGCAATCGGTCGACCCGCTCGGCCACGGCCCCAACACGGGCGGCCCGCGTCGGGTGTACGTCGGCGCGTACGCCTTCAACGTGCCGCAGCTCGACCTCTCAAGCAACGCGTACCTGATCGACTTCTGGCTGTGGTTTCGATGGCACGGCAACGACATCGACCCTACCCGCAGCTACGAATTCATGAACCTCTATGAGGGCTGGGACGTCCTCCGCCAACCCATCTACACCGATGACAACAACAACCCCCGGGCTGAGTCATTGGGCGACGGGTGGTACTATCAGGTCTTTCACGTGCAAGCGCGCTTCGGTAAGCCCTTCGATGTGAGGGCTTACCCCTTTGACACGCAAACGCTGACCATCGCCATCGAAGACGGCGACCAGACCACGGGCGACATGGTGTACGTGCCCGACCCCGGCACCACCGCGGTCGACCCGCAGCTTGAGATCCCCGGGTGGCTCCTCGATCACGTGAGCGCCACCACCAGCGAGACGGTGTATCCGACCAATTTCGGCGACCCGCGACGGCCCGTCGGCGCCGACCGCTACTCGCGCTTCTCGTACTCGATTCACCTCAAGCGCCCGGTGGTGGGCTACCTCGCGACGACGCTCTTGCCCATCGCGATCGTGATGTTGATCACCCTGGTGGTCTTCATGATCCCCTCTCGGTATTTCGAAGGGCGCCTCGGGCTCGGCATCACGAGCCTCATCTCGGCGGTGGCGTTGCAGCTCACCGCCGCGGGCGACCTGCCCAAGACGGGGTACCTGGTGCTCCTCGATCACGTCTACAACCTCTGTTATCTCGTGATCTTTGTGGCCACCGTCGAGAGCGTCATCGCGGTACGCATCGCAGACGGCGGCGACGAGGCGCGCGCGGCGCTGGTCGATCGCATCACCGCGATCGTGTCGGCGCTGATCTTCTTCGGCGGCACCGCGGGGCTGATCTTCGCGGCGCGGTAGCGAGACGCCTTGTGAGCGCGTGGGGCGTCGGGTAAGGGCCCAATCCCGCGATGACACACCTCGCTCGCTCACGCGCCGACGCGGCGCTCGAACACCTCTTTACGCACCCGAACCCCGACACCGGCGCGCCGCCTCCGCCGGCGGTCGCTTGGGTGCTCTTTGAGCACGACACGGTGTTCTTCACCTTCCCCAGAGAGGGCCTGGGCCTTGAGGCTGAGCCCGGCGCGCTGGTCGCCGCGGCGATGCGGGCCCTCGACACGCTCGGGGGCGTCGTGGTGGGCACCGAGGGCGCAGACTTCGCGCCGGGGCGCCTCGGGTCGTGGTTCCCCGATGAGTGCGTGTACCTTGTGACGTATGCCCACCCGAACGTGGCCTCGCTCTTCTTTGCAGACAAAGCCGACGACCTCTCAGCCGGGTTGATGGCCCGTGAGTGTCGCCAACTTGATTATGAAACGCGGCGGGTAAAGGTGATTCGCGACTTCTACGGTCGTCGCATCGGCTGAGGGCTCAGCCGCGACAGAGGCCGAGCAGGCAGCGCCCCACGAGGCAGGCGGTGCCGTTGCAGCACGGCTGATTCAGCTGACCGCACGACACGCCCCCGGTGGCGCACACGTTGCTGCGGTTGCAGCTCAGGCCCACGTTGCAAGTCTGCCCCGCGCAGCACGGCTGGTTGCTCGCGCCGCAGGCCGTGCACTGCGCGCCGGTCGAGGCGGTCTGACACGCGAGGCCCACGTTGCAGGCCTGATTGGCGCAACACGCCTGGCCGCTCGCGCCGCACACCGCGCACACCCGGCTGGCGTTGCAGACCAGCGTCGGGCTCTCGCAAGTCGTGCCGTTGCAGCAGCTCTGCCCCGACGCGCCGCAGGTCGGAATGACACACAGGTTCGACCGACACGACAGGCCCGTGCCGCACGCGGTCGCGCCCGCGCAGCAGACCTGCCCGGCGCCGCCGCACTGTTGACACACGTTCGAGGTCGAACAGCGCAGCATCGCGCCGCACGCCTGGTTCGCACAGCACGCCTGCCCCGCGCCGCCGCAGGCCACACACACGCTGTTGGTGCACGCAGCCCCCGCCGCACAGGTGGTGCGGTTGCAGCACGTCTGCCCCGGAGCCCCGCACGGCTGACAGGTGTTGTTGCTCCCGCAGGTGGTGCCCGTCGCGCAGGGCGTCGTGCTGTTGGCGCAGCACCGCTGCCCGGGGCCGCCGCACGCCTCGCAGCGCCCGCTCAGAATGCCGCCCACGCACTCAGCGCCGGCCAGACAGGGCGTCGTCGAGCGGCAGCACATCTGCCCGGGGTTGCCACAGTTGCCTGCGTCGACGCGGCCCACGTCGTTGCCCGTGTCGCGCGGCGCCCCGGTGTCGAAACCCGTGTCAAAGCCCACATCGAAGCCCGCATCGAAGCCCGCATCGAAGCCCGCGTCGAAGCCCGCGTCGACAGCGGTCTGGACATCCGCGGGTTGGCCCGTGTCGGGCGCCGCGCCGGTGTCGCCCGAGACGCCTTGGTCAACGCTCGCGCCGGTGTCGTCGGGCCCCTGGCCGAGGTCGACGGTGTTGCCGGTGTCGTCGACGCTCCCGCTGTCGACGCCTGTGCCGGTGTCTTCGGCGCCGCCGCTGTCGACGCTTGTGCCCGCGTCTTCGATGACGGTGCCCGCGTCTTCGGCGCTCGCGTCGGCCGAAGCGCCCGAGTCTTTGACGAGCGCGCCGCCGTCAGGCTCGACCACGGTGCTGCTGTCGCCGCACGCGGTGAGGGCTGTCATACACAGCGCCAAACCTGCAAGATACCTCAAGCGATGGTGCATGCCCGCGATGCTACCGCAACGATCAGGGCTTGTGTGAAGCCCCCACGATCTTGCAACAATCACCCACCATGGACGACGCCCTCAAAACCCTCACCGCCCGCTGGGTGACGCTCTTGTCGACCCCGCCGAGCGACCCCGAGACCTTCCGTAGCGCTGTGAAAACACTCGCGAAAGACGTGATCAAGCATCGCTCGCTGCGCTTCGAGACCATGGCCTCGGTGCAGGTCGATTGGCCCGGCGACGAGGCGAGCATGGTGGCCGAGACCGACCGTCACAACGCCGCGGTCAAGCGCTGCACCACGCTCCTCGCAGAGATGGCCGACACCCTCGGGATGTCATCCTTCGCCGGGTGAAGGCTCGACGGTGTCTTGCTTGGCGGCCAGCGCCGCGTCGGGCACGAGGCCGCGGGTGAGCATGTCGCGCAAGATCTGATTCCAATTGTTGGTCGGGCGCAGCGTCGCGAGCACGGCGAAGAGACCGAGCTGCATGCGACCCACCATCACGAAGTCAGGGGGGATGTTCATGGTCTTGCTCCGTGACGGCGCCCACCCTGCCACTTTGATGATCTCTTTGGCGTTGTGAATGCCGCCCCGCACGGCGTCGCGCAGCATCTCACGGTCGATACAGACCGCCGCATCGCGTGAGAGCATCGCCGCGGTCTGGAGCATCTGGTCTTGATGGAGCTTCCGCACCTGCGGGTCCATGTGCTCCATCCCGAGGAGCTGCGACGACAGCGCGCGCCAGGCCTCGTGCTGCCCCTCGACGAGGTGCGTCGCCAGCGTTCGCCACTGCGCGTGGAGCGCCCGAGGCATCACCTTCACGCTGCCAAAATCGAGAAACGCCACGGTGGCGTCGTCGCGCACGAGGTAGTTGCCCGGGTGCGGGTCGGTGTTAAAAACGCCGCGCCCGAAGGCCAGACCGAGGGTAAACCGAAAGATGGCCTCGCCCACTTTGTTGCGAAAGGCCTCGCCCTCTTGTTCGGCCACCGCGCGCACCGTGCGCCCCTCGATGAACTCCATCGTGAGCACGTTCTTCGCGGTGTGCGAGTGATAAACCCGCGGCACCATCATGCCCGGGATGTTCTCAATCAAGCCGCGAAAGAGGTCTTGGTTGCGCGCCTCTTCGGTGTAATCGAGCTCGGCGGCGATGTGCTTGACGACCTCTTCGAGCCCGCCCCGAGTGTCAGCCCCGGGGGCCAGCACCGCGAGCATCGGCCGCAGCGACTCAAGGTTCTTCAAGTCGCTGTGGAGCGCCTGCGCGATCGACGGGTACTGCACCTTCACGGCGACTTCGAGGGGCGGCCCCGCGGGGCGGTCGGGGTCGGCGATGGCGGCGCGATGCACCTGCCCGATGCTGGCCGCCGCGACGGGCGTCTCGTCGAAGCGCACAAAGGCCTCGGCGAGCGGCCGCCCGAGCCCGCGCTCGATCTCGGTGCGGATCTCTTCAAACGAGACCGTCGGCGCCTGTGACTGAAGCTTCGAGAGGGTCTTCTGGTAGACCTCGGTGGCCTCGGGGGGCAGCAAACCGTCGACGTACGACGCCGTCTGACCGATCTTCATGGCGAGGCCGCGCAGGTCGCCCAACACCTTGACGGCGCGCTCGGCCGACTCTTTCACGAGCAGCGCGTCGAGGGGCGGGGCATTGTCGCGCATCACGCGATTGGCCACCGTCGGGAGCTCACGCGCCGCGAGTTTGACCAGCGCCAGCCCGCGCGCAATTCGCCCCTTCGGAAGTTCGTCAGCCACGGGTGCTCTCTCCCTGCTCTCGCCCTCCCTTGTAGCACTGCTTCGCGCCCGCCCGCGCGCTCCAATGCAGGGCCCCCTCCGATCGTCACCGAGCGCCCGCAGTTGACCCTTGACGGCGCTGTCATCGAGGCCCATCGCTCGCGCGGTGAATCGGTCGTCAAGCGCCTTCGCGCGCTACTCGCTCGGGGTGCTCGTCTACAACGTCGCGGTGATCGTCTGGGGCGCCTTCGTGCGCGCCACGGGCTCGGGGGCAGGGTGCGGCGACCATTGGCCCACCTGCAACGGGCAGGTGGTCCCCCGCGCGCCGACGGTGCAGACCTTGATCGAGTTCGCGCACCGGGCTACCTCGGGGGTCGACCTCGTGCTCGTGGTGGCGTTGGCGGTGTGGGCGTTTCGGGCCTTTCCGAAGGGGCATCTGGCCCGTCGCGGGGCCGCGCTCTCGGCCTTCTTTCTCGTCACCGAATCGCTGCTCGGCGCGGGCCTGGTGCTCTTGCGCCTGGTCGCACAAAACCAGTCGATCGCGCGGGCCTGGTACCTCGCGCTGCACCTCTCGAACACCTTCCTCCTCCTGGCCGCGCTCACGCTGAACGTCTGGTGGGCCTACGGGGGTGGCCCGGTGCGCCCGAGACGCGCGCCCGTGGTCGCCGGCGCGCTCGGCCTGGGCGCCGCAGGCCTGCTCTTCGTCACCGTGGCAGGCGGCATCACGGCCCTGGGCGACACGCTCTTCCCGGCGACGAGCCTTGCCCAGGGCATCGCCCAAGACTTTAGCCCCACGGCTCACGCGTTTCTTCAACTCCGCGTGGTGCACCCCCTCGCGGCGATGGTCACAGGGCTCTACGTGATCGCCACGGCCTGGGCGCTGGCCTCGTTGCGCCGCTCGGCGCCCCACTGGCGGCTCGCGGGCGCCCTCACCGCCCTGGTGCTCGGCCAGGTGGTGCTCGGCTTCGTCAACGTCGCGCTCCTCGCGCCGGTCGCCATCCAGCTCTTGCATCTGGCCCTCGCCGACGCCCTCTGGGTGGCCTTCGTGCTCTTCGCGGCGAGCCTCTTGTCAACGCCGCGACACGACCCCGCGCGGGGCTGAGCGGCCCAAACAAAAACCCCCTCAGGGCCCTCCGATCGGGAGGCTCTGAAGGGGTCTTCTTCAAGGGGCCGCGAACGACCCCTCAACGTGGCTCAGTAACGACCACCACGGCCGCCACGGTCGCCACCACGGCCACCGCCGCCGCCGAAGCCGCCGCGGTCGCCGCCACGGCCACCGCCGCCGCCGCCACCACCGCCGCCGAAGCCACCACCGCCGCCGCCGCCACCGCCGCGGGGCTCACGGGCGCGCGCCTCGTTCACCGTGAGGGTGCGGCCGCCGTAGTTGTAGCCGTTGAGCTGCTGGATGGCGTCCTGGGCTTCACCGTCAGTGACCATCTCGACGAACGCGAAGCCACGGGGACGGCCCGTTTCGCGCTCTTCGACGATGTGCACTTCCTTCACGCCACGCCCACCCTGCTCAAAAAGCTGACGAACTTGAGCTTCGTCTGCGCTGAACGGAAGGTTGCCCACATAGATCCTCGAACCCATCGCCTGCCTCAATCTCGTGCCCCACCACCGTGGAAGCACCCTTCAAACCGCCGCGAACGCACTACACCCATCGGCCGCGTCACCGCACGACGGTCACATCACCGTCGTCTGTCACAGGGTGCGTCGGCGAAACGGCACCCACCATGGCGACCTACCATGTGGCCTAGACCACACAAACTCCCCGAACGATCACCGATCAACCCGAGCAGAATGGGCGATCGGACGCTAGCACCGTCTCTACTCGACCACAATGCCACAGGGGCACGAAAAAACGGTCACCCTGACGATTGTTGAAAACGCCTCAAAAACAAGGGTAAAGCGCGCCCCACCGCGGCCCCGAGATGCCACCCGAGGCGGTGGCTGCGGTGCGGCACCACCCGCGCGCGGTGCGACGACCCGAGGGCCCCGAGCCAGCGGGTGACGGGCCCGCGCGCCACGGCGCCGCCGAGGTCGAAGAGGGCCACATCGGTGATGCCCACGTCGCGCACCACCGCGAGGTCGTCGGCGAGCTCGTCGGGGTTGCGGTACACGGGCTCATCGCCGAGGGCGCCGGTGGCGATGGCGCCGAGCGAGACCGAGGCCCGGTGCTGGTAGCGTCGCAGCGCCGCTTCGGCGCCGAGGCGGAGCAGGCTGCGGGCCCCGCGGCGGCTCACCATGCCCCACGACCAGCCCTCGAACATCGAGGTGTAGAGCATCACGCTGACGCGGTCGAAGTCGAGGCGATCGACCGGGGTGCCGAGGGCCCACTCGAAGGTGCCTCCGCCCGTGGGGTCGAGGAGCACCAAGGGCACCGCCGCGGCGGTCACCGAGAGCCCCGCGCGGTGAATGCGCGCGATCAAGCGGGCCAGGGAGCGCTCGGTCGCGCGCGGGTGGAGCGACCACGGGAGCGTCGCCTGAGGGCGCGCCTCGCGCGGGAGCGAGTTGGTGAGCCGGGCCACGAGGCCGAACGGCGGCTCGAGGTCGAGGGCGATCTCGGTGAGGCTCTCGTGGTGGGCGTACCGATCGAGCAGCGCGCCCACGAAGTCGCTCGCGGCGTCGGTGTTGGTGGCGTTGATCCACCGACCGTGGTGGTCGTCGAGCATGGGCCAGAGCCCAACCGAGACGCCCGCCGCGGCCGCCGCGTCGAGGAGCGGGCCGAGCTGGTCTCGCGCCGCCGGGCGCACCGCGCAAAGGAGCCCCGTCTGGTGCGCGGCGAGCACCGAGAGCAAAGCCCCAGAGGCCAGAGCGTCGAGCCCGAGGGTCTCACTCCAGAATCGAAAACGCATGAAAGTGTGAGGGTTTAGCGGCCGCGGCGGAGATTCACCACGCGGCCCCGCGCGGGCGCCGTCGGGGCCACCTGCACCACCGTCGGCCCGCCACCCTGGCCCGGGCGCACGGGGAAGGGCTCGACCCCCGGAGGCGCCGAGTACACCCCCGCGCAGGCCTGGCACGAGGTCGCGACGCACGCCAACCAACGGTCTTGGCAAGCCTGACGGCACCGCTCAAGCGACTCGGCCGAGCGCGGCGGAATGGTCGGCCGCTCGCACACCGTCGTGCACTGCACCATCGGCGGCCCGCAGGTCTGGGTGCCGCAGTCGGTGCACGCGCGATTCTGAGCGTTGCGCTGCGCCACCACCGGCGCCGGGCGGGGGCGCGCCTCGACACCCTCGGCGGCGAGGGTGAAGACACATCCGAGGGCGAACAAGAGCTGCGATCGCGTCATGGTGCTTGCCTGAATCGACGGCCCGCGTCGCGCGAGGCCCTCAAAGAGTAGGGAGCTTCGAAACACACCCGCCGCGCCACGGAGACACGGCCGGCGTGCTGCGACGGACACCGCAGCGAAGGCATTCTAGCAGCACCCCGCGGCGCTTGTGAAATCAGCCCTCTTCGAGCCGCTCAAGGGCCCGCTCGGTGAGCCGCTCGGCCTGCCGCGGGTCGATCTCGAAGGCCTCTGCGAGGGCCTCAAGGGCGGCCTCTTCATCTTCCGTGAGTTCTTCGTCGTGGGCGCTCACGGTCACTGCGAGCTCGAAGGCCGTGCGACGCTCGGCCGAGCTCGGGAGCGTCTCGGCGACCCACGCGAGGAAGCCCTCTTCGTCGTCGTCGATCGCGGCGTCCCACTCCTCGATGAGCGTCTCAAGCTCGTCTTCGTCGGGCACCCCTTCGAGCAGCTCGCCGAAGGCATCGAGCAGCGCCCCGTACTCGTTTTCGTCGAGGGCGTCGTGATCGTCGGCGGTGGTGACGTAGTACGCCGCCGCCAGGGTCGCCTCGACCGACGCGAGGAGCCCCTCTTCTTCTTCGCTGGGTTCAGCCTCGCGGCGATGCGCCCACGCGCTCGCGGCCTTGGCAAAGCTTCGGTTGTCGCCGTGCTCCTTCGCCGCGCTGGCAAAGGCTTTGGCGCGGCTCGCGTTGAGCGCGTGGGCCTCGACCGACACCGGCTTACGCGCCCCCGCGTTGCTGGCCTTGGCGGGCGCCGCGGGCGTTGCGGGTGCGCGGGCCGCAACGGGGGCGGACGCTGCGGGCGGAGGCGCTGCGGGCGGAGGCGCTGCGGGCGGAGGCGCTGCGACGGGCGCTGCGGGCGCGGGCGGAGGCGTCGCCGCAGTCGGCGCGGCCTGCGCAGTCTGCGGGGGCATCGCGGGGGGCGACGCCGGATCGTTCGGATCGACATTCCAACGGTTGCAATAAGTGCAATAGACGTTGAGGCTGTTGAGAGGCGCTCCGCAGTTGCCACACTTGAGAAGTTGATTGCTCATCGGCGTCGCAGCCGACGGTACCAGTCTTTCTGCGGGCGACGCGTCGCGATTTGAGTGCCGCTCTACACTTGCCCTTTTTCAAGCAGAATGAGCGCCCGCCGGGCGGCGCTTTCGAGACTGAGCACGCACGGCTCGCAACCCGAGCCGCAGCAGCTCGGCCAGGTGTCTTCGTCTTCGCTCATGTAGGCCATCACCGAGCCGACAAAGGCGCTCTCGAGGTGATGTTCAAGGCACGCCCGCTCGGCGGCGGCGCTGATGGCCTCGGGTGCGTAGGGGAGCGTCATCGTCGGGCACCCTTGCTTCATCGCGCCGCTCTGTGCAAGGTCGCCGGTCATTGTGAGTGAGAGACAGGGCTTCTCGACCCGGGCGATTCACGCGGCGATCGCCTCAGAGTGTGCTGCCGAGGCCGACGAGGTGGCGTCGGCGGTGCATCTGAGCGCGACCTATCGCTGGCCAGACCTTGAGGCCGGCGCGCGCTTCTCGGCGTCGACCGCGCCGACGCATTTTTACCGCCGTTGGGGCTCGCCCAACCAGCGCGCCCTCGAGGCGCAGCTCGCCACCCTCGAAGGCACCGAGGCCGCGCTCTGCACGGCGAGCGGCATGGCGGCGGTGAGCGTCGCGCTCCTCGCGGCCCTCGACACGCCCGGCACCATCGTCGCGGCGCGCACCCTCTACGGCGAGACCGCGACCTTTCTGCGCACCCTGGCGCCGCGCCTCGGGGCCGCCGTGCGCTACGCCGAGGGGCCTGAAATCGAGCACTTCGAGCGCCTCATCGACGCCACGACGCGGGCGGTGGTGGTCGAAGTCCCGGCAAACCCGACGCTCGATCTGATCGACCTCGCGGCGCTCTCGGCCCGCGCGCACGCGGTCGGCGCGGTGGTGCTCTGCGACGCCACCCTCGCCTCGCCGTTCAACTGTCGACCCGCCGAGTGGGGCGTCGACGTGGTGCTCCACAGCGCCACGAAGTACCTCGCCGGGCACAGCGACGCGATGGGGGGCGTGCTCGCCTCGACCCGCGCCTTCTGCGACCGCGCGTGGGCCCATCACCGCGTGCTCGGGGCCGTGATCGCGCCCTTCGACGCGTGGCTGATCTCGCGCGGCGTTCGCACCCTCGCGCTCCGCATGGCGCAGCACAACCGCAGCGCCGAGGCGGTGGCCGAGCACCTCGCGTCACACCCCGCGGTGGCGTCAGTCTGGTACCCGAGCCTCGCACATCACCCGGCCTCCGAGGCCGCGAAGCGGCAGCACCGAGGCTACGGCGGCGTGCTCTCCTTCGCGCTGCGCGGCGGCGACGAGGCGGCGCGGCGGGTGGTGCCGCGGCTCAAGCTCTTCGCCCTCGCGACGAGCCTCGGCGGCGTCGAGAGCCTTGTGCAGTATCCCGCCTCGATGGCAAAGCTCAGCCCCGCGCAGCGCGAGGCCCTGGGCATCTCGGTGGGCATGGTGCGCCTCGCGGTGGGCTGCGAAGACACCGACGACCTGCTCGATGATCTCTCTCAAGCGCTTGAATTTGCAAATGAATCAAAGGCTCCATGAGCCTCTGACGGGAGTCGGCCACGATGGTGATGGTGAAGGCATTTCGGGCGCTGCGCCCGTCGGCGAGTCTGGTGCGAGAGGTGGCGTCGCCGCCGTACGACGTGATCAACACGCGCGAGGCGCGCGCCCTCGCGGCCTCGAAGCCCGCGAGCTTCTTGCACGTCTCTCGACCCGAGATCGACCTGCCCGAGGGCGTCGACGAGCACGACCCGGCGGTGTACCTCCGCGCGGTGAGCAACCTGCGGGGCATGATCAACGCGGGCGCGCTGGTGCGCGACGCCGAGGCGCATCTCTACCTCTACGCTCAGACCATGGGCGCCCATCGCCAGGTGGGCGTGGTGGGCTGCGTCTCGGTCGATGAGTACGACTGCGACGTCATCCGCAAGCACGAGAAGACCCGGGCCGACAAGGAAGACGACCGCACCCTGCATGTGCACGCGCTGGCGGCCCACGACGAACCCGTGTTTCTCGCGTACCGCGCCGAGGCCGCCATCGATGGGCTCGTGGCGCGGGTGACGGCCGAGGCGCCGACGTGGGATTTCGTCACCGACGACGGGGTCGGCCACACCTTCTGGGTGTTGTCACGGAGCGACAGCGAGCGCCTCGAAGGGCTCTTCGCGGGGGTCGAGACGCTCTACGTCGCCGACGGCCACCATCGCAGCGCCGCGGCGAGCCGTGTGCACGCGCTGCGGGCCGGTGAGGGGGGCGAGCACGATCGCTTCCTCGCGGTGGTCTTCCCTGACGATCAGTTGCAGATTTTGCCTTACCACCGGCTCGTTCGCGACACCCGAGGCCGCAGCCCCGAGGCGCTCTTGGCCGCCCTGGGCGCCGTGCTCGACCTCGAACCCGTCGCCGACGCGCAGCCTACCGCCGCACGGAGCGTGGGCCTCTTCGTGGGCGGGCGCTGGTACCGCGGGCGCTTTCACGCCGCGACCCGCAACGACGACGACCCCGTGGCGCGGCTCGACGCGTCGTGGGTGCAAGACCACCTCCTCGCGGGGCTCTTCGGCATCGACGACCCGCGGCGCGACAAGAATGTCGATTTTGTCGGCGGCATCCGAGGCACCGCGGCGCTCGAAGCGAGGGTGCGCGACGAGGGCTGGAGCCTCGCCATCGCGATGTATCCGACGTCGATGGCCGAGCTCTTGGCGGTGAGCGACGCGGGTCGGCTGATGCCCCCGAAGAGCACCTGGTTCGAGCCGAAGCTCCGCTCGGGCCTCTTCGTCCACACGCTTTGATTGCGCGCGCGACCAAGGTGTGATTGACACCCCGCGGAGGTATTGCCAGTCATGTCGATGAAGCGCACAAAGAAGGCGAGCGGCACCCGGGGTGGCCCCGCAGAGGGCTCGATGGGCTTCAACCCGCCGCCTTCGGGCCTGCCGAAGTGGGCCGAGCTGATCGCCGAAAAGGCTGACGACGCGTTCGTGCCTTACGAGATGTCGTCGCGGTACGAGCGCGGCGCTTTGGTGCAGCACGGCAAGTTTGGCAAGGGGTACGTGACCTCGGTCGAGGGCAACCGTGTCGAAGTCGTGTTCGAAGACGCCGTGCGAAAGCTGGCGCACGGGGTGTCGGCCTGACGATTCGCGCTTGCCACCGGTGTCGGGGGGTGGTAGGTAGGCGCTCCGCTTGAGCCGAGAGGTTTGAGCGATGGAGGCGTGGCCGAGTGGCTTAAGGCAGCGGCTTGCTAAGCCGTCGTAGGGGAAACTCTACCACAGGTTCAAATCCTGTCGCCTCCGCAGAGTGTTGATTGATCGAGGGCTCGCACGGTCTCCGTCGCGGGCCCTTCGTCGTTTCGTGGTGAAGCCTCGGCTTGGGGGCTTCGTACGGTGCCTCCGCGATGAAGAAGTGGTCTTGGCGAGAGACGGTGTGGCCTGTGGTGGCGGGGGTGTTTTCGCTCGCGGCGGGGGGCTGGTTTCTCTGGTCGCTCGCGGTGATCGTGCGCTTCCGTGCTGAGCACCCGCGCTTTGCGATGACGCAGATCCCGCTGCCGGTGTGGCCCGCGATTCATGCCGCGGCGCTGGCCTTCATCGGGGTGGCGATGGTGCGCAGGCACCCGCGCGCGCAAGGCTTCTGTTTTGGCGCGGGGGTGCTGACGGTGATCTATTCAGCGCAGCAGCTGAGCACCACGCCGATGGCGGCGGTGCCCGTGGCGCTCGGGGCGTTGATGGCGACCTTCGCGGGCGTGTCGAAGCTCGAAGCGGCCTGAGGGTCAGCTCGGGTTCGGGCCGCTCACCACGCGCTGGTTGGCGGCCTGCCAGCCGGTGATGCCGGCGGGCAGAATGAAGACGTTGGTGTACCCGAGGTTCAGCGCCTGGTTGGCGGCGTTGTGACACGCGTGGCACGACTCGTTGTAGCAATAGAACACCAGCCGCGCGGCGCGGTCGGCGGGGAGCACCGCGGGGGTGACCTCGTCGTGGCCGACGTGGCGCGCCGAGGGGATGTGCCCCTGCTCGTACCGCTCGCGGCCGTTGTTGTCGATCACCGTGACGGCCTCGTTGGCGGCCATGGCGCGCGAAAGCTCTTCAACGCTCATGCGCCGGAAGCGCTCTTGCTCGCTGTTCGCCGCGGCGGCTTGGGTGGTGGTCGCGGTGGCCGGGGCGGGGGCCGCGCTGCGCGCGCAGGCCGAGAGCGCCGCCAGCGAAATCACTGTGAGAAGCGTGCGAAATTGCATTGTGCACCTCGTTTGGGGTCGCGCGGCCTCGTGCGCGAGGCGGCTGCGATGCGAGGGGTGTTCGCACGGATCGTGTCGCCTCGCCAGTGACGGCGACGCCGCGGGTGACTAACGCATCCGCAGGGTGCCGCGACCCCGCTCGGCGAGGGCCGAGAGAAACGCGCGGTCTTGATCAGGGCCGATGCCGATGACGTCGATGCGGATGCGGGTCGAGAGCCCCGCGGCGAGGCCGAGCACAGACTGAGCGACCTCTTCGCGGTCTGAGGGGCGCCCGTCTGAGACGAGCACGATCTGTTCGGGCGACATCGCCGCGGCGGCCTCGAAGGCTTCGAGGGGATGCGTCTCGTCGGCGACCCGAAGGCCCGCGACCCACGAGACCGCGGCTGAGAGCCCGGCGTCGCTGACCGCGGCGGGCGCTTGCCAGAGGCGGTTCGAGACCGAGCTGAAGGCGATGATGTTCACCGCGACGTCGGGGGCTACCGAGCCGAGGATCTTCACCAGTTCGGCCCGCGCCACGTCGAACTTGCGAGGCCGCGCGTCGCGCCCGAGCGAGAGGTCTGAGGCACGCGGGTCGGGGTCGTTCATGCTGTACGAGACGTCGACGAGGAGCACCACCGAGCGCCCCGTGATGGGCACCGAGAGCACCGTGGCGGCGGGGTCTTGGCTCTCGCGAATCACCATGTCGACCGCCGCCGCGAGGCGCAGCGCCTCGGGGCTGTGCGAGGGTGCCGCGTTGGCGAGGAGGTCGAGCGCGTGGAGGGCGCGCGGCGAGAGCCCGGGCACCGTCACGACGCCCGCTGCGCCCGCGCCGCCGGTTTCGACGCTTGGCACCGCGCCGTCGAGGGCGAGGCGCTCATCGCCCATGGCGACGACCTCGATCGAGAGCGAGCCTTCGCCGGGCGTCCACACAGTGTTGCCGCTGGGGTTTGAGCCTTCGCTCGAGACCACCATCGAACCGCCGGTGATGCGGCACCGGAAGCGACGGTGTTGACGGTCTTCGACCAAGACAGCGCCCGAGGTCACCGTCCACCGTGCGCGGCGCGCCCTGAGGATCTGCTGCGTCGACGCGCCGACGCGCACCGAAGCGCCCGCCCGCGCGCCCCCGCGTCCTGCGCTCCGGGTGAGCACCTCGCCCGCGCCGAGCTCGACCCGACCGCCGATTTGGAAGCTCCCCTCAAGCACCTTGAGGCCCTCTGCGAGGGGCGCGCCTTCGAGGGTGATTTCGCCCCCCGCGACGATGTCGGTCCGGTCGGTCGAGGTCACCCGCATGACGCTGACGTTGGTCACCCGGCCGTAGGTGAGGGTGCCCATCGCGACCTGCCCCTGAGCGGCGCCCGCGGCCACCCTGAGGCCCGTCGCGTCACCCCCAACGCCCCCTTGCGCGGTGCTGACCTGCGCGGTGCTGACCTGCGCGGTGCTGACCTGCGTGGTGCTCACCTGCGCGGCAGGGGTCGCGAGGCCGTTGACGGTGGCGCTTGAGGCGGTCTCGACGCCGGTCGCGAGGGTCGTGCTGCTCGCCACCGCAGGCTCCGAGAGCGAGGGAGTGTGAACCGAGACCGTCGACGCGGGGTGTGAAGCTGCGGCGCCACCCTCGGCGAGCATCGACAGGCCCGAGGCGAGGAGCCCCGCGGCGGCCGTCGTACGCGCATCTCCGCGTACTTCGACGCGTGCTGAGGCGGGCGTGACGTTGGCGCGGGCTTGAAAGAAGGCACCGCAACCCGTCGAGGTGGCGGCAAGGGCGAGGGTCAGAAGCGTACGAGAGAGGAGCTGCGTTGGCATCGGGGCCTCCGGGGGCAACGGCCCTATGCGGGCTTTGTGCCAAGGGCGATGACTAGCCCGCGAGCCCGGGCGCGCCGGGGGTGCGCTGCGAGGGAGGCGGGAGGGGTGACGGCTGGCTCCCGGCGCCCGCAGGGGGCAAGGCAGAAGGGGCCTCCGGAGGCAGGTCGGCGCCCTGCGCGCCATGGGCGACCAGGATCGCCCGAAAGGCTGCATACATCGCAGGGGTGACGTTGGGCCGGGCCATGGCCTGACGGAGCGCATCGTCGGTGCCCTCGGGGCTCAGCGCGCGGAGCGACTGATCGAGCGGCGCGGCGAGGGCGCTGCCTCCCGCGAGGCTGAGCAGAAAGGGGTCGAGGCTCCGAGCGCGGACGTCGGGTCGTGCGAGACGAAGGGCCTCCCACGCTTGGGGGGCGTCGGGGTACTCGCTGTGGGTCAAGAAGCGGGTCATCACCGCGCCACAGCCGTAGGGCGGCGGCGTTGCGCTGTGCCCCACGAGCTGGAAGCAATGGTACCGCAGGCCCCGCTGCACCACGACGGGCTCGAGGTCGGCCGGGGTCTCAGGGCCCCCGAGGCGCTCGACGATGGCCCGCGCGACGGGTTCGGGCGTCTGGGCCACCATGGCGGCGAAGGCCTCGCGGCCTGGGTCATCGCTGGCGAGGGGGCCGAGCACCGTGAGGGCCGCGAGGTGAGAGACCACACACCCGAGGCAGGCCGAGCTCGCGCAGCGGGTGTCGCCTCCGAAGGCGTGGCAGTGTTCGAGGGTGTCGATGATCTGAGCCCGAGGGCCGGGGCAGCTCTCGGTCGCGGCGCGTTCGAGCTGGGCGCGATCGCCGAGGGCGAGCTCGGGGTCACGGAGCCGCTCGGCCACCACCGAGACGCAGTACGGGCTCAGGGCGGCACAGCGGGCGCCGCGTGCCAGACCGACGGCGCAGTGGTCGATGGGGTACCGGCCGTCGGGGCGCTCTTTGGTGGCGAAGGCGTCGCGGGGAGAAGCCCCGACCCGAAGAAACTGAACCCGAAAGCGAGCGGCCTGGGCGGGGTCGCGGCGGTTGCGCCACACCTCGCTCATGGCGCTCACGCAGGCGCGGCACTGTGCGTCTGTGCAGGGAAGCGCCGTGCTGGTGAAGCGAGGCTCGTCGAAGGCGCGGCAGTCGGCCCAAGGGTCGGGCCGGGTGCACGCCGACGGGGCGAGGGCGAGCCAGGCGAGGCAGCCTATGGCCGAGGTCGAGAGGGGCAACGCGGAGGAAACAGGGCGGGGCGTGGGCACGGCGAGGGCCTGAGGGTGCCATCAAGACGAATCCGCGGGTATCCCCCTGTTGTGGGGGTGTGGGTTTCGGTATGTTCCGCGCGCCTTCGGCGTCAGAGAACTGACGGTGACCCGGGGGAATACTTTGGCAAGCCGCGAATTACAGCGATTTTTGTGTGTGGCACCCGGCTTGCTGCCAGGGAGCATCTCTAGGGATTCTCCCCTTTTTGATTGGAGGTCTTTGTGATGGCCGGCGACGGTAACGGTCAGGATGACGCGATGCGGGGGCAACAACCCGCACGACGAGTTCAGCGTACGAGCCGCGCGCTCGCGATGCTGCTGCTCGGTGGTTTGGCGGCGGGTAACGCCGACTGCGCACAGGAACGAGAGCCCATCGATCGCACGCGCCCTGCGCGTCTCGACAAGCACTTCTTCCTCGGCGCTGACCTGCGTAACGCGCAGGACAACCCCGAGTTCTACATGAACAACTATGTCGTTGACTCGTCGGGGTCGAACAACCTCGTGCCGGTCGCCACCTACGACGACGTAGACCGCATTCGTTGGGAGGTTCAGGAGAACGTGCTCCTCGCCCGCAAGGCGTACGAGTACGTGACCAACTCCGACGGGCGGGGGGTTCGCGGGCGCACTGAGACCGGCCTTGTGGTCGCGGCCTACCGCATCGAGTCGCACTTCGACGTGCGCCGGGCTTACAACCCCACCACGGGTGAAGAGCTCAACATCGTCGAAGAGAACATGGTCGATCGGCCCTGGTACGAGCGCGAGTACATGCGCGTCGACTGGTCGACGAACATGGTCGACAACCCCGACTGGCAGGGCCTCTTCTACGGCTCGCTCTTCGGCGATCTGTCGTTTCAGCCCGTTCGGTACTACGAGCAAGACCCGCGCAGCCCCAACTTCCCCAACCTCTGCGAGATGCAGGCGGGGATGGTGCGCGACGAGAGCACCGGTCAGTGTGTGCGCGCGCCGAACGCGCGTAACCACCCCGGCGGCTACTTCGACGTGACCTCGCGCTGGTTGGTGAACCCCGAGATGAGCAGCGCCTTCGGCGGCTCGCTCCCGACCTGCCTCATCGTCAACTTCTTCACGGGCTCAGACGTTTACGACTGCAACCCGCAAGAGTCGACGATTCGTACGTCGTTCCGTCGGGTTGAAGACCGCGACTTCCAGCCGCTTGAGCTGACCCGCGCGCCCTACGATCTGGTGGGCGGCCCGCGCGCGACGCGCAACGGCTACGACCCGAACTACGGCACCCTCGACAACAACTTCCATCGCTACGCGATGATCCACAACGTCTGGCAGCGTTCGCACCTCCGCAACGCCCAGAACGAGCCCCTGCGCTGCGGTGGCCGCGACGCCAACCGTAACCCGGTCGACGGCAACGTCGACGCAGACTCGAACGGCACGGCAGACCAGTGCGAGATGGCCGCCCGCGCGGCGGGCATCGCCGAGACCCAGTGGGTGGGCTCGCAGTGCGACAACGTCAGCGAGATGTGCACGCTGCCGTACCGCAACCGCCCGGTGCGCCCGATCGCGTACTACATCAACGTCGAGACGCCGGCTGACTTCCAAGATCACATCGAGACGCCGAACCCCGATGGCACGGTGACCTACCGTGTGCCCACCACCGATGAGATCAGCGGCCGTCGGTTCACCACCGGCCCCACCGAGCAGATCATCAACACGTGGAACCTCGCCGTGCGTCGCGCGATCGCCTCGGCCCGCGAGGTCGAGTGCCGCAAGATCGGCGTGGCGCCCTACGGCGGCAACCGCGAGACCTGTCACAACCGCTTCTTCGAGACCGGCGACAACGCCCTCGTCGCGCAAGAAGACGGCGCCTTCCTGGGTGAGAACCCGCGTCTCGACGCCGAGGGCGTTGAGGCCGCGAACGACGCCCGCGAGGCCGTGGTGGTCTGCCACAACCCCGTTCGCGCCGACGACAGCACCGCCTGCCGCGAGGTGGGTTACCGGTATCGCCTCGGCGACATTCGGTACAGCCACGTCTCGTTCTGGCCGGGCTTCTCGCGCGCGCCCTTCGGCGGCATCGCCCACTGGGGTTACGACCCCTTGACGGGCGAAGTGGTCTCGAACGGCGCCATGACCATGGGTCGCTCGGTCGAGTTCGCCGCGGGTCAGCAGCGCGACTACATCCGTCTCATCATGCACGAGATCGACCCGAACCTCGACCCGCTCTCGGTCGAAGACTACATCGGCGGCGGCCCCGCGCAGCAGCTCGCGCAGTACATCCGTAACCCTGGCGCGACGCGCCTCGGTTCGCAGACCGACCGCGTCGACGCGAACGCCATGGAGGCCCGCATCGCGCAGCTCGGCGACCACAACCACGCGGCCGAGCAGATCGCCGGGTCGGTGGGTCACTTCAACAACGACGTGCAGCGCGGCGTGCAAGAGTATGTGCGCCTCACCAGCAACTTCGTGCCTGACTCGAACCAGCCCTCGTCGACCGCGCTGGCGTACCGCGCCCTCGCGCGTCGGCTCCAGAACACCGACCTCGAAGCGCGGATGGTCGATCAAGACTGGCTCCGTGCCTCGCACGTCGCCACGGGCTCGATCAACTACAGCCAAGAGCAGCTGATGGAGCGCGCCTCACCGCTCCGCAACATGGATCCCGAGACCGCGACGGAGTTCCGCGATTCGATCATCGCGCGGGCTGAGCGTCGTGGCTTCTGCTTCCAAGACGCGGGCGCGGCGCCGCTTGTTGGTTCCATCGACCTCCAGGGTGTGGCGCGTTGGTTCGCTGAGAAGTACCGCGATATGGCCCCCGAGGTTCGTGCGCGGCGCATCCTCGCCGACCTCCGTATCGAGTCGTTCAAGGGCATCCAGCTCCACGAAGTGGGCCACTCGATCGGCCTCTACCACGTGCCGGTGTCGAGCTACGACTCGATGAACTACAACCCGCAGTACTGGCAGCTCCGTACGAACATGGGCCGCGCTGCTGGCTCGTGTCGTCCGACCTGCGTCCAGAATGCCCAGACCGGCCCGCAGTGCGCCAACGTGCGCAACGCTGACGCCAACATGGACAACTGCATGGGCCCCCGTTACCTCGACCCCGAGTCGAACGAAGAGAACGGCGTCCGGCCGCTCACCGCGGGCAACCACCACGCGGGCGTGAACTACTTCGCCAACACCTCGACGATGGAGTACCAGTGGGAGCGCTTCGGCGAGACCGTGGGCCTCGGTCAGTACGACGTGTACGCGATGGGCATCCTCTACGGTCGCGTGGTCGAGACCTTTGACAGCAACGTCGAAGGCTTCCGTACGGCCGAAGAGCAGCGTCGCTTCTCGCCGCGGCTCCGCACCCAGCTCGCCAACCAAGACTACATGTACTGGTGGGATCCGCAGCTTGGGACGCCCACCGCCGGTCGTGCGGCGCCCTTCTCGGGCATCCACTACACCGACCTGGCGCGTCAGCTCACGGTCTTCGACCCCTCGCGCTGCCGTGACGCGACCGAGGCCGAGAAGGCCCGCTACCGTTGGCGCATCGTCGACGGCAAGATCTGCTCGAACCTGTCGCGCGACCACCACGCGCTCGCCGACATGGATTCAGACAGCCAGTACTACTACCAGACCCCCCCGGCTGCGGCGAACCCCGACAACCTCACGCCCTCGTGGCGCGTGCGTGACGGCGTGCGCGACGGCGACACGGTGGTGCGCGATGGCGACGGCGCGGTGCGCTGGGCCTTCCGCGTGAGCTGGGATCGCGGCGTGGGCTACCCCCACATTCAGTACTTCGACCAGGGTGCTGACATCTACGAAGTGAGCCGCTCGATCGCGCGCAAGTACGACCTGCTCTACCCGAGCCAGTACTTCCGCCGCGGGCAGCGCGAGTGGGCGGGGTGGAACGTGTCGGGCTCGGTCTCGTCGCGTATGTTCCGCCTCATCCGCGGTTACCACTGGAACGTGGCGCGCGACATCGCGCTCTACCGCTCGTTCTACAACGACGCGACCTTCTCGTTGGTGGCCCGCGCTGACAGCATCCTCGCGCCCACCATCGCGGTGCAGCCCGAGATGTTCTCGTTCTTCCAGCGCGTGCTGACCATGCCCGAGCCGGGCCAGTACGTCCGCGCTTCGGACGACGCCACCGACGCTGAGCCGCGCGAGAACCCCGAGTCGCGCGCTGCCAACATCGGCATCTTCGACGCCATCGACGGCAGCTCGAGCCGCACCATCCCCTTCGGGATCGGTCTCGTCTCGGGTCGCTTCGTCGGCGACGACTTCGACAACGGCCGCGGCGGCTCGTGGGACTACAACGCCTACGCGAACCGCGAGGGCGCCGGCATGGAGAAGGCCTACGCCGCCATCATGCTCACCGACACGCGCCCGACCTTCTCGAGCGTGACCCGCGGTCTGTACCTCGACGGTCGTGAGTTCCAGGTGAACTTCTTCACCGACTACCCGGTCGCCTTCGACCGCCTCATCGGCGGCTTGATGTCAGAAGACTGGGTGACCGTTGCGCCCTACGCCATGCCCACGGGCCCTGGCCAGGAGATCTCGCCGCAGCTGCTCAACCTCTCGGCTGACAACCCGACTCGCCCCACCACGGGCAACGTGATCTACCCGAACTTCGGGTATCGCCAGCAGCTCCCGATGGTCATCTACGCGATGCTCTTCTCGTCGCTCAACGTCGACCTGAACACCATCAACAAGATGCGTATCTTCACCGAAGGGGGCAACGAGCAGGTTGGCATCCCCGAGGCCGAGCGTGCGCGCTTCTACAACCCCGAGACGGGCATCGTGTACGTGGCGCGTCGCTACGGCCCCGACCCCGGCCTCTCGGGCCTCACCGGCGGCCGCGTGGTCGATCGCGGTATCGCGTCGCGTATGATCGATCACGCCAACGCGCTGCTCACCGACTGCTTCGAGACCCGCGGCGTCAACGCCGATGGCACCCCGGTGGTCGTGCGTGACATGAACAACCGCCCGGTCAACCGTTGGACGAGCCCCCAGCGTCAGGCGCGTGCGCTCACCGCGTACCGCAACTACGTGGGCGTCATCGACGCGACCCGCAACGTGTCGAACCTCCTCGGGTACGGCCTCTTGCGCTGAGCCCCCCGCGACCCCGAAGGGCGCCCCACGCGCGGTGCCCTTCGGAGTCTGCGCCCCTCTCTTCAAGCGAACACTTCAGACAAACCCGTAGCCCCTCGTAGGCGCCTCGCAGGCGCTGCGGGGGCGCTGCGCTGTCAGGGCATCCGTAGGGTGAGCCAGCGGTGGAGCCCCGCGCTGAGGGCCTCGCGCTGCCGGGCGCACTGGTGCGCAGACTCGAGCGCCACGGCGAAGGGCCTCGCGGCGCCCTCGACCCGCGCGACGAGGGGCGTCAGGGCGGCGCGGTCGGCTTCGAGCTCGGCCTCGGTGCAGCGCGACGCGACGAGCCCCAAGGCGCCCTGGGCGGCGTTGCCGCGGGCTTCGACCAGCGCGCCGAAGTGATCGTGAACCCAGTCTGCGGCCTGGCGCCGGTGGGCCTCGCTCGGGCCCACGCGCGAGAAGATCACCCGGAGGTCGGCGACGCGCACGGCGCCGTCTCGGGCGCGGTCGCGGGCGCGGTGCACCAAGGCCGGGTCGTCGAAGAAGAACAGCGAAGCGAGCGCGAGGTTGGCGGCCTGGGGCGTGCGGGCGCGCTGGTGGGCGGCGAGCAAGGCGTCGTACCGTGCGGCGTCGCCGCGGCGGCTCGCGAGCGGGAGCGCGACCCCCGCGAGGTCGGCGTCGACGCTGTCGTTGTCGCGAAGCCAGCGGGCGGCGAAGCCCTCGGCCGCGGTGAGCGTCTCGGGGTCGTCGCCGAGCATCCCGAGGGCGTAGTGGGTCATCCGTGGGAAGTCGTCGCGTCGCGCCACGTCGCCGTGCACGGGGCGCCAGCCCATCCGGCGGGCGCGCTGTTGCAAGAGGCTCCGCACCCATCGGGCGAAGCGCGGCCGGTCGGCGTCGGTGACGGCGCGCCGTTCGAGCTCGAAGAGCTGCGTCGCGACGGTCTCGTAGACCACGGGCGAGAAGTCGCGCGCGAGGCGGTCGAGGGCGATGAGCCAGCTCTCGATGGGGCTCTGCCCGGCCAACACCTGGGCCTGCAAATTGGCGAGCAGGTCGAGCCTCGCGGGCACGTCGAGCACCGTGCGGTCGGCGGTGGTCATCAGGGTGCGCACGTTGGCCTCGCTCGTGCGCCAGAAGTAGTACCCCGCGGTGCGCGCGTTGGGGTTGATCCAGCGCGGGCAGCGGGTACCCCCGAGGGTCACCGCGCGCTCGCGTTGGTCGAAGACCTCGCAGCGTTCGCCCGGTGCGAGCCCAGGCCCGCGGTCGTACCGAACGCACACCGGGATGACCCACGGCGCTTCCTCGGGCGCGCCCTCGGGCCGCTCGACCAGAAACCGCGATTGCCGCAACACCAGGCTCGGGTGCTGCCGCGGCGCGCACCGCAGCGTCGCCTCGACCAAGGGCACCCCCGGGCGATCGAGGAAGGCGCCCGCGACCCGCGCGACGTCGAAGCCCGAGGCCGCCCCGAGGGCGTGCAAGAGGTCTTCGGCCCGCGCATTGCCGAGGGCGTGCTCGGCGATGTAAGCCCGAACCCCCCGACGGAAGACCTCGGGGCCGAGCCAGGCTTCGAGCATCCCGATCACCGCGGCGCCCTTCGCGTAGGTGGTGCCGTCGAAGCTCGCCACGGCCTCGGCGGTGCTCTCGACCGGCACTCTGATCGCGTGCGCCGTGGGCAGCGCGTCGAGGGTGCGCACCCCGATGAGCGACTGGGCCGCGTCGACCCGCGCCGGGAGCGACGCCTGCCACGACTCGACGATGCGCGGCGTGATCCAAGTGGCGAAGCCCTCGTTCAGCCAGAGGTCATCCCACCAGCGCATGGTGACGAGGTTGCCGAACCACTGATGCGCGAGCTCGTGCGCGGTGGTGCCCGCCATCGCGCGGAGGGCGCCTACCGAGGCCCGGGCGCGGTCGTGCAACAAGATCGAATCGCGGTAGGTGATGAGCCCGGGGTTCTCCATCGCGCCGTGGGCGAAATCGGGCACCGCCACGAGGTCGAGCTTGGGGTAGGGGTAGGGTCGGTCGAAGTACGCGCCCAACACCGGCAGCATCGTCGCGGCGGTCTCTGCGGCGAGGGCGCCGAGGGCCGCGCGACCGCGCACGGTGATCACCCGCACGGGCACCGGCTGCGTGGGGCCGTCGTACACGTCGAAGGGCCCCACCGCGAAGGCCACGAGGTAGCTCGACAGCCGCGGCGTCTCGGCGAAGCGGGTCACGGCGCCGCCGGGCTCCGGCGCGGTCTCGGCGGCGGGCATGTTCGCGAACGCGCGCTGCCCCGATGGGGTGTGCAACGTGAGCGAAAACACCGCCTTGGCGTCAGGCTCGTCGAGGCACGGAAAGGCCCTCCGCGCGTCGCTCGGTTCGAAGTCTGTGAACGCGTACCAGGCCCCGTCGACCTCGACCCGGTAGAGCCCCTCGACGCCACGCGAGAAGGGCGCGTCGTAGGCCACCGTGAGGCTCACCGTGCCCGAAAGCGGGGCGTCAAAGGCGAAGACCAGCTCGTCGTCTTCGAGGCTCCCTTCGGCGCGCCGCGAGGCCACCCTGGCGCGCTGTCGAGCCCCGTCTGCCGAGCTCGCCTCGGCGGCGGTGACGTTCAACCCGCGGCCGTGCAAGACCACGGTGCGGCTCGCGTCGAGCATGGTCAGCTGCACCGTCGCGACGCCTCGAAAGCGCGGCCGCGACGGGTCGACGAAGAGTTCGAGGCTGTACCGCTCGGGGCGCGCGACCCGCGGCAGACGCCCGTGCTCGGTGGGCGCGGCGGGCGGCATCGGCCGCGCGAGGAGGGCGTCGCGTACGGCCTCGGGCAAGGGGGCCCGCGGGGCCTCGGCGGTCGCGCCGGGGCGCGCCCCTTGGCAGCCGAGGAGCGCGATCATAGAGCCCTTCAAGAACCAACGACGGTGGCGCGACACCCCCGAGGTTGTAACTGAAAAGCGCGGCTCAGGGCACCGGCACCGTCGACACCGTCGGCGTGTCGGCGAGGCCGCCGTTGCCGAGCTGTCCGATGAAGTTGGCGCCCCAGCACTGCACCCGCTGATCGCGGAGCCGCACGCAGGTGTGGGCCTCCCAGGCGCTCATCTCGACCACCTCGCCGAGGCCTTGGGTGGGCGTCGGCGCGGGGCGATCGACCGCGGTGCCATCGCCGAGGCGCCGACTGGCGTTGCTGCCCCAACACTGAACCAGGGCCCCCTGCGAGAGCGCGCACGCGTGGAACGACGCGAGGCTCATGGCGACCACGTCGCGCAGGGCCGTCACGTCGATGGGCGTGCTGCGCGAGACGTGGGTGCCGTCGCCGAGCTGGCCGTTCTCGTTGCGACCCCAACACTTCACGAGGCCCGAATCGAGCAAGGCGCAGCTCCGATAGGGGCCCACCGCCACGCGCCGCGCGCCGGTCACGCCGCTCACCGCCGCGGGGCGAAAGTGGTTCTGCACGTAGCCGTCGCCCACCTGGCCGAAGCTCGACTGGCCCCAGCACATCACCGTGCCGTTCACCACCCGGGCGCAGGTGTGCTCGTTGCTCGCGGCCACGTCGCTGATCACAGGCAGGCCCGGCACGAAGGTCGGCACCCGGCGGTCTTGCGAGGTCGCGTCGCCGAGGGCGCCCACCAGGTTCGAACCCCAACACCGGAGCGAGCCGTCGGTGAGCCGCGCGCACGAGTGGCCCTCTCCCAACGCGAGCTGCAAGGCGCCCGCGAGCTGCGTCACCGGCAGCGGGTGCGGGCGCGAGAGCACTGAGCCGTCGCCGAGCTGCCCCGTCGCGTTCAGGCCCCAACAGCGCACCGTGTTGTCGCGGAGCCGGGCGCAGGTGTGGGCGTAGCCCGCGGCGATCTCGACCACGCCCGAGAGGTTGGCCACGGGCGTCGGGGCGGGGCGGTCGATGAGGGTGCCGTCGCCGAGCTGTCCGAAGCGGTTCCACCCCCAGCAGACGACGGTGGCGGCGCGGGTGATGGCGCAGCTGTGGGCGAAGCCCGAGGCTACCGTCGGCGGGCTCCACACGGGCGCTACAAAAGCCGCTGGGGTCGCCGCGGGGCGCACCGTCGGCGGCGCGGCGGCGTCTCGAACGACCGCGCGTCGCGGCCGCGTCGTGGGCCCGTCGAGGTGATGGTCTGTCACCAAAAAGGTCGCCACCCCGAGGCCCGCCAGGAGCACCACCGAGAGGCCCATCGCCACCGGGCCGAAGCCCTTCCGCGGCGGCGCCTGGGGCTCCATCGACGGCCCGTGCATCGCGGGGCCGAAGGTGTGCTGCCCCGCGCCCTGCCACGCCGGGGCCACGCCCGCCTGACCCTGAAACGAGCCCTGACCCTGAAACGAGCCCTGACCCTGAAACGAGCCCTGGCCCTGGAGGCTCAGCATCGCGGGCATCGGCACCGCCACCGTGGCGGGGCCCTGGGCGCCCATCGGAAGCCCCACCACGGGCGCGTGGGGTCCTCCCTGCATCGACCCGTAGGGGGCGCCTTGCATCGACCCGTAGGGCCCTCCCTGGGGGGCGATGGGCTGCACCTGGGCGTGCAGGGGCACCATGGGTGACGAGGCGATGTTCCACGGGTTCTGGGCGGGGTCGTCGTAGCTGGGTTGGGTCTGCGGGAGCGGGGCCGCCGGCGGCAACGACGGGGCGCCCGCGCTGGTCGGGCTCGCGAGGGGCGGCAGCCCGTGCATCGACAGCGGCGTCACCACCGTCGCCTGCGTGCCCAACAACACCGGAACCAGCGAGGCCACCGCCTCATGGGCGTTCTGAAAGCGCTCGACGGGGCTGCGGTTGACACATCGCGCGAACCACGGGTCGAAGCCCGCCGGCACCCGCTCGCCGTAGCTCTCGGCCCGCTCCGAGGCCGGCACCAAGGGGTCGATGTACAGCTCTCGGAGCACCCGCTCGATGGGCACCCCGGCGTCGTTGCCGACGCGCCAATAGTGCTTGCCCGTGAGCACCTTGAAGGCCACCAGGCCCATCGCGAACACGTCGCAGCTCGGGCTCACGGTGCCCTTCTCGGCTTGCTCGGGGGCCATCCACAAGGGGGTGCCGAGCGCAGCCGTGGGGCGCTTCACCGGCCCGCCGTCGGGCCCGAGGCTCTGCACGTCGTCGAGGGCCTTGGCGATGCCAAAATCGAGGAGCTTCACCGTGAACGGCGTGCCCTCGCGGCGCGAGTGCGCCAGAAAGATGTTCTCGGGCTTGAGGTCGCGGTGAATGAGCCCCGCCGCGTGGGCCGCCCCGAGCGCGTGACCCAGCTGCCGAAAGATCACCAGCGCCTCATCGGGCGGAAACTTGCCCCGCCGTTCGAGCGCGGCCGAGAGGTCTTCGCCGCGCAGCAGCTCCATCACGAGCCACGGGATGCCCGCCTCGTCGAAGCCCGCCGAGAGCACCTGCACCACATGGTCGCTCTCGATGCGCGCCGAGGCCCGCGCCTCTTGCAGAAAGCGATCGCGCCCTTTGGGGTCTCGCAAGAGCCGGGCGTGCATCACCTTGAGCACCCGCTCGTGGCCCGTCGAGAGCTGCGTGACGACGTAGAGGGTGCCCATGCCCCCGCGCGCGAGCTGATGCTCGACCCGATAGTCTTGCGCGACGATGTCGCCCGGCTGCAAAGGCTGCGAGAGTGGGACCATCTTCAAAAACCGCCGCGACCATAGCGCAACTTCACCTCGCGGGCCCAAACCCTGCCGCACAAGCGCCCCGCGCGCCCCAACACCGCTGACGGAGCGCCGAGAGTGTGGCACCAGTGGAGGCCCGCGAGAGGCGCGGGCGAGCGGCAACCGATGGGGGCGATGGCATGGCGCAGACAAAACGCAGTGTGGTGGCGAAGAAGCGGGTCGTAAAGGCGAGCGCGGCGCCGGTGAAGAGGCGTGTGGCGAAGGCTCCCGAGGCCCCCGCGGTGGCGGTGCTGAAGGTGGCCTCGCACTTCGACGACGTGTCGCCTGACGCGCCGGTCGAGGTCTTGGCGGCCTACTGCGAGCGGCTCGCGGTGCTGGTGCGCACCCACCTCGCGGCGCTGTCGAAGGCCAAGGTCAACGCCGAGATGGCCGACCAGCTCGAGCGCGGCGCCGAGGCCCTGCGCACCGCCGAAGACGGCTGGCAGAAGGCGCAGTCGGGCGGCAAGGTCAGCGCGCTGATGGCCTTGAGGGCGAGCCTCCGTGAGGGCCGCGGCGACCTCGTGAGCGCGCTCGCGACCTTCTGCGGCGACGACCGCGAGGTGGCCCGGGCCCTGCGGAAGATCGCCGACGTGCGCAGCGACGACGACCTCGTCGACGACGTGAGGAGCCTCCTGGTGTTGGTGTCGGCCCAGGCCGAGACCCTGGCGGGCACCGACGTCGACGGCGCCCGGGTGGCCGAGGTGAGCGAGGCGTTGCGGGCGTTCAAGGCGGCGCGGGCCTCGCGGAAGAAGCACACGGCGGTGGCGCTGAACAAGGGCGAGGTCGAAGCGATCAGGGCGAGAAACCGCGCGTTCTGGGCCCTGGCCGAGCTGGCCCGGGTGGTGAGCGCCCGGGGCCGCCACGCCTTCCGCAAAGACCCCCGCCAGGCCGGCGAGTTCGTGGCCTACACCCTCCGCTCGAACCGCAAACGCAAGAAGGTCGACTGAGCGACGCGATCCGACGCGGGCGGGTCGCGATCCGACGTGGGCGGGGCGCGATCCGACGCGGGCGGGGCGCGATCCGACGCGGGCGGGGCGCGATCCGACGCGGGCGGGGTGCGATCCGACGCGGGCGGGGTGCGATCCGACGCGGGTGGGGCGCGATCCGAGGCGGGGCGGGCGCGATCCGAGGGCCTACTGGCAGATCATCGGGTACGTGCCGCTCGACGGGCGACACACGCGGCCGCGGGTGCAGGTCGAACCGGGGCAGCACGGCTGCAAAGCGCCACCGCAGGCGGTGCAGGTGGCGACGCCTCCGTCGGGGTTTGCGACGCAGACGGTGCTGCCGTTGCAGCGACCGAAGGCGCAACAGGGCTGCGTGTTGCCGCCGCAGTCTGAGCAGGTGGGGCGGGGGCCCGTGCGCTGGAGGCAAACCGCGCCCTCGTTGCAGGCTCCGTTCTCACAGCAGGGCTGTGTGTTGCCGCCGCAGCTCAAACAGACGGCGACCATGCCGGGACGCTCGACGCAGAGCTTGCCCGAGTCACAGGCGCCGTTGGCGCAGCAGGGCGCGTTGGCGCCGCCGCAGTGGAAGCAGCTCGGCAGGGACATCGGGCGTTCGAGGCAGATGTGCTCTGGCGAGCAGCGGCCGAAATTGCAGCAGATTCCGCTGCGGGGGCCGCAAGGGTAACAGAGCGGCGTCGAGGCGCCCGTGTTCAGGGCGCAGGCGAGCCCGAAGTCACAAGCCGCAAAGGTGCAGCAGCGTTGCCCTTGGGCGCCGCAGGTTTTGCCGCCGTCGCCGATGTTGGCGAGGCGCCCCGAGTCGAAGGCCGGGCCGCGGTCGAATCCGAGGCCCGAGTCGAGCAGGCCCGAGTCGAAGGCCATGGTCAGCGGCCCGGCGTCGAGGGGCGCATCGTTGGCGGCATCGTCGGCCGCATCGAGGGGCGCATCGGCATCGGGCGGAGGCGCATCGACCGCGCTCGCGTCGCGCGCCGTGGCGTCGCTGGCGTCGCTGGCGTCGTCGGCGGGAGTGTCGTCGGTCGCGTCGGTCACCGCGGTGTCGGGGGCGTCGTCGGGGCCGACGTCGCGCGTCTCGGGAGCGCCTGTGTCGTGGGCGCCGGTGTCGGTGACGTCGGTCGCGGGGCTGCCGAGGTCAGCGGTGACGGTGTAGCTCGGCGTGACGAGTGTGCAGCCGACGGCGGCGAACATGAGCACGCCCAGCGTGCCGACCCAGGGCCCGAATCGCGCGTGCACCGGGTCGAGCCTAGAGGCACCCGTGGGTGCAATACAACCCGTGAGAAATCAATAAGATATGTGCAAAAGTTGGCGCGATGGTGCGGCGCTCATGGCCCCGCGGCAGAGGGGTAGCGAGGGCCGCGGGGCGCTACTGGCAGACGTGGTAGCGGAGGCCCGTGCGAGGGCCGCAGACGCGCCCGCCGCCGCAGACCGAGCCGGGGCAGCAGGGCTGGCCGTTGCCGCCGCACAAGAGGCAGCCGGGGGCGGTGCCGGCGCGTTCGAGGCAGACGTGGCCGCTGTCGCACGCGCCGAAATTGCAGCAAGGCTGACCGTTGCCGCCGCAGTCATAGCAGTGCGGCGCGGCGCCGGGGAATTGCACGCACGCGCGCCCGGGGTCACAGCGGCCGTTGGCGCAGCAGGGTTGGCCGCTGCCTCCGCAGTCGAAGCAGCCCGGGGTGGCGCCTGGGCGTTCGCGGCAGACGCGGTCGGCGCCGTTGCACGCGCCGTTGGCGCAGCAGGGTTGTCCGTTGCCTCCGCAGTCGAAGCAGCCCGGCACGGTGCCCGCCCGCGTCTGGCAGAGTCGCGCGCCGTCGCAGCGCCCGAAGTTGCAGCAGACCTGTCCGTTGCCTCCGCAGTCGTTGCAGGTTGGGTTCTGGGCTCCGGGCAAGAGGACGCAGGCTCGGCCAGGGTCGCAGGCTCCGTTGGCGCAGCAGCGTTGCCCGCTCGCGCCGCACGACGAGCCTCCGCCTGAGCCTGAGGTGATGCTCCCAGTGTCGGCGGCGGGCCCGCGGTCGAAGCTCGGTCCGGTGTCGATGCTTCCTGAGTCGAAGGCCGCGGTGGCGTCGCGTGAGCCAGCGTCGAGGGGTCCGGTGTCTCGCGGTCCGGTGTCGGGCGGTCCAGCGTCGGGCGGTCCAGCGTCGAGCGGGCCGGTGTCGACGGGGCCGGTGTCGACGGGGCCGGTGTCGAGCGGGCCAGTGTCGAGCGGGCCAGTGTCGAGCGGGCCAGTGTCGAGTGAGCCAGTGTCGACGGAGCCAGTGTCGACGGAGCCAGTGTCGAGTGAGCCAGTGTCGACGGAGCCAGTGTCGATGGGGCCAGTGTCGATGGAGCCAGTGTCGACGGGGCCGACGTCGAGCGGGCCAGTGTCGAGCGGGCCGGCGTCGAGTGGGCCAGTGTCGAGCGGGCCAGTGTCGAGCGGGCCGGTGTCGAGCGCGATGATGGTGCTTGGGTTTTCGAGCGAGCACGCCACAAGCGCGAGCGCGGCGACGCTCAGAAGATGAACCCGGCGGCCAGCCCCTCGGTGCATGTCGCCGAGACTACGGGCGATTTGTGCGGACCCGCAATCAAACTGAGTTCAATTCAGCGTGTGCAACGTTCAGGGAGAGCACATGCGGAAGGTCTGACCCATCTTCGCGTGAAGCGCCGTGACGCGGTGGAAGACCTCGCCGTCGATTACCGGGGTCATCTCTTCGCCCGGAACGCACGTGACGTCGAGGGTCTTGCAGGGGCCGTCGTATCCGCTCGACAAGAGGTGATTGACCGTCTTGCCCGTCATCAACCCGGGGAAGACCTTCACCATTTCGGTCGCGCTCACGAAGCCCGCGTGGATGTGCATGTTGCCGTCACGCGCGAGCGGAAACACCCGCAGCAATCCCGCGAGGTTCAGCGGCAGCGAGGCGCAGTGCAAGGTCGTGTGCTCGCTCACCGGCAGCCCGTCGCGCCCCCGGAGCGCCTTGCCGTCGACCTCGACCAGGGCCCGCAAGGGGCGCAGATAGTCGTGCTCGGCCTCGCGCAGAAAGCCCGGCTTGAGGCTCGCGAGGCGGCCCGAGAAGGTCGAGCGCCCCGCCGCCGCGCCGAAGGCCGACGCGATGTGCCGCGCGATCTCGACCGGGCCGTGCTTGCCCTCGCCGCGGTAGAGCGGGCCGTAGAAGTTGGCGCCGTAACCCGCGAAGGCGTTGCCGAAGCCCACCTTGCGGAAGTTCACCGACTCGTCGCCGTAGGCCGTCTGGGTGCCCGTGATGTCGAGCGAGGGCACGTCACGGAGCGACGGCTCGCGGCCCTCGATCACCGCCGCCACGAGCCGCGTCACGACCTCATAGGGGTCGCCCGCGAGACCCAGAAAGCGCGCGACGAAATCGACGCTCCCCGAGCCCGTGGGGAGGTACACGGCCATTTCGGCAGCCCGCGCGGCGCCGAAATAGCGCACGGCCTCGTTGAGCATCCAATGGAGGGCGCCGTCGCCCCCGTCGGCCACCCAGTACCGCCGCCCCTCGTCGGCGAAGCGCCGAAGGGCCGGGATGATCGCGTCGACGCTGGGGGTCTCGATCACCCGGCCGCGCTTGCCGAGGAGCTTCTCATAGCGCGCGACGCGCCCTTTACGTTGACGGTTCTTGCGCGAGTTCGGGTTGATGATGAGTCCGATCACGGGGCCGCGACATTGAAGCCCCTCGTGCGCCAACGCAACCCTCTCGCGGCGCTACCGCGAGGGCGGCGGCGGCGCCGTGAGCGGGTGATCTTCGGGCCGCCAGGCCTCGGGCGGCGGCGTCGGGGCGGCGGGGTTGGCCCCAGCGCCCTCGACGATCACAAACTCGACGCGACGGTTGCGGGTGCGGGTGACCTCGTCGTGGGCCGTGTCGAGGGGCCTGAGGTCGCCGAGCCCGAGGGCCACGAGGCGCTCGGCTTCGACGCCGTTCGAGACCAGAAACGCCATCACGTTGAGCGCGCGACGGAGCGAGAGCGAGAAGCCCTCGCGGCGCGTGCCGCGGTCGTCGGCGTGGGCCTCGACGCGCACCCGGCGGTGCTCGGGGTGGGCCTGGAGGTACCGCGCCAGCTCGACCAGCTCGGGCATGAAGAGGGCGGGCACCACCACGCGGTTGGTGGCGAAATACACCCGCTGTCGGAGGTTGATGCGGTCGCCCTCGACCGACACGTCGTCGCGGGTGCTCGGGGCCTCGTCGGGGCAGCCGTCTTCGTCTTCGAAGTTGTTCACCGTCTCGGGCTGACGCGGGCAACGGTCTTCGCTGTCGGGCAGTCGGTCGTTGTCGTCGTCGAGGTCGGGGCAGCCGTCTTCGTCGAGGTATCCGTCGTGGTCTTCGACCACCGCGGGGCACTGGTCGAGGTCGTCGGTGACGCCGTCATAATCGCGGTCTTGGTCGCGCCCGAGCCCGATCACGACGAGGGCGCCGCTGCGAAGGTTGGGCGGAGGCCAGGGGTAGAGCGCGCCCGACACGCCGACGCTGATGTAGTGCGCGTCTTCGGGGGCGGGCTCGTCGTCGGGCTGTACGATGTGCGCGTAGCGCAGCACCGGGCCGAGGTGAAAATAGCGGTTGAGGGCGAGCTCCCAACCGACGCCGATGTCGAAGCCGAAGCGACGGTTGAAGCCCGAGATGGCCAGGCCCGCCTCGGCGTCGATGAAGAGGCGCCCCTCGGGGAGCACCGTGCGCGGCGCGAAGCGCACCCCGGCCATGTAGTTGTTGTTGAGCGAGGCCGCCGCCTGTGACGACGGGAAGACCCCTTGAATCACAGAGAATTGCGCGAAGAACGAGCCCCAGGTGAGCACGTTGAGGCGCCCCACCACGAGGAAGCCCACATCGTACGGGTAGCCCTCGGGGGTCACCACGGTGAGCCCCAAGGCGCTCTCGGCCCGCAGCGACAAGCGCCGCCGGAACGGGATGGCCTCGGCCTCAGCGCCCGCCCCCAAGGTCGCGAGCGCGAACACAGACGCGAGGGCCGCGCGGGCCAAGAGGGGCGACTTCACGGTCAACATCGGGCGACGGGGGGAGTATCCCACTGATTGGCGCGAAGGGTAGAAAAGCACACCGCCCCGGCACCGGTTGGGGTGCAGCGGGGCGGCGTGGGTCAAGGCGTCACCGCAGGGCCGCGCGTCTCGGCGCGACCGGGGCCGCGGCTCAGTTGGCGTTCACCGCGGCGACGGTGAGGAGGTAGTTCGGCACGGCGTCGCCCTCGAAGCCCGAGATGCAGACCGTGTAGGTGCCCGCGGCGAGGTTGGCCGCGCTGGTGTTGGTCGCGGGGTTCACGGTGCCGCAGAGGCCCCGGCCGGCGGTGTCGTCGGCGCCGGTGATGCGGGTGCCCATGGGGTTGTAGATGTCGATCACCGGGTCAGCGCCGTCGCTCGGGCAGGCGGGCGTCATCGGGAGGTGCGACTCGGCGAAGATGCCCTGGCCTTGGGCCACGGTCACAGCGAAACAGTCGCGGCCGCCGACCCCGGCGTCGCCGGTGGCCGCCTCGACCGAACCCGAGTACACCCGGCCGCCGCTCGGCGCGGCTTGGGGCATCATGGGGCTGTTGTTGGGCTCCATCTCGGCGGTGCCCATGCTGCAGGTGCCCATGGTGCGGCTCGTGGGCAGACACGCAGTGTTGGCCGCGCAGATGTCACCGGCTGAGCCCGGGGTGCAAGCGCCGCCCGCGGCGATCATGCGCTGGCAGGTGCCCGCGCCGGTCATGGTCGAGCAGGTGAGGTTGGTGTCGCAGCGGGGGGCCATGTCACGGCAGGGCGCGCCCGAGGCGGTGCCCGCGGCGATGCAGGTGCCGTTGATGCAGCTGGTGCCGCTCGTGCAGGTGGTGGTGCGACCGCTGTCGCAGGCCTGGCCGGCCATCACGACGCGCACGCAGTTGCCGCTTGAGGCGCACTCGAGGTTGGTGTCGCAGCGGGGGGCGTCGGTGCGGCAGCGGCCGCCCTGAGCGCCGGCGGCGACGCAGGTGCCCATGGTCATGCCCGCGGCGACCACGCAGCTGGTGTTGGCGACGCACACGATGGTGGTGCCGTCGCAGGCCTGGCCCGCCATCGCGGCGGTGCGGCACACGCTGAGCGAGCACTCGAGGCCGGTGTCGCAGCGGTTGGTGGTGCCCGCGCGGCAGGCGCCGTTGCGAGCGCCGTCGGCGATGCAGGTGCCGGTGGTGGCCGCGGGCATCGCGCGCACGCAGGTCGAGCCCATGGCGCAGGCGTTCATCGCGCCGGTGGGGTCGCAGGTGCCGCCGACGGCGACCGAGGTGATCTCGGTGACCGAGAGCTCGAAGGCGCCCTGGGCGACGTTGCCGGTGAGGGGCATGCGGGCCGTGTTCAGGTAGCCGCCGACGATGATGAAGACGGGCTGGCCCATGGTGACCGGGGTGGTCGAGAACGACGAGCTGGCCGGGCGGGGGTCGTTGCCGCCGTCGTCGTCGCAGCCGAGCGCGCCGGCGGTGCCGCCGTCACCCGCCGTGAGCATCCCGCAGGTCGACTGGGCGAAGACCACGGTGTCGAAGGTGTTGCCGGTGCCGGCGTTGTCGGTCGAGATGCGCAGCCGGGTGTTGGCCCGGGGCACATAGCGGAAGGCGACCTGGTGGCCGGGCGTACCGCCGCAGCTCGACGCGATCGCGTTGCGCGCGCCGACCATGTTGTTGTTGCTGGTGATGCGGGTGGTCTCGCCCGAGCGCATGCCCATGGCGTTGAGGTCGATGGCGCCCATGCAGGGGTCGTAGGGCGGGCCGGCGTCGACGGCCGGCACGTCGGTCGACGGGCGGTCGGTCGCGGGGCCCGAATCGGTCATGGTGTTGCCGGTGTCGGTGCGGGGCCCGGCATCGACCATGGTGTTGCCGGTGTCGGTCGGGGTGTTGCCCGTGTCAGTGCCGCCGTTGCCAGCGTCAGTTGTGCCGCCGCCGCCGCCGCCGCCGTTGCTCGAACAAGCCACGACGCTGCCCCCAAGGGCCGCCAAAAGGAACCACGTTGTTGCGCGCATCTGCAATTGAACTCCCATCGAAGAGGCCACCACGAACGTAGGGGCTCCGCGGGGGGCATGTCGCATGGGAGGTGACCCTCGGTCAAGCCGCCCGCGCACCTTTCCTACAGTGAAGGTTTGGGGTGGTCTGGAGGGGGTGATCGGCGGGCTTACTCTGCGTCGGCCTGGGTCGGCTTGGGGCCGATCTCGGGGGCGGCCTCACCGCGGGCGGCGGCCCCGGGTCGCTGATAGGGGATGCCCTTCAGGCGCTTCATCGCGGTGGCCCCGCGCCATTGCAGGTACGCTTTGTTGAACGCGACGCTCTCGCGCGGGTCGAGGAAGGGGTTCTTCGCCCCGGCGGCGAAGACCAGCATCAGGGCTTGTTCGGCCACCGAGACGGGGCAGCCTTCGAAGCGGATGTAGGGCTCATTGGCCGAGAGTTTGACCTTCGCGAGCACGCTGGCCATCTTGGCGAAGATGTCTTGATGCTCTGCGTGGTACGGGTCTTTGGTGGCGCGATCTTTATAAAGTGACTCCACCGAGACGAGCTTGTTCTTGAGCTCGCCCTTCCACGCTGAGCAGTCGCCCATGAAGACGACGCGCTCGCCTTCTTTGGCGTCGATGGGCCCTTGGTAGGCGCCGAACACGATGTGGATGCGGGGCATCTTCTGGTCGAGCTGGTCGTCAAAGAGGCGCAAGATCTCGATGGCCTCTTCGATGGCCCCGGGGCACCCGCCCCAGCAGTAGTCGGTGTGCTCGTTCTCGGGAGGCGGGCCCGCGTAGGCCGAGATGTTGGTGCCTTCGAAGTACTTCTCGACCCTGATGAGGCCGACCTTGAAGCCCTTGGCGCGGGCCTTGGCTTCTTCGAGGGTGACGTCTCCCTCGATCTTGATCTTGTCGAGGGTGACGGGCCCGAAGCCGCGCTCGTGGGCGAAGCGGAGATGGTCGACGGTCATCGGGTCGACGCCGATGATGTGGCAGCAGACGGCGTCAAAGGCGAGCTGGTTGTCGCCCATGATGACCATGTTCAACGCGAAGGGGATGGGCGTGAGCATTCGCCCTTCGCCCGCGGTGATCGCGTCGATGGCGATGAACCTCGGCTGAACGATGTATTGCAGGTCGGCGATCTTCTCGTTCAAACGGTGATCGTGGTCGATGAGGCGGTGACGGTCGTCTTGGATCCCGATGTAGTTCTTCATCGAGAAGGTGACGGTGGTCCACGGGTGGGCTTTGAACTTCGGGCAGTTGACGAAGAAGTCTGCCTTCGCCACGGGCTCGGGGGTGAACACGTAGTCGCGCAGTCGCTCGGGGTGGGTGTACCGGATCTCGACCTGCGGCTCTTCTTCAAAGCAGTACCGCTTGACCCCCACCCTTTCGAGCATGGGGTTGTAGTTGGCGCCCTCGAAGGCCCGCCGGGTCGGGATGGTGATGCCGCAGCGCTCGCCCACGGCGAGCTCGGTCATCTTGCCTTCGTCGCGGTCTTGCAGCGCGCGCAACACCCCTTCAACAAACTCAGGTCGGGTGAACGCGTGTTGGAACAAGGGCCCCGCCGACACGATGTTCGGCTTGACCAGGGTGCGCCCCTCGGGTCTGAGCCCGAGCCGTTCGAGCGCTTCGCCGACAAGCACCCGAATGCGCTCGGGGTCATAACTGTCACAGTGGCGCAGAATCACCGTCGGGGTCTGGGTGGGTCGCATGGGCCTCTCTCAGCCCAGAACGTACCACCAGCCCCGTCAGATGAGACCAGCCCATCGGCTCAGCGCCCGCGGGGCGCCACCAGGCGCAGGTGCATGGCCACCTCGTCGCGGATGAGGTTGTCGGGCATGCCCGCGTAAACAATCCCGAAATCGCGGCGATTGATGCTGAACTCTGCGGTCGCGCTCACGCTCGCCGGGCTCACCGTCACCGTCGCCGGGAAGGTCACCGCCCGCGTCACCCCGTGCAGCGAGAGGTTGCCCGTGATGGTGTGGGTGGCCCCTTGGGCGCCCCCGGGCACAATCTGCGTCGACACAAAGGTCGCCTGGGGGAAGCGCGCCACGTCGAAGAAATCAGGCGACTTCAGGTGCCCCGTGAGCCGCTCGGTGTCAGTGGTCACGGTGGTCGTGTCGACGGTGACGCTCACCCGGCTCTGCTCGACCCGCGCGGGGTCGAGGTCGATGGCGCCGGTGACGCCCGAGAAGCTCCCTTCGTGGCTGCCGGTGACCTTGGCCCCGGTGAAGCCCACCCGGCTCGCCGCGGCGTCGAGGGCGAGGTGCTCGCTCGCGCTCGCGGCGGGCGCGGGCGCAGGGGCGGTGGCCGCGCTGGTGGCGGCCGGTGCGACGTTGGCGTTGGGGTTCTTGCAGGCCCCGAGGGCGACCATGGCGAGGGTCACCGTGCTGGCGATGAGAAGGCGCATACAGACCTCGAAAACGCGGCCAGGCCGCGAGGGTAGAAGTGTCTGCGGCAGAGATAAGACGTTGCAGCGCGCGCTACAATCGCCCCAGAATGCAACCCGATGTTGCCTGTTTCGCAACATCACACGGCGGGCGATTTTCTCGTGACGGGTCGGCCGCGGCCCGGCCACCGAGACAGCACGGCCCGGCCACCGCACGATGGGGGCATGCGGCCATTGAAGGAGTTTGTGAACATGCGTTTGGCGATGCTCGGCACGGTGCTGTGTCTTGCGGCTTGCTCGGAGGTGGTGTCGGCGGGCGAAGGTGACGCCGCGGCGCACGGTGACGCGCGCGTTGCGGCCGACGTCGCGCCCTTGGCAGACGCGGGGCTCGCGGCTGACGTCGCGCCCTCGGCAGACGCGGGGCTCGCGGCTGACGTCGCGCCCTCGGCAGACGCCGCGGCGGCGGGGGGCTGCGCGTTCTCGCAGATGGTGGGCGTGGGCCGCGGGTCAGAGGCGAGCCTGAGCGTGACTTCTGAGGGGGCCTTGGCGGTGTGGCGCGACCCGTCGAGCCCGACGGTGCTGCGCTATGTTCGCGCGCACGTCGATGGGCGCACGCTCGAACGGGGGGCGCTCTCGCTCGGGCGCGAGGCTTCGGGGCGCGCGCTGGTCGATGTGAGCGCGGGGCAAGGGCTCTTCGCGGCGGGCGACGCGATGATCGCCTTCGCCGTCACCGAGCGCGGCCTCGCGCTTCAGTCTCCGCTCAGCCTCGAAGGCCGTCTCGCGCGGGCCGTTCAGATGCGGAGCGAGACCCTGCGCACGGTCTTTACCGCTGACACGGCGGTCTTTTACGCGAACGCCACCCGCGGGAGCTTCAACGAGCCCAATGCGATGCACGCGCCCCACAGCCCCGACGCGACCCTCACGACGAACGTCAACGGCGGCGGGTACTGGAGCTTCGAGGCAGGGCCCGACCGGCTCTCGGTGCGGAGCTTCATCTTTGGCCACGGCGCGGTGATCGAGGGCAACAGGGCCGAGCTCCCGTTGCGGGCGGTGTCGCCGGTGGTGGTTCAGGGGTCGAGCGCGATGGTGGTGACCGCCGCCGAGGGGCGCACGGTTCAGCCCATGCTGGCGCGCTTTGACGCTCAGGGCGGGGGCAGGGTCGATGCCGAGGTGTCGCTCCCGTTGCCGCCCGCGTGGGGCCGGCTGTCGGCGCGGATCGCCGTCGGCGCGCGGCCAGGTGATGGCTTCGTCACGTCGGCGGCCTTTCCGGCGGGCGGCGGGTACAACAACGGGCTGTGGATTCACTGGTTCGGGCATCGCATCGCTTCGTTGGTTGAGCAGCGCACGCAAGAGAGCTCGATGGCGGTGGTCGACGCGCGCTACGACGACGCCCGTCGCCTCGGGTGGATCTTGACCGCAGACGACGACGCCAACGCCGCGAGCCCGCTGCGCCTGCGGTGTGTTGCGCGACCCTGAGACGCCATCGAAGCAGACCTCCGCCTCCCCCTCGCAATTCAGGCGGAATCTTCGCCGCGTGCCGCGCGTTGCCGCCTCGACCCGATGAGACGCTGGCATCGCGCGGTGACGGGCTCTGTGCTCCTGGCCTTGGGGCTCCGGGGCCTCGCCCTGACCCAGAGCGGCTGCGGGTTTCGCATCGCCGACGGGCGCTGGCGCGACACGCTGCGGGCGCGTCCCGAGAACCGTCACGAGGCCCTCGAAGGTTCGCCCGCCCGGTGGCTCCGTCGGGGCGCGACGCCTGCGCCGTACCGACAGCTGAGCGACCTCGCGAGCACGCCCCGGGGGCTCGTCGCGACGGCCTCGATCGACGCCCTCACGGTCGACGGTGCGGCCCTCGTGCGCTTCGGCGCGGCGGCGCCAGAGACCCTCATGACCTGGGCGGGGCAGGGGTTTCTGAGGGTCCACGCGTACGACAACGTGCTCTTGGTGCCCGACGCCGACGCGCCCTTTCGGCTGCTGCCCTTTGTCTTCGACCTCGATGTCGACGGGTATGTTTTTGTGTCAGACCTCGAGGGCCGCGTGCGCCCCGAGCGCCGGGCGGTCTTGCCCGCGGTCTACCACGTCTTCGACACGGCGCGGCTCGCCAACGGCCGCGTGGTGGCCTCGACCGGAGCGTACCCTCCAGGCGCCATCGCGTACCTCTCCGACGCGGCTCCCGCGGCGCTCTTTGTCGACCCTGGGGGCGACGGGCCGTGGGTGCGCGGCGTCGCGTATCCGACCCGCGCGGCGCGCGGCGTGTGGCGCCTGACCTACCTCGCGGCCTTGCCCAACGGCGAACTCGTCGCGGGCACCGAGACGCCGCGCGGGCCCGGCGCGGTCTGGATCCACGACCCCGCGGGCTCTCCGACCCTGGGCGAATCCGAAGGGCTTTCGGGAGGATACGTGCTTCGGTGGTACCTCGACGGCGAGACGCTCTGGGCGGTCTGTCAGGGGTTCTCGACCCAAACGCTCTGGCGCTCGCGCGACGCGGGGCGGCGCTTCGAGGCCGTCGCGGCGCCCGCCGACGTTCAGAACCTCGTGCGGGCCGACGGGGCCCTCTACCTCCTCGCGGGCGGCGCCCTCTACCGCGCCTCACCGGGCGCTCAGTGGTCGCAGGTGGTGCCGCCGATCGAGGCGCTGCGGCCGACGCCGTCGAGCCTCGTCTCGGCGCCCTTGCTGGTGCACCGCGGGCGCATCTGGGCGGGCTCTCCGACCACCGGCGAGGTGTTCGAAGCGGCGCCGTGAATCGCGCGAGCGTGCGCTGCGTAGGGGGGCCTCGGCGTCATGACGGGGCGGCGCAACGGTTGTGATTGACGCGCCCACGAGACGGTGATGCCATGGAGCCCACGATGAGCAGGCAGCGTGTTTTCGGGGTGACGGCGGGGGCCGTTCTCATTCTGTCGGGTATGGCGTCAGCGCAGCCGCGTCCGCCGCGGGTGACCTCGGTGGGGTCGTTGCGGGTGGTGCCTGAGCAGGGCTCGGGCGTGGTTCGGCAGGTGTTGGCGCGCGCCGGGGCGGGCTACGAGCGCTGCGCCGCGGGCCTCCTGCAAGCGCAACCCCAAGCCGCGGGCGGGGTCAACGTGTTCTTCCGTACGGGGCCGAATGGCGACGTGGCCACGATCCGTGCGTCGCGCTCGGGGGGCACGGGCACGCCGGCCGACGCGGCCTTCGCGTCGTGTGTTTCGGGCTTTACACGTCGGCTGATGTTCCCCGGCTCGATCCAAGGGGTGCTCGATGTGCACTTTACGCTGTCGCTGGCGAACCAGGCCGCGGCCGCACCGCCCGCCCCGCCCGCGCCGCCCGCGCCGCCCGCCCCGCCTGCACCGCCCGCCCCGCCTGCACCGCCTGCACCGCCTGCCCCTGCGGCGCGCTGAGGCGTGTACAACGCGTGAAGTTCATGGGTTGACCTTCGGGGCTGAATGCGTCAGCCCTGCGGTCACCTCGACCCAAGAACCTCTGACGCGATGCTCTCGACTACACAGCTTGGCAAGGCCCACGGCGCGCGGGCCCTCTTCTCAGGTGTTTCGCTCAAACTCATCACCGGCGCTCGGTACGGGCTGGTGGGCGCCAACGGGGCCGGCAAGACGACGTTCTTGCAGATCCTCACGGGCGACCAGCAAGCCAGCGAGGGCACGGTGTCGTTCTCGCGAGGCGCGCGGGTGGGAGTCTTGCGGCAAGACCGCTTTCTCTCAGACGACGAGGTCGTGGTCGAGGTGGCCGCGCGCGGTGACGCCGCCGCGTGGGAGGCCCTCTGCGCCCAGCGCCGCCTCGAATCGGGTGAAGGGGCCCTGGAGCTCGCCGCCGACTATGATGAGCGGGTGCGCGCCCTCGACGGATACACCCTCGAAGCGCGGGCCGGGGCGATCTTGGTGGGCTTGGGCATCGCCGCGGGCTTTCATCGCGGGCCCATGGCGGCGCTCTCGGGCGGCATGAAGCTCAGGGTCTTGCTCGCGCAGGCGCTCTTGGGCGGGGCCGACGTGCTGCTGCTCGATGAGCCGACCAACCACCTTGACATTGTTTCGATCCGCTGGCTTGAGCAGTTTCTCGCGGGCTACCGCGGCTGCGCGGTGATCATCTCGCACGATCAGCGCTTCCTCGATACGGTGGCCAGTCACACCCTTGATGTCGACTATGAGACCATCACGCTTTATACCGGCAATTACAGCGCATTTGTGCGTGAGAAGGCCGCGATCCGCGCGCAGCGCGAGGCCGAGAACGCGCGCAAAGAGGCCGAGATCGCGCACAAGCAGGCCTACGTCGACCGCTTTCGCTTCAAAGCCAGCAAGGCCAGCCAGGCCCAAAGCCTGATCAAGCAGATCGAGAAGATCGAGGTCGACGCCCTCGCCACCAGCTCGCGCCGCGCGCCCTCGTTTCAGTTCGCGCAGCGGCGACCGAGCGGCCGCGACGTGCTCACCCTCGACGGGCTCTGCAAATCGTACGGCGACCGAGAGGTGCTGCGCGACGTGTGGCTCACCCTGCGCCGGGGCGAGCGCCTCGCGATCATCGGCGCCAACGGGCTGGGCAAATCGACGCTCTTGAAGGTGCTCGCGGGGCGCATCGAGCCCAGCGCGGGCCGCTTCGTCTGGGGCCACGAGGTCTCGCTGGGGTACTTCGCGCAAGATCACCGCGAGGTGCTCACCGACGCGGGGAAGACGGCGCTCAAGGTGATCGAAGAGACGCGCCCCAATGAGTCGCTCTCGTACCACCGCGGGATGCTCGGTCGCGCCCTCTTCTCGGGCGAGGCGGCCTACAAGCCCGTGTCGTCGCTGTCGGGGGGCGAGGCGGCGCGGCTTGTGTTCGCGAAGATCATGGTCGAAGAGCCCAACGTGCTCTTGCTCGATGAGCCGACCAATCACCTCGATATCGAGGCGATCGACGCGCTCACCGAGGCCCTGAAGCGGTACGAGGGTACGGTGATCTTCGTCTCGCACGACCGGCGCTTCGTGGCCGAGCTCGGCACCCGGGTGCTCGAACTCACCCCCGAAGGGATCAACGATTTCGCAGGCACCTACGACGAGTACCTGTCACGAAGCGGCGACGACCACCTCGACGCCGACGCGGCGGTGCTGCGGCAAAAGCGCGAGAAGGCCGCGCAGCAGAGCGCCGCCCCCGCGCCCGCCCTCTCGTGGGACGAGCAGAAGCGTCGGCGCAACCTCGCCAAGCAGCTCCCGTTGAAGCGCGACAAGGCCCTCGCGGCGGTCGAAGCGGCCGAGGCGAGGCTCGCAGAGATCCACCGCGCGATGGCCCAAGAGGGCTTCTACGAGCGCAGCCCGAAGACCGAGCGTGACGCGCTCTTGAAAGAAGAGCAGGCGCTCGGCCCCAAGATCGAAGCCCTCATGGCCGAGTGGGAGAGCCTCGAAGCCGAGTGCGCCGCCCTCACGCCTTGAGGGGCCGGGGGCTGTGATTTCAGGGCCGGTGTGAGACACTCCGGGCCTGTGGAGATGCAGCCTGAAAACAGCGCTTCGGTCGATGTCTTGTCGGGGCGCTTTGTGCGCAACGTCGCGCACGCTTCGCGGCACGCGCAGTCAGAGTTTCGCGGCTCTGGCGCGCTCGAGCTCGCGTCGACGGGGCTGACGCTGCGCGGGGGGCGCTTCTCGGCGAAGCGACTTCACACCGCGCTCTTGGCGGGCATCGCGCTGTTGGCGGCGGGGCTCGTAGGCTTGGGGCTCGCGGGGCAGGTGACCCTCGTGCCCATGGGCCTCATCGCGGGCGGCTTGTTGATCTGGGCGGCGGTGAAGCGCGCCGCGCCGGTGCTGCCGGTGTCGCTTGTGTACCCTTGGTCAGACGTGGCCAACCCGGTGGTCTCTGGCGACGCGATCGAGTTTGAGCTTCAAGAGGGCAAGACCCGCTATCTGGTGCGCTTCGAGGTGCCCGGTGCGACGGTGCTGAGCCTCCGCCCGGTGGTGCAAGGCATGCGGCGCGCGATCGACGCGGGCGCGCTCACGGCTGCGGCGGGGCCACCGTGAAGCCCGCCGCGGCGAGCTGCTCGGGGGCCGCGTGGCGCATGCGGCGGAAGCGCTCTTGGAGCCGCGCCGTCATGCCCCTGACGACCAGCACCGCGAGCACCGCGGAGACGACCTCGATGCCGTCGGCCACCGCGTTGAGGATGTTGCCGACGGCCAGCGCGCCCACCTCGGTGCTGTGCTGACGCGACGCGATGTTGGCCACCACGTTGCCGACCCAGAATGCGCCCCACCATGCGCCCACACGCGACGCAGGCAGGGCCGTCGCGCGCGGCGGCTCGACCACCGTGACGCCGCGGTACCCGTCGGTGGCGGTCGCCGTCACCTGCGCCACCGGCTCAGGGACGAGCTCCGGCGTCAGCTGGTCGTGAAGATCGCGCACCACCTGGTAGGGCCGCGCGATGCTCACCACGGGGATGATGAAGGCCCACACGGCGTCTTTCGGGAGCCACCGCATCGTGTCGCCCCCGAGGGCCCGAGTCACGCGGGTAAGTCGGTGAATCCACATGAGAAAGAGCGTGGCCGTGACCACCAGCAGGATCATCTGCGCGGCGGTGCCCATGTTGAGAAATCCGTCGCTGAGCTGCGCTTGCTGCATGTCGACCCGCTCGCCGCGCTCGATCTGCGCCAAGAGCCGGCCCTGCCACGCGCGCGCCGGCAGCATCAACAGCCGGTGAAGGGCGGTCAACGCGAGCGCCCCCATCGCGAGCTTTGAGCGCGAGACCACAACGTCAACGTCGGCCCGATGGGCCTCAACCGGATGCTCTCCCACGGGTGTCATCACGGAAAGGGCCTATCACACCCCCGCGGCCGCCGCGAGCGATGCCCCGCGCCATTGTGGGCCCGCATTTCTCGCCCCGAGGGTGAGAGACTGTGACACAACGACGCCGCCCCGCGATGACGCCCTGACGCGGGCGACGGGGTACGCGCCCGCCATGGCCCACCTCACCCGCGCCGGTGGCGCACGAAAGCGCCCCGTGGTCTACGCCGCCGAGGCTCCCTCTGCGCCGCTCCGCCGCGCCCGCAACGCCCACCGGCACGGGCGCTTCGACGAGGCCGCCGAGGCCTACCGCGAGGCCCTCTCGGCCAAGGTCGACGACCTCGACGCGGCGGTCAATCTCGTTCACGTCTACACGCTGACGGGGCGGGTTCACGATGCGCTGCGCGGCTTCGAAGCGGCAGCGCGACTCGCCGCACAGAGCCCGCGGGCGCTGCGTGATCTTGGCATCTCGTGCGCGACCCTCGGCTTCTTCGACGCCGCCGAACGTTGCTTCACCGCGGCGCTCGCGCTCGACCCGGGCGATCTCGGCGCGGCCCTCGGGCGGCTCCGTTGCTGCCTCGCGGCGGGCCTGAGGGCCGAGGCCGAGGCCGCGATCGAGGCGCTCCTGCGCGCGGCGCCCGACACCGCCGGAGCCTGGTTCGCGCGGTACCGTCTCTCGGTCGACGCCCAAGCCCCCGACCTCGACGCGCTCGCGCGTGCCGCGGCGTGTGAGCCTGACGACGGCTGGGTGGCCGCGCTCTTGACCGCCGCCCGCGCCGAAGGGCCCTCGCCCGAGACGGCGCAGCTTCTCGACGGCCGCTTCGACGACGCCGCCCGGTGGCGCGCGCGGGGCGCCAGGTGTTGGGGCACCAAGCCCGCCCTCCTCGATGCGGTCTGCGCGCGCGCCCTGCCCGGGCCCTGGGTCGAGCTCGGGGTGCGGTACGGCGTGAGCACCCGTCAGCTCGCGGCCCGCGCGGGCGAACGGTCCCTCTGGGCGCTCGACAGCTTTGAGGGCCTCCCCGAAGCGTGGCAGGCCATGCCCGCGGGGGCCTTCTCGATGCACGGCGAGGTGCCTCCGCTGCCCGCCTCGGTGCGGGTCTTGAAGGGCTGGTTCGACGACACCCTGGGCCCCCTCACGGCGGCCCTTGAGGCGCCCGTGAGCCTGCTCCACATCGACAGCGACCTTTACCAGAGCGCGGCCTCGGGGCTCGCGGCCTTGGGGCCCTGGCTCACCCGCGGGAGCCTCATCGTCTTCGACGAATATTATGGCAATCCGAGCTGGCGTGACGACGAGCACCGCGCCTTCGCCGAAGCCCAGGCGCGCTTCGGTTGGCGCGCGGCCTGCGTCGAGCTCTCATGGCTCACCGGCCAGGCGGCCTTTCAGCTGCGCTAAAATCGCAACAGGACGGCGGCCGCATCGGATAGAGTGCGGGGCATGAGACACACGCCACGGCGGCTCCTGGGGAGCGTGGGCTTGTCGCTGTTGCTGCTCGCGGGCTCGGCCTCGGCGCAGACCTTGACACCGGCGCAGCAAGGCCTCGCGCAGCGGTACTATGACAGCGGGGTCGCGCACTACCGCGGCGCGCGTTTCGGCGACGCGGCGCGGGCGTTTCGTGAGGCCCACGCCATCACGCATCGGCCCGAGCTCCTCTACAACATCGGCCTGACACTCGAGCGCGCGGGCGAGCGCCAGGCGGCCATCGAGGCGCTCACAGATTTTCTCTCAGCAGGGGCGCCTGGGGCAGAGCGTCCGCAGGTCGAGGCCCGCATCGCGGCGATGCGTGAAGCGAACGCCGAGGCTGAGCGGCAGGCCCAGAGCGCGACCTCAGCGCCGACGCCACCGCCGACGCGGCCCGTTGAGGCTGAGCCGCGGCTGATCGAGGTGGTGATCACCCGTCGCATCGAGGTGCGGTACGTGCGTTCGACGGTGCAGAGCGTCGGGCCCTGGGTGACCCTGGGCGTCGGCGCGCTGGTGGGCGTCGGGGGCCTCATCGTCGGGGTTCGCGCGAACGGCGTCGCCAACGACGTCGCCGCCGTCAACCGCGGCGAATCGGTGTGGACGCCCGAGCTCGCCACCGCCTACGCCAACCACCCGAGCACCGTGACCACGGCGTATGTGCTCGGCGGGGTGGGCGCGGCCACGATGCTGGGCGGCGCGCTGTGGCTCGCGCTCCGGGGCCCCGGCACGCGTCGTGAAGTGCAGCTGTCTTCGGTCGGGGCGATGCCGCTGCCCGGGGGCGCGATGCTGACCCTTGGAGGTGCCTTGTGAAACGTCGCGCGATGGCCCTCTTGGGCGTGATCTTGGGCTGTGCCGACCTGCCCGCGTTGGCCACCAACGGTGAGATTCGCTCGGGCACGGGCGGGAGCTGCCCTGAAGGCTTTGTGGCTCGGCTCGGGCGTTGCTGCCCCGAAGGCAGCAGCGACGTGGTGTGCCCCAACGGTCCGGGATTGTTTGGGGGGGCCTGCGCCTCGAACGATCAGTGCACCAGCGACGCGGCCTCTCGGGCCTGCCTCAACGGCGCGATGATGGGCAACGAGATGCTCCCGGCCTACCCCGCGGGGTACTGCACCGAGCGGTGCAGCACGGGGCAGGGGATGGGCTGCGCCAACGGCACGGGCTTGTGTCTGGGCAACCCGTTTTTGCCATCCCAGGGGCTGTGTCTGCGAAAGTGTCAGCTGCCCGCGGGGCGCTCGGTGGGGCCGTGCTCGTACCGTCCGAACGAGACGGCCAGCTACCGCTGCGTGAACATCAATCCAGACGACCGCACGCAGTCGGTGTGTGTGGCCAATTGTGTAGGGGTGACGAGCGCCAACCACGGCTGCCCGACCGGGCGCGCGTGCGTGACCCTGGTCGACGACCCGAGCTTCGGCTCGTGCTCGTCGGTGTGCCTGACCGATCGGCAGTGTCCGACGGGCTGGACCTGCACGCCGAGCCTCAGCGCTGGGGCCCGGGCCTGTCGGCCGCCGTTGTGAGCTGAACCCGAAGTCGTCGCCCGCCGCGAGGGGGCGCTCTGACACCGTGGCCTTCACCCGCCGCGGTGTTGTTGTTTGGGCCCGCGCGCCGCGACCGGGCGCATTGACCGCGCGCGACGGTGTCACGCCGCGCGAAGGGTCACGCCGAACGTTGGGGCCCGTCGTGACCCGCTTGCGATGGCGCCGCGAGGCTTCTCGATGGTGTCGTTGCGGAGAGGGCGGAGGAGGGGTGCGCGAGGGGCCCCTGTTACCGAGGGGCCCCTGTCACCGTGGCGGTGGTTACTTCCGCCGACGGCGGCGCAGGGCCGAGACACCCGCGACGATGGCGCCGAGGGAGATCACGGTGCCGGTGCCGCGCGACGACCCGGTGCCGGGCACCGAGGTGGTGCACGACAGGCCGTCACCCTGGAGACGGTACGGGTACTCTTGCGACCCGGCGTCGAAGCCGGCGTCGACGTCGTTGCCCGCGTCGTTGCCCGCATCGGCGGGGCCCGCGTCGTTGCCCGCGTCGACCACGCCCGCGTCGCCGCGCAAGACGCAGCGTTGCGCCGTGGTGTCGCAGCGACGGTCGGCGGTGCAGTGCTCGTCGGTGCGGCAGCCGCAGAAGCCGCCCATCGTTGACGACATGGCCGGGGCGATGCAGACGCGCCCGTCGTTGTTCATGTCGCAGCCCACGGTCATGCCGCCGCTGTTGACGAAGCAGGCCACACACTGACCGCGGCTGGTGTCGCAGATCGGGGTGGGGGCCATGCAGTTGGTGTTCGGGTTCGACGCCGCGGTGATGCGCGCCATCCCGTCTTCGCGGGTCTCGTTGTCGCCGAGGCAGTCGTTGTCGCTGTCGCGGTCGAGGAAGTCGCGCGCGCCGTCACGGTCGGTGTCGACCGGATCCATCGGGTTTGAGCCCGCCTCGTCGCGGTCGAGGTCGCCGTCGCCGTCGGCGTCGGTGTCGCGGTACGACGGGAAGCCGTCGTTGTCGGGCCCTTCGTTCGACGGGTCGAGACGCCGCTCCACCGCCGTGGGGATGGTGTCGTTGTCGTCGTCGGGGTCGAGATGGTCGGGGCGCCCGTCCATGTCGGTGTCGCGGTTCATCATGTTCGGCCGCTCGTCGCGGGTCGGCACGGTGTCACCGTCGTCGTCGTCGTCGTTCGGGTCGATGCGACCGTCCATGTCGGTGTCGCGCGGCATGTTCGGGTCGCCGACCTCGTCGCCGTCACGGATGCCATCGCCATCGGTGTCGGGGTTGTCGGGGTCGGTGCCGATCCGGCGCTCGGTGTCATCGGGCAGGCCGTCACCGTCGCGGTCGTTGCCGGGCCCACAGATGCCCGTCATGCGGTTGCAGACCGGGGTGGGGTTCATGCAGTTGGCGTCAGCGTTCATCGACGGGCGCGTCGCGTCGGTGCGGTTGGCGCCGTCTTCGCGCATGTCGTTGTCGCCCACGCAGTCGTTGTCGCTGTCGCGGTCGAGGTAATCGCGGTTGCCGTCGGTGTCGGTGTCGACGGGGTTGTTGAGGTCGGGCCCGCCCTCATCGCGGTCGAGGTCGCCGTCGCCGTCGGCGTCGAGGTCACGGTACGAGGGGAGCCCGTCCATGTCGAAGTCGTCGCCGGTGGTGGCGTCTTGCATCGCCTCGACGCGGGTCGGGATGCCGTCGTTGTCATCGTCGGGGTCGAGATGGTCGGGGCGGCTGTCCATGTCGGTGTCGCGGTTCATCATCCCGGGGCGCTCTTCGCGGGTCGGGATGGTGTCGCCGTCGTCATCGTCGTCGTTCGGGTCGATGCGGCCGTCCATGTCGGTGTCGCGCGGCATGTTCGGGTCGCCGACCTCGTCGCCGTCACGGATGCCATCGCCATCGGTGTCGGGGTTGTCGGGGTTGGTGCCGATGCGGGTCTCGGTGTCATCGGTGAGCCCGTCACCGTCGCGGTCATTGCCCGGGGTGCAGCGACCGATCATGGTGTTGCAGACCGGCGCGCTCGACGGGCAGTTCGCGTTCGGATTGACGCTGGGCAGCATCGCGTTGATGCGGTTGAGCCCGTCTTCGCGGGTCTCGTTGTCGCCGAGGCAGTCGTTGTCGCTGTCGGTGTCGAGGTAGTCGGGGCCGGCGGTGCGGTCGGTGTCGACCGGCGCGGTGGGCACCGGGCCGGCTTCGAGCGAGTCGAGGTCGCCGTCGCCGTCGCTGTCGAGGTCGCGGTACGAGGGCGTGTTGTCGCCGTCGAAGTCGTCGTTGGCGGTGGTGTCTTGGCGCGCCTCGGTGGCCGTCGGGATGCCGTCGTTGTCGTCGTCGGGGTCGAGGTGATCGGGCCGCGTGTCGTTGTCGGTGTCGCGGTTGGCGCCGTTGTTGCGCTCGTTGCGCGTCAAGATGGTGTCGTTGTCGTCATCCTCGTCGAGGTGATCGGGCACCATGTCGCCGTCGCTGTCGCGGTCGTTGCCGTTGGGCCGCTCGTCGCGCGTGAGGATGGTGTCACCATCGTCGTCGGGGTCGCGAAAATCGGGCGTGCCGTCGTTGTCGGTGTCGCGGGTCGGGCCCTCGGTGATGTCGGGCAACCCGTCCATGTCGGTGTCGACCTGGTCGCACTGGTTGGCGCGGGTCTCTTGGGCCGAGATGCCGTCGAGGCCGAAGTCGTTGCCGCCGTCGTCGGGCACGTCGTTGATGACCTGCACCACGATGTTGGCCGAGCGACGGGCGGTGTAGAGCCCTGAGACCATGTCCCAGTAGAGACGCTCGCCGCCTGAGGAGCGGGGCGACAGGCGCTCGGTCACCGTGTCGCCGTCGGCGACGATGCGGAGCTGCGAGAGGTTTCGCTGACCCCAATCGGTGATCGACATCCGAAAGAGGTACGGGCGCCCCTGCGTGACGGGAATGCTGGTCGAATACGCGATGCGGTTCGCCACGCCGTTGAAGAGGGCGGCCCAACCGTCGCCGTCGGCGTCGCGCCAGGCGAGGGGGCCGAAGGGTGCGAACTCTTCGTGCCAGCCCGACGGGTTGTTGGTGACGGTGAAGTTGCCCTCGGGCATCCCGCCGCCGAAGCCGCGGTTGTTCTCGCGGGTGTTGTCGAACATGTACTGCGACGTAAAGCCGCTGTTGCCGCTGACGAACGAGCCGTTGTTGATGAGGTTCGAGGTCACCTCGCGGCACGCGTACCCGAACTCGACGGCGCAGTCTGACGAACAGCCGTCGCCGTTGCGAATGTTGCCGTCGTCGCAGACTTCACGCTGCGTGCGGATGTTGTCGCCGCACACCGTCGTGCAGGCCGACCCCGCCGAGCCGCAGCGAAAGCCCGGCTCGATGTTGCAGTTCGGGCTACACCCGTCGCCGCTGTTGCGATTGCCGTCGTCACACAGCTCGCCCGTGTCGATGCGGGCATTGCCGCAGTTGACGGTCTGGGCCTGAGACATCGTGGGCGCGAGCAGCACCCCCAACACTCCGGCCAGACCGATGGCCCATCGTCGTTTGCGTGTCATCGCGCTCACCCTTTTCGCCTTCGTTGCGACGCGCCGCGCGGCGCCCACCCGCAACCCATTAAGCCACTCTACCTTCGTCATTCGACACCACCTCGATTTGGCGCGTCAATGGAGCTTCCTCCAATCTGTTGCAGCGCCGATTCGAGCAGGGCTCGTACAGGTCGTGCAGAAATCTTCACAAAGTCGTTAGCGTGCTGCACCGGCTTCGCTTGAAACCGCGCCCGCATCGCGGTGACACGCCGTGCCGCGTCGCCGAGGCGCTGCGCGAAATCGGGGTCGGCCTGCGCGGCCTCTGAGAGGGCCCGGCGGGCCTCTTCGGCGGCCTCGGGGGTGGTGCAGACCAGCACGAGGTCACACCCGGCCGAGACGCTCCGTACGGCGGCCTCGGCGACGCTGAAGCGCGCGCTCACGGCGTTCATCAAGAGGTCATCGGAGACGATCACGAGGTCGTCGCGGCCGGCCGCGAGCTCGGCCCTGAGGAGGCCCGAGATCACCCGCTTTGACAGCGTCGCGGGCACCGTAGGGTCGAGGGCGTCGAACTGAACGTGGGCGGTCATCACCGAGGCGACCCCGGCCTCGAACAAGGCGCGAAACGGGGGCAGCTCGACCGCTTCGAGCCGGGCGAGGTCGTGGCCCAAGACCGGCAGCTCAAGGTGACTGTCGGCGCTGGTGTCGCCGTGACCGGGGAAGTGCTTCGCGCACCCGGCGACGCCCTGCGATTGCAGCCCCCGCGCGAAGGCCGCGGCGTGACGGGCCACCCGGGCCGGGTCGGCGCTGAACGCGCGGTCGCCGATCACAGGGTTCGCGGGGTTGCTGTCGACGTCACACACCGGCGCGAAATCGAGGTTGAAGCCCAAGGCCGAGAGCTCCGCCCCGAGCACCGCGGCGGCGCGCTCGGTGAGGGCGAGGTCGTCGTGCTGGCCGAGGTGCCGCATGGGCGGGAGCTTCACCACCGGAGCCCCCAAGCGCGCGACGCGACCGCCCTCTTGATCGACCGCGACCAAGGGCGGAGGCAGGTCGGCGGGGTGCGCCTCGGAGAGCGCCCGGGTCACCCCGAGGAGGTGCTCGATTGGGCCGAGATTGCGGCGAAACAAGATCAGCCCCGCGAGGCGACCTTCGCGCAGCGCCGTGAGGGCCTCGGGCGGCACCTCGAGCCCTGGGTACGCGCCCACCACCGCGGCGCCCGCGAGACGGTCAAAGTGTGACAGCCGGGTCATCGCCGCGGATGGGAAACCCGAGCCAAGAAAACAAGCAACAACCTGACCCCGAATTCGCGCGACGGGGAATGTCAACGCGAGCGCGTGTCGTTGCATCTCGGGGTTGTGGGGCGCTAAGGTGGCTTCGAGGCGAAGACAACGGTGCGTACCTTCGGCACGATGCTCGTGGCAGTGGCAGCGGTAACGGCCGCGTGCACGGGCGGTGGTTATGACCCGTCGGCTCCCGATGGGGGCGAAGACGTGGGGCAGGCCGCGGCGTCGGCGCGGGTGTCGGGGGTGCTGTTCGTCGAGCAGGGTGAGGGCGGCCGAGAGGGCGCCGCGGTGGGGGTGGGGGCGCGCTTTGTGCGGGTGAGCGGCCTGCGCGACGAGGCCCTGCCAGACCTGGTGGGCACGCCGATGTGGCCGCTCCCGCGGGTGGCGCCGGGGGCCGCGGTGCGCTGTGTCGAGCGCGGGGTCGACGCGCGGGCCGTCGAGCGGGGCGCCGAGGTGCGCTTGCTCGATGTGGGGCCCATCGACCTGGTCGCAGGCGAGCGCGCCCTGCGCATGAATCCCAGGCGCTTCCCCGATTTGTGGAATGTGGTGTCGGGTGTGCTCTACGGCGTCGACAGCGCGCTCCCGATGGGGGTGTGGCGCTTCACGAGCCCGGGCAACCCCGCCGTGGGCGTCGGCGCCTTCGACGTGTCGGGGGCCTCGCCCGAGCCTCTCGCGGCGGTCACGCTCAATGACCTCCCGCTGCAAGGCGGCGCCGAGGCGACGGTCCAGCTCCCGCGTCGCGGGGGCCTCGCGTTGCGATGGCAGCGCTCGCCCCGCGCCGAAGAGGGCGATCTCGTCACCGTGGCCTTTGAAGGGGCCGGGCAGATGGTCTGCGCGGCCCGCGATGAGGGCGCCCTCGACCTCGACGCGGCGACCCTCGACCGCGCCCGAGAGCTCCTCCGCGAGGGCGGGGCGGTCTCGGTGCATCGCCTCCGCGCGCGGCCCTTTGTGGCCCCCGGGGTCGACACGGCCACCTTGGTGTTTGACCTCGCGCTGCGCGCCCGCGCCAACTGACCCCGCCTCAGCTTTGAAGGGTTCGCCATGGGCTCGGTGTGGTGGTCGATGATCGTTGCGCCGCGCCGTACGGCCTTGGCGCTGCGTGAATCTCAGCCCGACGGTGACGCCCGCACCCTCGTCGCCCGTCTCGCGACCTTCATGCTCGTGCTCGGGGGGTTTGTCTCGCTCACCACCACGGGCAGGCTGGTGCCCTCGCAGCTCGTCGCGACCGCGGTGGCGTGGAGCTTCCTGCCCGCCCTTCAAGCCCTGAGCCTCTGGGCGGCGCGGCGCGCGTCGGGCCTCGGCGGGCGCTTCGTCTGGGCCTGGGGAGCCTACCTCGCAGGGCACGGCCCGTGGATGCTGCTCCTCCTCGCGGTGAGCGCGGTGTGCCTCGTGACCCGCGACGCCTGGGCGAGCTTTCAGTGGCTGCTCGCGAAGGGCGTCTTGCCCGCCGCGGTGGCGCTCACGGCGGCCTTCAGCGTCTGGCTCACCCGGTGCCATTTCGGCGAGACCGAGGCCCTCGCGCCCCCCCTCGCGCGGCGCAGCACCGCGGTCTTCTACCTCACCCTCGTCGGGCTCATCGTGGGGTACTACACGGTCATCGGCGAGCTGCTCCCCCTGCTCGGGGTGTACCCGTGAGCGCTGCCTGGCGGGTCGCGTGTGCGATGGCGCTCGTCGGCGCCGTGGCCGGGGCCGCGTACGACCGACGCGTCGTGCCCGCACCCCAACGCCGCGGGCCGTGGTGGGTGCTCGAAGCCGACCTCCACGCCCACACCCGCTTCAGCGACGGCTTCCTCGGCCCCGCCGACCTCGTCATGCACGCCGAGCGGAGCGGGCTCCATGTGCTCGCGGTGACCGAACACAACTTGGTCTTTCCGGGCCTCATGGCGTCAGCGTGGGCGCGCGCGACGAGCCCCGTGGTGGTGCTGCCGAGCGAAGAGATCACCGCGTCGGGATACCATGTTCACGCTGTCAACATTGCGTCGCGGGTGTTACCGCGTCACGACCTCGGGGCGGTGATCGCGGCGGTTCACGCGCAGGGTGGGCTCGTGATCGCGGCGCACCCGGTGCGCGCCTTCTGGCCCGCGCTCGTACCCGTTCGGCCTTGGCTCGACGGGGCCGAGGTCTACCACCCGCTGGCCTTGGGCGCCGAGGGCACCGGCCGACGCTGGGCCGAGATGCTGGCTTTCTACGACGACGCCGCGCGCGACGGGCGCCGCCTCACCGCGGTCGGCGCATCGGATTACCACTTCTTTGCGCCCCTCGGGGTCTGCCGCACGCTCGTGTTCGCCCGCGCGTGGAGCCGCGAGGCCGCGGTCGAGGCCCTCGCCGCGGGGCGCACCGTGGTGGTCGATCACCTCGGCCATCGTTGGGGTGACCCCGCGATGATGGCGCTCCTCGACGCCGCGCCGCGCGCGCCCGCCCACGCGTCGCCCGGCTACCAGGCGCGCAGCGGCCTCGACGCGGCGACTCGCCTTATGGGGCTTTTAGGGCTCCTGGGGCTCGTGCTCTTTCGACGGCGCTAGAGACGCGCCCAGGTAGTCTCCCGTCGCCCCACTTTAGGTCCGCGGCGCGCTGCTGCGTTGCCGGGTCTCGACGGGCCAACAGCCCGTCTTCGCCCCGTCGCCTTGCATCACTTGCGTCCCTTCGCGGTGCTCGGTCCGACGACCTGGTCGCGTCTCTAGCCCACGCGATCGCCGTCGATGAGCCCGTAGACCGCGTGGTCGACGTAGCGATCGTGGAGCCACTCGGCGCCCCTGCAGATGCCCTCGAAGCGGTACCCGGCGCGCTCGGCCACGCCGCGCGAACGGTGGTTCTCGGTGGCCGCGCGGATCTCAAGGCGATGCAAGCCGAGCTCCTGGAAGGCGTGCTGGGTGAGCGCCTTGACCGCGCCGGTCATCAGGCCGCGGCCCTCGAAGCGTCGGCTGATCCAGTAGCCGATGCTGGTGCGGCGGTTGGGCCAGTCGATGAGGTGGTAGCCGATCATGCCCGCGATCTGGCCGTCGGCGATGATGCCCACCGAGAGTGATTGTGAGCGCGCGAACTGTTCGAGGTTCGCCACGAGGTAGCTCTGGGTGTCGCTGACGGCGCGGGTGCCGTCGACCCAAGGGAGATACCGACGGAGCCGGTCGCGCTCTTCGTCGATGAGGGCGAACAGAGCCCCCGCGTGACGCACTTCGAGCAGGCTCAGCTCAAGCCCCGCGGCGGCGCTGAGGGCGAAGCGAGCGCCGATGCGGCCGGCAGGTCGGGCGCTCATCCGAGGTGGATCTTCTCGCCCCGGATCTTCATGTCTTCTTCTGCCTTGAGGAGCGTGCGCTTGCCGAGGAGATGGTAGGTCGTGAGGGCCACCACCCGGATGCGACCCGCGCGGGTCTGCGAGAGCTCTTCGACCTCGCGGTACACATTCTTGGCCCGCTCGACGATGCGGCTTGCTTGAACCTCGACCACCCCGGCCACCTGGCGCGCCGTCTCGACCGCGGTGTGGAGCGAGCGGGCGAGCACCCGGGCCTCGCCGACGCTCACCTCGGCGGTGTGCGCGCGCGCGTCGAGCCTCGGGGTGGCCACCGCGGTGCCGCGCGGGTCGAGCACCACGCTCGACCCCGGAGCGCCCTCAAGGCCGCGGCTCACGAGCTTGACGGCGTGCTGGGCGGCGATGTCAACCGAGCCCTCAGAGTCGATCGAGACGCCGTCACGGGCCGACATTTTCACCGCCCCTTCGGGCACCCGGATCTCAAGGTCGCCGGCCGCGACGTAGAGCACGCTCCGGCCTGAGTTGGCGTCGAATTCGAACACCAGGGCGCCCGAGCGGTCGCGCACCCTGACCACCCCCGCGGCCTCGGTCACGAGCGACTCGGCACCCTCGGCGCCCTCTGCCTCAAGCGGTCGCATCACCTCTGCAAGTGCCGTCGCGGTCATCACAACCCTCGTCGCCGGGGGCCGCACCCGAACGCCCCAAACGGCATCAGGATTGCCCTCAGCCCCGAAGAAGTATCACACTCACGCCGCGCCACGAGAGCGCCCCCATACGGAGGAAGGTTGAGCCCAGCGTTTGCCCCTAGGGTGGCCTCGCGCCGCGCCACGAAAGGCTGAAGATGTCGTCGTCGCCGACACCGCCGCGCCTGGGGCGCTATGCCGTCACACGGCGCCTCGGGGCGGGAGGCATGGCCGAGGTCTTCCTCGCGCGTCTGCGCGGCGCCGAGGGCGTCGACAAAGACGTGGTGGTGAAGCGGATCTTGCCCGAATTCGCGGCCAACGCGGGCTTTCGCGCGATGTTCGTCGACGAGGCCCGGGTCGCCCTGCGGCTCAACCACCCGAACGTGGTGCAGGTGTACGGCTTCGAGGCCGATGGCGACGCGCTTTTGCTCGTGATGGAGCACGTCGACGGCCCCGACCTGGGCCTCCTCGCACAGCAGGTCGCGCGCCTCGGCGAGAAGCTCCCGGCGCCCCTCGTGGCCTTCATCATGCGCGAGGTCGCCCGCGGGTTGCACTATGCCCACGAGCGACCCGACGAGCGCGGCCGCGGCCTCGACATCGTGCACCGCGACGTGTCTCCGAACAACATCCTTCTGTCGAACGAAGGTGCTGTAAAGATTGGAGATTTCGGCATCGCGCGGGTGCGCAACGCCACCCACGCCGAAGACGGCTCGGTGAAGGGCAAGTACGCGTACATGGCGCCCGAGCAGGCTCGGGGCGAGCCGGTCGATCGCCGCGCCGACGTCTGGTCGATGGGCATGGTGCTCGTCGAGATGCTCATCGGGCGCCCGCTCTTGCGCGGGCAAGGCAGCGCCGACGAGGTGCTCGCGCGGGCGCGGGTGGGCGACCTCGGCGACCTCCGGGGGGTGCTCGCCGAGGCGCCCGAGGCGCTGCGCGAGGTGGCGCTGCGGGCGCTGTCGGTCGAGCGTCAGGCGCGCTACCCGACGGCACGCGAGATGGGGGCCGCGCTCGGGCAGTTTCTGCACGGGTTGAAGCTCGGCGAGGGGGCCGACGCGGTGGCCCTTGAGCAGTACCTCGGGCGGGTGTTCCCGGTGCGACGGTCGCTGCGGCCCGGGCACGGGTCGTCGCGGCCGCCCGCGATGTCGTACGCGGCGCGCGAGGCCGAGACCGTGGGGGCCCCCTCGGCGGCCTCGGTCGCGGCCCTGACGATGCCCGGCACCCCCGACGCGGGGGCCTTCATGACCGCACCCGCCATCGTGATGCCTGAGATCCCGGCGCTGCGCATCCCGCGGCTTGAGGGCATCGACAGCGTGCGCGAGCGCGTGGCCGTGGTGGTGCTCGCGGGGCGCATGCTCTCGTCAACGAACCCGCGGTGGGAGCGCGAATTCGCCGACCTCGCGAGCGGCCTCGCCCTCCGCGCAGAGGCCGTCTTAGAGTGGAGCCCGCAGGGCAGCTTCGTGATGGTGGTGGGCGCCCTCAGGCCCCACGTCGATGACGCCCAACGCGCGGCGGCGCTGGCCCTCGATCTCCTCGACGCGGCGCGCACCCTGAGCGACCGCGAAGAGGGCCCGGCGACGGCGCTCACCCCGACGGTTTCGTTGGGCCTCGACCGCGGCATGGCGGCGTGTGTCCGTGACGGCGAGGGCACGCTCCAGCGTTGTGAGATCGTCGACGACGCCCAGGGCGTGGCGACCTCCCTCGCGCGCCTCGCCAAGGCCGGCGAGGTGCGCCTGAGCCTCGGTCTCTCGCGCGTCCTTCGGCGCATGTATCAGTTTCGCGAGGCCGCCCCGGGGGCCACGCCCGAGAGCCACGGGGTGGTGCTCGACCGCCCGCGCTCGCGGGCCGAACGCGACCGCTGGGCCGAGGCCCAAGGCTGGGCGCTCTCGGGTCGAGAGCCCGTCCTCGGGGCGCTCCGCGACGCCGTCGATGCCGTCGCGAGCTCCCGGGTGGGCCAGTCGATCTTGCTGAGCGGCGAGCCCGGCATCGGCAAATCGACGGTGCTGGGCGCCTTCGCGTTGGGGCTCCACGAGCGCGACCTCGCGCCCGGGTACGCCGTGGTGCGCATGGAGGCTTCGCTCGGTAGCGCCGCGCAGCCGTACTCGTTCCTCGCGCGTCTCGTGCGTCAGACGCTCATCACCGTCGAGGCCGAGCGAGGCCACGATCGCTCGCTCGTCGAGGCGCTCGAACATGGCGTTCGGCGGTGGTCGAGCACCGTCGGCGGTCAGCGGGCGGCGCTCCGCGCGCTGCGCATCTGTCTCGGGCTAGAGCGCGACGAAGACCCCAACGCCAACACCGTCTCGCGCGAGCTCGCGCTGGTGCTGCGGCCCATGCTGGCCGATCTGTGTCATGCGCGTACCGCTGTGATTTTGCTAGACAATCTCGCGGTCGCTGACGGGCTCAGCCGGGCCCTCTTGGGCGACCTCGCGCGGCGCCCGCCCACCGCGGCGGTGCTGCTGGTGCTGGCCGTGCGAGACGACGACGCCCTCGTGCGCGAGCTCCACTCGGTGACCACGCTGTCGCTCGGGCCCCTTGAGGCAGACGCGCGGCGACGCATGATCGCGGCCGCGTTCGGGGTCGACGACGCGAGCGACGCCCTGGTCAACGAAGTCTCGCAAGTGGCCGGCGGCCACCCATGGACCATCCTCGCGATGACCGACCTGCTCACCGAGCGCGGGGCCGTTCGGCTTGAGTCTCGCAGCGTCGCCGAGTCGACCTTCGGGGCCCACGCCGGGCCGCAGGTGCGGCGGGTCGACCTCGCATCGGCGCGCGACACGGCGCTCCTGCCGGGCAGCCTCGATGACGTCGTGGCCGCGCGGCTCGACGTGCTCTCGGCCGAGGCCATCGCGCTCTTGCGGTGGTGCGCGCTCTGCGAAGACGAGCTCACCACCGAGCTGCTCGACGCGCTGGGGGGCGCCGAGGGGCCGCGGGTCAGGGCGCGCCTCGTGGCCGACGGCATCCTGGTCTCAACGAGCGGCCGCGAGGGCCGCCGCGCCGCGTGGACCTTCGCGCACCCCGCCTACCGAAAGGCCGTCCAGAACACCCTCGACCCCACGGCGATGCCCACCATGCACGCCCGTCTCGCCGACCTCCTCGAACAGTCTGGCGCCGACGCCGTGGTGACCCTCGAGGCCATCGCGCGGCATCGCGAAGCGTCTGGGGCCGTGCGCCCTGCGGCCAGGGCCTGGGTCGAGGTCTCGCTCGCGCCCACGGTGAGCGCCGACGAGAGCTTCGACGCGTCTGACCGAGCGCTCTCGCTCCTCGACGGCGTCAACGACCTCGAAGGCATGGGCCTCGTGGCGCGCGCGCTCGAAGGTCGCGAGGCGCTCGCACGCACCCACGGCGCGCTCGATCAACGCCGCTCGGCCCTGCTCAGCTTGCGCCGCGTCTCGGTGACCACCCGCGACCCTCGGTGGATGGGCCGCGCCCTCGTGCGCCAGGCGCGGTACAAATTCGAGCTCACGACGGGGCAGGGCATCGAGCGCGACCTCGCCGCGGCGATCAGGCTCGCGGGCCGCGCACAAGACGCCGTGTGTGAGGGCGAGGCGAGGGTGATCCTCGCGCAGAACGCGCTCCGTCGCGGCGAGCTCGATGTCGCGCAGCACGGCGCCGCGTCGGCCCTGGCGACGCTCTCGCGGGTCGAGGCCATCGAGAGCGCACGCCGCGCGCGGAGCCTCGAAGTCGAGGCCCTCTCGGTCAAGAGCGAGGTCTTCTTGCGGCGGCGTCGGCTCGACGAGGCCACCCACCGGGCCGCGCGGGCGTGGGCCATCGTGCACAGCGCCGGTCTCTCTCGGCTGCGCGGCACCGTCGCGGCCACCCTCGGGCGCGTGTGCTTCGCCCGCGGCGATGTGCGAGAGGCCCTCGGGTGGTTTCGCAACGGCATGAGCGCGGAGCGCGAGTTCGGTGACCGCGAAGGGCTGGGGGTCTTGCTCGCCGACGCGGGCATCGTCGAGGCCGCCGATGGGCGCTACGCCGTCGCCAGCAACTACCTCCAGAAGGCCGAGTCGCTCTTGCTCGGGAGCACCACCTATCGTCGCCCGCTGCGGGCCGAGATTCTAAGCGTCCAGGCGCTGATCTGGGTGCACCGCGGCGAGCTCGACGAGGCCGCCGCGGCGGTCGAGCGCGCGCGGGCCCTCGCGCGCCTGGTGGGCGCCGTGCGAGAGCTGCGCCTCGTGGCCCTCTCAGACGCCACCGTGGCCCTGGCGCGGCGACAGTTTCGCGCCGCACGACGGGCGGCCGAAGAGGCCGAGAGCAGCGCCCAGAGCCGAGGCGTGGTGGTCGATGGGCTCCGCGCTGCGGCGCTGGTCGCCGAGGCCGCCGCGCTCCACGGAGACCGCGTCGCCGGGGGGGAGGCGCTCGAACGCGTCTTCGCAGACCGGGCGATGCAGAACCCCACGCAGCTCCCGTGGTGCGAGGCGATCCTCGGGCACTGCCTCCGCGCCCTCCGCGCGATGCACGCGACCCACGAAGCAGAACAACTGGCCGCGCTCGTCGAGCGCCTCGAATTGCGCGCCCAAGGGCGTGAAGAAATGACGGTGACGGAGTGAGCGAGACAGGCAATCGGACCATGGCGATGGTGCTCTCGGGGGGCGGCGCCCGAGGGGCCTACGAGGTCGGCGTGCTGTCGTACTTGTACGGTGAAATCACCAAGATGCGCAGCGGCAAGGTGCCGCGCGTTGACATCATCTCAGGCACCAGCGTCGGGGCCATCAACGGCTGTTATCTCGCGGCGCACATGGCCGACCCCGTCGGCGGCGTCAAGCGCCTCGTCGACCTGTGGACGGGCATCCAGTTCGAGCGCGTCTTTCGCTTCGATCTGCGGCAAGCGCTGCGCCTCCCGAGGATGTTCACCGGCGGCGGCGGCGACGCCTCGGGCATCTTCGACGTGCAGCCCATGGTCGAGCTCGTGACCCGCGAAATCAGCTGGAAGATGATGGCCCGCTCGATCCGCCGCGGCCTCCTCCGGGCGGTCTCGGTGAGCGCCACCGAGGTCGCCACCGGGCGCACCACGCTCTTTGTCGACACCGCCCCTGAGATCTCGCCGCCCACCAACCTCGGCCCCCGCACGGTGGTCCAGCGCGAGATCGTGGGCCCGCAGCACGCCCTCGCGAGCGCCGCGATCCCGATGATCTTCCCCCCGGTGAAGATCGGCACGACGCTCTATTGCGACGGCGGTCTGCGGCAAAATACGCCCATCGCGCCCGCCCTGCGGCTCGGCGCCGAGAAGATCCTGGTGGTGGGGCTCTCGCGCGAGGCCCGCGGCTCCGAGGTGATCGAGACCCCCAGCGTGCCCCGCGACCGCGCCCCGAGCGCGATGTTCCTCCTCGGCAAGGTGCTCAACGCGTTCCTCCTCGATCACGTCCAGACAGACGTCGAGCTCCTCCAGCGGATCAACCTCATTCTCGACGACGTCACCGCCGTCGGAGGCCCCGATTTCGTGCAGAAGCTCTCTGCCAGAGCCTTCGACCGAGGGGCCGAGCCGTACCGCAAGGTCGAGACCCTCGTGGTGCGGCCCTCGCAAGACATCGGCCGCCTCGCGGGCCAACACGTGCGGCGCGGGCGCATCGCAGGCTCGCTCCTGGCGCGACAGGTCCTGAGCTTCCTAGAGTCGGGCGACGGCGACGAGAGCGACCTCGCGAGCTACCTCCTCTTCGACGGCGCCTTCGCGCGAAAGCTCATCGATCTCGGCCGCGCCGACGCAGAAGCGATGCGCGACAAACTGCTCGCCTTCGTCGAGGCGTGAAAGCGAGCGACCCCCACTTGACATTGGTCGAGAGTGGGGGGAGAGTCCGCGCCCTCGCGGAGAGTGCCCGTTGGTGGGAGCAGTGTGCTCCTCCGAGCCTGCCGCATGATCGCAACGTACCGATTCGGAGCCTAGAGACTCACGATGCCCACGATCAATCAGCTCGTGCGCAAGGGCCGCAGCCCCAAGCGATGGAAGACGGCCTCTCCCGCGTTGAAGGAATGCCCCCAGAAGCGCGGTGTTTGTACGCGTGTCTATACCACCACGCCGAAGAAGCCGAACTCAGCGCTCCGCAAGGTCGCTCGCGTTCGACTCACCAACCACATGGAAGTGACCGCCTACATTCCGGGTGAAGGCCACAACCTCCAGGAGCACTCTGTGGTGCTCATCCGTGGTGGTCGTGTGAAAGACCTCCCGGGTGTGCGCTACCACATCGTTCGTGGCACCCTCGACGCAGTCGGCGCCGCCGGCCCGTCGAACACGAACAAGAAGGAGCGCAAGCAAGCGCGCTCGAAGTACGGCGTGAAGCAGAAGAAGGGCTGAACGATGCCTCGTCGTGGTGAAGTACCCAAGCGGAAGATTGTCGCCGACCCCAAGTACAAGGATCGGCTCGTCGCCAAGCTCACCAATACGGTGATGTTCAGCGGCAAAAAAGCAGTGGCCGAAGGCATCGTCTACGGTGCCTTCGACGTCATCGCCTCGCGCTTCAAGGAAGACTCGCTCGAAGTCTTCCGCAAGGCGCTCGACAACGTGAAGCCCAAGGTTGAAGTCAAGAGCCGCCGCGTGGGCGGTGCGACCTACCAGGTGCCGGTCGAAGTTCGCGCCGACCGTCGGGTTTCGCTTGCAATGCGATGGATGGTGCTGTACTCGCGGTCGCGTGGCGAGAAGAGCATGGCTGAGCGGCTTGCCGCTGAGCTGTACGACGCCGCCCAAGGCCGCGGCAACGCGGTGAAGAAGAAGGAAGATACCCACAAGATGGCCGACGCCAACAAGGCGTTCGCCCACTACCGCTGGTGATCCGCCGAGCGATGCAGCTGACGACATAAGACGACTCGCCTCGTGCCACCCCAATGTTCGGGTGGATGAGACATCAGGGTAAGTCCCCATCGGGGCGCCTGCTGCACCACGGAGTGCGCGTTGTAACCCTCCCGGGCCTTAGAGTGCCCCCGCCGAGAGAGCGGGGGCCGGAGCCTGGGAGGGTTTCGTCTATGCACCGCTCGCCCTTCTGTCTGACGGTTGCATCGAGTTTCAGAAACGCGCCGGTCAGTCTCTGGCGCCGCAGGAGAGAAGACAGTGCCTCGCGACATCCCGATTGAACGCTACCGAAACATCGGCATCATGGCCCACATCGATGCCGGCAAGACCACCTGCACCGAGCGCGTGCTGTTCTACACCGGCCGCATTCACCGCACGGGCGAAGTCCATGAGGGCGGCGCCACGATGGACTGGATGGAGCAGGAGCAGGAGCGTGGGATCACCATCACCAGCGCTGCCACCACCGCCTTCTGGACGCCCCAAACCGGCAACCTGAAAGACGTCAAGCACCGGGTCAACATCATCGACACCCCCGGTCACGTCGACTTCACCATCGAGGTCGAGCGCTCGCTCCGCGTGCTCGACGGCGCCGTGGCGGTCTTCGACGGCGGCAACGGCGTCGAGCCCCAGAGCGAGACGGTGTGGCGCCAGGCCGACCGCTACCGCGTGCCGCGCATCGCGTTCATGAACAAGATGGACAAGACCGGCGCCGACTTCAACATGTGTGTTGAGTCGATGCGCGAGCGTCTTGGCACCAACCCGGTGCCGGTGCAGCTCCCCCTCGGCGAAGAAGACAAGCACAAGGGCGTCATCGACCTCGTGCGGATGAACGCCGTGGTGTTTGATGAGGCGACCAAGGGTCAGACCTATCAGGTCATCGAGATCCCGGCTGAGTTCAAAGACGCCGCTGAGACCGCCCGGCTCGCGCTCATCGAGGCCGTGGCCGAGATCGACGACGCCATCGGCGAGAAGTTCTTGAACGACGACATCGCGAGCATCACCGAGCAAGAGATCGTGCTCGCGATCCGCAAGGGCACCATCAGCTTCAAGCTCGTGCCGGTGCTCTGCGGCTCGGCCTTCAAGAACAAGGGCGTCCAGCCCCTCCTCGACGCGGTGGTGAACTACCTCCCGTCGCCGCTCGACATCCCGGTGAAGAAGGGCAAGAACCCGAACAACCCCGAGATCGAGCTCGACCGCCCGGCCGACGACAGCGCGCCCTTCAGCGCCCTCGCCTTCAAGCTGATGAACGACAAGTTCGTCGGCAACCTGACCTTCATCCGTGTCTACTCAGGCACGCTTGAGTCAGGCTCGGCGGTGCTCAACAGCACCCGCGGCAAGAACGAGCGCATCGGCCGCCTCCTTCTCATGCATGCGAACGAGCGTGAAGACATCAAAGACGTCTTCGCCGGCGTGATCGCGGCGGCGGTGGGTCTGCGTGACACCCGCACCGGCGACACCCTCTGCGACGAGAAGAACCCGGTGGTGCTCGAGAAGATGACCTTCCCCGAGCCGGTGATCAACATCGCCATCGAGCCGAAGACCAAAGCCGATCAAGACAAGATGGGCATCGGTCTCCAGAAGCTGGCGTTTGAAGACCCCTCGTTCCGCGTGTCATCGGATGAAGAGAGCGGGCAGACCATCATCGCCGGCATGGGCGAGCTGCACCTCGAAATCATCGTTGACCGCCTCAAGCGCGAGTTCAAGGTCGAGGCGAACACGGGCAAGCCCGAGGTGGCCTACCGTGAGTCGGTCAAGAAGCCGGTCGCGAACGTCGAAGGCAAGTACGTCAAGCAGTCAGGCGGCCGCGGTCAGTACGGCCACTGCGTGATCGACGTCGAGCCCGGCGAGCGCGGCACGGGCTTCGTGTTCGTCGATGACATCAAGGGCGGTGTGATCCCCCGCGAGTTCATCGGCCCGGTCGAGAAGGGCATCCGCGAGGCGCTCCAGCGCGGTGTGCTCGCGGGCTACCCCGTCATCGACGTCAAGGCCCGGCTCCACTTCGGCAGCTACCACGACGTCGACTCGAACGCGCAAGCCTTCGAGATCGCCGGCTCGATGGCCGTCCAAGAGGCCTGCCGCCGCTCGGGCATCGCGCTCCTTGAGCCGATGATGGCCGTCGAGGTCGTGACCCCCGACCAGTTCATGGGCGACGTGATCGGCGACCTCAACAGCCGCCGCGGCCAGGTCAAGGGCATGAACGCCCGTGGCAAGGGCGTGCAGGTGATCGAGGCGACGGTTCCCCTCGCGAACATGTTCGGGTATGTGACCGACCTCCGCAGCAAGACCCAGGGTCGCGCGGTCAGCACCATGCAGTTCTCGCACTACGACCCGGTGCCGAACGCGGTGCAAGACGAGATCGTCGCGAAGCTCAAGGGCAAGTGACCGACCAAGTTTGAAACGCCAGGCGCCTACGCGACGCCCGGCCCGTGACTGAGAAAGATCGAAGGAGAGACCATCATGGCAAAAGAGAAGTTCAACCGCACAAAGCCCCACGTCAACGTCGGCACCATCGGCCACATTGACCACGGCAAGACCACCCTCACCGCCGCCATCAGCGCCGTGCTCTCGAAGCGCTCGAACGGCAAGGTGAAGGCGATCTCGTACAAAGACATCGCCAAGGGCGGCATCGACCGCGACGCCACCAAGACCGTGACCATCGCCGCGGCCCACGTCGAGTACGAGAGCGACAACCGCCACTACGCGCACGTCGACTGCCCCGGCCACGCCGACTACATCAAGAACATGATCACCGGCGCGGCCCAGATGGACGGCGCGATCCTCGTGGTCAGCTCGCTCGACTCGGTGATGCCGCAGACCCGTGAGCACGTCCTCCTGGCCCGCCAGGTCGGTGTGCCGCGTATCGTGGTCTTCCTCAACAAGTGCGACGCCGTCGACGATCCCGAGATCCTCGACCTCGTTGAGATGGAAGTCCGCGAGCTGCTCAACAAGTACAGCTTCCCGGGCGACGACACCCCCGTGGTGCGCGGCGCGGCCCTCCCGGCCCTCCAGGGCGACGCCAAGTGGGAAGAGAAGATCATCGAGCTCGCCAAGGCGCTCGACAGCTTCATCCCCGAGCCCACCCGCGAGACCGACAAGCCCTTCCTCCTCGCGATCGAAGACGTGTTCTCGATCAAGGGCCGCGGCACCGTGGCCACCGGCCGCGTCGAGCGTGGCATCGTGAAGGTCAACGACGAGGTCGAAGTCATCGGCTACGTCGCGACCCGCAAGACCATCGTGACCGGCGTCGAAATGTTCCGCAAGCTGCTCGACCAGGGCATCGCGGGCGACAACGTCGGCGTGCTCCTCCGCGGCATCGAGAAAGACGACATCGAGCGCGGCCAGGTGCTCGCGAAGCCGGGCAGCATCACCCCCCACAAGAAGTTCGTGGGCCAGGTGTACGTGCTCAAGAAGGAAGAGGGCGGCCGTCACACCCCGTTCTTCACCAACTACCGCCCGCAGTTCTACATCCGTACGACTGATGTGACCGGCACCGTGAAGCTCCCCGAAGACGTCAAGATGGTGATGCCGGGCGACCAGGTCACCGTCGACGTCGAGCTCATCACCCCCGTGGCCCTCGAAGAGCAAATGCGCTTCGCGATCCGCGAGGGCGGCAAGACCGTGGGCGCCGGCGTGGTGACCAAGATCACCGAGTGATTTTTCTGGTCTGACTGTGGTAGAGGGGGCGTCTGCCGCCTACGGTGCGGTAGGGCCCCTTCGGCCACTTCTCTGATCTTTGACGTTTTTTTGTAAGGCACAATCTCATGGCCGCTACCAAAATTCGAATCCGCTTGAAGGCGTTCGACCACAAGCTCCTGGATCAGGCCGCGACGGAAATCGTCGAGACCGCCAAGGGCACGGGCGCGCGCGTGGCGGGCCCGATTCCGCTCCCCACCAAGATCAACCGTTACACCGTGCTCCGCGGGCCGCACGTCGACAAGAAGAGCCGCGAGCAGTTCGAGATCCGCACCCACAAGCGCCTGCTCGACATCCTCGAGCCGACGCAGCAGACCCTCGACGCGCTCATGAAGCTTGACCTGTCGGCGGGTGTCGACGTCGAGATCAAGTCGTAAGACGCAGAGGACGCCATGGCGAAGCTCGAAGTCATCAATACCGCAGGCCTGAAGACCGGAGAGATTGAACTCTCGGACGAAATCTTCGGCATTACCGACATCAACCAAGACCTCTTCTACGAGGTCGTGAAGGCCCAGCTCGCCTCGAAGCGCGCGGGTACCCACGACACCAAGGGCCGCTCGGCGGTCGCTGGTTCGAAGAAGAAGATTTACAAGCAGAAGGGCACCGGCAACGCCCGCCACGGCAACATCCGTTCGCCGATCTTCTGCAAGGGTGGCAAGGTCCACACGCCCCACCCGCGTGACTACGGGTACCGCCCCCCGCGCCAGGTGCGCGTCGGCGCGCTCCGTCACGCCCTGTCGCTCTTCGTCAAAGAGGGGCGCATCAAGGTGCTCGAGAACTGGCAGCTCGACGAGATCAAGACCAAGGCCGTGGCCCAGACGCTTGAGACCCTCAAGTCAGCGGGCAAGGCCGTGGTGGTCGATGCGGCGGCGAACGAGAAGCTCCGCATCTCGGCGCGCAACCTCGAAGGCACCACCTTCCTCCCGCCGGAGGGCGTCAATGTGTACGACCTCCTTCGGCACGATACGTTGATCGTCACCCAGGACGCCGCCCGCGCCCTGGAGAAGCGCCTCGGGGCGTAGGAGATTCGCAATGGCTTCGGTAGCGCAAATTCTCCGGCGCCCGATCCTTCTCACTGAGAAGGCTGCGTCTTTGAAGGATAACTTGAACCAGTTTACCTTTGAAGTCGCGCGGGACGCCACCAAGTTTCAGATTCGTGCAGCGGTTGAGGCGGCCTTCAGCGTCGACGTGTTGAGCGTCCGTACGCAGATCGTGCGCGGCAAAGACCGCCGGATGGGCCGCGGCTACGCCCGCACCCAGAACTGGAAGAAGGCCATCGTGACCCTGAAGGAGGGTCAGAAGATCGACTTCTTCGAGTCGACCAACTGATCAGAGCGAGACGAGTCAATGGCCATCAAGACCTTCAAGCCCCGTACGCCCTCGCTGCGCTACATGACGGTGTCTTCATTCAAAGACATCGCCAAGAAGAAGCCCGAGCGCACCCTCACGGAGCACCAGAGCAGCACCGGCGGTCGTAACGCCCATGGTCGCATCACCTCGCGCTTTCGCGGGGGCGGCCACAAGCAGCGCTACCGCATCGTTGATTGGAAGCGTAACCGCATTGGCATCCCCGCCAACGTGGCCGCGGTCGAGTACGACCCGAACCGTACCGCCCGCATCGCGCTCCTCCACTACGTCGATGGCGTCAAGGCGTACATCTTGGCCCCCGACGGGCTCAAGGTGGGCGACCAGGTGGTGTCGAGCCGCCACGCCGACATCAAGGCCGGTAACGCGCTGCCGCTGCGCTTTATCCCCCTTGGTACGGTGATTCACAACCTTGAGCTGAAGATCGGCAAGGGCGCGCAGCTTGTGCGTTCGGCCGGCTCGGCGGCTCAGCTCATCGCCAAAGACGGCGAGTGGGGTCAGGTTCGTCTGCCGTCGGGTGAGATCCGCAAGCTCCACCTTGATTGCCGCGCCACGGTCGGTCAGGTGTCGAACCCCGACCACGCCAACATCACCCTCGGCAAGGCCGGGCGGTCGCGTTGGCTGGGTCGTCGTCCGCACAACCGCGGTGTCGCGATGAACCCGGTCGATCACCCCATGGGCGGCGGCGAAGGCCGCACCTCGGGCGGTCGTCACCCGTGCTCGCCCTGGGGCCAGCTCGCGAAGGGTCTCAAGACCCGTCACAACAAGCGCACTGACTCCATGATCATCAAGCGCCGCGGCGCGAAGGGCTGAGGGAGACCACCATGCCTCGTTCATTGAAGAAGGGCCCGTTCATTGACGGTCACCTTTTGAGCAAGATCCAGAAGGCGAGCGACAGCAAGTCGAAGGTGCCGATCAAGACCTGGTCGCGCCGCAGCACCATCACGCCCGACGCGGTGGGCTTGACCCTCGCCGTCCACAATGGTCGCAAGTTTGTGCCTGTGTTTGTGTCCGAGAACATGGTCGGTCACAAGTACGGCGAGTTCGCTCCGACGCGCACGTTTCACGGGCACTCGGGCGACCGCAAGGGCAAGGCCGGTCCGGGCAAGGGCACCGGGAAGAAGTGATCCGAGGAGATTGACCCGATGACCACCCAGACCCAAGTCGCGCCTGCGCCCATTCAGCCGGGCGACGCCGTTGCATGCAAGCCCCTCGAAGTCACCGTCGGCGACAAGGGCATCGAGCGCGCGATCAAGAACCTCAAGCGCAAGATGGCCGCCGAGGGTGTGCTCCGCGAACTGAAGCGCCGTCGGCACTACATGAAGCCGTCGGTCAAGCGCCGCAAGAAGGCCAGCGAGGCCGCCCGCCGTCGTCGCAAGCGCACCCGCGCTGAAGTCGGCGCTCCCTGAAGCGTTGAAGGGCTCTCGAAAGAGGGCCCTTCGCGTTTGGGGCGACACCCCATCAGTTGACGAAATTCAACACCCTCTGCCGACGATTTGAGCCGCGGTGACGCAACCGTGGGGCCTGTGCCTTCGAGTACGCAGCCCCAGCCGGGCACCCTCAAGGAGTCGTCGTATGAAGCTCGTCCTCACCCTCAAGGCAGGCAACGCTCGCACCCTCACCCGCGTCATCGAAGGGCCGACGGTGATCCAGCCTGAAGCGTTCTACCTCTGCGCCGACAGCGAGGGCCCGCGTAGCTGGCTGGTCGAGCCCGAGCCCGAGGGCGCCGCGGTGCTCGTCTACGGCCCCGACATGGCCCCTTTGGGGCGCCTCGGCGTGGGCGGGCGCCTCTCGGTGGGTGATTGCACCTTGAGCCTCGACGACGGCCTCTCGCGGGGCGCTGAGACCGAGCCCATGGCCGCGGTGCGGGTGGGCGTGCCGATGGCCTTGCGGCTCCCCGACGGGCGCGAGCACCTCTTGAGCGGCGGCGCCCTGACCGTGGGCAGTCACCGCGAGTGCGACGTGGTCGTTCATGACCGCGCGGTGAGCGCCCGGCACTGCGAGATCGCGATGCACAACGGGCGGTGGCGCATCACCGACCTCCAATCGACCAATGGCACCTTCTTGGCGGAGCACAGGGTCGGCGCGGCCGAGCTGCGCCCGGGGATGGTGATCACCCTCGGGCGCTCGCGCATCGAGGTCAGGGCATCGACCCGCGCGGCGCCTCGGGCCGAGGGCCTGCTGGTGGGCGAGAGCCCTGTGATGAACCTCCTCCGCGCGGGCATTCGCACTTCGGCGGGCTCGCCGTATCCGGTGATGATCCAGGGCCCGAGCGGGGCCGGCAAGGAGCTCGTGGCCCGCGAGATTCACGCCCACAGCCGCGTCAAAGACGGCCCCTTTGTGACGGTGAACTGCGGCGCCATCGCGGCCAACGTGATCGAGAGCGAGCTCTTCGGGCACGAGCGCGGGGCCTTCACCGGGGCCGACCGACGACGGCGCGGGCTCTTCGAAGAGGCGCACGGGGGCACGCTGTTCCTTGATGAGGTCGGCGAGCTCTCGCCTGAGGCGCAGAAGCGGCTCTTGCGCGTGCTCGAAGAGGGCAAGATTCGTCGCGTGGGCGGCGAGCAAGAGATCGCGGTGAAGGTGCGGGTGGTGAGCGCCACCTGGCGCGACCTCGAGGCCATGACCCGCGAGGGGAGCTTTCGGCTCGATCTCTACTACCGACTGAAGGGCTATGACCTTTACGTTCCGCCGTTGCGAGAGCGTAAGAGCGACGTGCTGTGCCTGGTCGGCGCGCTCCTCTCGCGGATCGCCACCGAGACGGGGCGTCTGCACGGCATCGACGATCTCGCGATGGGCGCGCTCATTCAACACGACTGGCCCGGTAACGTGCGCGAGCTGCTCTTTGTACTCCGAAAGGCCGCGCTCCTCGCTGACGGGCCGATGATCTTCCTCCATCACGTTCAGGCCGCCGGGGTGGTGCCGCCGACGCGGGAGTATCCGCCCTTTGCGCGCCCGCTCGGCCTCGGCGCGCGCGGGCTCAACGACACGGCCTTGGGCCGCCCTGATGCGACGACGCTCCTCGCGCCGCGGGTGAGCGTGGGCGACCTTGAGGCCCTGCACACCCAATGCGACGGCAACCTCTCGCGCCTCTCATTGATGACAGGGCTCTCGCGTACGACCTTGCGTCGAAAGCTGCAACGGGTTGGGGCGCGCTGATTGACCCGCGGTCGCATCGTCGCCAAGATGCGACGCCATGATCCCGATTCGTGACCTCAATCCGACGCGCTCGACCCCGTGGGTCAATTGGGCCATCTTGGTCGTTTGCGGTCTGATCTTTCTCTGGCAATCGCTCTTGCCTGACGCGGGCGAGCGCGATTTCGTCTTCTCGTACGGCCTGGTGCCGCGCAACCTCAGCGGCGGGTATGACCCGAGCGCCTGGGTGACGGTGTTCACCTCGATGTTCATGCACGGCGGTCTCATGCATGTGGCAGGCAACCTCTGGTTTCTGCACATCTTTGGCGACAACGTTGAAGACAACATGGGCTCGGCGCGCTTCGCGGTGTTCTATCTGCTCTGCGGTGTAGCCGCCGCCGTGGCTCAGGTGCTTGTGCAGCCCATGTCGCAAGTGCCCATGGTCGGCGCGTCGGGGGCCATCGCGGGGGTGCTCGCGGCGTACCTGGTGCTGTTTCCGCGGGCCAAGGTGGTCACGCTGATCCCCATTGTGATCTTTCTTCAATGGGCAGAGCTGCCGGCGTTGCTGTTTATCGCGTTGTGGTTTGTGCTCCAGTTCTTCAACGGTGTGACGTCGATCGGTCACGCCGGGGGCGGGGTCGCCTACTGGGCGCACATCGGCGGCTTCGTGGCCGGGCTCGTGCTGGTGTTCTTGTTTCGGCGTCCGCTCCCTGCGCCGCCGCGGGTGCAGTTTGTGCCGCCGCAGTTTCGGCGCGCGCCTTGGCAGAACGACAACCGCTGGTGATCACCCGCGGCGGGGCGTCACCGCGTCGGCGATGCGCCCGAGGATCTCTCCGCCGACGCCGCCCCCGAGGACGCCGACCAGGCCCGCGGCGAGGAGATCCATCGCGCGGGTCGAGGGGGTAAAATGCCCATGCAGGTAGAACACCGCGGCGAGGAGCAAGAGCTGCGAGGCCGCGAAGGCTGACTCGATGCCCTTGCGGCGGATGGCCACGTCGCAGCCCAAGACCGCCAGCGCGGCGAAGCCGAAGAGCACCATCAAGAGCGACTGCGACAGCGGCTCGGCGTGCACCGTCACATGCATCGGCGGCTCCAACGACTCGGGGAATCGATCGAGAATCAACGCATACCGCCCGGCCCCCCGGAGCTGGAGCACATGCCGCGTGGCCGTGGTCTCGGTGGTGCCGCCGCCCGATGCGGGCCCGCGCCCGGCGCCGCCTTGCTGCGACGAGCTCCGCTCGAAGCTGCCCTCGACGGTCTCTTCAGGGCCGCCGTCGCGGGTGAGGGTGAGGCTGTAGCGGGCCCGGGCGTCGGTGCCCACGTCGGCCTTGAACGAGCTCGAGACCTGCAAGAACACCGTGGCCGCGGCGCCGCTGACGGTCACCTCTTGGCGCTCGCCCACGCGACGCAGGTCGACCACGCCCGCGGGCGCCGGAGGGTGCACCGTGATGGCGATGGGGCCGAGCGAGAGCACGCACACGAGGCCGATGCACAGGCCGATCAGGGGCTTGAGGCGGTCGCCCGGTTTGAGCGTGAGGGTGTGCTGCCACCCCACCCAAGCGAGCGCCAAGACGAGCCCGACGAGCAAGACCACCGCCGCGGTGATGCCCCAAGCGGGGGACTTCATGATCGTCAAGATCAGGCCGATGACCGCGGCGATCACCCCGAAATACGGGAGGTACTCGAAGATCGCAGGGCGGGGCTCGGTGAGGTTCACCGGCTTGCGTTGTGGCGTGGGGCGCTTCGACGGAGGGGCGTCAGCCATGGCGCTCGCCCTTAGCACACCCGTCGCCCGCGGGGGCAAATGCATCGCATCGCGGGCGCCCCGGGGCGCTTCAGCGCGCGAGGTGCTGCGTGAAGAATTGCATCACCCGGCGGTAGAGCCGCTCGGTGGTGGCCGGGTCGGTGACGGCGTGGGTGTGACCGACCAGGGGCAGAAACTCATGGGCCCGGCCCGCCTCGAAGAGGGCGTTCGAGAGCTTGAGCCCGTGGAGAAAGAACACGTTGTCGTCGGCGGTGCCGTGGGTCACCAGGAGCGGGCCGCGCAGGGCCGCGGCGTGCGTGAGCAGCGAGGCCGCGGTGTAGGCCTCGTCGGGCGCGTCTGGCAGGCCCATGTAGCGCTCGGTGTAGTGGGTGTCGTAGTCGCGCCAGTCGGCCACCGGGGCGCCCGCCACGCCGGCCCTGAAGACCTCGGGGGCGCCGAGCATGGCCATGGCGGAGAGGTAGCCTCCGAACGACCAGCCGAACACGCCGACGCGGTCGAGGTCGAGGGCGGGGTGCCGCGCCGCGAGGCCGCGCAGGCCCCGGACTTGATCGGCCAAGGGCACGTCGCCGAGATGGTGAAAGATCGCGCGCTCCCACGCGCGGCCGCGGTGCGGGGTGCCGCGCCCGTCGATCGAGACCACCACGAAGCCTTGGTCGGCCATCCATTGCCCGAGGGCGTAGCGGAGCCGACCGCGGGTCACCATCTGCGCGTGAGGGCCGCCATAAACATGTAAAATTACTGGATATTTTCGACCTTCGACGAAATCCCTGGGCCGCAGCATCACGGTCTCAAGGGTGTCGACGCGCTCGAAGCGGGGGTGCGGGTCTGAGAGGGGGGCTTCTTGGGCGCTGGTGAGCGTGCCGACGGCGGTCTGATCGCGGTAGACGGTGAAGGTCGGCGCTTCGGTGTCGCTCGCGCGGGTGACCACGCGGAGCTGCGCGCCCACGACGGCGCTGTGCTCGGCGCCCGGAGTCGTAAGCGCGGTGATCTCGGGCGCGCCCTGCGACCAATCGAGCTGGTAGAGCTGGCTCTCGCGGGGGTCGTCGCCGGCGACGATCACGGCGCGCTGTCGGGCGCTGTCGAAGGAGAGGAGCCTGCGGTATCCGAGGGCGGGCGGGGTGAGCGTTTGGGTGAGGCTCCCGTCGGCGGCGCGGAGCTCGAGGGTGTAGGCGCCTTCGCGCTCGGTGCTCCACAGGAAGGCGGTGCCGTCGGCGCGCCAGCGGGGCACCGAGGGGTCGATGTTGAGCCACGCGGGGTCGCGCTCTTCGTGCAGGAGGTGGGGCGCCCCGTCGGCCGAAAAGGTGAGCAGTTGTGCGTGGTTCTGGAGACGGTTCTGCACGAGCGCGGTGAGCGGCGCGCGGCCCTGCCAGGTGACCTTGGCGAGGTACGGGAAGGCCTCGGCGTCCCACCCGAGGTGACGGTCTTCGAGGGTGCTGAGGGTGACCACGCGGAGGCTGACGCGCGCGTTCTGTCGGCCCGCGCGGGGGTAGGGCCATTGCTGCGCGGGGCGCTCGGGTCGGCTCGGGTCACCGATTTGGAGGCGCTCGACGCCGGTGGTGTCTGCGACCTCGTAGGCGATCTTCTGGCTGTCGGGTGACCACCAGTAGCCGTCCATTCGATCCATCTCTTCTTGGGCGACGAACTCGGCGAGGCCGTGGGTGACGCGCTCGCTGGCGCCGCGGGTGAGGGCCCGGGTCTCGCGCGACGCGAGGGTGTGGCACCACAGCGTGTTGTCTCGCACGAACGCGATGTGTTGCCCATTGGGCGAGAACTTCGGGTCGAGCACGCCGCCGGGCCCGAGGTCGAGGTGGCTCACCGCGCCTGAGCTCCGTTCGATCAGGTAGAGCCGCCCCGAGAGCGGCACCAGGAGTTGTTGCCCATTGGGGCTGAGCTGGTAGGTGGCGATGCCTCGGGCCGCCATGCGCATTCTCTCGCGCCGCGCCTGCTCTTCAACCGACAACGACTCGGCGCCGCCTTGGAGGATCTGCGCCGCGGTGAGGAAGACCCGCTCGGCGCCGGTGGCGGCGTCAAAGAAGTACAGATCGCGCACGAAATCGCGCGGCCCCGAGCGGAGGAAGAACACCCCGCTGCCGTCGGCGAGGGTCTGGATCTGTACGGGTTCGCCCAAGCGAAAGCGGTTCGTCTGGGCGTACTGCTGCAAGAAGGCGTCTTGCGTGATGGGCTGAGTCATCGAAGACCTCGGGCGAGTCTCGGGTGTGTGACGGCACCCGGCGATGAGGAGCAAGGCCGCGGGCACGAGCGGCCAAGGTGGCCGGCGCTTAGGCATGGCGTTGACGGAGCTTGAGGGCGATGAGCTCGCGGGCGACCCGGGCCACCACACGCCATCGGGCCGATTTGCTCACCCCGGCGCGGCGCGGCACGCATCGGATGGTCACCGTCTCGGTGTGCCATCGCCGCTGCAGGGCCCGGATGGGAAATTCAAAGTTTAAAAAGAATGAATCGGGCTCAAGCTCCTTCGGTACGAAGAGCGTGCGGCGAAAGAGGTAAGGCCCGTCAGAGCGCATGGTGACGCCGTGCACGACCCTGATGAGCCCGCGCACCCCCGCCGAGAGGATCTTACGATGAAGCCCGTCGTCGCGGTCGGCATACACTGAGAAGACCACGTCGGTGTGCGGCGTGACCGCGTCGACGAGGCGGTCGAGCTCTTCAACCGGGATCTGCCCGTCACACGGGAGGAAGGTCACCCAGGGCTGGGTGGCGCTGGCCACGCCGGCCTTCAGCGCCGCGCCGATGCCGCGGTTGCGGCCGAGCGAGAAGGCCAGGCAGCGCGGGTCGTCGCCGAGCACGGCGCGGGCGGCCTCGAGGGTGCCGTCGGTAGAGCCGTCGTCGACGAAGACGAGCTGCCAGGGGGCGCCGCGGGCTTCGAGGTAGCCCCGGATTTCGGGCAAGACCGTGGGCACGTTGTCGACTTCGTTGAAGGCGAACACAACCAGCGAGAGTGAGAGAGGGGGCATCGCGGTCACTCAGGGCGCGCGCGGAGCACCCGGGCGGGCACTCCGGCCACCATCGCGTAGGCGGGCACGTCGTGGGTGACCACCGCCCCCGCGCCGACGATGGCGCCGCGGCCCACCGTGACGCCGGGGAGGATCACCGCGTTGATGCCGATGTCAGCGTCGTCTTCGATGACCACCGGGGCGAAGCGGAGGGGAGAAAAGAGCACCGGCGTCTCGCGCCCGACCTCGTCGTGGACGCTGGTGATGATCTTGACCCCGGGGCCCACCCCGACCCGCGCGCCGAGGGTGATGCCGCCCGCGCTGTGAAAGAAGCACTGCTGGCCGACCCAGCACTGGTCGCCGAGGCGCATCTCGTTCTTGTAATAGCCCTTTAAGATGGTTTGATGACCGATGTAGACGTTGTCGCCGAGGGAGATGGTCTCGGGGTGAAAGACCATGACCCCGGTTTCGAAGATACAGTCAGCGCCAAGTTGGCGAAATTGCTCGGGTTTGAAGCTGCCATCGCCGTGGCTCCGGTGGCGTCGGGTCATGTGGCTTTTTCTACGCGGTCTTCAATCGAGAAGGTGCGTTCGAGCAAGAGCGTGAGGCCGCCGAGGCCCGCCAAGGCCATGCCGATGCCGAAGAACAAGAGCGAGGTGGCGGTGGCGATCGAGGCGCTGACGCCGACGAGGCCGAAGAGGTACACGAACGCCGCCTCGCGCTGCCCGAGGCCCCCGGGCGTGAGCGGGACGTAGGTGAACAGAATCACCGCGGGCACGATGCGCGCGCAGGTGACAAAGCTCACCGAGGGCGCGAGGGGCCGCAAGAGGAGCGCCACCGAGAGGATCACCACGCCTTGGGTGAGCACCGAGAGGAGCGTGGCCAGGAGCGGCCCCCGGAGCGAGCGCGCCGGCGGGATCTTCGCGAGGAGCTCGCCCACCACCGGCACCTTCATCAGCCAACGGTCGCGGAGGGCGGGGCGCTTCAACAAGACGTACGGCAGAAAGAGCACCACGAGCGAGAGGCCGAAGGCGCCCAAGAGCCCGAGCTCGAGGGTCAACGCGACGGTGTCGGCGTGCAGCTCATTCGAGAGAAGAATGGCCGCACCGGCGATCACGCAGAGCCCGAGGAGGCCCGTGATGCGCTCGACGAAGATCACTGTGTAGCTCGTCGCCAACGACGGGAGATACTGCTGCACCCGGTGCCCCCGCACCGCGTCACCGGCCACCCCCGAGGGCAGCACGTTGAAGTACCCGCCGATCAGGTTGTGGCGCAGCATCGTGAGCACCGAGGGCACCTCGCGGGCCCCGTACGCGCGCATCATGATGCGCCATCGGATGCATCCGAAGAGGTACGAGGCGAAGGCCGCGACGAACGAGGCGCTCATCGAGGCGAAGCCCACGCGGCGGGCGCTCAGCCACACGTCGCCCCAAGCGACCTTGGTCGAGAGCCACCAGAGCGGCAAGATCGCGAGCAGAAGCCTGAGGAGGCGCCCCGCCCAGCGTCGTACCGGGGTGGGCGAAGACGGCGGGCTTTCAGATGGCACAGCGGCGGTCACAGAGGCTCACGGCGGCAGGGGTTATGACCCGGGGAAGGTAATTCTCAAGCGGAGGTCTTGCCCCGGCTGGAGCTCGACCGTACGGGTCTGGGTGCCCGCCTCGGGGTTGACGCAGAGCACCGTGTGACGGCCGGGGGGCAGGCTCAGCCCCACCACCGGGGTCTGGCCGTGCGCTTGACGGTCGACGGTGACGTTGCACCACGGGGTCGAGCCGATGGTGAGGCGACCCGGTCGGTTGTCAACCGGCGCGGGCGGCGTCGCGGGGGCTGCGGGCCCCGGGGGCGCGTGCCCGGCGTGAATGTGCGAGAGGTGAATCGGCGGCAGGGCCAGCGTCTCGCCCGCCCGGGGCCTGAGCACCCGCGACTCCGAGGTGTGCCCCGGGGCGCTCGCGACCAGGGTGATCGGGCGGGCGGTCGACACCCGGAGGTGGTACGGCGACGCCCCCGCGGCCTCTTGGGTGTCGACCCGAAGGCGGGCCTCGGGGGGCTCGAGGGCCACGTTCACGAAGGCCTCGGCCGGCCCGAGGGGGCGCTCTCGGAGGGCCACGGCGCGGTTCTCGACGCGGCCCGCGACGCCGACAAAGGTGAGCGTCTCGTCGACGGCGTCGGGGTGCCGAATGACGATGGTGTGCTCGACCGCGGGGGCCAGCTCGGGGATGTCGAGCGGTGTGACTCCGGTGAGCTCGCGCCCGTCGACCACCACACGGGCGCCCGCGGGCGTGGTCGACAATGACAGAATCGCCATGCCGTTGGCGCGGGCCCGCTCGAGCCGGGCGTTGATGACCCCCCGTGGCTGGGCCTCGGTGAGCTGAACCTCGGCGCTGAAGGGCTCGTACCCCTCGGCCGTGAGGCGCACCCGGAAGCGCGCGTCGGCCCCGGTGGTGAGCCCCGTGAGGGTGTGAGGGGTGCGGTGGGGCGTGACGGCGTCGTTGATCCAGATGTGGGCCCCCTCGGGGGCCGAGTCGATCACGATGGCGCCTGCGGCCGCGGCTGGCGTCACCGTCTGCGTCGGAGGGGGGCGGGTGAGGGCCCAGGCGGCGACGGCGACCCCGAACAGGGCCACGAGCCCGGCGGCGACGAGGGGGCGGCGCGAGGCCCGGGGCGGCACCGCGTCGGCCACCTTCGGGGGGATGGTGTTCACCCCCGAGGGGTCGGGGTCGGGGTCTTCAGCGGCCAGCACGTCGGCGAGCTGTTTGCCTTCGGCGAGCGCGGCGCGTTGGGCGGCGATGCGGTCTTCGAAGAGCATCTCCATCCACTTGCCGAGGGCCACCGTCGAGACCGGCACCCGCTCGGCGTGGATCACCGATTCGAGGTCAGACTGGAGCTCGCGCGCGCTCTGGTACCGGTCGACCACGCTCGGGGCGATGGCCTTCATCAGCACCCGATCGAGGGCCTCGCTGACCCGCGGGTTGGTGTTGCGGGCCCCGGGGTATTGCCCGTCGGTGATCATCCGCAGGGTGTCTTGCTCGTTGGGGCCGCGAAAGAGGCGCCGACCCGTGCAAAGCTCCCAAAGGATGATGCCGAGCGAGAAGATGTCAGAGCGGGCGTCGAGGGCCTCGCCGCGGGCCTGCTCGGGCGACATGTAAGGGATCTTGCCCTTGATCTGCCCGGCCTTGGTGTCGTGCTCGGGGCCGTCGGCCTTCTCGCGGGTGCCCGAGCCCGTGACGTCGGTGAAGCGGTCGAGGGTCTCGCGGCCGACCGAGGCGCCCGAATCGACCCGCGTGAGCGTGGCCTTGGCGATGCCGAAATCGACCACCTTCACGTCGCCGGTGTAGGTGATGACCAGGTTCTGCGGTGAAATGTCGCGATGTACGACCTGCAGCGGGCTGTCATGCAGGTCTTTCTTCTCGTGGGCGTAGGCGAGCCCCGCGGCCGCGCCGAGGCCGATGGCCAGCGCGTGCTCGAGCGGAAACTCTTTCACCGCCCGCGGCTTCATGGCGCGCACCACCGAGCGGAGGTCTTCGCCATGGATGTGCTCCATCGCGATGAAGTACTCGCCCTCGGCCTGACCGACGTCGAAGATGGTGACGATGTTCGGGTGCGAGAAGGTCGCCGCGATGCGCGCCTCTTGCAGCAGCATCGTGATGAAGGCCTGGTCGCGCCCGAACTCTGACAAGATGCGCTTGATCACCACCAGGCGCTCGAAGCCCGCGAGCGAGCGATGGAGCGCGAGGTAGAGCTCGGCCATCCCGCCTTTGGCGAGGCTCCGAAGCAGGGTGTATTTGCCGAATTTTCGCGGCAGCACCTCGGCGGGCGCTGCGGCACCTTGCGCGCCGCGGGCGCCGTCAGCTTCGGGGGCGGGCTCGGTCACGCGATCCTCCTAGAAACAAGGCTGAAGGAGCCCGGTGACGGGATCGCGACGTGGGCGACACTCGCCGGTGGGCGAGGGCCCCGTCGGCGCGGTGTTGTTGGGCCGGCTGGGGCGGTTGCTCGCGAACTCGAGCGAGACCTCTTCGCCGTCGCGGGTCGGGGTGAAGCTTTGGGTCACCCGCCGCCGCGAAGTGCTCGCGGTGAGCCGCAGCGCGACCCCTCGTTCGAGCGATTGCTCGCAGGGCAGGGTGAGGCAGGTGAAGGCCTGGGCGCCGTTGTCACGCAGGGCGTCGAGGCGAACGTCGGTCGCGCCGCGCACGGCGAAGCGAACCCGCACCATCACCGCGGCGGGCGGCGTCGGCACCACCGGCGGCGTAGGCGTCGGCACCACCGGCGGCGTGGGCGTGGGCCGCGCGGCGGGGCGCTGCGCGGGGGGGGGCGTGGGCGTCGGCGTGGGCGTGGGCGTGGGCGTCACCCGGGGCTCGGCGGTGGGCGTCGTCGTGTCGTTGCCGCCGGCGAGGGCTACCACGGCGATGCCGATGGCGAGCACGGCCACCACGCTCGCGGCGATGGCGATGGTGCGGCCGCGCTTGGCTTGTTGGTTGGGCAGCTCGCCTTCGAGGGTGCGCGACGCGGTGACGCCGCTCGCGGCGCCGGGCACCAGCGAGGCGCTGGGCGAGGGCCCCGCGTTCGACAGGGCGGTGCGGTTGAGCGAGTCGCCTGAGAGGGCCATCATCGCCGAGGGGCGGTTGCCGTCGCGAAACCGCGCCAGGTCGTCGGCGAGGTCGGTCATCGTGGCGTAGCGCTGGCCGGGGTCTTTGGCGAGGGCCTTGTTGATGATGGCTTCGAGCTCGGGCGTCACCGGCGCGGCCGGGTTGACCTCAAGGATGGGCTTGGGGTGCTCGAACATGTGTTGGGTCAAGACACCCATGAAGGTGTCGCCCATGAAGGGCACCCGGCCCGAGAACATCTCGTAAAGGATGATGCCCACGGCGTAGATGTCGACCCGCTGATCGATGGGCTTGCCCGAGGCTTGTTCGGGCGACATGTACTCGGGGGTGCCGAAGATCATGCCGGTGCGGGTGAGCTTCTTGCCGCCGCCGCCGCCGCCGTCGTCTTTGAGCTGGGCGATGCCGAAATCGACGATCTTGACGACCTCGCGGTTGTCGGCCCCCCGCACGAGGAAGACATTCTCGGGCTTGAGGTCGCGGTGCACGACGCCTTGCTTGTGGGCCGCCGCGAGGGCGCGGCAGACCTGCATCGCGATCTCGACGCCGCGCTCGAGGGCCACGGTCTGCTCGCGCTGGAGCACATCGGCGAGGTCGGTGCCCACGAGGAGCTCCATCGCGATGTAGAAGCTGCCCACCTCGGTGCGGCCGTAGTCGGTCACGTCGAGCACGTTCTCGTGCTTGATCTTGGCGGCGCTCTTGGCCTCTTGGGTGAAGCGCGCGACCACGTCTTGGCGGCGCGAGTACTCTTCTTTGAGCACCTTGATGGCGACGTGCTTTTCGAGGCGCTCGTCGACGGCGCCGTACACGACCCCCATGCCGCCCTCGCCCAAGCGACGCGTGACGCGGTAGCGCCCGGCCACGGTGGAGCCCGTGAGGTCGGGCTCTTCGGGCTCCATGGTCTCGACGGTCTCGGTGGTTGGGGCGGGGCCCACGGTTTTGATGGCCACCGTCGGGCTGTCAATGAGGGCGTCGGCGTCGTGGTCGCTCGGGGGGGCCATATTCGCAGCAGTCGAACGCGGCAGCGCGTTCTGATGGACCGAGGTGCGCTCATCGGCGGGGATGGCCACCGACGGGTCGGTCGAGACCGACTCGCTCTCGGGAGAAGCATTCTGAGCCTGACGCGTCACCGGACGCGCCGCGGTCTGCACGGGGCGCTGCGGCGCGCCCACAAAGCCTGGTTGGGTGCCCCGCACCGCGGGCCTGAGCGTCGCCGCGGGCGCACCCCGCGCGGGGTTGAGCAGCGTCGCGTTCGGGTCGGCGTCGGGGGGCGGCGCGGCGATCGCTGCGGTCTCGTCAGACTCAAGCTGAATCGCGGGCTGGAGCAGCGTCGCCTTGATGTCGAGGGGGCTGTCGTCGACCAGCGTCGCGAGGGCCGCGGCGGTGGGCCGTTTGGGCTGCGCGAGCTGCGGCGGGCTGTCGTCGACCAGCGTCGCGAGGGCGGCCGGCGGCGGGCGATTCATGCTCGGGCCGCGCAGCGCGTTGGCGCCCGGCGCGTGGGTGGGCACCGCCGAGCGCACCCCAGCCCCCAACGCGGGCGACGGGTGCGCATGCGCTTGCAACGGAGGTTGCACAGGGGCCGCCGAGGGGGCGCGCAAGACCGAGCCGCCGCGGCCAGAGACGAGCGTGCCCCCGGGGGTGAGGGCCGCGGGCGTTGACACGGGTGACTTGCTCAAGACCGCGGCGTTGGCTGAGAGCGGCGCCGCGCCGAGCATGCCCGAGGTGGTCGCGGCCACCGCGCCGTTGACCGTGTTCGAGCGCGCAGGCGGGCGAATCGTCGCGGCGCCCTCGTCGGGGCGCGCGCCGCTCGCGCTTTCTTGGTCACGGTCGCTCGTAGGGGGCTGCTTCATGACCGATTTGCGACGTACTCCACCACCGCCTTCGCACGCTAGCATCGCCTCTCAGTCAGGGTCAAACAGGCAAACATGACGCCAGAGGAATGATACGGTGCCGCCCGTGGCAGTGATTGCACTCTTGGCCGCCGACGTGGCCAACCAGATCGCAGCGGGTGAGGTGGTCGAGCGGCCCGCCTCGGTGGTCAAAGAGCTGGTCGAGAACGCCCTCGACGCGGGCGCTGAGACGGTGACCGTGAGCATCGACGGGGGCGGCCTCGCGCGGCTCGCGGTCACCGATGACGGCGCGGGGATGGGCCCCGACGACCTGGCGATGGCGGTGGTGCGCCACGCCACGAGCAAGATCCGTTCGGCCGACGACCTCATCGGGGTGGCGACCTATGGCTTTCGAGGTGAGGCGCTCCCGTCGATCGGTTCGGTCTCGCGGCTGCGGATGGTGTCGCGGGCGCGGGGGGCCCTCGAAGGGGCCGAGTGTCTCGTCGAGGGCGGCGCCCCGGCGGTGGTCAAGGCCGCGGGCTGCGCCGTGGGGACTACGGTGTCGGTAGAAGATTTGTTTTTCAACACTCCGGCGCGTCGTAAATTCATGCGCACGCCGCCGACCGAGGGTGCGGCGTGTGTCGAGACGGTGGTCCGGATGGCCCTGAGTCGGCCTGACGTGCGCTTTGTGATTCGTCGCGACGGCAAGGTGGTTCGTGAGTTTTTGCGTCACCCCGATGTGGCCGCGCGGGTGCGCGAGGTGTGGCCCGACGAGACCTTGGCCGACCTGCGGGGGGCGCGGGGCGCGGTGCGGGTGACGGCGCTCCTCGGGGCGCCCGAGCGGGCGCGGACGGGGGCCTCGCATCTGGCGCTGTATGTCAACGGGCGGCACGTCAAAGACAAGGTGCTGATGCGGGCGGTGGCGCAGGCGTACGGGAGCACCCTCGACGCGGGGCGGTACCCGGTGGGGGCGGTGTTTGTGCAGGTTCCGCCTGAGGAGGTTGATGTGAATGTGCATCCTCAGAAGAGTGAGGTGCGGTTTCAATCTCAGGGGCAGATCTTTGAGGCCGTGATGACGGTCATTCGCGACAGCGCCGCGAACGCCCCGTGGACCCGCGCCGTCACCCGCCCCGACGCGTTCTGGAGCGAGCGCCTGCCGCAGGGGCCCGCGCTCGAAGCCCGCGGCGCCGCCTCGACCACGGCCGACGCGGAGCGCGACGCGTCGCCTGGTGCCGCCGAACCGAGGCCCTCACCCGCTCCGATGGTGCCGTTGCCCGAGCGTGCTGACCCCGGGGCGCTCGGGGTGGGCCGCGCGCTGACCGCGTTCGTGACCGAGCTGCCCGAGACCGAGGCGCCCCAAGACCCCTGGGGTCGGCTGAAGCAAGCGCCCTACCCCCCGATGCCGTACGCCGAGGTGAGCCCGCCGCGGGGGGGGGCTTCGCGCAGCTCGGAGCCCGTCCGCGACGAGGGGCCCCACGCCGAGGCGGCTCCGCGCGGCGACTCGGGGCTCAGCGCGAGCAGCACCTTTTCGGGGCTCCACTATGTGGGCCAGGTGCGCAAGATGTACCTGGTTTGTGAAGGCGAAGGGGGCGTGGTGATTCTCGATCAGCACGCCGCGGCCGAGCGGGTGACCTTTGAGCGTCTTCGCAAGAGCTTCGCCGCGCGCAGCGTCGCGATGCAGCCGCTGCTGGTGCCCGAGCGGGTCGAGCTCGGCGCCGACGAGGTGGCCCTGCTCGAAGAGCACAGCGCGGCGCTCTTGCGCATCGGCGTCGAGCTCTCGACCCTCGGCCCGACGACGGTGGCGGTGCGGGCCGTTCCCGCGCTGTTGACCCGCGCAGACCCGCGGCGGCTCGTGCGCGACCTTGTGGCCGAGCTCTCGCGTCAGGGCTACGACTTCTCGCGCGCCGTCGACCTCGTGTTGGCCACCATGGCCTGTCACGGCTCGCTGCGGGGCGGCGAGGCGGTGGCCGACGACGAGGCGCGGGCGCTGCTCAGGGCGCTCGACACGGTCGACTTTGCGGGGCACTGCCCGCACGGGCGCCCGGTGGTGTTTTCGCTGCGCTGGGGTGAGCTTGAGCGAAAAGTGGGGCGCTGACGCTTGACGGGGTTGTGAAGGCGGGGGTAGGGTCCGCCCCCCTTCCGTCGGCGTGGTGGCACGTTGGTGATGCCGCGACGCCGGGATAACTTGGAGGTTTTTCATGTACGCCGTCATTCAGACGGGTGGCAAGCAGTACCGAGTGAGCCAAGGCGACACCCTTCGTGTCGAGAAGCTCGCCGGTGACAAGGGCGCTACCGTCACCTTCGATCATGTTTTGCTCCTCGGTGGCGAGGCCATCAAGGTCGGCACGCCCACGGTCTCGGGCGCCAAGGTCAACGCGCAGATCGTCGCGCAAGACCGCGCCAAGAAGGTGATCGTGTTCAAGCTCAAGCGGCGCAAGAACTACCGCCGCAAGAAGGGCCACCGTCAGTGTTTCACTGAGATTCGTATCACTGGGATCGAGGGCTGAAGCGCCATGGCACACAAAAAAGGTCAGGGTTCGTCACGCAACGGTCGCGACAGCAGCGCGCAGTTTCGTGGCGTGAAGGTCTACGCGGGCGAAGCGATCCGCGCCGGTGGCATCATCGTGCGTCAGGTCGGCAGCAGCATCCACGCTGGCAAGAACGTGGGCACGGGCAAAGACTACACGCTCTTCGCGCTCACCGACGGCGTGGTGAAGTTTCACCGCGACGGCCGTGACAAGAAGCGCGTCAGCGTGGTGCCGGCCACCGCCTGATCGCTGCGCACCTCGCGCGATGCGCTGAGCCCTGGTGATTCTCGCTTCAGAGAGTCTGCCGGGGCTCTCGCTTTTGGGGCGCACGCAGCGTCGCGCGACGGCGGTTGCCGTGCGTTTGGCGCGAGACGCTGGCGGCTCCGAGAGGCTCGTCGCGGCCGCGATGGGCCATCGCCGTTCACCAATGGCCCTTCTGCGCGGGCTTCTGACGTATCGGCAGATACGCCCTGACGTATCGGCAGATACGCCCTGACGTATCGGCAGACCGGGCTGCGCCGCGTCTGCGTTGCGTGCGTTTACCGAAATGACCTCAGCCCGCTCGTTCGAGGGGGGCGCGCCGACACCCTAGGCGCGGCGGGCGACGCGGCGTACGGCGGCGAGGCTCCCGGTGGCGATGACCTCGGGGCCTACGCAGACGGCGAGCTGAAGGGCCTTGGGGTCGACCAGGGCCTCGATGGGGGCGGCGTACGCGGGGTTGCGCAGGTCGGCGCCCCGGGCCCACGGCGAGAAGGCCGGAAGGCAGAGGAGGCCGGGACCCCACGCGAAGGCCGCGAGGCGCGCGTGGGCGCCGCGGCGGTCGTTGAGCGAGAGGGCGGGGTGAAAGTGACCGAGCACGACCCGGCCTGAGGTGGCCCGCGCGGCGGCGACGCGGGGGGCGAGGGCGGCGGGGTCGTCGTCTCCGTGGAAGACCGTGTAGGGCCCCTCGGTGTGGTGCTCGCAGACGGTGACGCCGCGGTCGGTGAGGGCGGTGCCGAGGGCGCGGTCGTGGTTGCCCATCACCACCACGAGTTCGACGCCGCGAAGGGCCGCGAGGAGCGCGTCGAGGGGGCTCTCGGGGCCGCGCCGCGGGTCGGCCGCAGGGGCGCCGTGGACGAGGTCTCCGGCGACGACGATGCGCCGCGGTTGGGTGCGCGCGCAGAGGCCCCGGAGCCGCGCCAGGAGCCCCGTGTCGGCGTCGTCGGGGAGCGCAAAGCCCCGCTTCTGGAGGGTCTGAATGTAGCCCGCGTGGAGGTCTGCGACGATCAGGGTGCCGTGCGACCGCAGCCACGCGGCGCCCGGTGCGACGAGGCTGAGCGCTGCGTCGAGGTCGATCACGCGAGGTCGTCGAGGGTGCGCGTGGCGCGCCAGAGCGCGTGGGCCGCGTCGGCGAGGGCGCGCTCAGGGTCGCTCGGCGCCACCGCGTCGCGTTGGGCCCAAGCGAGCACCGAGACGGCGAAGGGCGACGGGGCGTTCAAGCGAAGGAGGTTCAAGGGTTGCGTCGCGCGGGCGGTGAGCGCCGCGACCGCGCGGGGGCCCTCGAGGGCCACCCAAAGGGTGTGGTCGCGCGCGCGCAGGAGGATGTGCTCAGGGTCGTGGCGGCTGAGCACGTCGTGGAGGAGGCCCGGGGTCACAGCGCCCTTGCGAGGGTCGGGGAGCCAGAGCTGCGCGATGCGCGCGACCTCTCGGAAGTAGGCCGACGCGAGCACGCTGCCCGCGAGGGCGCTCATGAAGTCTTCGTAGAGGCCCGTCGGCGCGAGCCACCGCCGGAGGGTCTCTGGGTCGAGCGAGACGGCGGGCGAGAAGCTCACGCACGCCGCGTCGTCGTGGGCGCTCACCTGCGCGCCCTCGTCGGTGTCGGCGCGGAGCCGGGCCGCCACCACCCGCGCGATGACCTCGTTGGCGAGGTTGCCCGCGAAGGTGTAGAGCACCAGGTGCTGACGCTCGGGGGTCGCGATGAGCTCGAGCGTGAAGGCGCCCTCGCACGGCACTGCGCTCGCACGGCGCTGGGCTCTGACGAGGGCCAAGACGGCGCGGGCGTTGGTCTGCGAGGTGCCGAGGAGCCGCTCGAAGGCGCTGAGCTGATCGGGGCGGGGGGTCTCGGCGCAACAGGTGTTGAGGGCGCTCCAGAGCGCGGCGACGGTGTCGGTGACGACCGTCGAAGCCGCGGCGCGGCCGCCATCCCAGGTGGGGACGGCGCGCGGGTCGGGGCGGTCAGGGCGCACCCGAAGCCCCTCGGTGCTGCGGCCCGCGATGCGCCAGGTGCGGCCCGCGAGCACGAAGCGATCGCCGTCTCCGAGGAGCGACGCGAAGCGACCGTCGAGCTGTCCGACCACGGCGCGCCCGTACAAGACCGCCACCGAGGGCTCTGACACGATGGTGCCGATGCCTTGGAGGTACCTCCGTCGCGCGCGGGCCGAGCTGAGGTCGAAGCGCCCGTCGGCGTCGCGGGTGATGCGCGCCATCTCGTCGTAGGCGGCGAGCGCGTCGCCGCCCGTCGACAGGAAGTGAAGCGCGTCGTCGAGGGCCGCGGCGTCGAGGCCCACAAAGGCCGCGGTGGCGCCGAGGTCTTCGCGGAGCTGCGCGGCCGTCACGGGCCCGAGCGCGATGCGCCCGAGCGCGGCTTGGATGAGCACGTCGCGGTCGTGGCGGCGCAGGTCGACGGGTTCGAGCTGCCCCGCGGCGGCGGCGCTGAGCACGGCCACGCACCGCACGAGGTCGGTGGCGCTCACGGGCACGAGGGTCGCGCGCGGCGGCATGCCCGGGCGATGGTCTGCGCGGCCCGCGGCCTGGCGCAAGCGCGTGATGCTGGTGGGGGCGCCGAGGGTCAGCACGTCGGTCACCCGCGGGAGGTCGACGCCCACTTCGAGGGCGCTGGTGGCGACCACGCAGTGGAGCGACCCGTCGGACAGCCCCGCGGCCACGTCGCGGCGCGCGTCGGCCGAGAGCGAGCCGTGAAAGCACGCGACGCCCACCCGGGTCGGGAGCACGTCACGGAGCGCCATCGCCCACGACTCTGCGCGGGTTCGCGAGCCGACAAAGAGCAGCATGGCGCCGCGCACGGTCATCACCCGACGCGCGATGAAGGGCAGCACCGACGTCCACGCCCAGCCGCCGTCGGGGAAGGCCTCGTCGAGCTTCGGGTCTGCGAGGTCGAGCGCCGCGGGCACGGATTCTCCCTCTGCGGCCACCACCTCGGCCTCGGGGTGCACCCACGCCGCGAGCGCCTCGCGGTCTGCCACGGTGGCCGACATCGCCAGCCGCCGCGGAGCCTCGCCGCCGCGCCCGCGCACCATCGCGTCGAGGGTGCCGAGGGTGGCCGAGAGCAGGGCGCCTCGCTTGCCCTCGCAGAGCAGATGGATCTCATCGAGCACCACCGCCTCGACGGCGCCGAGGGTCTCTCGGGTGTCGGTGCCCAACATCACCGCGAGCGACTCGGGCGTGGTGATGAGCACCGCGGGGGGAGTCCGCTTGAGCTTGGCCCGCGCGTGGCTTGTGGTGTCTCCCGTACGGAGGCCCACCTTGAGCTTCGGGTCGATCGCCGCCGCGAGGGCGGAGAGGGTCTCGGCGTGGCCGTCGGCGAGGGCCCGCACCGGCGCGATGTACACCACCCGGGTGCCCGCACCCTCACGCCGACGGCGCGACACATCGATCAAGAGCGGCGCCATCACGGCCAGGGTCTTGCCGCTCCCGGTGGGGGCGATCACCACCATCGCGCGTCGCCGCGGGTAGGCGTGAAAGACGGCGCGCTGCACCGCGGTGGGGCTGCGCCCTGAGAGGGTGACGAAGCGTCGCGCTTCGGCCTCGATGGGGTCTTCGGCGAGCTGCGTCGCGCGCACCCGCGGCTGTCGTCGGGGGGCCTTGGCGGCGGTCTCTTGGGCGCTCCGAGGGGCCTTCGCGTGGTCTGTCATGGCGTCGCCGTGGGCCCGGCGTTGTAGCGCGCTCGCGGCCCGTTGTCTCTGCCGCGTGACCGCCGCGCGGGGGCCTCGCGGTCGGCGCTCGCGTCGCTTCATCGGTCATCGGGGTGGCGTCGCTTCGGGCGCAGGGGCTTTGTCAAGCCGGGCCGCCGGGGCGGTGTCGCGGGTGTCTGAATTCTGGCTCCTTCGGGGGGCGCTCGCGATGAAGTGGGGCGAAAGTTTCGTGGGGCATTTTCGGCGCGCGGGGTCGTGCTAGAGTCGCTCGTCGTGGAGGTGGTTCTCCGCAAACTTGGTCCGAAACCTGGTCGCCCTGTGGTGGGCAGGTTGGTGCGTGCGCCGCGGCGGGGGGCCGTGGTGGTGATCGAGTTCCCCGACGGGTTGCATGAGTATGTGACCACGCCGGTTCGCCGCATTTTGCGCGTGGCCGGGGCCGAGGTTTATTACCTCCAGACCACCAACAGTCGGTATCGCCTCGAAGTGCGCCGCGCGCAGGCTTCGACGGGCGAATCGCTGGTTCGCTGAAGTTTCAGCGCAGCGCCTCGACGGCCTCGCCGAGCCGCGCCACGAGGCGGGTGCAGAGCCCGCGCAAGAAGGCCACCTGCTGCGGGTGCGGGGTGCCGCGCTGCTCGTCCATGTAGAGCCCGCGGTTGAGCTCGATCTGGATGGCGTGGAAGCCCTCGAAGGGCCTGCCCCAGCGCTGCGTGGTGGCGCCGCCGCGGTACGGGTCGTCGTGCCTGACGCTGAGACCCGCCGCGCGAAAATGCTGCTCGACAAGGTCGATGAGCCGCGGATCGGCGGTGCTCCGGCCGCGGGTGCCGGGCACCACATCGGCCCGCCTGCGCCCGGGGCTCGTGCCCACCGCGCGGTCGTGCGAGGGCATCGAGTGCGCGGCCACGACGAGCGCCCGGCCGTACCTCCGGTGGAGCCCGCGGAGCGTCGTCTCAAGGGCCTCGTGGTAGGGCCGATAGTACCGCGCGAGGCGATGCTCGTACTCGTCGCGGGTCAGCTTGCGCGTCATCGCGAGGTGCCCCTCGGCCGTCTCGCGCCAGATCACCCCGCGCGGAAACCACCCCCGCAGCGCCGTCGCGCCCTCGACCGAGGCCGGGTCGACGTCGTCGGGCTCGCGGTTCAGATCGACCACATAGCGCGAGACGTGCGCCACCAAGAGGCCCGCGCCGACCCGCGGGGCGTCAATGTAGACACTGTCAACATGGCCGTCGGCGTCGCGCAGGAGGGTCTCATGCGAGACCCGCAAGAGGCGCTGCGCGTCGGGGGGGATGCGCAGCCCCGCGTGAGGCACCTCGACGAGCACCGGGAGGCCGCGCTCGGGCGGCGCGACGAGGGTAAAGTCGTGGGCCTCGGGCTCGCTCATGGGGGCGCGGTGAGGGTGCCCGCGGCGCGGTCGATCCAGCGGGCGAGGGTCGGGTCGAGGGCGCCGGTGACGGCCTCGCAGGGCGCGACGTAGGCCGGGGCGGGCTCGTCGAGGGCCGCGAGCCTGAGGGTCACGGTGTCGAGGCTGCCGAAGCGGCGGTCGTGCACGAGGAGGGGCAAGAGGTCGGGCCCTGCGGCGCGGCGCGGAGCGGCGAGCCAGCCCATCGCGTCGCCGGTGGGGAGCCGCCCTTGCCACCCGGCGACGTGGTGATCGACCGGGTCGTCGTGGCGGGTCGAGAGCGCGCGGTGCGAGGCCAGCCAGTCGGCGAGGGTGCGGGCGCCGCGCGGGTCGAAGCGGAGCTGGTGCTGCGCGGCCAGGGCCCGGAGGCTCTCGGCGTCGTGGCCGAGGCCCACGGTGACGGTGCGCGAGAGGGTGTCAAAGACGGGCTCCGTCGGGGGCTCTGGGCGGCTCGCGTAGCCCTCGTGCGAGAGCGGGACGAGGGCGCCGCGCACCAGCACCTGGTCGGGGTCGGCGGCGCGACGCAGGCCTTCGAGGAGCCTCACCCCGGCGCCCCATTCGAGGCCCATGGCCGCGCGCTTGAGGCGCCCCACGCCGTGATGGTGGGCCACGGTGCCGCCCGCCTCGTGTGCGGCCGCGAGGGCCCGCTGCCAGGTGGCGTCGTAGGTGGCGAGGGCGTCGCGGTCGTCGGGAGAGGCGCCCGCGAAGGTGAAATAGATCGAGCACCCGTCGGGGTAGGCGTGGCTGAAATGGGCCATCACGAAGCCGCCCTGGCCGAGCGCGTCGCGCACGCGGCTGTGCAGGGCGCTGAGCTTCGACCAAGGGGCGGCGACCTCCATGGTGTCGACCCAGAGGCCGCGCTCGAAGGTCGGCGGCATGCGGTAGCTCACGGCGTGGCGGCGCAGGAGCCAGCGGCGCGCGGGGCCCTCGCCCTCGTCGCGACCGCCGAGCGAGAGGCAGAGCTTGCGGGCCTGGGTGACCAGGGCCTCGGCGTCTTCGGCGGCGGTGGTCTCGAAGCCGATGATGAGCAGCGAGCGGGTGTAGACGTGCTCGCTCGCGAGGTCGAGGAGGGCGTTGAGCGGGCGCGGGCGGTCGAGCGCCCAGCGCAAGAGGGCGCCGGTGAAGGTGCTCGGCGTCGCGGGGGTCGGGGCCACCGCGGGGCGCGTCGCGAGCGGCTTGTCGTTGCCCTGAAGAAACACGTAGGTGTCGAAGGGGTCGTAGAGCCGCGAGACCGCGGGTCGGAGGCCCGATTGGTAGAGCGCGCGCATCGCCGTGAAGGCGTCTTCGAGCGAGCGGAAGGTGTACGCGAGGCCGCGAAAGGCCGTCGGTACAGGCCACACCCGGAGCGTCGCGCGGGTGAGGAAGCCGAAGGTGCCCTCGCTCCCGACGATCAGGGCGCGGGGGTCGAGCCCCTCAGACTCGGGCGCGCAGGCGTGGAAGGGCTCGCCGGTGCCGAGCACGCCCTCGACGCCGAGCACCATGTCTTCAATCTTGCCGTAGCGCCCGGAGCACTGACCGGCCGACCGCGTGGCGACCCAACCGCCCACCGTGCTGCAATAAATGCTAGACGGAAAGTGCCCTAGTGTCGCGCCCTTACGCCGCAGCGCGTTCTCAAGATGCTCGCCGAGCGCGCCCGCGTCGACCTCGCACCGACCCCGCCCGAGGTCGAGGCTGTGGAGGGCCCGCATGCGCTTCATGTCGACGGTGACGGCCTCGCGCGTCGGCGCCGTCGCCCCCACCACGCCCGAGCCCGCGCCGAAGGGCAAGAGCTGAACCCCGTGGCGCCGCGCGAAGGCGATGAGCTTCACCAGGTCGTCGCGGTGCCGCGGCCAGACCACCGCCCCCGGGCCCTCGGGGCGCGGCGCGCGGGCGCGGGTCGCCAAGAGCTGCCGCGGCCAGAGGTCGTGGGCGTAGGCGCTGCGGTCGGCGTCGTCGGTCGAGACCGCCGCGTCGCCGAGGCACTGCCGGAGGTCGTGGGCGAGGGCATCACGCATAGTGCCCCGCGAGTGTATTTCAGTTTGCGCCGCGATGCTGTGCCGTCGCGCGCTTCTCGCTTGCGTCGGGGCCGAGAAGCGGCAAACCCTGCGATGTGGGAGCCGACGTGATCGATCGCTTGACGCCGACGCAGCGGCCTGTGGGGGGGCGCCTCGCGCAGCGTCAGGGCTGGTACGACCTTCTCTTTTTGCACTGGGAGGTGCCCGTCGAGGCGCTCAGCGCCCTCGTGCCGAGCTCGCTCGAAATCGACACCTTCGAGGGGCGCGCCTTTGTGGGCCTCGTGCCCTTCACCATGCGCGGGGTGCGCCTCGCCGGGTGGCCCGCGGTGCCCGGCACGGCCAACTTTCACGAGACCAACGTGCGCACCTATGTGCATCGCGAAGGCCGCGACCCGGGGGTGTGGTTCTTCAGTCTTGACGCTGCGTCAAGGCTCGCGGTGACGGTGGCCCGGGCCCTCTGGCACCTGCCCTATTTTTACGCCGCGATGTCGCTCGACCGTCGCGCCGACGGCGAGATCGCGTACGCGACCCGGCGCCGCGATGACGGCGCGCATTGCACCGTCGCGTACACGCCCAAAGGGGCTCCGCGGGCCGCGACGCCGGGCAGCCTCGAGCACTTTCTCGCCGAGCGGTACCTGCTCTATGCCAACGCGGGTGAGGGCGACCTCTACCGCGGGCAGGTTCACCACGCGCCGTATCCGCTCGAAGAGGCCGAGGTGACCGCGTGGAGCGAGTCGCTCCTCGCGCGGGCCGGCATCGACCGCCCTGCGGGGCCTCCGCTCGCCCACTATGCGCGGGGCGTCGAGGTCGAGGTCTTCGCGCTCGAACGGCTCTCGTTGGGGCCGTGATGGTCGCGCCCCTGTTGCCTCCCCCGGTGCCCTCTCAGGTGTCGCCCCAGGTGTCGCCCCAGGTGTCGCCGCTGCGCGCGCGCTTGATGCAGGTGAGGGCCGCCGCGGCGCGGCTCGCGGCGCGCGACGACGTGGTGGTTGACCGCTACGCGATGACCCTCGCGGCGCACCCGCTCGCCCGTCGGGCCCTCGCGCTGCGTGGGGCGCCGGCCTCGCTCGTGGCCCTCACCCATGACTGCGAGACGTGTGACTTCGTGTGGTCGCTCCGTGACGCGCCTGCTCTCGGCGGCGCCCTCGTGTGGGGCCCCTTGAGCGCGCTCCGGCGTCGCCGCGTGGCCCCGGGGGTGCGCGCGTGGGTCTCGCTCGACCCGCAGCCCGCGGGGCCCTCGCTCGCCTACGCGGTGACCCCCGAGGGCGACCTGCGGGTGCTCACCCGCGGCCTCGACGGTGCGCCGCGGGCCGAGTTTGACAGTGTGTCAAAGTTCTTCGAGGCGGCCCTCGATGCGCGCTTCGCCGATGGCTTTTGTGACGACCCCGCGCGGGTCGAGGCGGTGCATGGCGCGCTCGGGGTGGCCTCTGGGCGGCGCGACACGGCGGCGCTCGAGCTGCTCGCGGTGCGCGGGGTGACCCTCGATGAGGCGCGTCGCATGGCCATCGTGTCGTCGGTGGGGCGGCGGCATTTCAGCGATCTCGCCTCGGCGTGGCGGCTCAAGGCGCGCCGTCGCTACGACGCCGACGGGTGTCTCGACCTCCTCGCGGCGCTCGGTCAGGGGCTCGGGTCGTGGACCGACGACGCCCTCGCAGCGATGACGCGGGCGCGGCAGTACGAGCTCGACCTCGTCCGCATGGGCGACCCAGACGTTGACGGGCCGGCGGGGCGGCGGCGCGGCTTCGACACCCTGCTCTTGGGGCCCGCGATGCCCACTCAGTGGGCCGAGGTGACGCTCAGGCTGACGCGGCTGCAACCGTGGCCTGTGCGGTCGAAGGTGCGCGGGCATCACATCGTCGCGCGCATGCTCGCCGACGCGCCGGGCGCGGGCGTTCGGGCGATGCTCGGCGACGACGCGACCGATGACCTCTACGGCGCTCCGTATCGCCGGTGGCTCGAAGACCGTGCGGTGCGGTGCCTCACGACCCCCGGCGTGGCCACCCTTGAGCAGGCCGAGGAGGCGGGCCTCGCGGTGTCGGTGCTGGTCAACGCGAGCCTCGTGGGGGCGCTCCGCGTGGGCGACCGGTGGCGCACCGCGACGCCGCTCGGATAGGCCCCAAAACGGTCGACCAGGGTTCACCCAAGTCTCGGAGGTGCCACGCATGTTTGAGCGATTGTTCTGCCCCGGTGAGGGCTGCCCGCAGCGGGCGCGGTGCCTGCGCTTTGTGGCCGAGCGACCCGCCCGCTTCAACAGCTTCGGAAGCCCCCCGTTCGATGAAAGTGGACAGTGTGAACATTTCATCGCCCTGCCGCCTCCCGCTCACGACGAGGTCGCGCGGCTCGCGTACCGGCTCTGGTGCGACGAGGGCTACCCTGAGGGCGCGGCCGAGCGGCACTGGTTCGCGGCGCTGGCGAGGTTGAGGCCGTGATACCGTCGCGCGGGTGAGTACATCGCCCGAGGGCTCTGAGCGACCCGGCATGGTGGGTTGGTACGACCCGGCCCAACTCTTTCGTACGGGGGTGCAGACCATCCTCACCGAGGTCTTCGCGACCCGCGCCGATTTCAGGCTCTTGATGGCCTTGGCGGGGCCTCAGGCGGTGCTCGATCTGAGCGCCCACGACGCGCTCACCATTGATTATGTGTCAGACACGGGCGACGGGTGGCGGCCGACGGTGACGGTCTTCGAGGCCCTCGCGCGCCCTTCGCTCTGCGGGCCTTCGGGCGAAGAGATCGCGCGGGGCGAGCTTCTGATCTTGGGCGGCGACGAGGTGTACCCCGCGGGCTCGGTGGCGGCCTACGAGTCGCGCCTCGTGGCGCCGATGCGCGCGGCGTCAGAGGGGCGCGAGGGGCGCGCGATGCTCCTCGCGTTGCCGGGCAACCACGACTGGTACGACGGCCTCGTCGGCTTTGTGAGCACCTTCACGCAGAAGGCGCCGCTGGGGCTCTGGCACTGCTTTCAGCAGCGGAGCTACCACTGCATCAAGCTGCCGCATCGGCATTGGCTTTTGGCGGTCGATCTTCAGCTCCAGTGCGACATCGACGTGCCGCAGCAGCAGTGGTTCGAGTCGAGCTTGAAAGACCTGGGCGAGGGCGACGCGGTGATCGTGTGTCTCGCCGAGCCGACGTGGGTGTTTCGGCAGCAGTATCGCAAAGACCACGGGCCCCATTTGCGGGCGCTCTTGCGTTGGGTGACCGAGCAGCGCCGGGCCCGGGTGGTGCTGAGCCTCGCGGGCGATTTGCATCACTACCGCCGCATGGAGCGGCGCAACGAGGGCGGCGGGCACTTCATCACCGCGGGGGGCGGCGGCGCGTTTCTGCACCCGACGCACACGCCCTCGGTGGCGCGGCTCACCGACGGGCGCGAGGGCGAGACGCGGCGGTATCAGTTGCATCACGAGTATCCGAGCCGTGCGGCGTCTGAGCGTCTGGCGGCGCGCAACTTCCTCTTTCCGTTGACGAACCCGCAGTTTGGGTTGGCCACGGCGGGGGTCTACACGGTGCTCTCGTGGCTCTTGCCGAAGCCCGACGTGGCGGTGCTCTCGCAAGGGGTGATGGCCACCCTGCGGCGCGGGCTCGAGCAGGCCGCGACGCAGCCGAGCGCCTTCGTGGTGGTGGGCTCGGTGCTCGCCGGGGTGGTGTTCTTCACCGACTCGAACCGCCGCTCGTTCAAGGTTCTGGGCGGCCTCACGCACGGCGCGCTGCACCTCATCGCGGCGCTCTTCGCGAGCGGCCTCGGCATCTCGTTCTCGCAGAAGATGGGCTGGGTGGGCGAGTCGCACATTATCGCGCAGCGCTTCGCGATGCTGGTGTCGAGCGCCGTGTTCGGGTACCTCCTCGGCGGGCTCATCATGGGCCTCTATCTGTTCGTGAGCGTGCGGGTGTTTCGGCGGCACGCCAACGAGGCCTTCTCTTCGTTGAAGATCGAAGGGTACAAGAATTTCTTGCGCCTCAAGATCGACGAGAAGGGCTTGAAACTGTGGGCCTTCGCCATCGACGCGATGCCCGCGCTCGACGCCGCAGGGCTGCCCGAGGGGGCGGGTCGGCGGTCAGAGACCGAGCCGAAGGTGATCGACACCCTTGCGATCGCAGGGCCCGTCGCGGCCGCTCCTGGGCAACCCTGAGCGGGCGGCTTGACGGCGCGTCGCGCGGGTGCTGAGAGAGAGCGCGAAGTGTGAGCATGGCGACCCGACGACATTTGCCCGTCTTGCAATCGACGCCCCGCGCGGCTCCGCCCGAGCCCGCGGCGGCCGAGGCTGAGGCGCCGCCCTGGCACTGGATCCCCCTCGGCACCACCCTCAGCGTGGTGGTCTTCGCGCTCCTTGCGCAGGGCGCGGGTCGGCTCTCGGTGCGGGTCTTCGAGGGCGTCTATGGGGTGAACCCGAGCGCGGCGCAGATCGCGGCGGTGCGTGCGGCGCGGCCCCTCGCGGCGCATCGGGCCGAGCTCGTCGGGGGGCTCATCCCGGTGGGTGCGCTCCTGCTGTCGGTGGGGCTCGGGGCGTGGGTGGTGGGGCGCTTCGGCCCGTCGGCCCACGCGCGCCACGGGATGCTCTCGGGGGCCCTCACGGCGCTGGTGTTCTGGGCCGTGGCGGGGCGCCTTTGGGGGGTGCTGTGGGTCGTGCCGTTGGCGATGGTGAGCGGGTGGGCCGCGACGCGATTGGGGCTTTTGCGCCGCCACCCGCGCGACGCAGGCCGCACGATGGGGTAAGGTCAGCGCATGACCACGCCCCGTAACCTTCCGCTTATGTTTCGCCAACTTGTGCTCTCGGTGGCCTCGCTCACCGCCGTCGGGTGCGGCGAGACGGTCTCGCAAACCACCGCCGACGCGGCCCTCGACGCGGGCAACCCCGTCGACACCGGCAGCCCCGTCGACACCGGCAGCCCCGTCGACACCGGCAACCCTGTCGACACCGGGGGTCCGGTGGATGCGGGGCGTGTTGACACGGGCAACCCCGTCGACGTCGGGGGTCCGGTGGATGCGGGGCGCGTTGACACGGGCAACCCTGTCGACAGCGGCAACTCCGTCGATGCGGGGCGCGTCGACACGGGCAACCCGAGCGACGTGCCGGGGCCGACCGACACCGGGGCGATGGTCGACGCCGACCGTTGCGCGCGGGTGATCGTGAACATGTCGAGCTGCCAGGAGGCGGTGCGCTTCCCCTGCGGGCTGCCGCCGGGCTACGACTTCGAGGCGGGGACGTTGACGCCCGAGCAGTGCAACGTGCTCTGCGACGGGGTCTCGTCGCTGGGGGGGCCGCGTACGTTCTGCTTCCCGCGCGATGAGGGCGGCGGCAGCGTGTATGTGAGCTGCGCGGCCTGCGCGGTGGGTCGCCGCCCCGAGGGCTTCGTCGAGGCGCCGGTGGGGCCCTCGGTGGGCGCCTTCTTCGCCGAGGTGGCCGCCCTCGAAGCTGCCTCGGTGGGTTCGTTCGAGCGTCTCGCGGCCGAGCTGCGCGCGCTCGGTGCGCCGGCCGCGTTGGTCGCGCGGGCCGAGGCTGCGGCCGACGATGAGCGTCGCCACGCCGACATGACCGGGCGCCTCGCGTCACGCATGGGCGCGACGGTGCGGGCCCTCGATCCCGTGCCGATGGGGCTCCGCGCGCGCTTCGAGGTGGCCCGAGAGAACGCCGTCGAGGGCTGCGTCCGCGAGGGGTTCGGCGCCCTGGTGGCGACCTGGCAGGCGCAGCACGCCCACGATCGCCTCGTTCAGCGCACCATGTCGGTGATCGCCGAAGACGAGACCCGCCACGCCGCGCTCGCCTTCGAGGTCGCCGCGTGGTTCGACGCCCAACTCTCAGACGACGAGCGGGCCGCCATCGGTGCGGCGCAGGCCGAGGCCCTCGACGGGCTGCGCGTGGCCCTCGACGCGGGCCTCCCGGCGGCCTGGGAGCGCGTCGCAGGGATGCCCGCCCCCGCGGCCGCGCGGGCGCTCTTGACGGGCTTCGCAGACACCGTCTTGGCGGCCTGAGCGCCGCTCAGGGGTTCAGCGCGCCCAGAGCGCCCGCAGCACCAGACCGAGGGTGGTGGTGTAGCCCTGGAGAGAGCTCACCACCCGCCCGTCGGCGTCGAGCACGAACACCGTCGGGTACGCCGACACCCGCATCTGCTGCGTAAATCGCGCGTCAGCGAGGAGCACCGGCACCGTGATGTCGTGCGCCCGCATCGCCGCGCGCACCTCGGCCTCGCTCTCGAACGAGGCCGCCACCGAGATGACGTTCGCCCGTCCTCCGAGCCAGCGGTGGGCGCGCGCGAGGTTGTCGGTTTGCACCTTGCAGACCCCGCACCAGGGCGCCCAAACCTCGACGAGGGTCGTGCGCCCGCGCCACGCCGCGAGCGACGCCGGGGCCCCTTCGAGGGTGCGGAGCGCCACCGGCGGCGGCGCGCCGCGCGGGTGGTTGCGGGTCTGCCACGCGCCGATCGCCGCGACCGCGACGACGAGCAGCGCGCCCTCGACGCCGAAGCGAACGAGGCGGCGCTCACGGTACAAACGAACGAGACGTTGCATGGTCAACAAGAGCCACAAGCGTGGCCGAAGGGTTCACCCGCGGTCAACCCGCGGGTGACGGCTCACTCGCAGATGCGTTCGAGGCAGCGACCGCTTTGGCAATCACCCGAGGCGCACTGTCGGCCGCTCGTGCACTCGGCGCCGGTCGCGCGCTGCGCGGTGCAGAGGTTGGTCGTGCGCTCGCAGTAGAGGCCCGCGTTGCAGGGTGACCCGAAGTCGGCGCTGCCGATGCAGCGCGAGCCCGCCGAGCCGTCGCCCACGGTCATGCAGGTGTTGCTGTCGCCGCACGCGAGGCGCTGAAGCGGGTTGCAGATCGGAGGCTGCTGCCCGCCCGGACGACACGCGCCGCCCGCGGTGCTGGTGATGAGGTTGCTCGGCGACTGGCAATTTCGCATGGTGCCGCCGTTGCCTGCGCACACCAGGCCCGGCGCGCAGACGATGCTGTCGCTGCACGGCGCACCCGCCGCCGCGGGGGTCTGGCAGGTGCGGTTGACACACGCGAGGCCCGCCGCGCAGGCCGTGTGCACCGAGGGCGAGGCGTCGCTGGTGCCGCAGGCCTGGCCGACCTGGGCGGTGGGCCCCTGGGTCACGGCGACGCAGCGGCTGTTGAGACAGGCCTCGGCGCCGGTGCTCCAGCCTGCGCATTGGCGGTCGCTCGAACAGGCGCCCCCCGCGGCGACGACGGCGCGGCACATGCCAGGGCAGATGCGCGCCGCGGCGTCGCCGTGGTCGCAGTAGTTGCCGGTGCTGCACTCTTCGTTGCGCCAACAGCCCGCCCCCGCCGCGAGGGTGCCCGTGAAGGCCGAACGACACTCGGTCACCCCGTCGCCTTCGAGGGCCATGCAGCTCGACGAGACCTGGCTGAGACAGCGCGCCGCCGCGGCGCCGTCGAAGCGCACCGTGCCGCGGTTGACCGCCGCGACGAGGTCGGCGATCTGCGGGCCCGCCAGGTTCGGGATCATGCTCACGCACCGCGCCTCGTCGCCGAGCAGCGCCACCACGAGCCCGCTGTCGCCCCCCTGCGGACAGCGAAAGAACTGCCCACAAATCGCTGCGTAATACCGCGCCGGGAAGTCGGCGATGGTCAGCGCGCCGCCGCCTCCGCCGCCGGTTGTGTCGCCACAGCCCAGCATCAGCCCCAAGGCCACCGCGCCCAGCACCCTGCTCGGTCTTGTCATGGTTTGAGAAGCTTACCCCCGAAGGGGCTGCGGTGAGAAGGCCCGCCCAACGAGGCCGCATCGTCGCAGGCAGCTTGCAATGTTCACACTGTGAACATTAAAGCGGATCAGCCCGCGGCGGCCTCGCCGCCGTCGATGAAGAGCACGTTGCCGTTGAGCCAGTCGGTGTGTTCGCTCGCGAGGGCGACCACGGCGCGGGCGACGTCGTCGGGCACCGTAAGCCGCCCGGCGGGGTGTTTGGCCAGGGCCCGGGCCGCGAGGGCCTCGCTGTTGGGGATCTTGTCGAGGGCAGGGGTGCGGGTCACCCCGGCGCAGAGGGCGTTGGCGGTGAAGCCCCGCGCGGCGCCCTCGACGGCGAACTGCCGAACGTACGCTTCGAGCGCGGCCTTGGCGGCGCTCACGGCGCCATACGCGGGCCAGCCGGCGCGGCTCCCGGTGCTGGTCATGGCGTAGACGCGGCCGTGGTCGGTGAGCATGTCGCGGCGCAGCGCGTCTTGGACCCAGTACGCGAACGAGTGGGCCATGACGTCGAGGGTCATCTCAAGCTGCATGCGGGTGAGCGCGTCGTCGGGGGTCTCGCGGGGCGGCACGAGCCCGCGCAGCGACCCGAAGGCGAGCGAGTGCACGAGCACCTTCACCGTCTCGCCGCGGCCACGGGCTGCGATCTTCTCGGCCACCGCGTCGAGGGTGCTGCGGCGCTTCACCTCGTCGGCGGCGTTGAGGTTGAAGAACCACGCCTCGCGGCCCATCGCGGCGATCTTTTCTTTGATCTCTTCGACGTGGCCGAGGGTCGAACGGCGGTCGAGGTGGACGCCCACGATGTGCATCCCCGCCTCGGCCAGGCGCAGGCTGATGGCCTCGCCGAACCCGCTCGACGCCCCAAGAACGATCGCAAACTGATCTCGCAGACTCATCGGTCAGCTCCGCGCCGGAAGTTGAAGCCCGCGGCGCGCCTCGCTGAGCTCGCCGTGCCGTCGCCGCACCACCGCGGCCAGCGAGACGAAGGGCACCTGCACCGGGCACACCGCTTCGAGCCGCTTCAAGAGCGCCGCGTCGGCGCCGTCGCCGAGCGGATTGCTCATGCCAGGATGCCGCGACACGCTCTGCACGAAGGCCATCGGCCCGAGCGGCCCGAGCGCCGTCGCCGCGCCGCTCTCAAGGGCCTTGAGGTCGCAGGCCCCGCACCCGAGGCAGCGCCCCGCGGCGACGTACACCGCGTGGTCGCTCGCCTCGGCGCTCAACATGCCGTCGGTGCGGTATTGAGATGAGAAACGCTGGAGCTCGCTCTTGCGAGGGAGCGCCGCGCGCAGCACCGTCTTGAAGAACGACCAGCCCAGCTTGACGAAACTCTCGAACGACATCATCGCCGCAGCACCTTCACGTGATGCTTTGGGGCTCTAACGCAGCCCGCCCCGCATCGCCAGCGAGATGCGACGCTCACTTCACCGTCGGCGCGACGCTCGCCTCGGCGGTGCCGCGGAGCCGCACCAGGGCCGCCCGCGCGGCGTCGACGGTGACGTTGCAGGCCTCGGCGATTTCGGCCGCCACGCGCTCGATCTCGTCGCCGCGGGCCCCGACCGCCACCGCGACGCTCCGCGCGTGGAGCGCCATGTGCCCGCGCTGGATGCCTTCGGTGGCCAAGGCCCTGAGCGCCGCGAGGTTCGACGCGAGGCCCACCGCGGCGGCCACGGTGGCGAGCTCCTGCGCCGTCGAGACGCCCATGATCTTCAGCGCGAGGCGCGCGCCGGGGTGGACGCGCAGGGTGCCGCCCACGATGCCGAGCGCGAGGGGCAGCGCCATGGTGCCGACCAGCATGCCCTCGTCGTCGGTGTGCCAGGTCGCGAGGGGCGCGTAGGCGCCGTTGCGGGCGGCGAAGGCGTGGGCGCCCGCTTCGACCGCGCGCCAGTCGTTGCCGGTGGCCATCACCACGGCGTCGACGCCGTTCATGATGCCCTTGTTGTGGGTGGCCGCGCGGTAGGGGTCGCGCTCGGCGAAGCGCGAGGCGAGCACCACGCCGTCGCGCACCGCCTCGCCGTGCATGCTGTCGGTGGCCAGCATCGCCGGCGGCACCCGACAGCTGACGTACACGCACCGACGGTCGCAGAGGTTCGACAAGATGCGCAGCCCTACGGTGCCGCCCGCGATCGCGGCCACCGTCGGCGCGAGCTTCTCGGCCACCGTGTTGACCAGGTTGGCGCCCATCGCGTCGCGCACATCGACGAGGACGTGGACCACCATCAAGCCGTCGCCGAGGTCGCGCACCTCAAGGCCGCGGGCGCCCCCGCCGCGGGCCACCAGGGTCTCGACCGCGGCGTCGGCCATGGCCAGGAGCGTCGCCCGCTCGGCGTCGAGCCTCGCGCGGGCCGCGACGGGGTCTGCGACGTCCCACAGCTGGATCTGCGAGATCATGATGGGGTCGTCGTGGCGCGCGGTGAAGCCGCCGCCTTCGCGGATCATCCGCGCGGCGTTGCTGGCCGCGGCCACCACCGAGGGCTCTTCGACCACCATGGGCACGAGGTGGTCGCGCCCGTTCACCCGCACGTTCAGCCCGATCGAGAAGGGCAACGAGTAGGTGCCCACCACGTTCTCGACGGTCTTGTCGGCGGTGGTGACGTCGAGCCCGCCGGCCGCGAGCACGCGGTTGAGCTCGCTCGTGTCGAGGTCGACCGACTCGGCCACCAGGCGCCGACGAGACTCGACGGGCTGCTTGTAAAAGCCCGGGATGCGTGACGAACGACTCATTGCAGTTCAGCCTCCTGACACCGCGACGCCGTCGTGGTCGGTGTGCATTGTGATAGTTTGAAAGCCTCGCGCCGCTCCCAGGGTGTCGACCCTCGCGAGTGCCTCGGGGTCATACGACACCGCGAGCGAAACGTCGCCCCCTCCGGCTCCCGACGGTTTGATGGCCACCCCGAGCGGTCTGCACGCGTCGGTGAGTGAGGCAAGCGCTTCGGTCACGATGGGCACCTCTGCGTCGACGCCGAGCGCGCGCATCGCCTCACCGTGCGCTGCGAAGGCCCGTGTCGACTCCGATGCATCGTCGCGCAAGAAGGCTTCGTGCGCGGCCTCACTTGCCGCCGCGATGGCCCCGATGCGGGTCACAAAGCCCGCGCGGTCTCGGGCTTCGAAGGCCCGCACCCGCTGCAACATCTCGCGGGTGAGGGCGGGCTCGCCCGACCACAGCACCTTCCAATAGAGCCCGCGGGGCCACGCGACGGCCGATACGCTGACCGGGTCGTCGAGGTCGGGGCCGAGGGTGCAGCTCACCACGCCGCCGAGGGTGCTCGCGATGACGTCGACGCCGCTGCCGCCGCCTTGGGCCTCGCGGTGCCCTGCGCGGGCGAGTTGGGCCCACCCGCGGCGCGTCTCGAAATCGGGCCTCGCGGTGTGCCCCGCGTCGACCAGGGCCCACGCGAGGGCCGCCGCGCAGAGGGCCGCCGAGCTGCCGACGCCGAGCTTCCGCCCGGCCTCCGAGACCGCGCCGAGATCATAGAAAAGTCGTGTCGGATCGGGTACTTCGCTGAGAAGACCGCGCGCCCTCGCCAGGGCCCAGGCGGCCACCGCTTCGGGCGGAAAGCGCGTCGCCGCGCCCTCGCTCGGGTGTCGCGCGCGCACCTGCACCCGACGGTCGACGGCCATCACCAGGGCGCGCCCGCCGTGCAGCACCGCGTACTCGCCGGTGAGCATCAGCTTGCCCGGCGCCGAGGCGATCACGCGAACTCGAGCCCGCGGCCGGGGCGGGCCACGCGCACCTCGACCACGCCCGGAACGGCCGCGAGGGCCGTCGAGACCCGCGCGCTGTCGTGGGCGAGGCAGAGCACCTTGACGTGGGGCCCGGCGTCCATCGTGGCCCAGGCGCCGACGCCTGCGGCGCGCAGCGATTGCACCGCGTCGAGCAGCTCCAGGGTGACGCCCTTGATGTACCGAACCGCCGGCACCGCCGCCCAGGCGCTCGCGTGCATCGCCGCGGTGCTGGCCTCCATCGCGGCCCCGGTGGCCTCAAGGTCGCGCGCCGCGACGCCCTCGGTCACGGCCTTGACGTAGCCCGGCGCGCAGCCCAACCACGCGCCCCAATACGGCGACGTGCGCGCGGTCTCTCGCATGCCGTCGCGCGACGCGATGGCCTTCGGGGCGTGCGTCACCAACGCCAGCACCATGCACACCTCCCAGTGGTCGACCCCGTAGAGCGGCCGCGCTGGGAGCCAGTCGTCGCCGGGCGTGCCCGCGGGCAGGGCGCACCACCCTTCGAAGACGCTCCGCGCGGCGCTCGCGCTGCCTCGGCGTGCGATCGACGACATCGCCTCAAGGCTGAGAGGCACCTCGTAGGCGCGCGCCGCGGCCCCCGTCAGCGCCGCGAAGCCCGACGCGCTCGACGCCAGCCCCGACGCGCTCGGAAAGTGGTTCTGCGTGGTCACCCGCGCGAACCCGCGACGCGCCTCGGGCCGCCCGCGCACGCTCGCGAGGAGCGCGCTCACCTTCGCGCGCCCTGCCCCCTCTTGGGGCACCCCGTTCAGCCACACCTGGTCTTCTTCGAGGCTCGGATCGATTTGAACCTCGGTCTCGGTCACCAGGGCGTCGAGGGTGAGCGAGACGCTCGGCACCGCGGGCAAATTCAGCGCCGCGTCGCATTTGCCCCAGTACTTCGCGAGCGCGATGTTGGCCCGCGCGCGGCAAAACCCGCGGCTCACGGTGTCACCTCGACCTGCCGCGTGGGCGCCCCGAGCGCGGTGAGGGCCGCCGTGACCCGCGCCACCGTCGCGGCCTCGTCGGGGCAGAGGGCCACCATGCACCCGCCGCCGCCCGCGCCGGTGAGCTTGGCCCCGAGGGCGCCCGCGCCGCGCGCCGCCGCACAGAGGGTTTCGAGACGTTCGGTCGAGAGCAGCAACGACGATAAGAGCATCTGGTTCAAGTTCATCATGTCACCGAGGGTCTTGAAGTCGCCCTCTGGGAGCGCGAGGCAGGCGTTTCGCACGAGCGCCGCGATGGCCTCAAGGGTGCGCCGCGTCTCGGCCGGGCGATGCGCGACCTGGGCCGCCACGCTGGCCACCATGTCACGGGTCGAGGCCCGCTCGCCCGAGTCTGCGATCACCAGGGTCATGCCGCGGCGGAGGCCCACCCGCGACGCGCCCTCTCCCTTGACGAAGCGTCGCACGCCGCCGAGCGCCGCGAGGGTGTGGTCGACGCCCGAGGGGTTGCCGTGAAAGACCTTCTCCCACGCGAGGGCCCCGGCGAGGGTGCGCTCGAGGTCGTCGTCGCCGCCGAGCAGGGCCCGCGCGCACGCGACGCCGAGCGCCGCCGAGCTGCCGAGGCCTCCGCCGCCGGGCAGATGCAGCACGCCCTCGAGGGCCGCGTCGGTCACCCCGAGCGTCTCGGCGAGGGCCGCGAGGGCGCGCCCGAGGTCGCTCGCGTCGTCAGGGCGAAACGTGCGCTCCCACGCGGCGATGGTGAGCGAGAGCCCCGGCGCCGCGGGGGCCGCGTGCCACACCTCGCAGCCCGGCGTGATGGCCGCCGCGAGGGCAGGGTGGCCGTAGACCACGGCGTGCTCGCCGAGCAAGATCACCTTGCCCGAGGCGCGATACCGACGCGGCGGAGTGTGTGTCGAGGGCGAGAGAGGAGCTGGGTCGGTCATCGTGAGCGGTCAGTGAGGAGCGTCGCGAAGGCGCGCAAGAGCTCGCGGCCTCGGGTGTGAAACGCGGCCGCGGAGAGGGCCGAGAGACACTGCCCGCGGAGCTCGGTGATGCGCGCCTCGGCGACCTCGCGGGCCCCCGATGCGGCCACCAGCTCGCGCACATGGAGCACCTCGGCCTCGCTCGCGTCGCGCTTGCCCACAAGGCCATTGAGCGTGGTCACGTCGCCCGCCGAGAGCGTCGCCCGCGCGTGCTGGAGCAAGAGGGTCTCTTTGCCCTCGCGAAAATCGCCGCCCACGGGCTTGCCGGTCTCGGCGGCGCTCCCGAAGGCGCCGAGCACGTCGTCGCGGAGCTGAAAGGCGAGGCCGAGCGGGTGCGCGTACGCTTCGAGGCTCGCCACTGCTTCGGGCGAGGCCCCCGCCACCGCGGCCCCGAGGAGCAAGGGCCCGCGCACGGTGTAGCTCCCGGTCTTGAGGGCGTGAATCTTCTCGATGTCGGGCGAGCGGGTCACGTCGAGGCACTGCCCCAAGATGACCTCGTGCTCCATGCGGCCGAAGACCTTGAGCACCTCGCGACGCCGCGCGACGGGCAGGTCGAGCAGCCCCACCACGTTGTGCACCATCGAGCCCATGAGGTCGCCCGCCAGGATCGCCGTCGCGGCCCCGAGGTGCGCGTCGCCGAAGGCCCGCTCAAGCAGCACATGCACCGAGGGCGCCCCGCGCCGCACGGGGTCACCGTCCATCCAATCGTCGTGGATGAGCAGGTAGGTCTGGAGGAGCTCGAGGGCCGCCCCGAGGTCAGCGGCCGCCTCGGGGTGAGCCCCCGGCTCGACGCACTCGATCGCCGCGAAGAGCATCGCCGGGCGCAGCCGCTTGCCGCCCCGCATGGTCAGGTCGCGGGCCGCTGCGAGCACCGGCAGCGCGTCGGGGGCCACGCCCCCCGTGTAGCGCGCGCCCTCATCGAGCAAGGCCTCAAGGCGCGCGTCGATGCGCCGACGAACACCCGCGACAAACTCCGCCGGGGACACCTCGGGCGCGGGGCCCCCACGATCGCTGAGCGTTGACGCCATCACCGTCGCGAGAGAAGCGACAGAAGCGTCATCTTTGTCAAGCCGAGACCCGGTGAACGTGCGCTCCATGACAACCCCTCAGATGGTCTGAGCGGCGCACCGGGTGCAGCGACGGCGTCACCCGCTCGACATCCCATGAAGCCCATCAGGCCGTGAGCAGCCGCGCCAGCGCCTCAGGGAGCGCCCCCTCAAGCCGCGGCCCTGGCACGTCAGAGCGGGTCGCCCACAAGAGCCCCGCGCTCCCGGGGGGGCGCGCCCTGAGCGCGGCGACGAGGCCCGCAGCGGCCTTGGCCGAGTAGGTCGGGTCGAGCACCACGCCGTCTTCGGCGAAGCGCGCGAGGGCCTCGCGTGCGGCCTCGGTCTCGCGCCCGTACCCGTCTCCCAGCGTCGTGTCATCGAGCCCGCGGGTCACCGTGAGCGCGCCGAGCCCCAAGCGCCGCGCGGTCTTCGACGCCAGCCGCTCAAGCCCCGCCCGGGTGAGCCCCGGCCACGCGACCACCCGCGCCCCCATCAGCGTGTCAGGGCTCGCGATGCGGCTGAGCCCCGCGGCGAGGCCTGCCCAGGTGCCGCCGCTCCCGGTGGCAACGTAGTGGAGAGAAAAGTTTTCTAATTTCAATTGTTTACGTTGTGCTTCGAGCTCGTCTACGGCCCCCGCGTAGCCCGCCGCGCCCTCGGCCGAACTGCCCCCAAACGGGATGACGTACACCCGCGCGCCTTCGAGCCTGAGGCGCAGCGCCCGTGCCGCGACGGTGGCGCCGAGCGACGCGAGCCCCGCGCAGGGGTGGAGCCTCGCTTGGGTCGCCACCATGCCCCGCAGGTTGTCGCGCGCGACGGCGCCATCGGCTTGGGGCACCAGCGCGAGCTCGACCTCGAAGCCCGCCGCGCGCCCGTGAAGCGCCGTCGCGAGGCAGTGGTTCGACCCCGCGGCGCCCACGGTGATGATGTGGGTGGCCCGTATCGACCGCGCGTGCCCGAGGAGCCGCTCTAGCTTTCGAACTTTGTTTCCGCCGAAGAGCGGGTGGGTCATGCCCTCTCGCTTGACCCAGACCGAGCGCCCGAGCCAACGCGAGACGCCGTCGGCGCGAACGAGCGGTGTCTCTGTGCAAAGGTGCAGAACGCTCACGGCCGAGAGGGTACCGCAGCGCCGGTGGGGCGCCGCTCAGTTTGCGGGGCGGACGTCTTCGCTGAGGCCCGTCTGACCGCTCGGCGCGGGGCCGCTCGGGCTCGTACCGCCCTGGCCCGCCGCGCCGCCGCCGCCGCGGGTGCACGTCACCTGCGATTGAGCCGGCGGCGTGCCGAGGTAGAACACACACACCGACGGCCCGCCCGAGCCGCCGCCGCCCGCGCCGCCCGCGCCCCCCGCGCCGCCCCGCGAACCGGCCGCGCCGGCACCCGCCGTGCCGCTCCCGCCTGCGCCGTTGCCGGGGCCACCGCCGTTGCCGCCGTTGCCGCCGTTGGCCCCCCGCCCGCCGTTGCCGCCGCGGCCCGCCTGCACCCGCGTGCCGACGAGCTCGACCTGCGACGACACCGCCACGATGGCGAAGCTGCCGCCGCCGCTCGTGCCGCCGGTGCCGCCCGAGCCGCCGCAACCGCCCGAGCCGCCGCCGCCGCCGCCGCCGCTCGTGCGATCACAGCACGAGAAGCCGCACACCTGCGCGTCGCCGCCGCCCGAGCCGCCGCCGCCGCCGCCGCCGCCTGCCGCGCCCGCGCTGCCGTTGTTGGCGCTCGTGGCGGTGTAGAGGCCGCTCGTGGTGTCGAGGCTCCCGAGCGGCGCCGCCGCCCCGCCGTTGGCGCCGTTGGTGCCGTTGGCCCCCACCCCTGAGTTGGCCGGAGCCCCGCCGCCGTTGCGGCTGTTCAAGCAACCGCCCCCGCGCGAGCCCCCGGAGCCGCCGCCGCCGCCGGTGACGCCCGCGGGGCCGCTGCCCATGCCGCCGGTGTTGCCGTCGCGGGTGCCGCCTACGCCGCCGCCGCCTGAGCCGCCGCCGCTCCCGCAGAGCGAACCGCCGCCGCCCGGTGATGAGCCCGAGGCGTTGCCCCCGGGTGCGCCGCCCGCGCCGACGTTGCCCTCGGTGCCGTCGCGCCCGGCCGAGCCCGCGTTCGCCGCGACGGTGCACGCCCTGAGGGTCACCGTGGCCGTCGACTGGAGCACCCGCAGCCCATAGCTGCTCTGCCCGGTGCCCGTCGCGCCCGCGGCCTGGATGGTGATGAGCTGCAACTCCAACGGAGACGCGATGCGCTGCGCCAACGCGCCCGAGCTCGGCACGTTCACCACCGTGAGGCTGTCGCGGGTGCGGGCCCAACCGTTCTGGTCGTCGTACCCGCCGTACACGCTCACGCCTGAGGCGAGGGTGAAGGCGCCGTCGTAGTTGCCCGCCGCGGCATACACCGCGCGCACGGGCCGCGCCGCCGCGGCCGCAGCGATGGCCGAGGCCATGGTGCGCTTCGGCATCATCTGCGAGCCGTCGTTGGCGTCGTTGCCGCGCGGGCTCACGAAGATCGCCGCGCTCGCGTTACCGTCGATGCCGTCACAGTTGGTGTCGCGGAACTCAAGGTCGGGCGCGTCGGCGTCGCGGCTGTTGCACTCGCACCCGTTGGCCGGCATGCGGTCGAGGTCGACAAAGCCCTCGTTGCAGGTCGCCGCGCAGGCGCCCATCATGCACGTCGGCGTCTGGTTGGCCCCGGCGGTGCAGCGGTTCATGCAGCGGCCGCAGTTCATCGCGTCGCTCTGGTAGTTGGGGCCCATGTGATTGCACATCGGCGCGGTGCCCATCACCATGCAGAGATCCATCGTGCAGGCGTCGCTGTCGTCGCACGAGAAGGGCTGGCTGCGCACACACCGAAGGCGCGCGGGGTCGCAGCTCCAGGTGCCGTTGCACGGGTCACCTTGGAGCCGCTGGCACGTCGCGTCGCCCACCTCACAGCTCAAATCGGTCGAGCAGCCTCGCTGGATGTCGCACACGCGATCGCTCGGGCACATTGAGTCGACGGGCTCGTGCACGCAGCGCCCGCGCATCGCGTCGCAGCGGTCGGTGGTGCAGTCGACGTTGTCGTTGCAGAGGGCCGGACCGCCCACCACCACGCAGCGCCCTTCGCGGCACTCTTGCGCGTTGGTGCAGAGGTCGGGGCTCACGCAATCGTCGTGGGTCCGACAGCTCGGCCCGGCGTCGCTCGGCCCTGCGTCTTGGCCGACATCGCCCGCGGCATCGGTCGCGTCGCTCACGGCGCCGTCGGCCCCCGCGTCGGCCCCCGCGTCGGCGCCGAGGTCAGAGGTCACATCGCCCGAGACGCCGGTGTCGGTCTCGACCACCGTGTTGCCCCCTTGCGCACAGCCCAACGCCACCAACACCGACGGAAGCACCCACCGAAGCATGCTCTCTCGCATCTCACAATGGTGACCCCTTTGGGCCCCACGAATCAAGCGCGCCAGAGCCCAAGAACAAACAACCCGAACCCAAGCAGCACCGCGGCCCCCGCGCGCCACAACACATGACGCTGTGCGCGATGTTCGGCGTCCCACCCATGACGCGCGGCCCACACCCCGGCGGCGAGCCACAGCGCGAGGCCGAGGCCCGTCACGAGCACCCACGCGGGGTCGGGGCTGCGGTCTTCCTGCAAGAGCGCGAGGTGCCGCTCTTCGCGTGTCGAGACGGCCACGTCGCGCTCCTCAGGCGGCGGCGGCGCCACCGCGAGCAGGTGCGCGAGGTGATGGTTCGCGCGGTCGAGCCGCGCCCGTTGGGGCACCACCATCCACCGGGTGCCGAGGGCGCTCGCGCGCAGGGCCGACCACGCGTCGCGGGCCGTCTGCGGCTGACCGCGGGTCTCGGCCGCGAGGGCCTCTTCTTCGAGCCGCGCGTAGGCCGCCTCGACCCACGGGTTGCCCGGCCAGTACGCGTGCGCCGCGCGCCGAAGATGGAGCACCCCGCGCTCGGGGTCATGCCGCGCGAAGGCCGCCTCGCCCGCGCGAAGCTCGTCGCGCGCGGTGAGCGACAAGCGCCCGAGCAGCGCGCCCGTGATGACCGCCGCGATCGCGACCGTAGAACGTCGGCTCATACGAGGTCTCGTCGACGAAACAAGAGCACCGAGGCGCTCAACATGACGGCCGCGTACGACAGGGCGTACAGCACACACTCGACCAGGTAGGCGTTGACGCCGAGGCTGAGATTCTCGGGCAAGAGCACCTGACGATTGGGCACAAAGAGATGCTGATTCGGCACCACCCGAACCACCGCCGTGAGCAGCGCCCGCAACGCATCAGGGAAGCGCCGCGGGAGGTGCTGCATCAACCACGAGCTCCGCGCGATGGCGAAGAGGCCCACCGAGAACATGCCCGTCACAAAGGGCGTCGAGAAGGCGCTGAAGAGCATCGACGCCGCGCCCACCACCGCGACCTCACTCAACACCAGCACCACCGCACGAAGCACCAGCGTCGTCTCGGCCGGGATCACCACCGCGCTCACCGCGCTCACCGCCGCGAGCAGGCCCAACGAGAGCGGCAACACCGCGCCCACCGAGACCAGCGCCCGCACCCGCTTCGACAAGAGCGACAGCCCGAAGAGCAGCGGCGCGAGGGCGAGCAGCCCCACCCGCAACACCGGCCGACGGAAGAGCCCGAGCGCCGGGCCGAGCGCCGCGTTGGCACGTTCGAGCGCGCGCACCGACTCGTCGGTGGCCGTGAGCGCCGCGAGGCCCAACACAAACGACGCCGTGAGGCTCACAAACACCATCACCGTCACGAGGATGCCCAGATACTTGCCGAGCACCAGCTCGTGACGCCCCACAGGCCGCGCGAGGAGCACGTAGAGCGTGCGAAGCTCAAGCTCTTTGTAGAGAAAATTGGCGCCGAGGAAGATCGCGATGAGGTTCGACAAGAGCGACAAGGTCACCAGACCCTGATCGACCAGGATGCGCACCGCGTCGCTGGCCGAGAGGCTCCCCAAGCCTAAGCCGAGCAGCGTCGACGCGAGCCCCAAGCCGAGCACCGCGAAGAGCACCCGGTCGCGCACCGACTCCCGAAAGGCCGTCAACCCGATCGCATAGATCCGCTGAAACACCAGGGCTCCGACTCTACCCGCAATCGACCGCGCCGCGCACGGTTTCAGCGAGACGCCGCGTCGCCCGCCCCCGCGTCGCCCGCCCCCGCGTCGCCCGCCCCCGCGTCATGGAGGTACACCGTCGGGAGCGCCCCCACCGCGCGGTCGCGCTCTGCCGAGAGCACGTTGCGTCGCATCGCGTAGGCCCGCTGACCGAACAAGAACTCGCCCACGCAGGGGCTCGGAGGCAGTTCAACCCGCTGCTCGCCCACCACCACCACGATGTCGGTGTCGGGCCGCGTGCGGCGCATCGAACCCGAGCCCCACCAGCCCAAGGTGACCCGCACTTCGTTCTCCGAGCCCCCCATGCGAAGCCTCGGAAGCCGTTGATATTCCTCACGAAGTAGCTGTGCGAAGCGCTGCCTGTCGGTGCGCGTCGCGATCACATAGGTGCCCTCACCGACGAGGCGCTGCCTGAGCCTCCCGGTCTCATCGGGCTCTGTCTCTGAGGTCTCGGTCGACTGCTCAGAGACCGAGCGATAGGGCCCGAGCCCGCCGGCTTCGCGCTGGTTGAAGTGATCTTGCAGCCGACAGAGGTCGTCGTAGGTGATCTGCCGTTGGGGCATCGACGCGAGGTCGCGCCTGAGGCTCGGCCCGCAGCCGCACACGACGCAGAACGACAACAACCCGAGGCGCAGCGAGGGCGAGATCTTCACGGCACCCGAGACCCTACCATCGCCCGCAGGGCCGGGGTAACGATGCTGCGCTTTCGCTTTGTTTTCAGCAATGATGAATGCAACGCTGATTCCCCGCAACGGCCCGCCGGGGCCTTGTGGTAGCGTTGCGGTGTGAAGGCACAGACGGGGTGGTCAGTGTGGCCTCTGGTGTTCTTGGGCGTCGCCATCGCGGGCTGCTCGATCGAAGCAACGCGGCAACGCGGCGACGAGTGTCTCATGCAGCGCGAGTGTGTCTCGGGCCTCGTCTGCGTGCTCACCAGCGAAGGCGTGTCGCGGTGTGAGACGCCCGTGCGCCTCGACGCCTCGGTCGCCGACACGGGCCCCGCCGACACGGGCCCCGCCGACACGGGCCCTGCTGACACGGGCCCTGCTGACACGGGCCCTGCTGACACGGGCCCCGCTGACACGGGCTCTGCCGACACGGGCCCTGCTGACACGGGCCCTGCCGATGCTGGGGTTGACGTCGCGACGGGTGACGTCGGCGGCACCGGGTGAGCCGCGCGGCGGCCCTCAGAACAAGGGGTTGCCGCGGGTGATCGACTGGGTGACAAAGACCGAGCGGTTCGGCCCCGAGAGGGTGAACAGCACGCGGTTGTCGAACATCGGGCCCGTGCCGAAGGCGAGCCCGCGGGTGCCCGAGACGCGGCTCACCGGCGCGACCCCGGTGCCCATCTCGCTGATGCGCACGATGCGCTCGCCGAGCTCGTCGGCGATGTAGACGTTGTTGCACTCGTCGACCGCGAGCCCCGCCACCGAGGGGAGCCCGTCGACCAAGACGCTCGGCGTGCCCATCACCGTGCTGGCGCCGCCGTCGACCGCGTTCAAGGCGACCCTGCCGACGTACTGACCGACGCTCCGCGCGAACGAGATGAACATGGCCTGCTCGCCTACGCCGAAGGCCAGAAGCCCAGGGCTACAGTAGGTGATCGTGCCCGCGTCGGGGTTGCACGCGAAGGTGGTCACCGTCACGCGGTCGGTGCCGTTGGGCTGAACCCGCAACACCTGATGCGCCGCCGCGTCGGTGTACCAGATGCGGTCGCTGCGATCGATGGCGAGGCCGCCCACGCGACCGATCGCGATCGGGAGCCGCGTCAGGCTGTTGTTGCCCGGCACCAGCACGCCGATGTTGCCCGCGGTGGTGCCCGCGTCGCTGGTGGTGTTGTAGGCCACCACGAGGGTGCCCACCCGGGTGAAGCGCGCCGCGACGAGGGTGCCCGGCGCGTCGGTGATGAGCGCCGTACCGGCCCCCCCTCGGGCGTAGGCGGTGATGCGGTTGCCGTGGGCGACCACCACCCGGCCGGTGGCGTCAAAGGTGAGGTCGCGCGGCTCGTCGAGACCCGCGAAGAGGGCCATCGACGGCGCGTTCATCGGCAGCGGGTAGTCGCGGCAGACGTCGGCGTCGGCGGGCAAGGTCACCACGTCTTCGCCCACGTCTTCGCCCGCGTCAGCGCCCGCGTCGGCGTCGGCGAGGCCCGCGTCGAGGTCGCCGTCGGCCGCGGCGCCGTCAGGGCCCGCGTCGAAGCCCGCGTCGAAGCCCGCGTCGACAGGGCCGAGGTCGTTCACGGCGTCTTGCGCGACCCCGGTGTCACGCCGCACATCGGCCGCAGGCACATCGAGCTGCAAGAGGTTCTCTGGAAACGAGGGCCAACACCCCGCGCCCGCACCCGCCGCAACGACCGCCATCACCGCAAGACCACGCACACGCCCGCTCATCAACCGGTACTTAGCCTCCATCGCGCGCCCCGGGTCAAGCCTCACAGCGCGCCCGCGAACACGCCCGGGCCGTGCAAGCGATGGCGCTGCGCAGGGGGCGACAAGTTCGCGACTTTTCAAGTGACCTTCGGGGTCGTAGAGAGTCGCCATGCCCCGGCTCATTGCCCGAACGACCCGCGCGGCGCTCGGCCTCGCAGCGCTGGCCCTCGCAGGGTGCGGTGAAACCAACGTGGTCTATGCGCCGCTCGACGCCTCTCCGTGGGGCAGCGGGTGCACACAGCTCGCGGTGCCCGATGCGGGCCTCGGCCTCGTCACCAACTCGCTCATGAACTCGATCTCGGCCCTCGACCTCGAACGCGGCGAGGTGCGGGGTCCGTACCCTGTGGGGGTCACGCCGCTGGCTGAGAACGGCCCGCACCATCTCGCGTACGATCCCGGGCGGGGGGCGGTGTTTATGCCCTTGTCGTTCCCCGCGCCGGCTTTGGCGCCGGGGCCGCATGCCGAGCATGGGGCCGCGAGCGTGCCGGGCGTCTTGGTGAAGCGCGCGGCGTGCGACATGCGGCTCTTGGGGCGCGTCGACGTCGACCCCAACCCTGGCGACATGGTGCTGAGCCCCGACCGTCGGTGGCTCTATGTCTCGCACTTCGACCTCCGCCGCGCCCTCGAGAACGCGAACGACCCTCCGCGGCAGCGCTCGAACCTCGTGATCGTCAACGCCGAGACGATGGAGCGGGTGCGCTCGGTGCCCGTCTGCGTGGCCGCCCACGGCATGGTGCTCTCGGCCGACGGCAACACCCTCTTCATGGCGTGTTACGGCGACGACGCGGTGGGCGTGGTCGACCTCAGGCCCGCGGTGCCCACGGTGCGGCTCGTCTACATCACCGGGCAGCCTCCGGCGCGGGTCACGAGCCCCACCCACGGCCCGTACAGCCTCGGGCTCTCACCCGACGGAGAGACCCTCTGGGTCGGGTGCACGGTGTCTGGGGCGCTCCTCGCGTACAACACCGTCACGGGGCAGATCGACCAGGAGCGCGTCACCCGTCGCCTCGCGGGCAAGCCCTTCTTCCCCGAGGTGTCTCGCGACGGCGCGACGCTCCTGGTGCCCACCCAAGGCCGCGACGAGCTCGTGCGCATGACCGCCCGCGCGCCGCTGACGATCCTCCAGCGGGTGAGCTTCACCCGCGACGAGTGCGTGCAGCCCCACCAGGTCGCCCGCGGGCCTGACGGGCTCGAATACCTGGTCTGCGAGGGCGCGTACGGCGGCCAGACGCCGTCGCCCGGCACGGTGCTCGCGCTCGACCCCGACACCCTCGCCATTCGGCGGCGCTACACCGTGGGATACTACCCCGACGCCATCGTCTTTGCGACGCCGGGGCAGCGAGGTGCGCCGTGATCCGCAGGTGCCTCGGGGGCCTCGCCTTGGCGGCGTTGGTGTCGTGCGCAGACGAGACCGTGGTCGCGCCGCTCGCCGAGCGCGGTGCGGCCCTGGCCCGCGACCCTAACGTCTCGGGGTCGCAGTACAACCGCTTCGCGTGCACAACCTGCCACGTCGATCGCCCCGCCGAAGCGGGCGAGCGCATCTTGCCCGGCGCCCCCCTCCGCGGCGCCGCACGCCGCCCCTCGTACTGGAACGGCGAGACCACCCACCTCCGCGAGGCCGTCGTCCGCTGCTGGGTTCACTTCATGCGCGGCCGCGCCGAAGACCTCGAAGGCCCCACGGGTGACGCCCTCGGCGCCTGGCTCGAAAGCCTCAGCCCGAACGGCGCGACCGAGGGCACCGCGCCGATCGCGCACACCTGGCCGCGCAGCACCCGCGACCTCGGCGCCGGCGGCGACCCCGCGCGCGGCCGTGTGCTCTACCAGCGCGCCTGCGCCAACTGCCACGGCGCCTTCGGTTCAGGCCAAGGTCGCCTCGGCCCGCTGGTGTCGATCGTGCCCCAAGACACCTTGGCCGAACATTGCCAAGGCGAGCTCCCGGCGGGGGTGCCCGACTACGCCAGCTATGCGCGGCAGGTGGCCTATCAGAAGACCCGACACGGGAGCTTCCTCGGATACGCGGGCAGCATGCCGCCCTTCGCGACCGAGCTCTTGAGCGACGAAGAGATGGCCCACATCGTGGCGCTCTTTCGCTGCCCCTGAGCCGACCGCGCGAACGCTGAATGGTGATTCAGTCGGTTGTGACTTTATAAAGAATCACCCGCGGGTTGGGTCGACACCGCGGGCGCTCTTTGGGTTGTGGCGAAGCCCTTCGGGGCCCCCGAATGATACGGGAGCCCTCGACAGGGCGAGCGGGTCAGTTGGCGGGGGTCAGGCGGTAGCCTTGGGCGGTCGAGTAGGCGTTGTCGCGCTCGTACTGGACCAGCACGCCCGCGGTGCCGGCGTTGTTCTCGACGCCGATGCTGGCGCTGGCGCCGCGGCTGCGCGGGGTGGTGGTGCCCGTCGCGCTGCAATAGTGAAACTCGACCACGTTGGTGGTCTCGAAGAGCTTCGCCTGGAAGGTGAGCACCACGCCAGACTCGCTGATGAGACCCCAGTTGTTCCACCCGACGACGAAGCGGCGGTTGGGGGCGGTGCCGAGCACGGCCGAGCGCACCGTGCCCATGTTGGGAACGAGGTCGTCCCACAAGGGGGCCACCACGCCGTTGGGCGTCGTGGCGCTGGGCATCAGCTGATTCGAGAAGCTCGACAGCGGGCTGCCCATCGCGTTCGGGAAGAGGTGCACAAAGCCGTTCGACGACACCGCGTAGTGGGTCTGCCGGTCGCCCACCAACGAGAACGCGAAATCAGTCGGGAGCGCCGTGATGGCCGTCACCGAGTCGTCGGTCCACCCGGCCGAGGGCGCCAGCGAGGTGCCCATCGCGAGGTCGTCACACGCCGTCGGCACCTGCGTCACGGTGTACCGGGGCATGAACCCCGTGATGGCCGTATCGATCGATTCGAGGGTGTAGGTGCCGTTCGTGGTTGAGGTGCTGCCCACCGAGATGATCGCGTCGCGGGGCGAGGTCGTGGGGTTGGTGAGCGCCGTGAGGCTCACCGCGGCCGAACTCGAGCTCGCCGCGCTGCTCTCGCAGCTCGTCGTCGTGCAGGTCAGGGTGTGACGGATGCGAACGTTGAGCCCCGCCGAAGGGGTCGCCCGCACCACGATCTGCCGCCCCGGAGGCACAATTACGCGGTAGTGCCGCACGTTGCCCTCGGTCGCCGAGCAGCTCGTCGGCGGCCGCGCGATCGCCGTGGCCGTGTCTTGGTTCATCAACGTGGCGCCCGCCGCGAGGTCGATGGGGGCCGCGCAGACCTCACCCGGAGCCGACGCCGCCGCGGCCGAGGCGCTGAGCGTGAAGGTGCCCGCGGTGGTGCTGCTCGTGCCCGAGGCGAGCACGACGAAGGTGCGCGGCGCCGTGCCGCCGTTCGAGAGAATCACCTGCCCCGGCGTGGTGGTGCTCGGGCTGGTGTAGCTGTCGAGGCACTGGCTGTTGGTGCAGCCGTCGATGACCCGCAAGGTCGCGGCCCGCGCGGTGCTGCCGGTCGAGGTCGCGCTCACCACCACCCGCTGCCCTTGGGGCACCGTCACCGAGTAGTACCGAGGCGTCGCCGTCGCCGCCACCGCGCACGCTGCGCTGGCCGGAGCGCCCATCGAGGTGTCGACTCCCATGATGCTCTGCCCGGGCATGAGCGGAATGGGCATCTCGCACGACTGACCCGGCATCAAGGTCGTGGTGGTCGCGTCGATCGAGAAGGTGCCCACCGAGGGCGTGGTGCTCGCCACCGACACGAGCACCGTGCGCGGCGCCGTGCCGTTGTTGGCGAAGGTCAGGCTCGTGACCGTGCCCGAGGTGCCCGTCGTCGAGGCGAGGCAGGCGGTCGCGTTGCACGCGTCGAGGAGCCGAATCACAGGCGTAAACGCCGGAGTCATGCCAGGGGTGACTCGAATCGTCGCCAACGAGTTGGCCGGAATGGTCAACGAATAGAACAGCTGCCCCCCGTTCGAGCTCGTGAGGCACGCCGTCGAGGCCGCGCCCGCGCCGCCGAGCTGCTGGTTCGACAGGCCCATGCCCGCGGTGAGGGGCGTGGGCATGGCGCACTCGGCGTTGGCCGCGAGGTCATACGACGTGGTCGAGAGCACGTAGGTGCCGCTCCCGGAGCTGTATCCATCGACCAGGAGGGTGTAGCTCCCCGGGTCGAGCACGTTGCTGATGACCGAGCGGGTGCCGTCGCCGTCGTCGTTGCACGAAAACTCCGTGGCGCGGTCGGTGCAGTTGCGGCGGAGCGCCAAGACCGTGTCAAAGGTCGTGCCCGTGTTGGCGGTGCTGAACACCACCCGCGCGCGACGGCTGACCGTGACGTTGTAGGCGTGGTCGGGCCCGCCCGCGTTGGCCTGACATGTGGTCGACGCGTTGCGGTTGCTGCCCCCCGTGGTCATCGCCGTGATGTTGGCCACCATGCCCGGAACGGTGATCCCGGTGCCCTGCAAGACCGGGCACATCAAGCCCGCGTCGCCCGTGGTGGCGTCACCCGTGGTGGCGTCGACGGAGCCCGCGTCACCCGCACCCGCGTCACCCGCACCCGCGTCGAGGGGGCCCGCGTCGGCGGGGCCGGTGTCGGTGCCTACATCGGCGGGGCCGGCGTCGGCGGGGCCCGCGTCGGCGGGGCCTGAGTCGGTGCCCACATCGGCGGGGCCGGTGTCGGTGCCCCCTGTGTCACGCGCGCCTGTGTCACTCGGCCCCGTGTCGGAGCCCCCTGTGTCAGAGCCTCCCGTGTCTGACCCGCCTGCATCTTCGGAGCCGATGGGGCTGACCGGGTCGCTGCACCCGACGACGCCAACGGCTGACGCGGCCATCAAGAATGCGAGAGCCCAACGAGATTGCTTTTTCACAAGTCACTCCTCTGCGAAGACTGCAAGCGATGCCCGTCGAGCCCCTGTGGCCTCTCTGACGCACCGTAACCTCAAGCCAAAGTTGTTACCTCATTCCCCCCGTCTGTCGCAAACAGTGACGACGCCGAATTCGGTCGTGAAATCAACGGATTCGTAAGACTCTGTAGGCCCGTGTAGGCCTCCTTGTCGGTGCGGCGAGACAGAATGCCTCGCCCGTGTTTGGCTGGCGTCGTCTGCGTCGTGCGGCTTCCCTCGGGCGCTGAACCGGCCGACACTTGGGGCGGCCATGCAGATCGAAGCGATTGAGGATGCCGAGCAGTTCGACGCGCGGGTGTTGTCGCCGCGGGGGGTGCTGGTGGTGGTCGATTTCTGGGGGCCGGGGTGCCCAAACTGCGAGGTCTTCGCGCGCGACGCGCCCGCGCTTCTGGCCGAGCTCGAAGGCGAGGCGCTGCGGGTGGTCACCGTCGACGCGTACGCCCACCCGGCCCTGGCGCAGCGCTTCGGGCTGTACGGGATCCCGACCTTCTTGCTCTTCCGCGATGGGAAGTTGCTGGGCAAGATGAGCCAGTACCGCGGCCGGGCGTTCTGGCTCGGCGTGATCCGCGACCAGCTCGCGCCGCGGTCGAGCGCACCGCCGTGAGGGCTGAGGTTCTCCCGCGGAAGCGAGTCTACACGCGAGCAGGCGAGGCTGGGGGCGGGGCAGGGGCGCCGTGAAGCGCGACCTTCAGCGAAGGTCGCGGGTCACGCCTCGTTCAAGAGCAGCCCATGCTCGAACCGCAGTTGAGGCAGCGGTAGCAGGCGCCGTTGCGCACGGTGATGTGGCCGCAGTTGTCGCAGAAGGGCGCGTCGCCCATCATCTTGCCGAGCTGCTGATCGAGGGCGCTGCCCGCGACCATGCCGATCTCGTGCGTCGTCGAGGTCGACGGCACCGCCGCGGGTCGGTCGATCGCGAGCGTGGGGCTGTACACCGGAGGCGTCGCCACCTCGGCCTCGGCCTCGCTCGGCGGCACATGCGCCAGGTCGTAACGCTTGAGATACTCAACCGCCAACACCCTGAACACGTAATCAATGATCGACGTGGCGAACTTCACGTTCGGGTGACCCTCGACGCTGCCCTGCGGCTCAAAGCGCGTAAAGGTAAACTGGTCGACGTACTCGGCCAATGACACGCCGTGCTGAAGCCCCATGCTCACCGCGATGGCGAAGCTGTTCATCAATGAACGGAAGGCCGCGCCCTCTTTGTGCATGTCAATGAAGATCTCGCCGAGCTGGCCATCTTCATACTCGCCCGTTCGCAAGAACACCTTGTGACCCGCGATGCGGGCCTCTTGGGTGAACCCCCGGCGCTTGCGCGGGAGCCTGAAGCGAACGCTCTGACGCGTGGGGCTCAACACCGGCGCCTTCGCGAACAGAGGGCCAAACTCTGCGGCCGCTTCGCTCCCTGTGGCCACCGGCGGCGGCGCCACCACCGGCGTCACCGCGCGGGCCTCGACCTTGGCTTCGACCTTGGTCTCGGTCTTCGCTTCGACCTTGGCCTCAACCTTCTCTTCCTTCGAAGTGGTCGAGAGCGGCTGCGAGGCCTTGCAGCCATCGCGGTAGAGGGCCACGGCCTTGAGGCCCAGCTTCCACCCTTGGCGGTAGATCTCGGCCACCTCGTCGACGGTGGCGTCGTTCGGCAGGTTGACCGTCTTCGAGATCGCACCCGACAAGAAGGGCTGAACCGCGGCCATCATCTTGATGTGTGACATCGGCGCGAGGTAGCGCTGACCGATCTTTCCGCAGCGGTTGGCGCAATCGAAGACGGGCAGGTGCTCATCGCGGAGGTGCGGGGCGCCCTCGACGGTCATTCGCCCGAGCAGCTGATCGCTGAGCGCCTCGATGTCCGCGCGGTCGAGCCCCCAAGCCTCCAAGAGCGACCACCCGGGCTTCTGGGCGGCCTCTTCAAAGCCCAATCGCTTGATGAGCCCTTGCCCCAGCGAGAAGACCGAGAAGGCTTGCTCGATCGAGAAGGCGCCGGGCAAGCTGTCTTCGATCTTCTCGATCTCGTCTGCGGTGAGCCCCTTCTGCTTCAAGAACTCGCGGTTGACCTTGGGGGCGCCCACAAAGGTGTTGGTGCCCACCACATAGGCCACGATCTCAGTGATCTGAGCCTTCGAGTACCCCAGGCGCTCAAGGGCGCGCTCGACCGAGGCGTTGACGATCTTGAAATACCCGCCCCCGGCGAGCTTCTTGAACTTCACCAGCGCGAAGTCGGGCTCGATGCCGGTGGTGTCGCAGTCCATGATCAGGCCGATCGTGCCGGTCGGCGCGATCACGGTCGCCTGCGCGTTGCGGTAGCCGTGCGCCTCGCCGAGCTCGATGGCGCGATCCCAGGCGGCGCGGGCATGCACGGCGAGCGCCGGTTGGCGCAGGTCGGAGGCGACCAGCGGCACCGGATTGACCGCCAGCTTCTCGTAGCCGTCCTTCTCGCCATGCGCGGCGCGGCGGTGGTTGCGCATGACGCGCAGCATGTGGCCGGCGTTGCGGTCGTAGTCGGGGAAGGCGCCGAGCTCGGCCGCCATCTCGGCCGAGGTGGCGTAGGCGATGCCGGTCATGATCGCGGTGACGGCGGCGCAGATGGCGCGGCCCTCGGCCGAGTCGTAGGGGATGCCGCCGGTCATCAGCAGCCCACCGATGTTGGCGTAGCCGAGGCCGAGCGTGCGGTACTCATAGGACAGCCTGGCGATCTCCTTCGACGGGAACTGCGCCATCATGACGGAGATTTCGAGCACGATGGTCCACAGCCTGACCGTGTGCTCGTAGGCGGCGACGTCGATCGTGCCGTCGGCGTTGCGGTAGGGGAGCAGGTTGATCGAGGCGAGGTTGCAGGCCGTGTCGTCGAGGAACATGTATTCCGAGCACGGGTTCGACGCGCGGATCGCGCCGGCCGACACGCAGGTGTGCCAGTCGTTCATGGTGGTGTTGAAGTGCAGGCCGGGGTCGGCGGAAGCCCAGGCGGCGTAACCGATCTTCTCCCACAGGTCGCGTGCCTTCAGCGTCTTGTGAACCTTGCCGTCTATGCGCTTGATCAGGTTCCAGGATTCGTCCTTCTCCACAGCGCGCAGGAAATCGTCCTTGAGCGAGATCGAGTTGTTGGAGTTCTGGCCCGACACGGTGAGATAGGCATCGGAATCCCAGTCGGTGTCGTAGGTCTGGAAGTCGATCGCGGTGTAGCCCTGGCGCGCGAACTGGATGACGCGCTTGACGTAGTTTTCCGGCACCGCGTTCTTCTTGGCGTCCTTGATCGCGCGCTTGAGCGCCGTGTTGATCGCCGGATCAAAGCAGTCGTCGTCATGGCCTTCGCAGTTCACGCAGGCCTTCATGATCGCGGCGAGGTGCTTCTTGACGATCTTGGAGCCCGTGACGAGCGAGGCGACCTTTTCCTCCTCCTTCACCTTCCAGTCGATGAAGGCCTCGATGTCGGGGTGGTCGGCATCGACGATGACCATCTTGGCGGCGCGGCGCGTGGTACCGCCGGATTTGATGGCGCCGGCTGCGCGGTCGCCGATCTTGAGGAAGGACATCAGCCCGGACGAGCGGCCACCGCCGGAGAGGCGCTCGCCTTCGCCGCGCAGCATGGAGAAGTTGGAGCCGGTGCCGGAGCCGTATTTGAACAGGCGCGCCTCGCGCACCCACAGGTCCATGATGCCGCCCTCGTTGACGAGGTCGTCCTGTACGCCCTGGATGAAGCAGGCGTGCGGCTGCGGATGCTCGTACGCCGACTTGGACTTGGTCAGCTTGCCGGTGAAGGGATCGACGTAATAGTGGCCCTGGCCGGGACCGTCGATGCCGTAGGCCCAGTGCAGGCCGGTGTTGAACCACTGCGGCGAATTCGGCGCGACGCGCTGCGTGGCGAGCATGTAGGCGAGTTCATCGCGGAAGGCGAGCGCGTCGGCTTCCGAGGCGAAGTACTTGCCCTTCCAGCCCCAGTAGGTCCAGGTGCCGGCGAGCCGGTCGAAGACCTGGCGGGCATCGGTCTCCGAGCCGAATCGCTCGGCCTCGGGCAGCTTCGCAAGCGCGGCCTCGTCGGGCACGGAGCGCCACAGGAAGGAGGGAACGTCGTTCTCCTCGACCTTCTTCAGGCGCGCGGGCACGCCGGC